>JBGUSK010000143.1:0-4479 GCA_045132495.1 Christensenellales bacterium | reverse complement strand
CAAACTTCTTGGAAACGCCCAGGAAGGGGCAAATGCCAAGGAACTTGTTCATGACGAAGTTGTTCACCAGCAGCGAACCAACCAGGATCGTGAAATAAGTATTCATGCCTTTGCCTCCTTCTTCACGGATTTCTTGTCAGCCAGCTTACGCAGAGCGTTAACAGCCACCAGCAGCAAGCCAAGAGTCACGAAGCCACCGGGCACCTGCAGCATGATCGCCATGGGCTGATAGGATGCAGGCATCACAGTCATTCCGAAGAAGGTACCGTTGCCGATCACCTCGCGGATGACGGAAAGCAGCGTGATGGCAAAGGTGAATCCCAGACCCATGCCCAGGCCGTCCGCGATGGACAGCACCGGAGGATTCTTGAACGCGAAGGACTCCGCGCGGGCAAAGATGATGCAGTTCACCACAATCAGCGGTATGTACATGCCCAGGGAGGCAGACAGATCCGGCAGATACGCCTTCATGAACAGGTCGATCATCGTCACGAAGGACGCGATGACCACGATGAAGGAAGGAATACGCACCTTCTCAGGGATAAAGTTGCGCAGCAGGCTGATGAACAGGTTGGAGCACACCAGCACAGCGGTGGTGGCCAGGCCCATGCCAATACCGTTGGAACCGGCGGTGGTGATGGCCAGGGTGGGACACATGCCCAGCATCAGCGTGAAGGTGGGGTTCTCAAAGATCAGGCCATTGAGGAACACGCTGAGGAAATTCTGCTTCTTAGCCATGCTTCTTCACCTCCCCAAACGGACGCGGCATGGTGAAACGGTCGATCATGGGCGTTGCGACGTTCATGAACAGGATAGCGAAGGAGCAGCCTTCGGGATAGTTCGCAAACGCACGGATGATGAACAGGAAGAAGCCGCAGCCAATGCCGAAGATCACGCGGCCCACCTTGTTGATGGGGCTGGTGGCATAGTCAGTGGCCATGAAGAAGGCGCCCAGCAGCAAACCGCCAGCCAGCACCTGGTACAGGGCCATTTCCGCGCCGTCCTTGATCAGGTAGCAAACGAACACGGTGCCAATGAAGGATACCGGGATGCGCCAGTCCGCTATGCCGCGGATCAGCAGATACACACCGCCCAGAATAATGGCGATGGCACAGGTCTCGCCCAGCACGCCGCCGTGGTTGCCCAGCAGCAGGTCGAGGAGCTTAATTCCCTCGGTGGTGCCACTGTTCAGGGTAGCCAGGGGGGTCGCGCCGGTCACGGCATCAGCGGCGAACTGGAAGGGATTTGCTTTGGGGTAAGCGCCCATGATGCCGCTCCAGCTGATGAACAGGATGGCGCGGGCGGTCAGGGCGGGGTTCATGAAGTTTGAGCCGATGCCGCCAAAGAACTGCTTCACAAGGATGATTGCCAGGATGGAACCAATCACAGCAATCCACCAGGGCGCGGTGGCGGGCAGGTTGTAGGCCAGCAGCAGGCCGGTCACGACAGCGCTCCAGTCAGAGATGGTCACCGCCTGTTTGGTTGCCCTCTGCCAGACGAACTCACTGAGCACACAGGTCGCAACACAGATGGCAATCAGCAGTGCAGCATTAAAGCCATAGAGGATGACGCCAGCAATGCCGGCAGGCGCCAGCGCGAGGCAAACCTCCTGCATGATCCGCTGCGAGGTAGCTTTGTCGCGCAGATGCGGAGAGGAGGTAACAGCGAAGTTGGACATGGTAGGATGTCACTCCCCTTTCTTATTCTTTGGTTGCTTCTGCAGCGGCCTTGGCAGCAGCTGCCTTCTTTTGGGCGTTGATAATCTTCTTGCCAGTACGGCAGGACTGAGTCAGCAGTCGCTTGGCGGGGCAAGCGAAGGTGCACGCGCCGCATTCCATGCAATTCATCACGCCGAATTTCTCAGCGTCTTCATAGTTGCCTGCGCGAACCATCAGATCCAGCTTGGTGGGTACCAGACGCATCGGACAGGCCTGCACACAGCGGCCACAGTTGATGCAGGGATTTTCAGGCTTCTCAGCCGCTTCCTTGCCCAGAGCCAGGATACCAGAGGTGCCCTTGCTCATGGGGATCTTCGCATGGGGGATCGCAGCGCCCATCATGGGGCCGCCGGAAATCAGCTTCACCACATCGGGCTGAAGACCACCGCAAGCATCGATCAGATTCTCAACCAGCGCACCCACGCGAATCAGATAATTGCCAGGATTGTTCACCAGGCCGCCCATGGTAGCAACACGCTGCACAAGGGGTTTGCCCTCGCGGATCGCCTGCTGGATAGCGTAAATGGTGCCGACATTGCAGACCACGCAGCCCACATCCAGCGGCAGGCCGCCGGTGGGTACCTTGCGGCGGGTGGTGGCATAAACCAGCTGCTTCTCGCCGCCCTGCGGATACATCACGGGCAGCGCCTGCACCTTGATGCCCTCAACGCCCTCGCATGCAGCCAGCAGCGCCTGAATCGCATCCATCTTATTGTCTTCCACGCCAATGATGGCTTCCTTGATGTCAAGGGCCAGCATAACGAGGTGCACGCCGTCGATGATCTCGGCAGCCTTCTCCAGCATCAGACGATGATCGGCTGTCAGATAAGGCTCGCACTCCGCGCCGTTGATAACCAGCTTCTCGATGGTCTTGCCCTTTGCAGGGGTCAGCTTGACGGAAGTCGGGAAGGTCGCGCCGCCCAGACCTACGATACCAGCTTCGCGCACAATAGCTTGAAGCTCCGCAGCGGTCAGGGTTTCGGGATGATCAGAAGGATGGAGCTCAACCCAGTTATCCTGGAAGTCATTCTCGATGACGACGGCAGGGACAACGGCACCGCTGGCAATCTCAACATTCTCAATGCCGACGACCTTACCGGACACGGAGGAATGCACAGGCGCGGACACAAAACCGCCTGCCTCGCCGATTTTCTGGCCCATCAGGACATTGTCACCCTTCTTCACAAGTGCCGTAGCAGGCGCGCCAATATGCTGGCTCAGCGGAATCACAACGCGCTGCGGTGCAGGAAGCTCACGGATAGCATTGCCGCTGTTGACAGCCTTACCGTTCACGCCCTCATGCGGATGCATGCCGCCAGGAAACATTTTTTTACGAAACACGGATGGAGGTCCCCCTTCCATATCATACAGGGCCGCAGGACGCAAAGCCCCTATTTAACACACATAGTGATTATAGCATATTTTTTGACGTTACGTACAGACAAAGATTTTACAATTTAGCAGGTAATATTTTGTGTATCTTGGCCATTAGCCCAAGCTAACTTCAGTCATTCCCTGCCAGTTGCTCCCTCTGCTGACGGGCCACGTCCAGCATGTGTGCGGCATGGCTGCAGGCGGAGTCCTCGCTGCCATCCGCGCCGCCCAGCATGCGGGCTACCTCATTGATGCGTTCGTCCTCCGTCAGACAGCGTACCGACGTATTGGTACGCTCCCCTTGCACCCGCTTTTCCACCAGAAACTGGTGCGCAGCCATCGCGGCAATCTGAGGCAGATGGGTCACGCAGATGACCTGACGATTTCTGGCGATGACGGCCATTTTTTCCGCCACAACCTGTGCCATCCTGCCGGAGATTCCCGTGTCGATCTCGTCAAAGACCATCGTGCCTACGCCGCCCTTTTCAGCTTCAAGGCTCTTGATGGCCAGCATCATGCGGCTGAGTTCGCCGCCGGAAGCAATCTTCGACAATGG
This sequence comes from Christensenellales bacterium, assembly GCA_045132495.1. GTDB lineage: Bacteria > Bacillota > Clostridia > Christensenellales > Aristaeellaceae > UBA11524. The sequence continues at coordinate 831 of JBGUSK010000143.1, read as the reverse complement.
CTTAAGCGGTTCACCGGGGTTTGGCGAAATCATGAACTCAATCACGTCGTCGCCCACCGACTGGGGCATGAGTACCTTCCCTTCCGGACGGAGAGCGAAGCTCACCTTGAACACAGTATGCCCCATACCCAAGTCTTTCAGCTGGGTCATCATATTCCGCTCGAAGGCTTCCGCAAGGACGTGGCGAGCTGCGGTCAGCTCCCGCGCCAGCGCCCGGTAAGCCGCCAGCAGCCGCTTATGTTCCGCGCCCATGGTCGCAATCTGCTGATCGAGGGATGCGTAGTTGTCGTACTCCTCCTGCATCCGCTCCTGCTCAGCAAGGATTTCCGGGATGGAGTCACCATACTTACGCTCCAGCCGCCGGATGAGATCCAGCCGGGTTTCAACCTGTTCGGCGCGGGCCGGATCGAACTCACTGTTTTCCGCAAGGGAGCTGAGTTCGTATCCCAGCTCCTCCAATTCATAATAGGAAGATTCGCAGCGCTGGGCCAGCGATTCATAGGGTTCCCCCAGGAGCGTCAGACTCTTGAGCGCGTTCATCGTTTCCTTTACGCGGGTAAGCACAGACTCGCTGTCCTCGCTGGCAGAAATCGCCCGGTGCGCCGTCTGAACAGCAGTAGCGATCTTTTCCGAATGGCGGAAACGCTCCTTCTCTGCGGCGAGTACTTCTTCCTCGCCGGGCTTGAGCTTTGCCTTTTTGAGCTCCTCCAGCGACTTTTTCAGCGTTTCCATCCGGTATTGCTTCTTTTCATTCTCCCGGACGAGCCTTCCATACTGGCGGTGATTGGTAATAAACGCCTGATACGCTTCATCCACCCGGGACAATAGCGC
>JBGUSK010000142.1:0-2160 GCA_045132495.1 Christensenellales bacterium | reverse complement strand
GAGAGCATCTCGAAGGAAGCCAATCCATGCACCATGTATTTGGATGCTTTCTTCCGCCTGGCGGAGCGGGGTGAGATCCGTCTGGCTGAGAACATCAAGACATATCTGCCCGAAGTCCACGACGGCTTCCTGGCCGATCAGTCTGCCTGGGTGGATTACAATGAAGTCTACGCAAAAGTCACCCGCTACTACAACCGTCTCAACGTGACCTTCCCGCTGAAAGAGCAGCAGCTGGCCATCCATCTGGCTGACGCGGAGCTGATCGAGGTCACTTACGAGGACCGCGACGGAAGATCGAGAAGGCACTATACGCAGAAGTCCAGTCTGCCCAACCGTAAGCGCATGCAGGTCATCGACCTCGAACGCGCTGGGACCTATTATGAAGAAAACAGCAATCACTAAATCATTTTCCAGACCATTACAAGCATTATGAAACCAGGAGGTAACTATTATGGACATCAAGTACATCCGTAACACCGCAAGTGAACACATGACCGCCAATCCCTGTGCCATGCACCTGACCGCCTTCGCTGAACTTTGCGAGTCCGGCGAGATCCAGCTGGCCAACGACGTCGACGAATACAACGATGCCGTGCACGACGGCTTTATGAGCGCAGGGTGCGCGTGGATCGAACCCCACAGCATCTTCAGCAAGATCCACCAGCATCTCAGCAGGTCTGGCAGGGAGCTTCCGATGGCAGAGGCCCAGATGGGCTTCCACCTGGCAGGCGCGGAGCTCATCGAGGTCAGCTACGAGAGCTGCAACGGCGGTCAGAAGGTCCTGTTCACCAAAAAGGCCGGACTTCCCGGCCGTCCCCGCATGATGGTACTCAACATTGAGCGTGTCATTATGTATCTGAAGGAGAACGGAATCCGCAGCGCCATCCCCTGCTTCGAAAATCTGTTCGGAGGCAACCCTATGGCATCCACTCCCCCCATCAAGGCCGCCATTTCCACCATGCCCCTGCTGCTCACTGTCAAGCAGCTCGCAGAGTGTCTGTGCATCTCCCCCTCGCTTGCCTACCGCCTGTGTCATAAGAAGCAGATCCGGCATCTGCATCTGGGCAAGACCATCCGCATCCCCCGGGAAGCGGTGGCTGAGTTCCTGAACAGCGCCCTCACCTAAAATCGAGAAGCCCGGGTGGTCATCCACCCGGGCGAGGAAAGGAGATCGCTCAAATGGCAAAACGCCCCGATGCCGCCGTAGCCGCGATAGATGCCGGTACCTACAAGATGCCCTGCGAGCTGACTGTGGGAGAATTTCTCGATGTCTGGGTCAAGGAGTATCTCGTTGGCTGTAAGTCCCTGACGGTCAAGAACTATTCCGAGCAGGTCCGAAAGCACCTCAAGCCCGCCCTCGGCTCCATCCGGCTGGACAAGCTGACACCCCACACCATTCAGCGGTTCTACAACGGACTCACCGCTTCCGGCCTGGCCCCGAAGACCGTCAAGAATATCCACGGCGTGCTCCACAGCGCCCTCCAGCAGGCGCTGCTGAACGGACTCATCACCGTCAATCCCAGCAACGCCTGCAAGCTCCCCCGGGTGACGAAGCCGGAGATCCGGCCCCTGGAGCCCGAGGAGATCAAGGCGATCCTCCGGGAAGCCCAGCTGGACGACTACTGCAACCTCTTCATCGTCGCCCTCTTTACGGGCATGAGACAGGGCGAACTGCTGGGGCTGAGTTGGGATTATGTAAACTTCGAGACTGGGGTCATCACCATCAAGCAGCAGCTCCAGTGCAAGGACGGAGAATATTTCCTTGAGACGCCCAAAAGCGGCAGGGGCCGCTCCATCCTCCCGGCTCCCGTGGTCATGGAGGCTCTGAAGAAGGAGCAGGAGAAGCAGCAGGCCGCAAAAGCCTTCGCCGGAGCCTGCTGGAGCAATCCCATGAATCTGGTGTTCACCGATGCCATTGGCAAACACCTGGTTCGGCGCACCGTGGTCAAGCACTTCAAAAAGGTCGCCGAGCGTGCCGGTGTGGAGGAATCCCGCTTCCACGACCTCAGACACACCTTCGCCGTCACCTCCCTCTACGCAGGCGATGACATCAAGTCCGTCCAGGCAAACCTGGGCCATGCGACGGCACAGGTCACCCTGGATGTTTATGGTCATGTGACGCAGAAGATGCGACAGGACAGTGCCAGCCGGATGCAGAAA
>JBGUSK010000141.1:0-16941 GCA_045132495.1 Christensenellales bacterium | reverse complement strand
CTTAGCCTTGGGATCCACGCCCCAGAGCTTCGGCAGCCAGCGGCCATACAGCAGATAACCACCGCCAAGGACCGCGATGGCGATCAGCATGATCGTGATGCCGTTCATTGTGATTCATTCCTTTGCACGCTTGATCGTTTTTCAGTGACAACTTCGGAATCAATCGAACTCCGAGGGTTCAAGACTCAATCACCAACAGTGATATTGTACTGTTCGCAGAACCAGCTGTCCATGTAGAAGGTGAAGTCGGCGCTTTCACCGGCGATCACCAGCTCAAAGGATCCGTTCAGGTCGTGCAGCAGCACCTCAGAAGTCATGCCGGGCTCCACTTCCGCGATGATCTTTCCATTGTTCACCAGACACATCCGGAAGTTGCCGCTGTTCACATGGAAGTTCAGCAGATCCATGCGGAAATCAGAGTTAAAAAGGAAATTCGTCTGGAACACGCGGTACACGCCGGTGAACTTGCTGGAAGAGCAGGTCACGCCGCTGGCAAACACGTCCTTCGACAGGCCAACGTTCAGCGCACCCATCTCCTGCTTGACGATGTCCTCGTCGGTAATCACAGCCAGGGCGTAGTTGTCAGGGCCGTTGGTGTCCTCGATGTGCTCCAAGTCGCTGGTCAAAAAGGAATACGCGCAGAACGCCACGATGGCAATGGCCATGATGATCCACAGGATACGTTCTTTGAACGGCATCAAACCTGCGCAGGGTGAAAAAGTCAATTCCGAGAAGTAAACCTTTCCATCAACCTCATAAAGGTCTACACGCAAAAACGGAAGCCCTCTTGACAAGTTTTCACAAAGTTCAAGCATTTTCTCGTAATTTTGTGGTTTGGGCGGCAAATGTTGAAGCGGTGCATAATCGGATCTCTCATACGGGGCAAACTGCCAATCTAACGTCAAAAAACTAATATGCGCCGTGGCATGATTCTCAAGCCCTTGCGACAAATACAGAAACCGCGGTTTGCCATCAAAGCAAAAGAATTTATAATCAACCAACCCTTGGATCCCTTGATCAGCAACTGATTGTTCCAAATACTTCTCAGCAATAATCCTTGGTTTCACATCCTTGTACGGCCATTCGCGATTGGCATAATAGAAATTTCTTTTCATTGACCGCATGATTTTTTTCCGTGCTTTTGAAACATTGAGTTTTTTCTTATTTCGACAAATGATCAAGCCGCCAGAATCGTGTGTGCATTTTAGAACAAACTGATCAGGCAAACTATCGAAGTCAATCTCGTCAAAAGAGTCCCAAACACCGTAGGTTGGAATGATAAACTCACGTCCAACAAGCCTAGAAACATATTCCTTGGCTTCAAATTTATCTACCATTTGCGTATATACTGGTTTCCGATCATGAAGCTTAAGCCACTGTATCTTTTCGTTGAATGTCTGTGGATTCTCCAAATTTAACGAGTTCCCCAAAATCAGTTTCCAACGAATACGCATGTGCTGCTCATCTGAGAGCCAGTTAAACATTCCAAATCTGTTAGCCAGCGAAAAACCTCTTCTGATTATCTTCTTGACCATGCTCATACCCCCACTTGATAGAACACTTACCTTTTGCACCATCTGCTTTTCCGCTTACGGGATAAATACATTTGAATTCGCAGCACTATATTGCCTACCACCGGCACTTCAAGCAGAACACTTCTCCCAGAGGGAATCAGCAGCATGCTGCCCAGATATACCATGCTACTGATAACCATTGAAACAATCTGACCACCAAGCGATGGAAACAGCGAACAGAAAGCGCTGCCGAAAGCAGCCATTATCCCAGCCGAAAGCAAGCTGTTCCAAACATTACGAATTATCCCCACAAAAGAAAAACCGAAGAACTTCCACATTGCTAGCAAGCCGCCCAAACATATCTCAATTCTAACTAGACTACGCCATTTGCGCCCGCCGCGTGAACATCGCCGACCAGGGCGTGTTCATCCGTAAGGACTGGGTGGAGAAGGCCGGTCTGGAAATGCCCACCACCAAGGCTGAACTGCTGGATGTGCTGCGCTACTTCCGCGACCACGACATGGACGGCGACGGCAATCCCTCCAACGAGATCCCGTGGGCGATCGCTTCCGACCTGCGCGTTGGCAGCTCCGCCATCTTCTCCCTGTCCTTCCTGAAGGATGTCAGCGACCGTACCATCGCTTGCTCCCCCCGTCCCATGATCGACGGCTACAAGGACTACGCGCTGTTCCTCAACCAGATGTACCACGAGGGTCTGATCTCCCCCGACTTCGCGCTGGACAAGACCGAGACCTACTTCAATGACATCACCTCCGGCCGCGCTGGCGTGTACCAGGGCAACTGGGATCACCCCATCCGAGTGTCCCCGGGCATCCTGGCTGCGCTGCAGACCTACCTGCCCGAGGCCGAGCTGGCTCCCCTGGAGTGCTTCGAGAGCGCTTCCGATCCCACCAAGTACTACCACGGCATGTACGGCGCTCACGGCCTGAACAACTTCATCCCCGTGTACAGCAAGCACCCCGAGGCTGCCATGATGTACCTGGATTGGCTGTGCCAGCCCGACGTCATCTTCGCCCTGCAGAACGGCGTGGAAGGGATCACCTATGACCTGAACGAGGATGGCGTGCCGGTGGTCAAGAACCCCGACGAGGCCAACCACGACAAGACCTTCAACTCCATGCAGAACCTGGACTACACCCTGCTGATCAACGGCCAGTACCTGGCTGATGAGTCCCTGCTGATCAAGGCGCAGGCGCTGTCCTACCAGGGCTATGCCGACGAATACGAAGCGCTGTACAAGGCCTTCCACAAGGATCCCCTGAACACCGGCTGGACCTTCGAGGTCGTGCTGCAGGCTTCCTCCGAGTACGGCACCCGTCTGGGCGAGTTCGAGAACGAGATGCTGACCAAGGTCACCATGGCAGATCCCGCTGAGGCCTCTGCCCTGTTCGACCAGATGCTCAAGGAGTACAAGGCCATGGGTGGCCAGGCTTGCTACGACGAGGCCACCGCTGCCTGGGACGCTGCTCATCCCGCTCAGTAATTCTACAAGTTCCATTCAGTTGCTATGCAATTGAACACAGGCCCTGCATCCAGATGGATGCAGGGCTCATGTTTCTCTATCTGAACTGTCATTCCCTGGAGGACGCATATGCGAAAAATGCTTGCCCTGCTGCTGAGTTTTCTGTTCCTGCTGCCTGCTGCACTGGATGAAACTGAAACCCGCATTGTTGAATTCGATGATTTCACACTTGCCGTCGTTGCTGACGATCTTCTGCCGTTGGGCGAGGAAGCTGGAAGTTCCAACATCATCAAGGTCTTTCCACACGATCATGCGGAAGCAGCTTCCCATCCCAACATCATTGCATGATGGCCCGCACAGGATTTGAATAACCTAAGCAATGAGGACGTGATGGATTTCTGCAACGATGATATGCAGGCGGCTACGGAAGCCCGGTGAGCCGCTGGTTACATGCAGCCGCGTTTAGATCCATCTCTTTGGTCAGCGAGCCAGCATCCTTTCCTTCCGTGGACGCCGGAAGCTCACAGGATCACATCATCCACCAGGATGATCTCCGCCGATCGCAGCTCCGCCGTGAGGCCATCGACTTTCTCCATCCGCCCCGCCATCGCAGAGGATACATCCACCGTGACATGCTCCTTCGTGGGGGTGATGTAGATCGTCAGCGGGTTGCAGGCGAGTTCTTCAGCATAGCAGTCCAGACGGACGTCCCACGCCGCACCGTTGGCAAAGTTGTCGGAGATCATCTGCCCGCCCACGAACGCATGGCCGATGTCTCCGATGTAGTTCATCCGCAGCAGCACCTGCTTTCGGCCATCAAGGGATTCCCGGGGGACATCCACCACATAGCGGCCAATGCCTACCTGATGGAAGGCGGCCTGCTCATGATCCCGCTTTTCGCCAAGGGTGCGGGTTTGCCATGCGCCATTCTCCCAGGTGCGAAGGGTAACAGTGCCGTCTTCGGTTTCTGCCCGAAGGACTCCGCCATCCAGCATGAGGGGCTTGTCACACAGGTAAGCCTTGCCGCCCAGCAGGTAGTAGCGGCAGCTTTCACTGCGGGTCAGGGTGACGATGGTCAGGCCCGCCACATGGAGAATCTCACCGGGTTCCGGAGCATATTCCTCTCCTCCGATGCAATAGACGGGTTTCATGCCGTCCGGCGCCATAAAAAACCAGGTTTCCGCGATGTGCGCCATAGGCATGGCCGTTGCCCAGTCCAGCCTGACATCGTCCAGCATCACACCGAAGGGCAGCACGGCATTTTCACCCGCCGCAATATCAAAGCGGAAGGTCATATCGCCGCCGGGCAGCTGCAGGATAACGGTCTCGCCTACGCGGTCTGTCATGGCAATGTGATCCTGGAAGTTGTTCAAAAACAGGAATCCAGTGTCGCCCTTCACCCGCACGCAGTACCGCAGCGGACCGAGGTCATCCGGCTGAAGGCTGCGCATATGCTCCGGCAGGACGGTTTTCGTCTCCGCCAGTACGTCCGCAAAGGTCTGGCAGAACAGGTGCAGCGCCTTCAGGCGGCCGTAGCTCTCACGCACCTGGCCAAATTCCCCCAGTGCAGCCTGATAATCGTAGCTCCGCTTGCTGACCTGACTCTCATTAAGGTAGGGAGTACGAAGCCCTGTCGGGTTCGTTCCGCCCTTGTACATATAGTAGCCCAGCAGATTGCAGCCGCTACCCAGCTTGGTGTTGGCCAGCGCGTCGATGGCACGCATATCCATCTGGAAGCGATAGTTGTAGGAGCACATCATGCCGCCCATCATCTCGCAGCAGGCATAGGGTCTGGATTCCGGATCATAGGTTGGCTCGAAATTGTAGGTTTTGGAGATTGAGTTGTTGTGGTTGTCCCGGTAGATGTATTCCGGGGTGGCAGGGTGCTCCCCTGTCCTGTTATAGAAAATCCAGGGCTGATAGGAATAACCGCCCCACAGCGGCAATGCCTCCTCCACCGGGGTGATCGCGCCGCCCCAGGCCGTCGTGGTGTAGAAGGGCGTGATGATGCCCTCCTCCTGCATGATCTGCTTCAGGGCCAGCATATACCTCTCGCCGGAGCGTCCGCCATTGACCCACTCGGAGGAAATGCCGGCGGTCACTTCCCACGGCGCGGAAGAATGCTGGTACTCATTCTCTATCTGGGCCGCGATGATGCATCCTCCCTGGGCGAAATAGTGCCCGTCCATCTGTCCATGCAGGGCGCGGAAAAATCTGCGCGTTGCTCCGAGGAAACCGGGGTTGTCCTCCCGAACATCGAAGGGCTTGCCGTAGAGCCAGTCCGGCAGACCGCCATTGCGGAACTCTCCGTGGCAGAACGGGCCGATCCGCATGATGACCATCATCCCGTGCTTCTCGCAGATTTCAAGAAAACGCCTCACATTCCGGCAGCCGTCGAAGCGGAAGACGCCCTCCTCTTCCTCATGGACGATCCAGAACACATAGGTGCTGACAATGTTGATTCCGCCCGCCTTCATCTTAAGCACCGCGTCCTCCCACTGATCAGGCGATACGCGGCAAAAGTGCATCTCTCCGCTGATCACGAAGAATGGCTTGCTGCCAGCAGGGCCCCCGTCATCAAGCATCATGGCATAGTTGGTGAAGCTGATTGTGCAGCCGGAAGGGTTTTTCCCGCTGAATTTTTCTCCCAGCGGATAGATTCCCTTTGGCGCAACCTGTCGCAGATCGAGGGTGTACAAGCTAAGCTCCTCCTCTGTTGATTTCATTCATCTTCCGGGCGTTTCGCATTCTATACTGATACGTTGTTTTCTGTACTGTGCAAAGGTGGGTATGTTGGATTGATTATACCACACCCACCCGCCGTCTGACCAGCACCAATGTGCATGAACCAGATAAAGGCGTAATGCATCAAAAAGTCCTGCCAAATTGCATTTGCGTCCGACAAAATGTTTCACGCTTTCACTTTTCGGGTATATACATAGCGAAACAAATTCAACACAGATTCTGTTTGAAGCGATGGAGGTATGTACATGCTGCAGGCTGGTATGAAGGCTCCCGAATTTACTCTGAACGATCAGCATGGAGCTGAGGTTCATCTGTCAGACTATCTGGGCAAGAAGGTCGTGCTGTACTTCTATCCCAAGGATAACACCCCCGGCTGCACCCGACAGGCCTGCGCCTTTGCGGAAAGCTACGAAGCATTCAAAGCGCAGGACGTCATCGTGATCGGCGTGAGCAAGGATTCCGTTGCCTCCCATGTCAGGTTCGCACAGAAGTACGATCTGCCCTTTGTGCTGCTCTCCGACCCGGAGCTCAAGTCCATTGAGCCCTACGGCGTGTGGCAGGAGAAGAAGATGTGCGGCAAAACTTCCATGGGTGTTGTACGCACGACGTTTATCATCGACGAACAGGGCATAATCGAAAAGGTGATGCCCAAGGTCAAACCAGACACCAACGCCACGGAAATCCTTGATTATCTGGCCGGCAAGTAATTCTCTTATGCATAACGGATCCCCCGACCGCAATGGTCGGGGGATTTCTTTGCGGCTTACGGCCGCATGTGGTAGTTGGGTTTAGCCTTTTGCGGATGAATCCGCGCAACGACCTTCTGATACATGCGGCGGCGGCGTTCCTTTGCCTCAAGGCGTTCGCCCAGGTCGCGGGCGCCCACACCATAAACCAGGTAAAGGATCAGGCCGCTGACCGCCATGATGAACACCGTCGAAGCATTGCGGCGGCCAGTGGCATTGACGTTGTAACCGTCGCGGCCTTCCTCGGCGCACATGTTCTGGATGACCATCGCGTAGGTCTTTCCGTAGCTGGACTGGAAGGTTGCACCCATGTCATACTCGGTGAAGAGCGCATTGAAGTTCAGCGCAAACACCGCCAGCACGCTGGGCAGAATGATCGGCAGCTTCACCTTGATGAAGGTCCACCATTCGCTTGCACCCAGGTTTTTCGCAGCGTCCTCGAGCTCCTCATCAATGGCGTAGAAGGACGCCTTGATCATTCTCAGCGCAAATGGCAGCTTCACCACCGTGTAGGCGATCACGATCAGCAGCCTCACATTTTGCCTGTAATACAGGTTCTCTCCCAGCACGTACCACACATCGTTGGAGTTGAAGTAGGTGCGGTAGGAGTAACAGATGAGGATCGTCGGCAGCAGCCAGGGGAAGAGCAGCGAATACTCCAGCACCGTGGAGCGAAGCTTGTTTTTGTGCTTGAAGATGTAGTTGACCGCCACTACCACGATCACGCAGGCCAGAGCCGCAGCCAGGGCGGATAAGATGAAGGAGGTCTGGATGCCGCCGAGGGTATCGCTGTTGGAGAACACGCCGGAAATCTGCCCGACGCGGGTCTTCAGCTTGCCGCGGCTGGTCAGGTACTGATAGTCCTGCTTGCCGAAGAAATTGACCAATGTGAAGCTGTCAAAACTAAATTTCTTCAGGCGGATGGCCGAATAGTTCTGGAAGGCGAAGATCACGATCATCACCACAGGGGTCATGTAGATGATCCACAGGACGTAGGCATAAATGTGCGCCAGCACGTTCGCCACCGGGTTGGTGATCTTCTGCTTGACCAGCTTGGCCTTGGTTTTGCTGACGGACAGGTAATGGCCCTTGCGTTCGTAGGAGGAGAGGATCGTCAGCAGGATAATGGTGAACATCGCCAGAATAATGGACAGCAGCGCTGCACGGGCCTGCGGGAAGGCTTCATCCGCCACAGAGGAGCCCGCCAGGCGGACGATCTCCGGGTTGATGGAGTTATAACCCAGCAGCGTGGGCGCAGACATGGCGCACAGACCGGTGATGAAGGTCATGACTGTGAGGGAGAACATTGTCGGGATCAACGTCGGGAACACGACCTTCAGCAGCACACGGAAGGGACTTGCACCCATGTTGCGGGCCGCCTCCACCGTGTTGTAGTCGATGCCGCGGATGGCATTGCGCAGGAACAGCGCATGGTTCGACGTACAGGCGAAGGTCATCGTGAACAGCACCGCGTTGAAGCCGGTGAACCAATCCTTGTTCATCTTGGGGAACAAGCCGGTCAGCCAGGTCGTGATGATACCGTCGGAATCATACAGGAAAAGATAGCCCGTCACCAGCGCCACACCGGAGTAAATCAGCGTGGTCATGTATCCCAGACGGAGGATGCGGGCGCCCTTGATATCAAAGTATTCTGTCAGCAGCACGATGGACACGCCCACCACGTTGACCGTGACGACCAGCGCCAGCGCCAGCTTCAGAGAATTCCACACAAAGGAGGGCATGTTGCCTGCAAAGAAGAACTTGATCACCGCCAGCGGATCTTCCTTGTTGGCAGTGAAAACCTGCGTCAGGGTATTCAGGCAGGGCAGCAGCATGAACCCGAAGAACAGGTACACGAAGAAGGCCGTGCCGAACACCTTCCACACCAGCGACATGCTGAGCTTGCGCGGTGCAGCCTTGGAGATCGTCATCCGCAGCCCTCCTTACTCGCCCGCCGCAGCAGGATAGCTCATTACATCCTGAAGGCCCAGGCCAACGGTGACCTGCTGACCCGCCTCGTAGATGTTCACGCCGTCATTCTTTTCAATCACCTTAAGCACCTGGCTGCCCACGCTGATGTAATACTTGATGTACAGGCCGTAATATTCGCGGCTCTGCACCGTACCTTCCAGTACGGTCTCACCTTCCCGCTGGGACTGGTTGACGCGCAGGCGCTCCAGGCGGATGAAGTGATTTTCATCGGCCGACAACCCCATTTTCGCCGCCACTTCCGCTTCAATACGGTTGATATCGCCGATGAAGTTGCACACAAACTCCGTCGCAGAGTGGTTGTACACCTCGTTGGGCGTGCCAATCTGCTCGATGTAACCCTTGTTGAACACGGCGATGCGGTCAGAAAGCGTCAGGGCCTCCTCCTGATCGTGGGTGACATAAATGGTGGTGATGCCGAAGTCCTGCTGCATCTTCTTCAGCTCGTTGCGCAGCTGCACGCGGAGCTTGGCGTCCAGATTGGACAGGGGCTCGTCCATGCAGATGATGGCCGGGCCAGTCACCAGCGCACGGGCGATGGCAACGCGCTGCTGCTGACCGCCAGAAAGTTGGGACACAGCCTTCTTCAGCTGCTCGTCAGAAAGATCGACCTTCTTCGCGATGGCGCGCACCTTTTCGTCGATCTCGTTCTTTTTCATCTTCTTGACCTTCAGGCCAAAGGCGATGTTGTCATACACCGTCATCGTGGGGAACAGCGCGTAGGACTGGAACACGATGCCGATGTTGCGCTTCTCGATCGGCACATGGGTGATGTCCTCGCCGTTCACATTGACCGTGCCCTGCACCGGGTCGATAAAGCCGGTGATGGTGCGCAGCGTAGTGGTCTTGCCGCAGCCGGAGGGGCCGAGGAAGGTAAAGAACTCGCCTTCCTTCACCTCGACGTTGATGTTGTGCAGTGCTTCAAAATCGCCGAATTTGACGACGATATCCTTCAGTTCGATCATGGGTGGGAAAACTCCCTTCGAAATTGGTATCGGAATAGTGGGCGGGTGACCAATGGTCGCCCCTACGGAGATTTGGTGTGTCGTAGGGGCGAGCATTGCTCACCCGTTGTCGATACGGGTGATATAGAAAGATGGGCGAGCCTGAGCATGTCAGACTCGCCCATTGGCTCTTGTTTTGATTACTTGGCCTGGGTCAGGGTCGCCCAGTCGAGGTTCTCCCAATCGGGCTCGGCAGGAGCGGCAGAATTGTCCTTCCAGTAGAAGCCCAGGTTGGTCATGATGTTGGTCCACTCAGAGGAGTGAGCGCCCACGTACTCAGCGTAGGTCATGTCGGTGCCTTCCACCTTGTTCAGGGAGAAGTTCTTGATGGTGTAGATCTCGGGCACTTCTTCGCCGTAGATCTCTGCCACAGCGCCGGCGTTGCAGGGGTAGGAGTCAAACTCGTCAGACCAGGCAGCCTGGGTCTCGGCAGAACCGAACCACTCAGCGAAGGCCTTCACAGCCTCGGTCTCGCGCTCGGAACGATCCGCGCGATCCAGCACACCAAGGTACTCGGCGATGTAGTAGGTGCCGTCAGCGATATCAACCAGAGCCCAGTTTTCGGGTTCCAGAGCGCCCTTCAGGGGGTTCTCGGAGCCGGAAGCCGCATCGTCAACCTTGCCGTACAGGGAGGAGGAGTAGAAGGTGGACACCTGCACGTCGCCGCGGTTCAGAGGATCGAAGCCGTAGCTGTCGCCGGTGAACACGCCGCCCTGGCAGTAGGCCCACAGGGTCTTCCAGCCTTCGATGGAGATGCCGCCGGCGGGGCTGGTGGGATCGGTGAAGGCATACAGCATGGAGTTGTTGATGTTGCCGTTGGTGGTGCCGCCGACCTTGCCCTGACGGTACCAGGTGTAGCCGCAGTTGACGATGTCAGCCCAGTGCTCGAACTTCAGCTCGGCGCCCTTGGTGCCCAGATCGTCAGTACGGTAGAGCATCAGGATGTTCTGGATGACCAGGCCGTAAGCCTTGCCGTCATACTTGTACTGGCCGACCTGCTCCGCCCAGGAGGGAGTCCAGTCGATGACCTTCAGATTCTCGTAGGTACCGTTGATGACCTGGGACCAGCGGACTTCGTTCAGGCCGAAGAGAATGTCGCCGTCCTTGTTCTCATTGGCAGCCTGCACGGCAGCCACGTCACCGGAGATGACAGAAGAGTCATCCATGGAGATGGTGAAGCCAGCCTGCTTGGCCGCTTCCTTCAGCCAAGTGGCGCGCTCAGTGGAATTGGAGTTGGAGTAGATGCGGATGGTCACATCGGAGTAGTCTTCCGCAGCAGCGAAAGAGCACAGAGACAGCACCATCACCAGAGCCAGAAGCATGGAAACGAGCTTCTTCATGTGGGGGTCCTCCTTGCATTTGAATATAGGTTTACAACGAACCATATCGGTTATGGTCATTATACCACAGCATTCTGGCCATGTAAAGGCCAAATCCTACATTCAAAAAACTTTTGCGCAAAAAGGAAGCCGGAGGACTCCCCTTCCGGCTTCGGATACCTGTTTACTTCAGACCCAGCTCGTCCTTATCCGCCGTCTGGATGCCATGGGCTGCCAGCAGCGCGCAGAACTTCTCTTCATCGGAGATGCGGAAGACCATATACGCCTTCCCCTCCTTGTGAGTGAACAGGGAGTACATGTACTCCACGTCCAGATTGCCCTCCGCCAGCACAGCCAGCACAGGAGCCAGGCCGCCCGCCTGATCAGGCACACAGACCACCGTCACCGGGGTCTTGGAGAGGATGCAGCCGGAAGCCAGCAGCGCCTCAGTCGCCTTGTCGGTATCATCCACGATCAGGCGAAGCACGCCGTAGTCCTTCGTTTCCGCGATGGAGATGGCGCGCATGTCAATGCCGTTCTCCGCCAGGAGCTTTGTCACTTCCGCGAGCTGACCGGCACGGTTTTCCAGAAACACAGAAATCTGATGAACGCTCATGTCCGCACCTCCTTAAATCTTGCGCTTGTCGATGACGCGCACAGCCTTGCCCTCAGAGCGGGTGATGCTCTTGGGCGACACGATACGCACCTTGGCAAAGATACCCAGCATGGCCTTGAGGGCGCCGACGAGCTTCTTCTCCTGCTCGGCGATCTCGGCCAGGGAGTCGGAGAACTTGTCCGGCGCCATCTCGACCAGCACCTCCAGGGTGTCGGAGTGGTTCACGCGGTCGACGATGATCTGATAGTTTGCCGGGTAGCCCTGCTCCATCAGCACAGTCTCGATCTGGGACGGGAATACGTTCACGCCCTTGACAATCAGCATATCGTCGCTGCGGCCCATGGGCTTGGACATCTTGACATGGGTGCGGCCGCAGGAGCACTTCTTGCGGGACAGCACGCAGATATCGCGGGTGCGGTAACGCAGCAGGGGGAAGGCTTCCTTGGTGATGGAGGTGAATACCAGCTCGCCCTTTTCACCCTCGGGAAGAACTTCACCAGTCTCGGGATTGATGATCTCAGCAATGAAGTGATCCTCGTTGATGTGCATGCCGGTCTGCTCGCAGCACTCAAAGGAGACGCCGGGGCCGGAGGTCTCGGTCAGGCCGTAAATATCATAGGCCTTGATGCCAAGACGATTCTCGATGTCATGGCGCATCTCCTCGGACCAAGCTTCCGCACCGAAGATACCAGCCTTGAGCTTGATCCTGTCCCGCAGGCCCGCTTCCTCGATGCTCTCCGCCAGGTACTGGGCGTAGGAGGGCGTGCAGCACAGGATGGTGGCCTCCAGGTCGGTCATGAAGGTCAGCTGACGCTCGGTGTTGCCGGAGGACATGGGCAGAGTCAGGCAGCCCACCTTGTGGGAGCCGCCGTTCAGGCCAGGGCCGCCGGTGAACAGGCCGTAGCCATAAGCCACCTGCACCACATCTTCCTTGGTGCCGCCGGCCGCAACGATGGCGCGGGCGCAGCAGTCTTCCCACAGGTCAACGTCGTGCTGGGTGTAGAACGCCACCACGCGGCGACCGGTGGTGCCAGAGGTGGACTGGATGCGCACGCACTCGCTCAGGGGCTTGGCGCACAGGCCGTAGGGATAGGCGTCCCGCAGGTCGGCCTTGGTCAGGAAGGGCAGCTTGTGCAGGTCATCAATGGACTTGATGTCCGCAGGAGTGACGCCCTTCTCTTCCATTTTCGCACGGTAGTAGGGCACATTGTCCCACACGTGCTGCACCTGCTTCAACAGGCGCTCGTTCTGCCAGGCTACAATCTGCTCCCGCGATGCGGTTTCGATCTCTGGCTGATAGTAGTTTGCCATGGAAATCATCTCCCAATATAGATTGAACGCACTCGGCGTATGGGTACGAAATCAGGCTTCGCGGCCCAGCATGAAGGCCTTCTTGTTGAGCTCAAGGAACTTCGCGGGAACGCTCTTTTCGATGGCGTCCATCCACTCGTCCAGGGTGAAGTCAAAGTTGCGGCTCAGGTGGCCCATCAGCACGATGTTGACCGCCTTGGAGGAGCCCGCCTGCTCAGCCAGGGTCAGCGCGTCGAAGGCGTCCACCTGGATGCCGGCAGATTGCATCTTGGCCGCCAGATCGGCGGGGTATTCCGCCGCGCCGATGATGACCGGCATGGGATTGATCTGCTGGATGTTGGTGACCAGCTTGCCTTCGGGGCGGAGGTATTCCGTCCAACGGGCAGCCTCCAGGAGCTCGAAGGAGACGATGTAGTCCGCCTCACCCTTGTCGATCACAGGGGAATACACCTTGTCGCCAAAGCGCACATAGGTGACGACGCTGCCGCCGCGCTGGCTCATGCCATGCACTTCGGACACCTTGATGTCGTAGCCCTTGGTCAGCAGCAATCTGCCCAGGAGCTTGGAGGCCAGCAGACTGCCCTGGCCGCCCACGCCGACGATCATGATATTCTTCGTATTCATGTTACTCGGCCTCCTTCAGCGCGTCGAAGTGGCACAGCTGAGTGCAAACGCCACAGCCGGTGCACAGGGTATTGTCAATCATGGCCTTGCCGTCCTTCATGGAGATGGCCGGGCAGCCGATCTTCATGCACATCTTGCAGGAGCGGCACTTGTCCGCGTCCACCTTGACGGGCTTATTGTGCTTGACGTACTTCAGCAGCGCGCAAGGGCGGCGGCTGATGATGACGGAAGCCTCCGGCGCAGCCAGTTCTTCCTTGATGGCGTCCTCGGTCTGCTTGAGGTCGTAGGGATCCACCACGCGCACGCGGCGGATGCCGACGGCACGGCAGAGGGTCTCCAGGTCGATTTTCGTGCAGGGATCGCCCTTGAGATTCATGCCGGTAGTGGGGTTCTGCTGATGGCCGGTCATGCCGGTGATGGAGTTGTCCACGATGATGATCGTGGCATTGGACTCATTGTAGGCAACGTTGACCAGACCGGTAATGCCGGAGTGCATGAAGGTGGAGTCGCCGATGACCGCCACGGTCTTGCCGTCCGCCTTGCCCTCCAGAGCCTTGGTGAAGCCATGAGTGCCGGACACGGACGCGCCCATGCAGATGACGGAATCCACCGCCGCCAGCGGAGCCACCGCACCCAGCGTGTAACAGCCGATGTCGCCCAGGACGGTGATCTTGTTCTTCGCCAGCGTGTAGAACAATCCACGGTGGGGGCAGCCCGCACACATGACCGGCGGGCGAGCCGGGATCGCATCGGCGACCTTGCAGCCAGCGCAGGGGGCATTCTCGCCCAGCTTCTCCGCCACCAGGTTCTGACTGAACTCATCAATGTTGGGGAAGATCTCCTTGCCCTTGACGGCGATGCCCAGATCACGGCAGTGGGCCTCAATGAAGCTGTCCAGCTCTTCGACGATGACGACCTCGTCCACAGAAGCGGCAAAGTCGCGGATCTTCTTCTCCGGCAGGGGCCAGATCATGCCCAGCTTCATCACCGGATACTTGTCGCCGCAGACTTCCTTGACGTACTGATAAGCCGTAGAGGAAGTAATGACGCCGCGGGAATGATCCTTGCCATCCTCCACGCGGTTGATCTCAGCCGTCTCCGCCCACTCGACGAGGGTCTTGGTACGCGCCTCCACCACGGGATGACGCTTCTTGGCGTTGCCGGGCATCATGATGTACTTTGAAGGATTCTTCACGTATTCCTTGACGGCTTCCACGCGTTCGCCGGGCTCGACGACACTCTGGCTGTGAGATACACGAGTGCACATCTTCAGCAGCACAGGAGTGTCGAACTGCTCGGACATCTCGTACGCCAGCTTCGCAAAGGCGATAGCCTCGGCGGAATCCGCAGGCTCCAGCATGGGGATCTTCGCCGCACGGGCATAATGGCGGGAGTCCTGCTCGTTCTGGGAAGAATGCATGCCCGCATCGTCCGCCACGCCGATGACCATACCGGCATTCACGCCGGTATAGCTGATGGTGAACAGAGGGTCAGCGGCCACATTCAGGCCCACATGCTTCATGCCGCAGAAGCTGCGCTTGCCCGCGAGGGACGCACCGAAGGCAGCCTCCATGGCGACCTTCTCGTTGGGAGCCCACTCTGCGTAGACCTCCTTGTACCTGGCGATGGCCTCGGTGATCTCGGTGGACGGTGTGCCGGGATAGCTGGACACGAAGGCGCATCCGGCCTCGTAGAGTCCGCGGGCAACGGCTTCGTTGCCCAGCATCAGGGTTTTCATGGAGAAATCCTCCTTCAGGATGTATTACTTCTGGGGTTGAGTATCGCCGATGGAATCCGTGACATGCACAGTCACAGTCCGGTCATAGCAGGAGAATACCTGGTCGACGTACGCCTTGTCCATCTTGGGGGTGATCAGGCTGACGACCGGGACGATAATCAGACCAGCGATCATGCAGAACGCGCCCGCATTGATGGGGCTCTGCAGCATCGCCGGGAAGAGCGGCTTGGCAACAATGTTGGCGAGCATGACGACGGTGGAGAAGATAAAGCTGCACCAGACGGAAGCACGGGTAGCCTTCTTCCAGTACAGGCCGAAGAGGAACGGCGCGAGGAATGCGCCTGCCAGCGCGCCCCAGCTCACGCCCATCAGCTGAGCAATGAAGGTGACGTTGGACTTGTACTGCACGATC
Organism: Christensenellales bacterium; assembly: GCA_045132495.1. Taxonomy (GTDB): domain Bacteria; phylum Bacillota; class Clostridia; order Christensenellales; family Aristaeellaceae; genus UBA11524. The sequence goes on along the minus strand of JBGUSK010000141.1, from coordinate 1,440 downwards.
GCCAGCACAACAGAGATCAGGATGAACACCACGATCAGGCCGCGCATGGTCAGCAGCTGCTTCTTTTCATCCATCTTCTTGACGAGGGTACCCTTGATGAAGTCCAGCGTCAGGGTAGAAGAGGAAGTCAGCACCAGGGAGGACAGCGTGGACATGGAAGCCGCCAGCACCAGCACGATCACGACAGCGATCAGGATGGTCGGCAGGCCGGAGAGCATCGTGGGCACGACAGCGTCGTAGCCCTGGGTCGCAACGTCCACATCGAACAGACGACCAAATCCGCCCAGGAAGTAGCACCCGCCCGCGACGATCGCCGCAAAGATGGTCGAAATGATCATACCCTTGTTGATGGCCTGCTCGGACTTGATGGCGTAGAACTTCTGCACCATCTGGGGCAGACCCCAGGTGCCAAGGCTGGTCAGCAGGACGACGCCCAACAGATTCAGCGGGTCGGGACCGAAGAAGGAGGCAAACACGCCCGGTGTGGTAGACACCGCAGGGTCGGACACCTGACCCAGCTTGTTCAGCGCCTCCAGGAAGCCACCCTGGCCCTTGAGCACGGCTGCGATGACCGCGATGATGCCGCCAATCATGATGATGCCCTGGATGAAGTCGTTGATGGCCGTTGCCATGTAGCCGCCCGCGATGACGTAGATCGCCGTCAGCACCGCCATGACGATGACACATACGGAGTAGTCGATGTCAAAGGCCATGCCGAACAGGCGGCTGAGGCCGTTATACAGCGAAGCAGTATAGGGAATCAGGAAAATGAAGATGATCGCCGAGGCCGCCAGCTTCAAGGCCTTCGAGTTAAAGCGCGCCTCAAAGAACTGCGGCATGGTGGCGCTGTCCAGATGCTGGGTCATGACGCGGGTGCGCCGCCCCAGGAAGGCCCAAGCCATCAGCGAGCCGATCAGCGCATTGCCAATGCCAGCCCAGGTTGCAGCGATGCCGTACTTCCAGCCGAACTGACCCGCATAGCCAACAAACACCACAGCCGAGAAGTAAGATGTGCCGTATGCAAACGCCGTCAGCCAAGGGCCGACGCTGCGCCCGCCGAGGACGAAGCCATTGACGTCCGTGGAGTGTTTTCGGCAGTATAGGCCGATGGCAATGGTCATACCAAAGAACACGACGAGCAAACCGAGCTTGATAAACAGATCCATGATGTTTCTCCTTCCATACTACAATCCTACCTGAAACCCTTGCGGGGAAACCACTTCTACAAAACTACTTATCTACATGATTCAGCCGGTGATCTGGCTTTCCACCAGGCGGCCCTTGCAGTACTTCTCGCGCAGCACGGGCTTTTCGATCTTGCCGGTGGGGTTGCGGGGCACCTTGTCGAAGATGACCTTGCGGGGCCGCTTGTAACGGGGCATGCCCTCGCAGAAGGCATTGATCTCCTCCTCGATGCATTCCATGCCTTCCTTGATCTCG
>JBGUSK010000140.1:0-71115 GCA_045132495.1 Christensenellales bacterium | reverse complement strand
CCAAAACCCGCCCCGCCCCGCCGGGAAACCCGGCGGATACGAATTGAGTCTGCCGACGGCGAATTAGTGTAACAAATGATTAGGAGACAAATAATGAAAGTTCTCATCGTTGGCGGCGGTGGCCGTGAGCACACCATCGCCCTGAAGATCGCGGAGAATCCCGCGGTCACCAAGCTCTACGCGGCCCCCGGCAACGGCGGCATGGCGGCCATCTGCGAGTGCGTGCCCTTCAAGGCCACTGATGTCGCGGGCATCACTGCCTGGGCCAAAGAGAACGCCATCGACTTCGTGGTCGTCGCGCCTGACGATCCGCTCTGCCTGGGTATGGTCGATGCGCTGGAAGCGGTTGGCATCCCCGCCTTCGGCCCCAATAAGGCCGCTGCCATCATCGAGGGCAGCAAGGTCTTCTCCAAGAACCTGATGAAGAAGTACGGCATCCCCACTGCGGCCTACGAGACCTTCGAGAACTTTGACGCGGCGGTTGCCTACCTTCAACATGCGGATATGCCCATCGTGGTCAAGGCGGACGGCCTGGCGCTGGGCAAGGGCGTGCTGATCTGCAACACCCGCGATGAAGCTGTTGAGGCCGTGTCCTCCATGATGAAGGACGAGAAGTTCGGCGCGAGCGGCAAGTCCGTGGTCATCGAGGAATTCCTCACCGGCCCGGAAGTGTCCGTGCTGGCCTTCACCGACGGCAAGACCATCAAGCCCATGGTGTCCTCGATGGATCACAAGCGCGCGCTGGATGGAGACGCAGGCCTCAACACCGGCGGCATGGGCACCATCGCGCCCAACCCCTGCTACACGCCTGAACTGGCGGAGCGCTGCATGGCGGAGATCTTCCTGCCCACTGTGAACGCCATGAACGCCGAGGGCCGCTCCTTCAAGGGCTGTTTGTACTTCGGCCTGATGATGACCCCTAAGGGCCCCAAGGTCATCGAATATAACTGCCGTTTCGGTGATCCGGAGACGCAAGTTGTGCTGCCCCTGCTCAAGTCTGACCTGCTGACCATCATGCAGGCGACTGTCAACGGCACCCTGGCGGATACCGAGGTGGAGTTCGACAACGGCGCGGCCTGCTGTGTGGTCATCGCCAGCGGCGGCTATCCGGTGAGCTACAAGTCCGGCTATGTGATCTCCGGCTTGGAAGCGGCAGGGGAGAACGCGTTGGTCATCCACGCCGGCACCAAGCTGAACGAGCAGGGTGAGATCATCACTGCCGGCGGCCGCGTGCTGGGCGTTGTGGGCCGCTGCAAGTGTCTGCCCGGCGCGATCAGCAAGGCCTACGAAGCCGCGAAGAAGATCAGCTTCACCGACATGCACATGCGCTCCGACATCGGTCAGCGCGGCATGGCCGCACTGACCGAGTGAATTCGGAATTCGGAATGCGGAATTCGGAATTGAGAATGTGGTTCCGGATTCTGCTCCCCGAACTGCCGTATACACAGAAGTGGCATTGAACCAGTAACTAAATTCCGAATTCCGAATTCAGCATTCCGAATTTGGAATTCCGACTGATAAGGAGGAATTCCCTGTGAGCGTCAAGCGCATTTATGTGGAGAAGATGGCCGACTACGCTGTCGAAGCCAAGAATCTTCTCTGGGAAATTCGTCATATTCTGCAAATTAAGTCCGTGACCGGGCTGCGTCTGCTCAACCGTTACGACGTGGAAGGCGTGGCCGATGATCTGTACGTGAAGTGCTTGCCCATCGTGTTCTCCGAGCCACAGGTCGATGTTACTTATGAGCAGCTGCCCGAGGGCGCGAAGGCTGTGTTCGCCGTGGAGTTCCTGCCCGGTCAGTATGACCAGCGCGCCGCCTCCTGTGAGGAGTGCATCCAGCTGGTCGGCCAGTGCGACCGTCCCACGGTTCGCTCTGCCCGCGTGTACCTGCTGGACGGCGACTTCACGGAGGATGAACTCAACCGCGTGAAAAAGCATGTCATCAACCCCGTTGAGTCCCGCGAGGCCGACCTGGCTGAGAAGGAGACCCTGCAGCAGGTCTACGAGACCCCCGACTCCGTGGAGACCCTGCATGGCTTCACCACCATGGACATGGAGCAGGTGCAGGCTTTCGTGGCCAAGTACGGTCTGGCCATGGACAAGGATGACCTGGCCTTCTGCCGCGATTATTTCGCCTCCGAAAAGCGCGATCCCACCCTGACCGAGGTGCGCATGATCGACACCTACTGGTCCGATCACTGCCGCCACACCACCTTCCTGACCACCATCGACAAGATGGCCATTGAGAAGGAAGCCGTTGAGAAGGCCTTCCAGCGCTACCTTGCGGCCCGCGTGACCGTGTACGGTGAGGAGAAGGCTGCGAAGCGCGCCGTCAACCTGATGGACATCGCCACCATGGGCGGCAAGTACCTGAAGAAGATCGGCCAGACCCCCAACATCGACGTCTCTGAAGAGATCAATGCCTGCTCCATCAAGATCGACGTGGACGTCAACGGCGTGAACGAGCCCTGGCTGCTCATGTTCAAGAACGAGACCCACAACCATCCCACCGAGATCGAGCCCTTCGGCGGCGCGGCGACCTGTATCGGCGGCGCCATCCGCGACCCGCTGTCCGGCCGTACCTATGTGTACCAGGCCATGCGCGTCACCGGTGCGGCGGATCCCCTGGTGCCCGTGAGTGAAACCATGCCCGGCAAGCTGCCCCAGCGCAAGCTGGTGACCACCGCTGCCGCCGGCTATTCCTCTTACGGCAACCAGATCGGTCTGGCTACTGGCCTCGTCGATGAGATGTACCATCCCGGCTATGCCGCCAAGCGCCTGGAGATCGGCGCTGTCGTCGGCGCAGCTCCCGAGAAGAACGTCCGCCGTGAAGTGCCCGCTGCGGGCGACAAGATCGTCCTGCTGGGCGGCCGCACGGGCCGTGACGGCTGCGGCGGCGCGACCGGCTCCTCCAAGAGCCACAAGCTGGAGTCCATCGAGACCTGCGGCGCCGAAGTGCAGAAGGGCAATGCTCCCACCGAGCGCAAGCTGCAGCGCCTCTTCCGCGATGAGACTGTGACCCGCCTGATCAAGCGCTGCAACGACTTCGGCGCGGGCGGCGTGAGCGTGGCCATCGGCGAACTGGCGGACGGCCTGATGATCGACCTCGACCGTGTGCCGAAGAAGTATGACGGCCTGGACGGCACCGAGCTGGCCATCTCCGAATCCCAGGAGCGCATGGCTGTCGTGCTGGAAGCTAAGGATGTGGACGCATTCCTCGCTGCTGCCGAGCGCGAGAACCTGGAAGCCACCGTTGTGGCGGAAGTCACCGAGGAGCCCCGCCTGCGCATGACCTGGAAGGGCGTGACCATCGTTGACCTGAGCCGTGAGTTCCTCAACTCCAACGGCGCGGAGAAGCACACCACCGTCGCTGTGCCCGAGGATTGCGTGAAGCCCTTCACCTTTGAGGGCGACACCGTCACCGAGAAGCTGGCCAACATGGTCGGCAACCTGAACATCTGCTCCAAGCAGGGCCTTAGCGAGCGCTTCGACTCCACCATCGGCGCGGCCACCGTGCTGATGCCCTATGGCGGCGCCAAGCAGCTGACCCCCAACCAGACCATGGTCGCCAAGATCCCCGTGCTGAACGGTGTGACCGACACCGTCTCCGGCATGGCTTACGGTATGCATCCCGAGCTGCTGGAGCAGTCCCCCTACGAGGGCAGCTACCTGGCGGTCATCGAGAGCGTGACCAAGCTGGTGGCAGCGGGCTTTGACTACAAGGAAGCTTACCTGACCTTCCAGGAGTACTTCGAGCGCATGGGTACCGAGCCCACCCGCTGGGGCAAGCCCTTTGCGGCGCTGCTGGGTGCTTTCGATGCCCAGCTGGATCTGAACATTGCCTCTATCGGCGGCAAAGATTCGATGTCCGGCACCTTCGAAAAGATGGACGTTCCTCCGACCCTGTGCTCCTTCGCGGTGGCTCCCGGCAAGGCCAGCAACGTGATCTCTCCTGAGTTCAAGGCGGCGGGCCATGTGGTTCGCCTGGTGACCTGCGACGCCCACGACACCAAGCAGCTGACCGCCAATTACGAGAATGTCTACGAGGCCATCAAGGCTGGCAAGATCGTGGCGGCCTGGGCGCTGGGTCTGGGCGGCGTTGCGGAAGGTCTGTTCAAGATGGGCCTGGGCAATGCCATCGGCACCCGCATCGACGAGGACTTCGAGGGTAAGCTCTTTGCCCAGCAGATCGGCGGCATGCTGATCGAGTGCGCGGAGGACGTTGACTTCGGCGTGAAGATCGGCGATACCATCCCCGCGTGGGTGCTGGAGTACGAGGGCGAGCGCATCGACCTGGCCGAAATGCAGGAGATCTACGAGGGCAAGCTCGAGAAGGTCTTCAAGTACCGCGGCCGCACTGGCGAGACCACCGAGAAGTTCTCCTACAAGGCTGAAACCCGCTTCGCGCCCAAGACCAGCTTCGCCAAGCCCCAGGCCTTCATCCCCGTGTTCCCTGGCACCAACTGCGAGTATGACACTGCCCGTGCGGTGGAGCGTGCCGGCGGCAAGGCTGAGATCCTGGTCATCAACAACCTGACCCCCGAGAAGATCACCGAGTCCATCGAGAAGGCCAGCGAGATCATTTCCCGCAGCCAGATGATCGTGCTGCCCGGCGGCTTCTCCGGCGGCGACGAGCCCGACGGCTCCGCCAAGTTCATCACCGCCTTCTTCCGCAATCCCGCGATGAAGGATGCTGTGCACGAGCTGCTGAAGAACCGCGACGGCCTGATGCTGGGCATCTGCAACGGCTTCCAGGCGCTGGTCAAGCTGGGTCTGGTGCCCTTCGGCGAGATCGTGGACACCGACGATCAGTGCCCGACGCTGACCTTCAACGAGATCGGCCGCCACCAGTCCATGCTGGTGCGTACCCGCATCGCCAGCAACAAGTCTCCCTGGCTGAGCCGTACCAATGTGGATGACATCCACACCATTGCCATCAGCCATGGCGAGGGCCGCTTCGTGGGCCCGGAGAAGCTGCTGCGCGAGCTCGCTGCCAACGGTCAGATCGCCACACAGTACGTGGACCTCGCCGGCAATGCTTCTATGGATATGCGCTTCAACCCCAACGCCAGCTACTTCGCTATCGAGGGCATCACCAGCCCTGACGGCCGCGTGCTGGGCAAGATGGGCCATACAGAGCGCTCCGGTGAGAACCTGTACAAGAACGTGCCCGGTGACAAGTACCAGCCCCTGTTCGAGGGCGGCGTGGATTACTTCAAGTAATATACCAAGAGCCTGCTCCCCAAAAGGGAACAGGCTCTTTTTGTCATGCTGGATTCTTACTTTTTATTGCGGAATTGTGCCCAGCATTTTTCCGCCATTTCCCGGGGCCATTGGGACTCGATCTCGAGTCCACGCGTATCCAGACGGCGGGCGATGTCCTCCCAGATGACGGCAGCCTTGTCGAACTGCCCCATGTCACCCCGGCAGAAGGCCATCGAGTACAGCGCATCCAGGAATTTGTCATCCAGGCGGACGGCTGCCTCCCAATGGGGGAAGGCGGCCTCGTATCGCTTCAGTTCCCGGCAGGCGTCCCCGGCGTAGACGTGCAGCAAGCCTTCCTCAGGGAATCTCTCCAGTGCAGTGCGGCAGATATCGAGCGTGGCTTCCGGTTCTCCGCCGTAGAGCAGGGCATGGGCGAGATCAACCCAAGCCTGTGCACGATCGGGGTTGTCGTGCACGACGGCCTCCTGTTCGCGGATACACTCCGTGCTTTGTCCGATCCGGCAGCGCAGGAGGATGCTCTGCCGCCGGATGCGGTGGTACATCTCCGGGTCGGCGCAGCGGGCCATGTCCATGGCCTTTTCATAGCTGGCAGTGGCCTTCTTGATGCTGTAGTACACCATGTATTCGTGAATGACACCGTAGACGCGCCAATCATCAGCGGTGGCGGCATCCGTGCGGAAGAGACGCTCGAATTCCTCTGCGGCGGCAAGGAAGTCCTCCGGCTTTCGGCTGCTCTCATAGACAGCCATCAACCGTTGGGCATTATTGGAGTATCCCTTGACAGCAGGCTTGAACAGATCATCCACCAGCACGCCGTAGAGCTTGGCGATCTCTGGCAGCAGCATGACGTCGGGCAGCGTAGCGGCGGTTTCCCAACGGCTGACGGACTGGGCACTCACGCCCAGCTTGTCGGCAGCCTGCTCCTGAGTAAGCTTTTTATCAATGCGCAGCTTGCGCAGATTGGCAGCAAGATGATTCATCGTAGTGACTCCTTTGCGTATTTCTGACGCGTCAGGATCAGTATAGCGCACCGGGGCAGGGAAGTCCAGCGCGCAGTTTGCGTGAGAACTCTCATTATCTGAGGATCTGCCGATGGTCTCGTATGCAGCCTGTGAGCAATGTGCTCCCAAGGCACACCTTTTGGTGGTTGCAATTCCTGCCAACATGGGCTATAATAAGGAATGCTGTCACAAGGAGGCCATCCCCATGCTGCTGCAGGAGTTTGACCCGGCGGAAACGGCGATTTTCAATCCGTCGATGGTGTTTTCGCCCATCGAGGGCATGCCGAAGGTAGCAGTGAGCTGCTTTTCCTTCGTCACCTTTGAGCGGATGCTGGCGCTGTTTCCTGATGCGGAGAAAATCGCGGAAATGAAGTGTGCAAGCCAGCGATTCCCTGTGTACAAGGTGCGCTACAGGGATGTGGAGCTGGCGCTTTACATGTCCGGCGTGGGCGCGCCTCTGTGCGTGGGCAATCAGGAGGAAATCTACGCCTTGGGTGTGGAATGCCTGGTGCTCTTTGGAACCTGCGGCGTGCTGGACAGAAACATCCGTGACTGCGCGGTCATCCTGCCAACCTCCGCCATGCGGGACGAAGGCACGTCCTATCACTACGCGCCGCCGGGGGATGAAATTGCCGTCAATGTGCATCATCGGGAGCTTTTCCTCAGCCTGATGGAGGAGTTGAATCTCCCCTGCGTGAAGGGGAAGTGCTGGACGACGGACTCAATGTACCGAGAGACGCGCGAGAAGACGGCCCGCCGCAAAGAAAGCGGCTGCGTCTGCGTGGATATGGAGTGCGCATCCGTGGCGGCGGTGGCTCAGTTTCGCGGGAAGGAAGCGCTGCAGTTCTTTTACGCGGCGGACAACCTTGACGCCGCTGAATGGGATGAGCGGAGTCTGTCCAATTTCGCCAACCTGGACGAAAAGGACCGCATCGCCATGATAGCCCTGGAGGCAGCAAGGCGAATCACACTGACCAAAGCTTCCTCAACAGAAGCCTGAATATAAAAGGAGCATGAACATGCCATACATTGCTACCACTTCCAACGTATCCATCTCCGGCCGCAAGAAGGAGGCCATCAAGGAGCGCATGGGCCAGGCCATTGAGCTGATCCCCGGCAAGACCGAGAGCTGGCTGATGCTGTCCTTCCGCGACAACGTGGACATGTACTTCAAGGGGGACGACGAGCCCTGCGCCATCATGCAGGTGAAACTCTTCGGCACCGCAGACGAGGTGTCCTACGCAAACCTTACCGAAGCGCTGACCGACATCATCCGCGAGGAGCTGGACATTGATCCAGACCGCATTTACGTCGCCTACGAAGAAATCAACACCTGGGGCTGGAACGGCGGCAACCTCTGAGATGCTGTGACGCTGCCCACCCTCTCCCGCAGGTTGGAGTCCCCGCCTTTGCTGTGAGGCTGAGCGTGAAAAAAACGGGGGCGTGCTTTGACGCTGTGCGTCCGGCCGCTCATCGGTCGGGCTGCTTGTCTGACTCGAACGAACCGGACGTGAATTGAATGCAAGGGCCTTCCCGGGAGGGAGGGCTTTTCGCATTGAAAGACAAAAATGTTTTTCAAAAAATTCATATTTTAGGCCTTCATATCGTTCACAAAATGTTGTATAATAGAGAAGCAAATTCCGGGCAGGGGAGAAGTCTGCCCGTTTGACCGTTGATGTGGAGGAGGTGACGGATGTGGCAGAACTGTGGGAGAGCCTGGAACTGATGCTGTGGAACGTGCTGCACCGTCCGGGACTTGCCGACATTGCTGACATTCTGGTCGTTGCGGCCATTGTCTATAAACTGCTGATGCTCACCCGCGATACCCGGGGCAGTGCCGTTTTGAAGGGTCTGCTGCTACTGCTGGTGCTGGTGGGTGTATCGAACCTCGTGGGTCTTACGGCGCTCAACTGGCTGCTGACGGCGGTCATCAATAATGGGCCCATTGTGCTGGTGATCCTCTTCCAGCCGGAAATCCGCAAGGCCCTGGAACAGATCGGCCGCGGCGCACGCATTGACGTCCGGCGTGATGAAGCCCAGGAGGATGCGGACAAGCTGATCGACGAGATCATCCGCTGCCTGCTGAACCTCAGCCGCCGCCGCGTGGGCGCGTTGATCGTCTTCGAGGGCAAGACGGGCCTGAAGGACATCATTGAAAACGGCATCCCGCTGGATTCTCAGATCTCTGCTGGATTGCTGGAAAACATATTCGAGCCCAACACGCCCCTGCATGACGGCGCGGTCGTAATCCGCGACAGGCGCATCATGTCCGCTGCATCCTTCCTGTCCCTGACGGATGCGTCCATCAGCCATGATCTGGGCACCCGCCACCGCGCGGCTCTGGGCGTGAGCGAAACCACCGATGCTACTGTCCTTATCGTCTCTGAGGAGACCGGTATCATTTCCATGGCGAGGGGCGGCAAGCTCATGCGCCATCTGGATCAGAAGGCCCTGCGCACTATCCTCGAGGGCATGTACAAGCCCCAGCGTAAGGGCATCAGCAAGCTGCTGAACCGCAGGAAGGAGGGCACAAAGTGATGCAGAATCCTTCCGGTCAGAATCTGAATAAGGAAAAGAAGGATCACACCCGCCGGGATGCGATTCTCAAGAAGCTCAAGTCCATTTTCCTGGAAAACTGGGGCACCAAGCTGCTGGCGATATTTATCGCCATTGCGCTGTGGGCTGGCCTGATCACCCAGGATCCAACGCTGACCCGCGAAAAGCAGTTCACTGATGTGGCAGTGAATATTCTGGGCGCAGAAACACTCAAGCGTAACGGTTATATCGTGCTTGAAGAGCTGGAGGATGTGCTGGACAATGTGGCAGTGCGTGTGAGCGTGCCCCAGGGCCAGTACACCGCAGCGCAGGCGAGCAACTACTCTGTCCGCGTTGATTTGAGCCGCATCAAGGCGGCAGGCGTGCAGGACGTGAAGATCCTCTCCACCAATTCCTCCGCCTATGGCACGGTGACGGAGATCGTCCCGCCCACGGTTAAAATGACGGTGGATGACTACGTCACCCGCTACCGTATCCCGGTGACCGTGGTGAGCGAGGGCGAACCGCCGGAGGGCTTCTATGCCACCGCGCCGTCCACCGATCCGCCGATGATCGCCGTCAGCGGTCCCAGGACGCTGGTGGAGCGCATCGTCAGCGCACAGGTCGTGGCGGATCAGTCCACGCTGCCTGCCAGGGAGGGCACCGTCCGCCGGGCGCTAACCTTTACACTGGTGGATGATAGCGGCGCTGCCATCCAGAGCGATATGCTGGAGGTCACCAGTGAATCTGTGCTGCTGGACTCCATCATTGCTGAACAGACGGTTTATACCGAGCGCACAGTGGTATTCTCCGATCTGGGCCTGGTGACCGGTGAGCCAGCAGAGGGGTATGAGATCAAAGGTGTGTACCTGACCCCATCCAGCGTTACCATTGCAGGCCGAGCTTCTGCTATCAGCGATATCAGCGTCATGTATGCAGATAATACGGTGAATGTGAAGGGCTTGACCCAGTCGGTGACCAAGTCACTGCGGGTGCGCCAGCCTTCAACGATCAAGTATGCCTCCACCGATATGGTGAGTGTTGCGGTGGAAATTGGCCCTGTTATTACCAGCCGCGCCTATGAAGCGACGGTCACGCTTATGAACCTCCCTACAGCACTGCGGGAGGTTGGCGGAATCCGTACCGCTACGGTGCATCTGACCGGTGCACAGCCCTGGCTTGACAGCCTTGGGGCAGGCGATGTGTCTTTGAGCTGCGATCTGAGCAGCATCAGCGAGCCGGGCACCTACACGCTTCCGCTCACCTGCACGGTAAAGGGCAGTGAGGGTGAAAGCTACACCAGCGAGATCAACCCGGCCAGCGTGGTCGTGACGGTGATTGAAAGGTAATTATCCTGCAATTCTGATGAGGAGGTCGCGGCCATGGGTTCCTTTGCAAACACACTGTTCAGCGTGCTGCTGGGCTGGGTGCAGACTGCCGCGGCCTGGCTGTGGGGTCTCGTCACTAATGCCGATGTGAGCTCTTGGCTGCGCTGGCTGCTGGACAACTGGCTGCCGTTGGCGCTGCTGCTGTGCATTGGCGGCATGATGATCGACTTCATTGTCTATCTGCTCCGCTGGCAGCCCTACCGGGTGTGGAGGAGTTTTCTGCATCGGCTGACGGCCAAGGACGAGCCGGTTGTCAATGTTGAGGAGCGCCAGCCCGTCCTGCAGCGCCGGTGGATTTACGCCGATGGCTCCACTGCTGTGGAGGATGTGCACGAGCCGCTCCAGGAAGCGCCTGCGCCCAGGGATGAACTGGAAGCACCCATCCGTCCTGTCAGGAGAATTGCCCGGCGAACCACCCCGGAGCAGGCTTACAATCAGCCCGTTTACCCGCCTCAGTGGCAGCAGAATACCCAGGATCAACAGGGAGAAAACGAATGAACAGCCTTCCCAAAGCTTTTGTTGACCGCATGGCGGCGCAGCTCGGTGACGAACTGCCCGCCTTTTTGCGCACCTACGACGAGCCTTACCAGCGGGGCGTGCGCCTGAATCCCTTGAAGCCGGTGGATGCCGCCCATCTGCCGGAGGGGTTGCTGGAAGCCGTCCAGTGGGAACCCACCGGGCGGTATCTTTCGCTGGAATCGAAGGCCGGTGCGGATATCCTGCATGAGGCCGGCGCCTGGTATCTTCAAGAGCCAAGTGCGATGATCCCCGCAGCGGTGCTGAACGCGCAGCCTGGCGAGCGCATCCTTGACCTGTGCGCAGCGCCTGGCGGCAAAACTACGCAGAATGCTCTGCGTATGGCGGGGCGGGGGACGATCGTATGCAATGAGCCCATTCGCGACCGGGCGAGGATCCTCTCCCGCAATGTGGAGCGTATGGGTGTGACGAATGCCGTGGTGGTCAGCGCCTGGCCGGAGGAACTGGCAAGGCTGTGGTCGGGTGCCTTCGATGCGATCCAGTGCGACGCGCCCTGTTCCGGCGAGGGTATGTTCCGCCGCCATCCCGAGACGCGGGATGAATGGAATGCCGAATCTCCCGCAGGTTGCTCCAAGCGTCAGGGGGATATCCTGGACAGCGCGGCCATCATGCTGCGCCCCGGCGGACGCCTTGTTTACTCCACCTGCACGCTGAACCAGATCGAAAACGAGGGCGTGGTGGAGGCCTTCCTTCAGCGCCATGATGACTTTGAGCTTGCCTCCTTCGAGCTGCCTGGCCTGTCTGCGCCTGGCGGAATGCTGACCATCTACCCCCACCGGGTGAAGGGCGAGGGGCATTTCGTGGCTCTGCTGCGCCGCAAGGGCGAAGGGAGTGTCACGCACTGGAGCATCCCGACGATGTCGAGGAAGGATCAGCAGCTGCTGGATTCACTGACAAATGCGCTTCCCAAAGGAAATGGCGCGAACTGGCTGCGAGCTGACGCCAGGGCCGAGGAGGTCGAGCTGCGCCGCGTTCCCGAGCTGCCGACGGGCGGACTGCCGATGGTGCTGCGCTGCGGCGTCCACCTGGGTACGATGAAAATCAGCCGGGGCGGAAAGGGAAAGTCGGTTTTTACGCCGGATCATGCCTGGGCGGTCAGCAATGATGCGCCGGAGGTGCCGCGCGTTCATCTGACAGAGGAACAAGCCCGCCTTTATCAGCACGGCGAGACCGTCGAAGCGGACGCGCAGGGCTGGGTGCTGGCCTGCTTCGCGGGCGTCCCGATGGGTTGGGGCAAGGCGTCCGGCGGCATGATGAAGAACCATTATCCCAAGGGGCTGAGAAGATGAAAATTGTCCCGAAAAAACCGGGAAAACTTCAATTTTTTGCTTGACAAGCCCCTTCGTGTGTAGTACAATAGACGATGGCATCAATAGCTCCGCTAGCCCCGGTAACTATTGAATGAACAATCGCAGAAGCGTGCGACCATCACGCGGAAGCAAATCACTCAATGAGGTCGGGCAAAGCCCGACTAGCGACAGCCAATGCTTGCATTGGCGGAGCGTAGCCAGCACAGCCTTTGTGGCTGGGATGGCCGAGAAAGACAATCATCTTAGGGAGGAAACACCTTTGAAGACTTTCATGCCGAAAGCGGCGGACATTACCCGTAAGTGGTATGTTGTCGATGCCGAAGGCCTGGCGCTGGGCCGCGTTGCCAGCCAGGTTGCCAATATCCTGCGCGGCAAGAACAAGCCGATCTACACCCCCAATGTTGACACCGGTGACTTTGTCATCGTCATCAATGCCTCCAAGGTCATCCTGACCGGCAAGAAGCTGGATCAGAAGATCTACTACAAGCACAGCGGCTTCGTTGGCGGTCTGAAGGAGACCAAGTACCGCAAGCTGCTGGCTGAGAAGCCCGAAGAGGCTCTGCGTCACGCCGTCGTGGGCATGCTGCCCAAGGGCCCCCTGGGCCGCCAGATGGCGAAGAAGCTGAAGATCTACGCCGGCGCCGAGCATGAGCATGCCGCTCAGCAGCCCGAGAAGCTGGAACTGTGATTGAGCGGAAAGGAGTAACAAACAATGGCTAAGGTTTCTTACAATGCTGTTGGCCGTCGCAAGAAGGCCGTTGCCCGCGTCCGCCTGGTTGCCGGTGAGGGCAAGATTGTCATCAACAAGCGTGACATTGATAACTACTTTGGTCTGGAGACCCTGAAGATGACCGTTCGTCAGCCCCTGACGCTGACCAACACCACCTCTTTCGACGTTCTGGTGAACGTCTGCGGCGGCGGTGTGACCGGTCAGGCTGGCGCCATCCGTCACGGCATCTCTCGCGCCCTGTGCAAGGCTGATCCTGAGCTGCGCGCTGCCCTGAAGAAGGCTGGCTTCCTGACCCGCGATCCTCGTATGAAGGAGCGCAAGAAATACGGCCTGAAGGCTGCCCGTCGTGCGCCTCAGTTCTCCAAGCGCTAATTTCATCAGAAAAGTGCCTGAAAGCCCCGGAAACACTGAGTTTCCGGGGTTTTTCCTTTTGTAGCGGTTTGACTCATTCTGACCTAACCTGACCCATTTTTTATGGGTTAAACTGTGGGCTAAAACCGTGCTATTTCTCCCTGTTCGGGAACCAGAAATGGGATGCTGCTGACACAAATCAAGCTGATGGGTTTTGATCAAGCTTAAGCGATATTCCCTGTCTGGAAGAATGGAGATTTTTTTTCATAACATGAAATATTTTGCGCCTCCAAGTAGTCTTAATAGTGTAAGGCTTGCGTGGGACGCTGTTTGACGCAGCCTCGGTCTGGTGCTACAATGGGAAATAGAGCACAGGAGGTTATGATTAATGAAGAGATACATGCTGATGATTCTGACGGTGATGATGGCGATGGTTTGCCTGACGGCTGCAGGTGCGGAGGAAGACCTGGGTACGATTGTTGAAATGAACTATGGCGTCTGGACTACCAAGGGAGAGACCTATGCGACAACGTGGCCGGATTTCTTGTCCAAGGTTGGCGGAAAAAACCTAAAATATGATGATTTTGACATTACATACACCTTCTCTGCTGTGAACTGTGGTTTGAGCATTAATGAAGACTGGACGATCACGGCTGCAGAGGACGCGAAATCAACGGATGTCAAGATTACGTTCACGCCCAAGGTTGCGGGCCGTGGGCGCAAGACCACCTTCACAAAAATAACCATCTGGGTGTATGATCCTATCCGTGATATTGTCTTTGAAGATGAAAGGGTCATTCTGTATAAGGATCAGAAGAAGACCGTACATTTCTCCACGGGCAGTGATTTCCGTGTAGCGCCGGAGATTACCTATGATGAATCCGTCGTGAAAATAGAGCGCAATTACAAATACAGCGGCGGTGATGATGACTACTGGTATGATGTCACAGCTGTAGGTGTTGGCAGCACGAAGATGGTGGCTACAGCTTACAACGGCGTAACGGCATCTATACCTGTGACAGTATTGGCAGACCCGACCAAGTTGACTTTTGACAAAAGCGTATATTATGGCCGGGAGGGTGAAGCAATCGATCTGGGGACTGACTTTGGCAACGGCAGCGTTGCCTTGGAGCAGGACGCCTCCGTTTTTGTTAACGGCAGCTATCAGTTTGTGAGCACATTCTTCAAAACAGATTTCGCCCATTTTTCTGCACCTGCCGGTATCTATGATCTGACATTGACGAGTAAAAATGGTTATGAAGCTTCTGCTCGTATTTATGTGTACAGCAGGAGCAACTGCGTCGATCTCGTTCCGAAGTGGCCCAATATGAAGGAACGGGAAGATAATAATGTCTACGCGCATGACGCTAAGGGGAACAAGCTCACACTGCCCATGAAGATTACACAGGGCAATGAGTTTGCGTCCTTGGAAGGTGACCGTCTGATCACTACGGGATACGGCACGATCGAGATAACGGTGACCAATCCAGATGGGTCAACATATGCGGAACAGTTTGAAATACTTCCCAATCCTACGGAGATCATTCTCAATGCTACGGAACTGACGTTGGAAGTGGGCGAGTCTTTCCAGCTGGTGGTTGGGTTTGATAAGGGTACGGCTTATTATCAGATTGAGCAGGATCACACCTACGATGAAAAGTACGGTATTGAACCGACCCGGATTCAGGATCAGTTGATCACGGCTCAGAATCCTGGAACCACCGTGTATACGGTAAAGGTTGATCACGGAAGAATTGAGAAGACACTTACCGTTACTGTGCCTGAAAGCGAAAAAGCTGTTCATATCGTCCTTCCTCCGGAACCTTTTGGCGTCGGTCACAGCTACCAGATGTATGTTCGCGATGGAAATGGCAAGGTTGTGTCTGCTGCTTTCGGTGAAGGGAAGAACAACGCCTACAGCGGTAAGGCGAATCTGACAGCGGGCGGCTATATTACCGGTGTGGGAATTGGTACCTATGAGCTGTGCGCCACGTTGGCGGATGGGCGCGTTCTGACGCGGCAGATTTACATCAGCCAGATTCCCGCGTGGATTCGCATTGATGCAGTAGTGGTACGAAAAAGTGATCAATGGAAAATCGTAGCAGAATCCGATGTTGGCAGCGTGACAAACATGACCTATCAGATTGCCAACACAAGTATAATCAAAATAGAAGATGGGATCATCAAACCGAAGAAAACGGGAAAGACCACAGTGACGGCTACTTCGGTCACCAACCCGGAGGTCTCCACCACTTTTACGGTGAAGGTGATCAGTGATACCTCCAGACTATATGTAGGCTCCACGAACATGTCCATACCCTATGGCAGCACGCGGTACATGCCCATTGTGACTGACTCAGACGGTGATGAAGTTCCCATGAAGTGGGAAATCACCCATAATAATCCTGGCCAGGGCAATCCTGAAAAAAGTGGTTTCAAGCTGAACGGCAATGAGATCAGCTGCACCTGGCCGGACGCGTCCTGCGAGGTGACCGGCACCGTCAAGGGAAGTAATGAGTACGTGGTGGTCACGGTGAAGGCCTATACGCTGCCTGAAAACATTGCCATCAATCCCGTGCAGGTTTGGCTGGAACCCGGCGAGACGCAGCAGCTGACTCTTACCACTGAGGATGATTGCGGTGGCTGGGGCGTGGTTCTGTGGGCAGCAGATGTGGATGGTGTAGTCAATGTACCGGAGTATACAGATGGAAAGAGCAATACGATCAAGGCGGTGGCTCCGGGCACGGCGATTGTTGCTGCGATGCTGGAAAACGGTGCGGTGACTGGCTGCATCGTCAATGTGTACGATACAAATCAGCGTCTTCCTGGCGATGTGAACGAGGATGGCGCGGTGAACGCGGAGGATGCGCTGATCATCATGCAGTACGATGCAGGCTGGCCAGTGCTGATCAACGGCTGGCAGGGTGACGTGAATGCCGATGGCAAGACCAACCTGTCGGATGCGGTGATGATCTTCCAGCATGCCGCAGGACTGGAGGTGGAGCTGAGACAGTATATCCCAGGGGAGTGAATAGCAAGTAGAAGCAACATAATGGATGCTCTTCCGCTTTTTTGAAATTGCGTATTGAAACAGCAGAAAAAATATGCTAAAATAAGGTAGTACCAAAAAGCGGAAGGGGAGGAATAACATGAAGAGACTGTGGCTGGTAATGGTTATTATGCTGGCGCATTTATGCTTGATCGGCAATGTGTTGGCAGAGTGCACACATGTTGTCTGGTGCTACGATACAACAAAAACGTGCACCCACTGCGGTGAGCAGAATGTAGAGCCAGGCGGATTGAATCATAATGCAATTCAATATGAGAATTTGGGTGCGCAGCATCAAAGAAAATGCAATACTTGTGGAATGGTTTGGACTGCATCTAACCACACAGTGGACTGTACAAGACCGACGCAGTGCTATGACTGTGATGCGGAAGTAACAGACATAGCAGTTGATGATATGATGCATCGTTTTGAATGGGTCAATTTGGGCAATGAGCATCAGCGTGTATGTGAAGACTGTGGGTACGGCGATGGTAAGCCGCAGTCACATGAAGTATACTGTGACGATCCTACTACCTGTTCCTACTGTGAAGCAACCGGTCTTAAAGTTGCCGAGAGCGATTATAATCATCGGTGGACTGCGGTGAATCTGGGAACTATGCATCAATATGTATGCGAAGGTTGTGGTAAAAGCAAGGAGCCTGGCCCACACAGCGCGCATTGCAACAGTGATGTTCTTACCTGTTACATCTGCGGCGCGACAGATGTAGAGTTCGATGTGGAGAAAATGGTTCATTCCATAGAGTATGTAAGCATAGGTGCGAAGCATCAAAAGGTGTGTAAACGTTGCGGCTATGCCTTTGAACCGGAGCTGCACCGTGCGGAGTGTACCAATCCGACGACCTGCTATATTTGCAATTTGTCTGGAGTGGAGCTTGATGAGGAAAACTTGAATCACAAAAGTGCATATGTGAATTTGGGCGTGGGGCATCAATGGGCGTGCATCTATTGCGGCTACAGTGATAGCGATGAAGAACTTAGACCACACGAAGTGTATTGTGATAATCTGACCACGTGCTATATCTGTGATGCTACCGGAATAGAAATTGCTGAGGAAGAAATCAGGCATCGGATAGAAGCTATCAATATGGGAGAAACGCATCAATTTAGATGTGTTACTTGTGGGAAGATAGATTGGGAAGAAATACATTTTAGTTACTGTGATAAGCCGGGAATTTGTGCTGGCTGTGGAATAGAAGGCGTTACAATCGGCCGAGAAAACCACCTTGGATTGTGCTATGTGGATTTGGGTACAAAACATCAGGAGTGCTGTAGCACATGCGGTTATCAAAGCTCAGCAGAAGAACATTGGGCCTATTGTAACGAATCGACAAAGTGTCGAAAGTGTGGACTCACCGGTGTGACAGTCCCGAATGATAGATATACCCATCGCGGCAGCTTTTCCAATGAAGGTGATTCTCACAGCTTTGCGTGTAACTACTGCGATTACACGTCGGTGGAGAAGCATTATGTAAAATGTACAGATCAAAGCAAGTGCTATGTCTGTGGAGCTACGGGCTTTGAAATAACATGGGAGAATAGGTACTGCACTGGTTATGTTGATTATTTGTCGAAGGATGCAAGTAATCATACATTTTATTGTTCAGATTGCAAAAAAAACTACACTGAGCCACATGTGTTTGATGATGAAGGCATCTGTATATGTGGTTACGAGAAGCCGCAAGAAAGCGATCGCCTCCCTGGCGACGCGGACAACAGCACTGGCATTACTCTCGCTGATGCAGTGGTTGTTCTGCAATACTGTGCCAGCAAAACCACCAGCATCAATGCCTCCAACGCCGACGTCACCGGCGACGGCGAGGTCGATGCGAAGGACGCACTGCGTATCCTGCAGCATGAAGCAGGCTGGAATGTGACTCTTAAGTAAATCTTTTCCTAATGGTTCATAGATGTAAAATCTGTATTTTGTGACGGGAAAAAAGGTTTCAGCGCTTGACGCTTCCAATGCGTGCATGGTATAATACCAAAGAATAGGAATACTATTCACCTTTCGCATGCAAAGGAGATGAAAAATTGCGAATCATCTTTCTGCTTCGGCGCATGGTTCTCTGTGCCCTGGCGCTGTGCCTGATTCTGGCTTCGGCAGCCGTGGCAGATACAAATGATTTTACATTTACTCTTGATGAAAGCGGCAGCGGTTATCAGGTGACCGGCTATTCCGGCGGAGAATCCTCCATCACGGTGCCGGACTGGTACGATGGCCTGCCTGTGACGGAAATCGGCAAGTCTGCATTCATGGGACAGACGGGAATCGAAACGGTTGCATTGCCCAGCACGATCGTGCGGATCGGTGCTTCTGCCTTTAAGGGCTGTACCAATTTGTACAAGCTGAGCAAGTACACTGCATCTGATGAGCCGCCTGTGACTGTCCGCGTTCCTGGTGACGCGGATGACGACGGTAAGGTGAATGCCTTTGACGTGCTGCTGCTCCTGCAGTATGAGGCTGGCTGGAATGTTTCCCCTGAGACAGACAATGCTGATGTGGATGCAAGCGGCGGCATTGCGATGGATGATATCCTGCTGATCCTCCGTTACTGCGCGGGTGAAGATGTAACGCTGAAGTGATTTTCAACGGAAGCATAAACCGCGCATGAAAGGAGGACGGATATTGAAAAGGATCCTATCACTGCTGCTGGCGCTGTTCCTGGCAATGCCGGGGATGATCGACACCGCAGCGGCTGAATCCGGGACTGAAACACCCGTTGCCTATGAAGATCTGCCTGCGGCGCATCGGGCGCTGTATGAGAAGGAAATGGCCTCGGCGGAAGCGAATGCCAAGGCCCGCGCGCCGGGCAAACAGCAGCTGTTCGCAGAAGTCAGGGGAGACTTCAACGGCTATACCGGTTCTAAATCTGATAACAGCCTGAAGGTTGAGTACAGAGTCTCTGATTCGATTGTCGAGGTCGGTGAGAAGGTCTACTTCTACGTCAACATGAACTGCGATTATCCGCCTATGGTCTATACGATCAGCGGTGTGGTTTTCGATGAGACGTTTTACAAGACTGGCGATCTGATCAATAACGGTAAGAGCGTGATGGTGGAAGATACCTTCAAAGGCATCGCACCGTACTATATTCCCACTGAACCGGGTTATTTCAACTTCGTCATCGTTGTCAGCGACGGCAACGGCAATGCGGTGTCTCTGACAAGCAATACTGTGCAGGTATACGAATCTACAGAGCCGCTGTTTAACAACTATGGCGTTGATGGTAATCTTGCCATGATGATGAGCCTGAACCGTTCCAAGCTGGACGTCGGCACGTCTGTCACGGCTACGGTTGAGCTCACTACAGCGGCTGATCCGGTGAATTACCGAGGGGTATGGACGTTGACTGATGAAAATGGTATTATCCTGGATACGGATGAGACGACGGGAGAGGTCAATGCCAAATCAGCCATTGCAAAGCTGGAGTTTGATTACAGACCGCTCAAAGCAGGAAAGCTTCAATTCGTTTTTACTGCCAATGACGCGGATGGAAATCAGCTCAAGAATAATACCCCCGTCATCACTGTGGAGGACGGCTTCTACTTTACGGCGAAGCTGAACCGCGTGTCCCCGCTGCAGGTAGGCGGTACGCTTACAGCTACCTATCAGATTTACGGACACGAATGCGACCTTGCTGCCTACTTCATTGGCTGGGAGTGCCATGACACTGAAGGCGGCACTGTCATTGCCAGCAAAACCGAAATGGTTGGGGAGCGCTCCGGTAAGGTGACCTATATGCCCCGCGTTGGTCAGGAAGTAGAGTTCTATGTCGGCGCCAGCTGTGAACACATCGTGGGTGAGTATCCCGAAAGTGTAACGCTGCCGCTGATTGGCGGGTTGGAGGGGGAAGTTTCCCTCACAAAGAGCACCGTCAAATATGGTGATACCATCGGCGTGAAATACGCCTTCACGGGAGGTCTTGAGCCTTATCAGAAGGTCATCGTGACCGGTTATTCCTACGATGAATCCCAGGATAAGACATACACCTTCCTCAACAAGACGGTCACTGACGCATCGGGAACGGTTTCCGGCGCGCCGAAGCTGGGCGATGAAGTCTACTTCGTGGTCGAGTTGGTGGAATCCGATGGATACACCACCACCTGGAAGACGGGAAGAGCATCCCTCACCGGAGCCCCTGCGGTTACGGAACCGACGGTGACAGCGTCCCTGAGTTCCAATCTGGTGACTGTTGGCGAAACGGTCACGCTGACCTACAAAATGTCCGGCGGCTCCGGTACCATCAATACCGCAGAGCCTGACGCCAGCTATATCAGCTGGAAAAGACAGGACGGTACTGTGGTGAGCACAACCAAACTCACCAAAGTGTCCGGAACACCTGCCTTCACCCCCACGGAAATCGGCTTTTACTACTGTGAGCTGGTGCTGCTTGATGGCTACCATCAGCAGATCAAGTGGAAGAGCAATATGTTCTCTGTATCGGCCGGGCTTCCTGGCGATGCGGACGCAAATGGCAAGGTCAATGCCCAGGATGCTCTGCTGATCATGCAGTATGACGCAGGCTGGTCTGTCACGTTGAGCAAGGTCAATGCTGATGTGGACGACAGCGGTGGCGTCAATGCGTCAGATGCGGTGCAGATCTTCCGCTATGCAGCGGGGGAGGATGTGACCCTCAAATAGGATTCATGCGGGTTTGCCCCGCTGATGAAAGTGGTTCAAAATTAGAAAGGGAGGTACCCCTACCTATGAAGAAGATCGTAGCACTTCTGCTTGGTATGCTGGTGCTGCTTGCAGCATGCACAGCAATGGCAGAGACGGTCACGGTAGAACCCGGCGAGGAGCTGTCCTTTGACGTGAGCATCTCCTCTGCCAGCGGCAAATCTGCCAAGATCGGCATCGAAACGAATGATGCTCCTGTGTCCTTTGTTGGTGCGGTCGGCGGCAACACCAACGACACTGTCCCTCCGCAGAATTTCTCTGATTACTTCGTGGTCGTGAATGTCGACTACATTACCATTGAGCCCGACGGTTCCGATCTGTCTGGCACGGTGGAACAGGTTCGCGATTTGGAGGATGGCGTGATCGGTACCGTGACCATCAAGGTCAAGGACGATGCCGAACCCGGCACCTACACCGTGGAAGCCTACAAGAAGAGCGGCTCTGTGACGGTGGAAGGTTCCGTGACCTTCGTCATTGAGGAGGAAGAGGTCAGCGATATACTGCTGGGTGACGTCAATGGCGACGGCAAGGTCAATGGACGTGACTCTGTACGTCTGATGAAGTATTTGATCGCGATGGACGAAGAAGATCCGGTGACAAGCGTCGAGATTGTCGAAGCGAACAGTGATGTGAATCAGGATGGTAAGATCAATGGTCGCGATTCTGTTCGTCTGATGAAGATGCTGATTGCGATGGACGAAGAATAACCTGATTCAGAAATAGCCCTTAAAGGTGCTGTTATGAATAAAGACAATAAGGAGAAATTGCAATGAAGAAGATTGTAGCTCTCATGGCCGCATTGTTTTTGATGATGCTGGCTATCCCGGCTTTTGCGGCTGCTCCTGGCGACGAGGTCACGATTCCGATTTACCTCAATGCTGCCAATTCTGTGTATGCGAAGGTTCGTGTTTCCGGTAGCTGGTGCACGATCATCAGCCTGTCCTGTGACTATGGCGAGGCTGGCACCAAGACCATGATTGCCCAGAAAGCTTCTGGCTTGCCATCCGGTAAGATTGGTTCTGCAACTGTCAAGATCAACAGCAACTTGGAGCCCGATACGTATACACTGACCGTCAGCGTCACTGAGTCCTACGACTACGATGAGAATGATACCAGTGCAAGCGCTTACTCCGGTAGCGTCACTGTTGAAGCTCCCAAGTGCGACCACAATTTCGGTGAGTGGGTGCTGAATCCTGCTCCGACCTGCACCGACGCTGGCCTGGAGACCCGTGAGTGCAGCCTGTGCGGCAAGAAGGAAACCCGCGACGTTGAAGCAAATGGCCACTCCTGGAATGACGGCGAGCAGAACAAGGCGCCCACCTGTAAGGACGAGGGCGAGAAGCTGTTCACCTGTGAAGTCTGCGGTGAAACCAAGACCGAAAAGATTCCTGTTGATCCGGATAAGCACTCCTGGGACAAGGGCGTGACCATCCCTGCTACCTGTCTGGAGGACGGATCTACGACCTTCACCTGTGAAATCTGCGGCGAGAAGGATGTTTCCGTTATCAAGGCGCGTGGCTCCCATAATCCCGACAAGGATAACATGCAGGTTGAGACTGCTCCTACCTGTACCACGAATGGTAAGGGCTCCTACACCTGTCTGGACTGCGGCGAGAAGGTCGACGGTGGCGCAATTGCAGCTCTGGGCCATGACTTTGGTGCATGGGGCGTGACCACTCCGGCGACCTGTACCGATGAGGGTGAGGAAACCCGCACCTGTACCCGTACTGGCTGCGGTGAAAAGGAAACCCGCCCGATCGACGCTCTGGGCCACGATAAGGTTGTCACGACCACTGCCCCCACCTGCGGCAAGGATGGCAAGGAAGTGACCACCTGCTCCCGCACCGGTTGTGACTTTGAGGAGACTAAGGTTCTGCAGGCCACTGGCGAGCACACCACCAGCGAAACTGTGACCAAGGAGCCCACCTGCGGCGCGAAGGGCGAGAAGAAGATCACCTGTGCCAACTGTGATTACACCAAAATCGAGGAAATTGCTCCTACTGGCAAGCATACCTACGAGGAGTCTGTTACCACCGAGCCCGGCTGTGAGACCGAGGGCGTGAAGACTTTCACCTGCTCCGTCTGCGACGACAGCTACACCGAGAAGATCCCCGCTACCGGCCATACCCCTGGCTCTGATCTGAAGGAGCAGGCTCCCACCTGCCAGAAGCCCGGCTACAAGTTCTACACCTGTACTGTCTGCGGCACTGAGGTGAAGGAATCTGATATCCCCAAGGTTGACCATAAGTACGAAGTGACCTCCGAAGTTCCCGCGACCTGTACCGCGAATGGTAAGCGTGTTTCCACCTGTATCTACGAGGGCTGCGGCAAGACCAAGACTGAAACCCTGAAGAAGCTCGGCCACAAGATGGGTGAATGGGAACTGACCACCCCGGCCACCTGCGACAAGAATGGCGAAGAAACCCGCGTCTGTATGAATGGCTGCGGCAAGACCGAGACCCGTGTCGTGAAGGCTGCCCACAGCTGGGGCGAGTGGGTCGTCGATCAGGAAGCTGGCACAAAGACCCACACCTGTTCTGAGTGTGGCAAGGTCGAGGTCAAGAACCTGGCGAACCGCTATGTCATGACCGTGTGCTCCTACGGCATTCGCTTCCGTGATCTGGCCAACCCCATCACCAAGGATTGGTACATGTTCACCCCCATTGACCTCTCTGTTGAGGGCGAGCAGACCATCGACCTGATCGCTGGCAACATGCACAAGATCGGTACCGCAACCGTCCTGGTCAAGGAAGGCACCGTCACCGTGACCACCAAGGTCAACAATATTTACAATATTGCCTATGAAGAAGAGTTCCTGACCTTCGTGCCCGCGCTGGCTGACCTCACCGCGCTCGACTTCGATGCGATGACCAACTACGCCTACGGCGAGGCCATCAACATTGAAGAGGCGCTGGGCGGCGATACCAAGGTGCTGCTGCTGATGCGCAACCGTGCCTGGTACGAGGATAAGACCCGTGGCGTTGAGTCCTTCAACGGCAAGGGTAAGGATTACGACGCCTATGTGGAGGAACTCAAGCTGCTGATGGACTAATTTCATCAGGCTGACTGAATCCAATCACTGCCCCGCCTGTGCAGCAATGCCGGGCGGGGTTTTCTGTTGGTCACTTTGGCTAAAGAGAAAACAGCATAAAAATCCGGCGCTTCGGAATCAAAACCGAAGCGCCGGTGTTTGCTTGAATCAATGCCTGCCTGCGATATTTCGTGCCACGTGCACGCCGCTGGCGGAGGCGTGGGAAAGCGAATGGGTGATGCCGCTGCCGTCGCCGATGATGTACAATCCGGGGAGGGCACATTCGAGATCCTCGTTCACGCCCACTTCCATGTTGTAGAATTTGACCTCCACACCATAGAGGAGCGTGTCATCATTGGCGGTGCCGGGGGCAACTTTGTCCAGGGCATAAATCATTTCGATGATACCGTCCAAAATGCGCTTGGGAAGCACCAGGGACAGATCGCCCGGGGTCGCCTTCAGGGTCGGCGTGATGAAGGCTTCCTCAATGCGGCTGGGGGTGGAACGCTTGCCGCGGATCAAATCGCCAAAACGCTGCACGATCACGCCGCCGCCCAGCATGTTGCTCAGACGGGCAATGGACTCGCCGTAGCCGTTTGAATCCTTAAAGGGCTCGGAGAAATGCTTGGCAACCAGCAGCGCAAAGTTGGTGTTTTCCGTCTGCTTGGCGGGATCTTCATAGCTGTGGCCGTTGACGGTGATGATGCCGTTGGTGTTTTCATTGACGACCGCGCCCTTGGGGTTCATGCAGAAGGTACGCACCAGATCGCCGTACTGCTTGGTACGGTAAACGATCTTCGACTCGTAGAGTTCATCCGTCAGGTGGGCGAAGATCTCCGCAGGCAGCTCCACGCGCACGCCGATATCCACACGGTTGGACTTGGTGGGAATGTTCAGCTCCTTGCAGATGGTCTCCATCCACTTGCTGCCAATGCGGCCGACGCTGATGATGCACTTAACGCAGGTATAGGAAGCATTGGCGCACTGTACCTCATAGCCGCCGTCAATAACCTTGACATGCTCCACAGGGGTATCGAAGAAGAAATCCACCTTCTCCTTCAGGTCCGCGTAGAGGTTTTCCAGCACGACGTAATTGATGTCCGTGCCCAGGTGGCGGACGGAGGCGTTGAGCAGGTGAAGGTCGCTCTGCATGCACAGCTTCTTGAACTTGCTGCCTGCGGTGGAATAGAGTTTTGTGCCTTCGCCGCCATAACGCAGATTGATCTCGTCCACATACCGCATCAACGACAGCGCGCGCTGCTTACCGAAATACTCATGGAGCGTGCCGCCAAAGTCGTTGGTTATGTTGTACTTGCCGTAAGAAAAAGCGCCTGCGCCGCCAAAGCCGCTCATGATGGAGCAGCTCTTGCAGCCGATGCAGGTTTTGATTTTATCGCCGTCAATGGGGCAGCGGCGTTTGTGAAGCGCATGGCCAGCTTCAAACACGCCGACCTTGAGACTGGGGTCAAGCTGCATCAGTTCATACGCAGAAAAAATGCCGCCGGGGCCCGCGCCGATGATGATCACATCGTAATTCATATGGCTCACTCCTTCGGGATTGTAACGCAGTGTGATTTGCATCCTATTATATCATAAGCAGTGAAAAAAGGCAATGCTCAGAAAACTTGACGCATCTCGACATTGGTGGTACGATAGAACCGGTTTTGAATGAAAATGCAGGAGGAAACTGCCGTGCAAGGCAATGCCACAGATTTTTCTACCGGTTCGGTGAAAAAACGGATCATTGCGCAGGCTGTCCCGCTGACGCTGGCGCAGGCGGTGCAGCTGCTGTATAACATCGTTGATCGGATATATATCGGCCATCTGCCGGAGGTCGGGCAGGTTTCGCTGACGGGATTGGGCATCACCTTTCCGGTGATCGTGATCATTGCTGCCTTCACCCAGCTGGTGGGCGTGGGCGGTACACCTCTGTTCTCCATGGCGCGGGGCCGAAGGGATGAAAAGGAAGCAGCAGCCATTCTCGGCAATGCCTTTGCTCTGCTGCTGGTTGCATCGGTGGGCTGCTTCCTTGTGGGGTATGCATTCCGCAGGCCGATTCTCTTTGCCTTTGGCGCCAGCGAGGAAAGCTATTTCTATGCTGATCAATACCTGCGGATTTACCTGCTGGGTACGGCTTTCTCCATGCTCACTACGGGACTGAATGGCTATATCAACGCACAGGGATTTCCGAAATTCGGCATGATGACCACGCTGCTGGGTGCAGTGATCAACATCATCCTTGATCCTATCTTTATTTTCACCCTGGAGATGGGCGTGCAGGGAGCTGCACTGGCTACCGTAATCAGTCAGGGCGTATCCTGCCTCTGGGTGCTTGCCTTCCTGATGGGCAAGCGGGCTGTGGTCCGGCTGACATGCAGCAGCATCCGCGTGAATCTCCAGCGGACAAAGCGCATTATCACGCTGGGGATACCGGGATTTGTGATGCAGGGTACCAACAGCCTGGTGCAGATTGTATGCAACAACCAGCTGCGGCTCTTCGGCGACATGCTGATGGCGGGCGGAGGGGATCTGTACATCGGCGTGATGACAGTGCTTGGCAGCGTACGTGAGCTGCTGAGCCTGCCGGTGAACGGCATTGCCAGCGGCAGCCAGCCGGTGCTGGGCTTCAATTACGGGGCAGGGGAGTACGGCAGGGTCAAGGAAGGCATCCGCTTTTCGGCCATTCTCGGCGCAGCGTACACTCTGATTGCATGGGCGGTGGTGATGCTCATCCCGCGTGTGATGATCGGGATGTTTACCGATGATGTTATGACCATTGACGTGGGCGCAAAGATGCTGAATATCTATTTCTTCGGTTTTGTGTTCATGGCGTTCCAGTTTGCAGGTCAATCGACCTTCCAGGGCCTGGGAAAAGCAAAGCAGGCGGTGTTCTTCTCGCTTTTCCGCAAGGCGATGATCGTCGTGCCGCTGACGTTGCTGCTTCCTCGTGTTGGGTTTGGGGCGGAAGGTGTATTCCTTGCTGAACCTATTTCCAATGCCATCGGCGGCCTGGCCTGCTTTATCACCATGTGGACGACAGTATACAGGAAGCTTGATGTGGCCCATAAATGATGTTTACTGCCCTGCCTGCGAAGGTCGGGCATTTTTTTCAGATTGGATTGCACATTTGGCCCGCTTGATTCGTCTGTATGGGTGAAGGGAGGGATGAGGATGCAAACTGCACGCGATCAATGGCTGGAGGAAAGCATGGCGCAGTGGGAGGTACCGCTGCTGCGCACATGCTATCTGCTTTTGCGGGACGCCGCGCTGGCCGAGGATGCAGTGCAGGAGACCTTCCTCAAGGCCTGGCGTGCCCACGAAACGTACCGTCAGGAGTCGTCGGAAAAAACCTGGCTGATGCGGATCGCTGTCAATACCTGCCGGGACATGATGCGGAGCCGATGGTTCCGCCGCGTTGACAGAACGGTGAATATGGATGATCTGCCGGAGCCCACGGCGGCTTTTTCTGAGCCGGACGACACCCTCGCCCGCGCCATACTTTCCCTGCCGGACAGCCTGCGTCAGGTGATCACATTGCGCTACTACCAGGGCATGAACGTCCAGGAGGTGGCGGATGTGCTTCGCGTCCACCGCAGGACTGTGCACTACCGCCTGGATAAGGCAGAACGCATCCTCCGGGATGCGCTGGAGGACTGGTACCATGCTGAATGAAAAGAATATCAGGCAGGCACTGGATCGCCGCCTTTCCGGGCTGACCGCCAGCGAGGAGCGCCGCAATGCGATCCTCCGGGCGGCCCGACAAGAAGGACGGGAGGACAAACCTGTGAAAAGCAAGAAAACCCTAATCATTGCCATCGCACTGATCCTGGCGATGCTGACCTCCGCCGTGGCGGTGGCGGAAACACTGAATCTGTTTGACTTCTTTGGTAAGGAGGATGCGCGCATTGCGGCGCTAGCCCCTAAAGCGATGCTGGAAATCAGCGAACCTGCGCTGATCGAGCATCCCTACCTCGGGGATGTAGCGGTCAAGATCGACAGCGCGTATTTTGACGGGCTGGCGATGTCCATGACCTATCAGATCGACAATTCTCTTTATGCGGAGGAATACACGCCTACTGAGGAAGAAATTGCCCGGATGAAACTGGACGAGCCGGTCATCCTGGCCATCGTTGGCAACGAGCCCTATGTGGAGGTGCACGAAGCGTATAATGAAGCTGTCGAAAACGGCACGCCCTTTGGGTACAAGCAGTACACCGTCCGAGTGCATGACCACACCTATTCCGATGACGGTATTGACCTGGGCGGCGGTATGGGCTATGAGGACTACAACGGTACATCGTTGGTTGGTCTGCTGGACTTTGACGCGCCGCTGGCAGATGAACTGCGCAGCAGAGATGAGATTACCGTGGTGAAGGGCGTCTTCCAGCATGAGTGCACCGTTTGGTTTGATGGCAAGGAGTGCTACATCAGCTACAGCATGAAGGATATCGGTGAAATCCGGGCGACGATCCCAAAGGATAAAAACATGGTCAAGACCTTCTCCGGCACGGGCAGCATAAGCGGTGTGGAGTGCACCTTCACTGCGGAGGTATCCCCCTTGGCGGCTGTGCTGACGCTGGAGACCATCCTGCCCATTAAGGAGGCTTTCCCCATTAATGCCCCGGCGGGTACAGATCGCTTTGACCAGTGGCGCGAGATGGCTCTTGTCGATGAGCAGGGCAGGGAATACCGCGCCCAGGAAGGTATGCAGTACATCGACGAAAACCATGCCAGCGTCACCTTTGAAGGTGTCGGCAGCTTGCCCGAAGGTCTGACGGCCTATGCGTACAGCGTGTGGGAGAGTTCTGAATGGCCTGTTCTGACCAAGCTGGACGGCGTCGTTCTGACGGAAAAGTAAATACGCACGGCCCGCTGCAGTTGCGGCGGGCTTTTGCGTACAAAGGGAGTACAATCCCGCGTGTTGACTTCCCCCGCGAATCGTGCTATCCTAACCAAAACGCAAGAAGGAGAGTTTCACATGCTTGACCGTAAATATGCTGATTACGCCTGGGAGCAGACCGCTGCTCTGCTGGCGATCGATTCCCCCTCCGGCTATACCGCCGCTGCTGCCAAGTGGGTGCAGGAGGCCTTCGCGGGCCTCGGCTTTGACGCGAAGATCACCGTCAAGGGCGGCGTGATCGTGGACTTTGGCGGCGAAGACAAGGACGACGCGCTCTTCCTGGAGGCCCACGCGGATACCCTGGGCGCAATGGTCGCGCAGGTGAAGGGCGACGGCCGGCTGAAGCTGACCTCCCTGGGCGGCATGAATCCCAACAATGCCGAGGCGGAGAATGTCCGCGTGCACACCCGCGACGGCAAGGTCATCGAGGGCACCTGCCAGCTGTGCAATGCCTCCGTGCACGTCAACGGCGATTATTCCTCCGCCAAGCGCAGCTGGGACAGTGTCGAGATCGTGCTGGATGAGGACGTCAAGTCCGCCGCCGATACCCGCAAGCTGGGCATCGAAGTGGGCGACATCGTCTGCTTTGACCCGCGCACCAAGCGCACCGCATCCGGCTATTTGAAGTCCCGCTTCCTGGATGACAAGCTGAGCGTGGGCATTCTGCTGGGCTTGGGCAAGTACCTGGCGGACAACAAGATCACCCCTGCCCGCCGCGTGTACGGCCACATCACCGTGTATGAAGAGGTTGGCCACGGCGGCAGCGCCAGTGTGCCTGCGGGCGTAACCGAGGCCATCAGCGTGGATATGGGCTGCGTGGGCTATGGATTGCAGTGCACCGAGAAGCAGGTATCCATCTGCGCGAAGGACTCCGGCGGCCCTTACTCCTACGACGTGACCACCAAACTTATCAACGCCGCCAAGGCCGAGGGAGCGGACTACGCCGTGGATGTGTACCCCTACTACGGCTCCGATGTGGAGGCGACGCTGCGCTCCGGCGTGGATATCCGCCACGGCCTGATCGGCGCAGGCGTGTACGCAAGCCATGGCTACGAGCGCAGCCATATCGACGGCGTGCATAATACGCTGCTGGTGCTGAAGGGATATCTGAATATCTGATGACAGTACAAACCCCTCCCCGATACGGGGAGGGGTTTCTTATGCGCTCATTCGTCTGCCGTCGGCTTAGTCAGGCGCTTGCGGGAGTACTTCTTTTTGCTTTCCGCCACGCGGGTGACGGGCTTGATGCCTTCCCAGGAGCCGCGCTGGAGGGCAGCGTGTTCCTTCTGGGCGGCCTTGGATTGCTTCTTCAGGGGGATGAGCTTTTTCATGGCGATTCCTTCTTTTTTGTGGATTTGCTGTTTTCTGGCGACGCAGCAGCTTACGGAAGCCTAAAAGCATGGGGCTGCAACACAAGCGGGACGCCAGCGCTGTGTTGAACTCCAGCGAAGTGGTCACGCATCAAGATCTCCCTTTTGTAGAAGGTTGGCCATGAAAATGATTCCTTCCTTTAGCAATAGGATGCCGCCGGGGATGAGTGTGACCGTGACAATGGTAATCAGCCACGGGGGCGGTGCACCCAATGTGTTTTCGAACTTCAGCCACAGCACATAAAGCCCGACGACCAGCAGGAGCAGGCTGGAATAGATTATTTCGAAGATGTCAAAAACCTTCTTGTCCCGCATAACCATCACCTCCCTGTATTGCATTGTAGCATGCTGGAGGTGGCAGAACAAGGGACAGGGACAGTTTTTCATCCAATTCTAATCGCACGGTCAGTCCAACTGCACCATCCGGGAGTACACGCCGTGGCCGTCATCAGGGATCATCATGCCGCCGGTGGCTTCCTGGTAGAAGTGGATAGCGTCCTCCGCAGGCCAGCCGATGAAGGCGTAGGCATAGCCCAGCTCCCGCAGGGAGCCCAGGCATTTGAGCAGCAGAAGCTTGCCGATGCCCTGGCGGCGCTCGGAATCCTTCACCAGCGTTGGGCCGAAGAAACCACGCGCGGTGCCCTCGTAGCAGCCAAAGCCGACGATCTCCTTACCCTTTACCGCGATGTAGCAGCTTGCGGGCTGGTTCATGAAGCACACGCGGATCTCGTCCGCCCACTCGGGGTGGTTGTTTCCCACGGTGAAGGCGATGATCTTCGAAAGATCGGGGGCGAGGGCTTTTTTGATGACGACGCCCTTCTCGCGGAGGGCGTCCTCCAGTCCGGGGGCGGCGGGCAGGGGATAGAGCTTGACGAGCATATCGGCCATGAGAGGGCCTCCTTAAAGTTTGGTGCATTGATGTCCGGTTATTTTCTGAATGTTTGCGGGGATGTATTGGTCGATGACACTGCCGTGTACATAGGCATTGAGCATCAGACACCCCTCATGGGTATAAGGAATGTCGCGGTTTTTGCAGCACGCCTTATAGGTAGCGAGCTGAGCAGCTTTATCCATCGGGGCAGGCGTGAGCAGGTAGATGCTCATCTTGGAGCCGGTCAGGTTGTACAGGCAGGTGAAGTTTGTCCAGGGGAGCACGACTGTTTCCCCCGAGCGGCGGATGCGAAGCCGTACCTCACTGTCTGTCAGCGTGATGCGGGCGCGTGCAAAATGGTCGGCCAGGAAACCCGCGACCAGTATTCCGGCTAAGACATAAAGGGCAAAAAGAATGGTAGTGCCTG
Organism: Christensenellales bacterium; assembly: GCA_045132495.1. Classification (GTDB taxonomy): domain Bacteria; phylum Bacillota; class Clostridia; order Christensenellales; family Aristaeellaceae; genus UBA11524. The sequence goes on along the minus strand of JBGUSK010000140.1, from coordinate 39,686 downwards.
AAACTGGCGGTATAAACGTGGCCAGTAGCAGAGGAATGCTGATGATGGCTACACATAGAACGAGAGTGCGACTGACATTCAGTGTAGCAGCTTCCTTTTTCTTCATGCGATCACTCCAATCGACACGCCGCCACATGCAGGTCCACGGTGATGCTGCCAGCGTTTTTTGCGGCGATGGCGTTCTTTTCGTCTTCGGACAAATCCTGCATCAGGGGCGTCATCCACACGAAGTCCCGCCATAATTCGTCGGACACCTTGTGAGTCACCGTAACCCGCGTTTCAGCTACGATAGCGGCCTTCTCCCGCAGGTAGGTGTCCACCTGGCCTTCCTCATAGGGAGGCATGCTGCGGGCAGCGCGCAGCTCCTGCAGATAGTTGCTGCCGGGATACACCTTGATCAGCAGCCCACCAGGAGCAAGGACGCGGCGAAATTCGTCGTAATTGGCGGGGGTCAGCACGTCCAACAGGGCGGTGAAGCTGCCGTCCGCGAAGGGAAGGCGGCGCAGGTCGCCCACCACCCACAGGGCAGTGCAGGGGAGGTTTGTGGCCTGGAAAATGGCATCCCGGCTGATATCCACGCCTGCACCACACCAGTCATCGTGGTGAGTGAGCAGAGCGTTCAGATACCAGCCGTCGCCGCAGCCGGCATCAAGGAGGCGGTGTTTTCCCCCTGGCAGAAGGTTTTCAATGGCATGGATGACCCCATCATAGCAGCCGGCATCGAATACCCGGTGGCGTGCTGCGAACAAATCAGCATCGTAGCAGGAATTTACCTGGGAGCTGAGTACATTTAAGCAGCCCTTGCGGTTGACGTTGACACGGTGACGGTTTTCACAGATGAAGTCATCGCCGGTGCGCAGGAGTGGACGATCGCACACCGGGCAGGCGAGGCAGCTGAGGACCCCGGCAGCGAAAAAGAGTTTGTCGCGTTTGGAGAGCATGGGAACCTCCAGTGTTTATGTTGCTACTATTGTACCGCAGAAAGGCAGTAAAAGCAAGAATGCGGCACATTCCATCAAAGGTATGTGCCACATTTCATTTTTTGAAGTTACTTACTGACCAACCCAACTCATCAGCGTCAGGCCGGGGCCGACGTGGGTTCCGATCAGGCAGCCGATGCTCATTGGCCGAATGGTACAGGCAAGCCCCGCATCCTTGACCATGCGTGTCAGGAGTACAACGGTATCGGGACAGTCCGCACCGCCGATGTAAACGGGGATGGATGGGTCGGGCGGAGACTTCTTCAGCTGCTCGATATACCAGGCATATCCCTTCTTCAGTCCCCGCACGACGCCTGCCTTCTCGATCACGCCATCCTTGAGCATCAGGGTGGGCTTGATGTTCAGCGCGCCGCCAACCTTGCCGATCAGCGGATTCAGCCGTCCGCCCATGACCAGGTATTTGAGATCATCCGCAAGTCCGATAACGATCTGCTGCTTTTTGAGTGCTTCCAGCCGGGCGACGATTTCTGTGACGGATGCGCCGGCATCCCGCATACGGACGGCTTCTTCCACCAGCAGCATTTCGCCGCAGGATGCAGACATGGAGTCCACCACCGTCACCCGGGAAGGATCGCTGCATTCCTCCTGCGCCATTTCTGCTGCGTGGTGACCTCCGGACAACCGGGAAGAACCAGTGATGCACAGTACCTCATCTGCAGGATCCCGCAGGCGCTTGTTGAAGGCATCCAGCCAGAAGGCCATGGGTACCATGGAGGTGTGGGGGAGCTCGGCGGCGATCCGAAGGCGTGAGAAAAACTCCTCCCGGCTGATGGAGATCCCGTCGTCCAGCATTTCATCCATGCCGAAGCGAAGAGGCTGGGCCACCAGTGTGAAATTCAGGGAAGCCGCGTCCTGGCGGGTCAGATCGGACATGGCTTCGGTGATGATGCGGATCATTTATGCTTCCTCCTGATCGTAGAAGTAATCGTAAATGGCATGCAGACTTTTGATGAGCACATCCAGCTCTTCCGGCGTAACGGCGGTTGTGACTGCATCCACCATGCGGCTGTGGAAAGCGCGGTGATGCTTCTCTACCTCCAGGGCTGGAGGCAGAGGAAGGACGTGCACGCGCCGCTTGTCGAAAGTGGAACGCTGGCGGATGACATAGCCTTTACGCTCCAACGTCTTGATGGCTACGGTGAGGGAACCCACCGTTACCCGCAGCATGGCTGCCAGTACGGTCATGGTATTATCCTCAGCCTGGGAGGCACAGACGGCCTCGATGATATGAACCTCCCGCATGGAGAGGTCTCTAAACTGCTTTTGCAGCGTTCTTTCCTCAATGCGCAGAAGATCGTTGAACAGATGCACCAGCACCCGATCAATCATGCTCTCGTTCTGATTCATGGTCAGCCTCGTTTGTTTGAAGTTCAAATCAATTGGCATAAAGCATGCTGCATTGTTCAATGCAGCGGTGACAGGATAGCACGGGATAGGTGAGCGTGTCAAGGGAATTTGTTTGAATTTCAAGAAAAAAACAGTTTATACTTCAAAGTATTTGCCAGAAGTTTTTTCTTTGCAGAAAGTGAACAAACCCCTTGCTTTTTTTTCCCCGATGCGCTATACTATTTAGGCCGTATTGCAATGACGATTGGGTCCCGTGCGATCTTTCTGTGTGAACCATGTCAGGACCGGAAGGTAGCAGCATTAAGCATTCGACGGATGTGCTGCGGGGCTGCCCATTCTGAGCGTACGGTATTTTTTATTTTTGGCTTATTGTACTAACGATGTTCACCCCCTTGTCCCATGGGCGGAAAGCGGCTATAATAAAAGGGTACATCATCATACAGGAGGACAAATGCCCATGGAACTCAACATCATCCGCAATGCTGATCCTGCCGTTGCCGCTGCCATCGAAGCGGAACTGGAGCGTCAGCGCACCCATATTGAACTCATTGCCAGTGAGAATTTCGTGTCTCCCGCGGTCATGGCGGCCATGGGTTCCTGCTTGACCAACAAGTATGCCGAGGGTTACCCCAATAAGCGATACTACGGCGGCTGCGAGTGCGTCGATGTGGTGGAGGATCTGGCCCGTGAACGTGCCAAAGAGCTCTTTGGCTGCGAATATGTCAACGTTCAGCCCCATTCCGGCGCGCAGGCCAATCTTGCGGTGTACTTTGCTGCGCTTAATCCTGGCGATACTGTGATGGGCATGGCCCTGGACAACGGCGGCCATCTGACCCACGGCAGCCCCGTTAACATGTCTGGCAAGTACTTCAACTTTGTGTCCTACGGCGTGAATGCGGATGGGTATATCGACTATGAGGATGTTCTTGCCAAGGCGAAGGAATGCCAGCCGAAGATGATCGTCGCCGGTGCATCTGCTTATCCCCGTACGATCGACTTCGCCAAGCTGCGCGAAATCTGCGACGAGGTCGGCGCGCTGATGATGGTCGATATCGCTCATATTGCGGGTCTGGTAGCGGCAGGGGAGCATCCGTCACCCGTGCCCTATGCGGATTTCGTCACTACCACCACCCATAAGACACTGCGTGGTCCCCGCGGCGGTATGATCATGTGCAAAGAGGCTTGGGGCAAGGCCATCGATAAGGCGATCTTCCCCGGTACGCAGGGTGGCCCGCTGATGCACGTCATTGCGGCAAAGGCTGTCTGTTTCGGTGAGGCGCTGAGCGAGGAGTTCAAAGCCTACCAGCATCAGATTGTGCTGAATGCCAAGGCGCTTGAGAATGCTTTCCGTGCTGAGGGCATCAAGATGGTGTCGGACGGCACCGACAATCACCTGATCCTGCTGGATTTCTCCGATACAGAAATGACCGGCAAGCTGCTGGAGAAGCTGCTGGAGGAGGCTAACATCACCGTCAACAAGAACACCGTCCCCAATGAGAAGCGATCTCCCTTCGTGACCAGCGGCGTGCGCGTGGGAACTCCTGCCATTACCAGCCGGGGCCTGAAGGAGGAGCACATGGTGATGATCGCCAAGTGGATCGCCCGTATCGTGAACGAGGGCGAAGCAGCTGTTCCTGCGGTCAAGGCTGAGGTCGAGGCGCTGATGAAGGACTTCCCCCTTTACGCCTGATAAGCAAGAACATTGGAGTGGCAAATATCGTTTAAGTTTCGGGTTTTGTGACGGAAATGGCCGCTTGCTGACATGAAATATTCTGATATTTGCATAAAGTCCACCAAATTATTGCCGTAGATTCGGCGAAATTTCGGTGGATTTTTTTCTGTTGATGTGCTATAATAATAGAACGAAAGGTGTTGCCGCGGGATGAACGGCACACCGGACATGGACGTTACAGCAGCTGCATACCGGTGGTCACGGGCGCACTATGCGTGCAGTGAACTGGCGCGGCGTTTTCGTCGAAGTAAAAAAGAGAATTAGCAATGGCATGAACTATGTCTGTACTTTGATAACGAAAGTTATTTTGTTGATTCATCCCTGATCCTTCGCCAGGAACGTTGGGCGGCAGGATCGTCGATTGAAAGGAGGATTTCAGTGACCCCGCGTAATGTGAAACAGGATTCCCGTCTGCGCATCGTCAGCCTTGGCGGCGTGGATGAGGTCGGTAAAAATATGACCGTCTTCGAATATGAGGACGATATCGTTGTAGTGGACTGCGGTTCCATCTTCCCCAAGGAAGACATGCTGGGCGTTGATCTGGTCATCCCGGATGTGAGCTACCTGGTGGCGAAGAAGAAGAACGTCCGCGGCTACCTGTTCACCCATGGCCACGAGGACCATATCGGCGCAACGCCCTACATTCTGCGTCAGGTGCCCGCGCCCCTGTACGGCACCAAGCTGACCCTGGCGCTGGTCGACCTCAAGCTCAAGGAGCATCGGGTGCCCAATATTCCCATGCAGGTGGTGCAGCCCCGGGATGAGATCAAGCTGGGCAAGTATTTCACGGCGAAGTTTATCCATGTGAGCCACTCTATTGCAGGCGCCTGCGCGATCGCCATTACCTGCCCGGCGGGTACCGTGGTCGTGACCGGCGACTTCAAGATCGACTATACCCCCATCGACGGCCATGTGACCGACCTTGCCACCTTCGCCGAGATCGGCGAAAAGGGCGCGTTGTGCATGCTGTGCGAGTCCACCAACGTGGAACGTCCCGGCCAGACCATGTCAGAAAAGAAGATCGGCGAGACCTTCGAGAAGATGTTTCGCGATGCGACGGGCCGCGTGATCGTGGCGATGTTTGCGTCCAACATTCACCGCATGCAGATGGTGATCGACAACGCCGTGGCTTATGGGCGCAAGGTGTGCTTCATCGGCCGCAGCATGGTCAACGTCAGCCGCGTGGGTATGCAGATCGGTGAACTGCACATTCCCGAGGGTGTGCTGATCGAGGCGGATGATCTGGATCAGTACGAGGATGACGAGATTCTCGTGATGACCACGGGCTCCCAGGGCGAGGCTATGGCAGGCCTGACCCGCATGGCGTATTCCGAGCACCGCAAGCTCCAAATCCGACCCAGCGACATGGTCATCATCTCCGCCAGCCCCATCCCCGGCAACGAGAAGAACCTCAGCCGCGTGATCAACCAGCTTTACCGCTGCGGCGCGCAGGTGGTCTACCACAAGATGGAGGCCGTGCACGTCTCCGGTCACGCATGTCAGGAAGAACTCAAGCTGATGCACGCGCTGGTGAAGCCCAAGTATTTCATTCCTGTGCACGGCGAGTACCGCATGCTCTGGCAGCATGCTGAGCTGGCGGAATCCATGGGTATGCCCAGCCAGAACATCGTCCTGCCCGAAATGGGCCAGGTGATCGAGATGAATCAGGAGGGCCTCTACCTGGCCGAGCAGGTGCCCACCGGCGGCGTGCTGGTGGACGGCCTTGGCGTGGGTGATGTGGGCAACGTGGTGCTGCGTGACCGCAAGCATCTTTCCCAGGACGGCCTGATCATCGTGGTGATGGGCATCAACCGCGACGAGCGTAAGCTGGTGTCTGGTCCGGATATCATCAGCCGCGGCTTCATCTACGTCCGCGAAAATGAGGATATCATCGAGAATACCCGCGATGTGGTTCGGCAGATCCTGTCCTCCTCCAGCCTGGCGGGCGAGGACTGGCCGATGCTCAAGAACCGCATCAAGGATGAACTGCATCGCTACATTTTCGAGAAGATCAAGCGCAATCCGATGATCCTTCCCATTATTCTTGACGTTTGACGAAAAGCTTCATATCTGTTATCATAGAAGAAGGTGCAACAATGTGCCTTCTTCTTTACTTTGCCGGGAAGAATTACCACGGTAGATTCGTTTCATGATATGAAAGGACGGTTAAATTATATGGAGTACTCCAATGCTCATCGTCTGGCGCAGGATATTCGTCAGAGTGAGGAATATCAGACCTATCACGGCTTGAAGGATGAGGTCATGTCGGACGAGACCACGGCGGCGCTGATCAAGGAATACAAGAAGCTTCAGGTGAAGCTGCAGATGGGCGCAGTGGCTGGTACGAAGCCGGACGATGATGATATGCAGCGGTTCCAGGGGATCACTGCGCTGCTGTTTGGCAATCCGACGGTGAGTAAGTATATGCTGGCGGAAATGCGCCTGCAGCAGGCATTGGCGGATATCTTCAAGATCGTGACGGAAGCCGCCAACATCGACATGGGCATCCCCGGTCTGGACAACTAACCCGGGAGAGGAAAAAAGGGTCAAGGGTCGATGACCCTTGCGCGGGTCCAGGGGCCGCATTAGCCCCTGGTGGGGTACAGGGGTGAAACCCCTGCTCCGCGCCGCAGCGCAAAAAGGCCCACGCGCCTTTCGCGAATCCGCGGGGATTCGCCGAAACAGCCCACCCAGCCCCAAAGGAAAAGTGTTTGGCTGCACGACCTTGCTGCGGTAGTGCAGGGCCTATGTCCCGTGTTCTCACTCAGTCTTCGCTCACGTTTTTCTAACGCTCGCGAAGCCAGTTTCCTCCGGGAGGGAGCCTTTGGCCGCGTCCTTTGCGGCAGTATGATACAGTCAAATCAGGAGGTCATGCGTTTTGAAAAAGCACAATGACACCTACCAAAGCGTCCGCGACGAGCGGCAGTATGGCCCCTACTGGTACAGCGTGCTGTGGCGCATTATCCGCCCGGTGCTGGTGGCGGCGGGCAGTCTGCTGGTGGTCATCGGCATCATCAGCACCATTTGGAATAAGATCTACGATGAATACCTCGCCCCGCCGGATAGCGCCAACCATGCGGAAGTTGCCTTCAACGTGGAGAGCGGTCAGAGTCTGACCCGTGTGGCGAATAACCTTGAGGCAGCCGGACTCATCCGCAACCGCACGGTGTTCAAGTATTACTGTGACTTTGCCGGCATGGGCCAGAAAATCCAGGCTGGCTCGTATCTGCTCAAGCCATCCATGACCATGGGAGAGATCGCCGATCAGCTCACCATGGGCGACGGCAATCCCATTGTGCGAAATATCACGCTGATCCCTGGCTGGACGATCGAGAAATTCGCCGCCAGCCTGGTGGAAAAGGGTGTGCTTGATGACAGCGCCGAGTTCCTGGAGCTGTGCAAGCGCGGCACGGACTTTGCGGACTATTACTACATCGCCGATGTGATGACCTCCAAGAACGTCGCCCAGCGCAAGTACGTCCTGGAGGGCTACCTGGCCCCGGATACCTACGAGGTCTATGTGACCGCTACGGCGGAGGATATCATCCGCAAGTTGCTCAGCCAGACCGACCATGTTTATCCGATGGAATTCCAGTCCCGCGCGGACGAGATGGGCATGACCATGGATGAGGTAATCACCCTTGCGTCTCTGATCCAAAAGGAAGCCAAGGACAGCGACTTTGCCAAGACCTCGGCGGTCTTCCATAACCGATTAAAGAAGGGTATGAAGCTGCAATCCGATGTGACGATCCATTACGTCACCGGCTTACGCAAGATGAGCCTCAGCAACTCCGACCTGGCGCTGAACAGCCCCTACAACACCTATCAGGTGACGGGACTGCCGCTGGGGCCGATCTGCAACCCGTCGGAGGCTGCGATCTATGCCGCTCTCTACCCGGATGAAACCTTCATAGCCGAGAATTATCTGTACTTCTGCGCCAAGGACCCGGAGAGCGGCGAATTGCACTTCTCCCGTACGCTGCAGGAGCACGAGCAGGCTGTGAAGATTTACGCACCCTTGTGGCGGGAATACGACGCCGAGCGCGGCATCCAGTAAATTTGGAATGCGAAATTGAGTTACTGAGGACGAACGTATGAAGATTCCTGAGCTTTTGTGTCCTGCAGGAAGCATGGAGGCGCTGAAGACAGCCCTCCATTTCGGCGCGGACGCGGTGTACGGCGGCATGAAGCGCTTTGGTTTGCGTGCCTTTGCAGGCAATTTTGACGAGGAGAAGCTGCGGGAAGCGGTTGCCCTCTGCCATGCGAAGGGGAAGAAATTCTACTTGACCATGAACGTCTTTCCTTTTGATGACCAGATAGAAGACTTTGTGGAGACGGCCCGCATTGCCCATGCCATCGGCGTTGATGCGGCTATCGTCAGCGATATCGGCGCGGTGGTGACCCTTCGAGAACAGGTGCCGGGACTGGCGCTCCATGTGTCTACCCAAGCCAGTACGGTCAACACTGCGGCAGTGAAGCACTACCAGAGCCTCGGCTGCGAGCGCGTTATCCTCGCGCGGGAAACGTCCATTGAGCGGATGCGCAGCATGATTTCCAACCTGGATGGCGTGGAAATCGAGACCTTTGTTCATGGCGCGGCCTGCATGGCATACTCCGGCCGTTGCCTGCTGTCCGCCGCGATGGTGGGCCGCAGTGGCAATCAGGGCGAGTGCGCGCAGCCCTGCCGCTGGCAGTATCATGTGGTGGAGGAAAAGCGGCCCGGTGAGTACTGGCCTGTCTGCGAGGACGACAACGGCACCTACATTTTCTCTGCGAAGGATCTGTGCCTGATGCCCGTGCTGCCCAAGCTGATTGAGGCAGGCGTGGCCTCCCTCAAGATCGAAGGCCGCATGAAGACGGAATACTACGTTGCCACGGTGACGGCAGCCTACCGCCGTGCGCTCGACCTGTATGCGGATAGTCCCGCTGCCTTCGAGGCGGAGCTGCCGTTCCTGATGGCGGAGCTTGCCTGTGCCAGTCACCGGGACAGCGATACCGGTTTTGCGATGGACAAGCCGCAGGAACCCGGCGGAGCGGAAGGCTTTCATCAGGATCGGGAGTACATCGCCCGTGCCATCGCGGACAGCAGGGTAGGGGAGAATGCCCGCTTCCTGCTGAAAAACCGCTTCCATGCCGGCGACGCGCTGGAGCTGCTCACCCCCGATGGCGTGAGGCAGATCAAGTCGGTGCCCTTCCTGCGGGAAAAGACTGGAGAAATCGTCGATACCCTTGGAGTGGGCGGGGAGATCATCGCCATGCAGGTGGGCTGCGACGTGCATACCGGTGATATTCTCCGCGGTGAAGTGCGCAATCACCGCCGCTGACGTGAGCCGGTCTGCCCGTGTCGCGAATGCGGACGGTATGCCTTGTCATTCGCTGGAAAATGTGATATAATAAACCGTTACATATACCACCGATTCACGAGATACAAGGAGGACTATGCCATGGCTGGTCATGTTTCCGACGCGGTCATCCGCCGTCTGCCCGGCTACTATCGCCATCTGCGCGAGCTGGAGGCCGCCGGCGTCACGTCCATCTCCTCCCAGGAGCTGGGTGAAAGGATGCATCTGACGCCTTCCCAGATCCGTCAGGATATCAACTGCTTCGGCGGCTTTGGCCGCCAGGGCTATGGCTATAAGGTGACTGAGCTTAAGGGCCACATCGGCGAGATCCTTGGCCTGGATAACGAGCACCGCCTCATTATTCTGGGTGCGGGCAACATCGGCTGTGCGGTGGCTCAGTACCCCACCTTCTCCCGGGAAGGCTTTCGCACCGTGGCGCTATTTGATACGGTGGAAACGAAGGTCGGCCGCAGCCTGGGCGAGATTCCTGTGCTCCATATGGACACGCTGGAGGATTTCATCCGGGACAATGTGGTGGATATCGCTGTTCTGGCGCTGCCCAAGCGCAACGCGCAGGACGCGCTTAACCGGCTCTATGAGTGCGGTGTGCGCGCCATCTGGAACTTTGCGCCGACAGACCTCAGCCACCCCGAGGACATGCTGGTGGTCAACGTTCACCTGTCTGACAGCCTGCAGCAGCTTTCCTACCGCATGGCCCATCGAAACGATCCCTAATACCCCTCAGGAGGAGCCCAAATGACCGAAACACCCCAGGGCAGGAATCGCCGCGTCGATCGCTATTCCCGTCCGGAGGACACTGCGCCCAAAACCGCGCCCCGTACGAGACAGGCCCGCGCGCCCATCGGCCGCTCCCAGGAGCTGCTGGAAAGGCAGGAGCAGCTGCGCCAGACGCAGCCCAACCAGCGTGTGCAGCTCAAGGAGCCGGTGCGTACCCAGCGCCAGCTGTCCACCTACAGCGATTTTGACCAGACGGATTTCTCAGCCCGTGCTGCAAAGCCGTTACGAAAGAAAAAACGCAGGGACAAGCACACCTTCCTGTGGCTGAGCGTCGCTTTGATCTGCCTGATGGCCACAGGCGTGCTGCTGATGTTTGCCGCGCCGCAGCTGATGGGCGTGAAGTACGCCAATATGCCCAATTATGCCTTTGTTAACGGCAGCATTGTCAGCCTTGACAGCGGCGTGAACGCTACCCACGAAAGCTACCGCCAGTTTATGAACAGCGACCGGATATTCTCCGGCGTGTACATCGATGGTGTGCATGTGGGCGGCATGACCCGAGCGGAGGCTGTGGATGCCGTCAGCCAGGTGCCCGGCGGCGAGGGGAGCACCTTTGCCATCACGGTGAACGTGGGCGGCAATGCTTGGCAGATTGACTCAAATACCGTCCCGCTGTACCGCAACATTGACGAGGTGGTGCTGCAGGCTTACGCCGTGGGCCGCATGAACACCACGTCCATCCGCGGAACGACCATCACGCCCTTCCGCCAGCGCCTTTCCACTGTGCAGGACGCCCTCACCAATCCACGCGCATACTACACCATCACTACCTATGACCGGGATGTGGTGCGCCAGATTATCGACGGTATCGCCGCTTCCATCAACCGGGAGCCGGTGAACGCCTCTGTCGCGACCTTCGATCCTTCCACGAAGACCTTTACCTTCAACAGCGATGAATCGGGCGTCTACGTCGACGCGGAACAGATCTATCAGGCTGTGACCGGATTACTGGACAGCGGCAGGTATCAGGAGAACGTGTGGGTTGAGCCGCAGATCCAGCTGGCCTCAGTGACCAAGGCGGAGCTGATGAACACCTTCGGCCGCATTTCGTCCTTCACGACGGAGACAACCTCCAGCGCCAACCGCAACACCAACATCCGTCTGGCGGCGGAAGCCATCAGTCACACCACCGTCCTTCCCGGAGAGACCTTCTCCTTTAACCAGGCGACTGGTCAGCGCACGGAGGCCAAGGGTTACAAACCTGCCGCAGCCATCGCGGGCGGCGAGACTTTCGATGAGATCGGCGGCGGCGTCTGTCAGACCAGCACGACGCTCTTCAACGCGGTTGCCCGCGCGAACCTGAAGATCATCGACCGCGATCCCCATGCATGGCCGAGCAACTATGTGGAAAAGGGCGAGGACGCCACCGTCAACTGGCCCAATCTGGACTTCCGCTTCAAGAATGATACAGAGTGGCCCCTCTTTATCGTGGCGAACTACGCCAACCGCAAGGTGACGGTGGAAATCTACGGCAAAACCCTGGGCGAGGGCGTGACCATTGATCTGGTCAGCGAAACCACCTACGTCAAGGAACCGCCATCTGAACCCCTCTATGTTTACAATCCCGATCTAAAGGTCGGACAGGAGAAGACCACCGTTAAGGCCCGAACTGGTTACACGGTGGAGACCTACAAGGTCTGGTACAAGAACGGTCAGGAGATCAAGCGCGAAAAGCTGCATACCTCCCACTACAAGATGTACCAGCAGACCATCGAATATAACGATGGCTATGGCGGCTTGAGATAAGCATACGAAATCCCCCGCAGAGGTTGTTTCTGCGGGGGATGCTTTGTTGAGGGCTTAATCCTGAGCGCCTGCAATGCTCTTATCGGTCAGGAAGAGCACGAGGGATTTTTCATCCGCATCGAAGACCGTCTGTGCCTTGAGCACTGTGCGCAGAAAGGAATCGGTAGCATAGAGCGTGCCATCCTGGAGGAAAATGTCCGCCTCAGGAACCACCAGCGGTTCACCGTCTACCAGGAGGGACAGACCGTCAGGCTTGAAGTGGATGCTGACAGTGTAGCCGCAGGCTGTGAGGGCATAGACGCCGTCGGCGCTGGAGCCCATGAGCGTCCAGCCCAGGCAATCCGCCAGCTGCGTCAGGGACATGACCGGAATACCATCGGCATTCAGCCACAGGTCAGGGCGAACCAGCGCAGGCAGGTCGTTCACCACGGCCTCCCGGTAGAGGGACTCGCCGTCAGTGCCGGAGATGATATACGCGCCCTCCAGCAGGGTCAGCGCGTTGCTGCTGACTGCAGGTACGGATGCATCAGGGGAGGAAGGGGATGTAATGCCGGCATTTGCCCCGGGGGTGGCCAGCGGGGGCAGGGCAGGTGTGGGGGAAGCAGTCGGGACGACGGTGGCTTCCACCACGGCCACGACATTGGGATTCTCATACAGGTTGGTCAGTGTCGCGGGACCGGCCACGCCATCCACGCTCAGGCTGTTGGCCTTCTGGAAGGCCTTGACAGCGTTGAAGGTCTGGTATCCATACTGACCGTCAGCCGAGCCCTTGGGCATGTAGCCCAGATCGATCAGCCGGTTCTGCAGCTTTTTGACATTGTTGCCGCTGTTGCCGAAGGCGAGCTTGGCATAGCGGGAATTGGGCGTCAGCGCAGGCGCAGCGGAGCCGGTGGGCGCGGGCGTTGCGGTAGGCGCCTCGGTCTGGTAGGGCACCGGAGATGCGGTGATATGCGTGGGCAGGGGCGTGGGCGTCGGGATGGTTTCAGGCGCGGGGCCTTCCTGCACGCCAAGGGTGGTCAGAAGGGTCATATAGGCCAATAGGGTTTTCAGGAAATCCATATATCGAAGCCTCCTGGGTCGTGATAACAATCATTCAACCTATATTATACGACAAATGAGCCGGAAACGCAATCATGTTTCTGTCTTTCGCAAAGTTTTACATTTGACACAGCTTCATAAATGGGGTATGATGGTTGTAATATCCATCATTGGGAGGGATTATGATGAAAGAACCGATTCTGGTCATTCTGGCAGCGGGCATGGGCTCCCGCTACGGCGGCCTCAAGCAGATGGATCCCGTGGGCCCCAGCGGCGAAGCGATCCTGGATTATTCTGTATTTGATGCAAAACGCGCTGGCTTCAAGCGGGTGATTTTCATCATCAAGCATGAAATCGAGGAGGATTTCAAGCGCATTGTCGGAAGCCGCATCGAGAAGCATATGGACGTGACCTATGCCTTCCAGCAGCTGGATATGCTGCCCGATGGCATTGCGATCCCAGAAGGCCGCGTGAAGCCCTGGGGCACCGGACATGCGGTGCTGTGCTGCAAGGAGTACATTGACGCGCCATTCCTGGTCATCAACGCAGATGACTACTACGGAGTGGAGGCCTACCGAATCGCCTATGAAAAGCTCTGCCAGCTTCAGGATGATGATAAGGCCCGCTACTTTATGGTCGGCTACGAGCTGCGCAACACGCTGACAGAAAATGGCTATGTGTCCCGCGGGGTCTGCGTCACCGACAACTGTGGATGCCTGACCACCGTTACCGAGCGCACCCATATCATCGGCACCTGCGATGGCCCGATGTTCACCGAGGATGGTGAAACCTATCAGCGCCTGCCTGCGGATGCTCCGGTCAGCATGAACATGTTCGGCTTCACACCCTCCATCATTGACGAGATGGGCGTGACCTTCCCTGTTTTCCATCAGACAACGGTGAAGCAGAATCCACTGAAGGCGGAGTTCTACCTGCCCATGGTGGTCAACGGCATGCTGGAGAAGAGGACTGCCTCGGTGGAGGTGCTCAAGTGCCCCTCCCGCTGGTACGGCGTGACCTATCAGGAGGATAAGCCCCAGGTCAAGGCGGCTCTGGCCAAGATGGCGGAGGAGGGGCTCTATCCCACGCCGCTGTGGAAGTAAATCGATCAAACCGTGTGGTGCATGAAGCCATGCGGTTTTTCTTTCGATTCAGAGAAATTCATGATTGACAAACGTCGTTCATCTGTTAGAATAAAAATGGCGGCAAACGTTCATTTTCATACCATTCATTTCATACACTGCCGCAAAAGCAAAAGAGGGGGGTATACCCATGTTTGGATTCCGACCCGACGGACGCCGCGTGAAAGGCATTGATCCTACCGTCCGCATTACGCCCTATGTCATGCCCATGCGCTGCGATGCACAGGTGTTCCTGCAGCACAAGGCGGATTTCGAGATCATGAGCCGCTACATCGCCAAAAAGAGCGCAGAGGGCGAGAAGATCACCTACATGCAGATCATCATCGCTTCCTTTGTGCGCACGGTCAGCCAGCATCCGGAGATCAACCGATTCATCATGAACAAGCAGTTCTTCTCCCGCAACAACTGCTCCGTGTCCTTCACCATGCTCAAGGATCCAACCCGCCATGATTCCGAGGAGACTGCAGTTAAGATCAAGTACGACCTGACGGACACCATTTTTGACGTGCGTGACCGTATGATGGCGGTCATCGAGGCAAATCGCGTGCCGGAGAACAAGAACTTCCTGGACAAGCTCCTTGGCCTGCTCTTTGCTGTACCCGGACTGCCCACTGCTATCATCATGCTGGTGCGCCTGCTGGACCGCTATGGCCTGTGTCCCGGTGCTCTGCTGGATGAGCTGCCCTTCCACACCTCCATGTACATTACCAACAATGCCTCCATCGGCCTGCATCATGTCAACCACCACATCTACAACTTTGGCTCTACCAGTTTGTTCTTCGGCATGGGTACCCAGGAGCGCATTGCTGTGGTGGAAGGCGGTCAAACCCGCATGAAGCGTTTCCTGCCCATCGGCATCACCGCGGATGAGCGCGTTTGTTCCGGCGCTCATTATGCTGAGTTCTTCCTGACCATGAAGCACTTCCTGGCCCATCCCGAGGAGCTGGAAGTTCCCCCGGAGTCCGTCCGCTTCGACCCCAAGTGCGAATACCATGTGCCCAAGGTCAAGAAGGCGGAAGCTCCTGCCAACGAGGAAAAGACGGCCTGAATTTGTCCTTCCTCTGTTCTAACCATTAAGTAAAAAGGAAAACCCTCCGTTCTGTCGAATACTACCTGGGTAGTAATGTAGAACGGAGGGGTCTTTTATGAATATCGCGATTATCGGCCTGGGCCTCATCGGCGGCTCGCTGGCCCGTACCATCAAGCTCCACACTGAGCATACCGTGTATGGCTGCGATCTGAATCAGCAGACCATCCAGCAGGCGTTCCTGATGGGCGCCATCGACGCGGAACTGACGGACGAAAGCCTTCGCACCTGCGATATGGTGCTGGTCAGTCTGTACCCTGGCGCCATCGTCGAGTGGGTCAAGACCCATGCAGCGGACTTCAAGCCGGGTTGCCTGGTTATCGACTGCGGCGGCGTGAAGCAGCATATTTGCGAGCAGCTGGTGCCGTTGGCGAGGGCAGGGGAATGGCATTTCCTCGGCGGACATCCCATGGCAGGCCGTGAGCATTCCGGCTTCCGGTACGCCAAGGATGACCTGTTTGACAACGCCAGCATGATCCTGTGCACTGACGGCAACGACGACCCGGAACTGCTGCAAACGGCCCGGGATTTCTTTCTTGACCTGGGCTTCCGCCGGGTTCAGTTTACCGCGCCGAAGACCCACGACGAGATGATCGCTTACACCAGTCAGCTGGCCCACATCGTGTCCAGCGCATACGTCAAGTGCCCCCTGGCAGATAAGCACCGTGGCTTCTCTGCGGGTTCCTTTGCGGACATGACTCGTGTGGCGAAGCTCAATGAGGGAATGTGGACGGAGCTTTTCTTCGACAACCGGGAGGCTCTGCTTCCCGTGGTGGAGGATCTCGTCCAACGGGTGACGGAGTATCGCGACGCCCTGCGCGACAATGACCGTGACGCGATGATGGCGCTACTCCGCGAGGGCCGCGAAACGAAAGAAAGACTACTGGAGATTTGATATGAGGATCGTGGTATCTGCCTGCCTGCTGGGCGAAAACTGCAAATACAACGGCGGCAACAACCGCAATGAGCGCGTCCTGCGTTTTGTGGCAGGGCATGAGATCATCCCTGTCTGCCCGGAAATGCTCGGTGGGCTGCCCTGTCCTCGCAAGCCGGTGGAATGGGTGGGCGACCGCGTTCTGACGAAGGATGGGGATGACTGCACGGAGAATTTCCGCCTTGGCGTGCAGCGGGCGATGGAGATGATCGCGGACAAACGTGTTGACATGGCAATCCTTCAGTCCCGCAGTCCGACCTGCGGTGTAAAACAGATTTATGACGGTACCTTCTCCGGCGTGCGCATTGACGGGATGGGCATGCTGGCAAGGGCACTGAAGGAGCGGGGCATTCCACTGATGGATGCGGAAGACGTACCGGAATGAAAAAAACGGGAGGAGGCATTCATATGCTTGACTACGATAACATCAATAGGTTGTTTGAGAAGTACATCAGGAAGCTGCGGATCAGCCCGGCCTGGGACGTTAAGCTGGAGCTGGTGGAGGATCCTGGCTGGCGTAAGACAGGCGATTTCAAGATCGACTGTGATGACAGGAAGGCGATTCTGCTGCTCAATGTCGCCAACCCAAAGCAGGAGAATCTGGAAGAAGTCATTATCCATGAGCTGATGCACATTAAGATGTATCCGCTGGATCAGGTGACAGAATCCCTGATCATTAACAGCTTTGAAGAAGGCACGCCTGCCAGCAATTTTGCTTATCAGCAGTTTTTTACGGCGCTGGAGCAGACGGTAGAGGAACTGACGAAATGCTTCCTGCTTGAATTTGGCGAAGATCGGGCGCTTTCCTATGGCCGCTGCAATCGGATGAAGTCCTTCAATGAACTGTATGATGGTTTGAAAAGCATTTGAAACGGAGAATGTGCCGAAAGACTGAAATAGATCGATCCGGAGATACTTCCGGATTTTTTCGTATCAGCGTGACACATTTTCCGTTTTTCTGCGACTAACAGGCGCAAAGGCCTTTTGTTTCAGAAAATTGAGCGGAAAGGAGGCGACCATGGTGAATGACTTCGAGCATACATGTCATGAGGAATACAACAAGGTTCGGTCATTCTTGCTGCGTTTGACCGGCGACGAAGCCCTGTCGGATGAGCTCACCCAGGAGACCTTCTATCAGGCGATGAAGCAGTGGAAGAACTTCCGCGGCCAGTGCACGCCGTCCACTTGGCTATGCGGCATAGCCAAACGGCAGTACTTCACCTGGTGCCGAAAGCCGCCGCCTACGCCGGTGGAGGAGTTGCCTGAGGAGGCAGATTTCACCGACTCCCTGTTGGAAAAGGAGAAGCGGCTGACCATCCATCGGCTGCTGCACAGCCTGCCCGAGCCGTACCGGGAGGTGCTGACGCTGCGCACCTTTGGTGAATTGAGCCATGAGGAGATTGGCGCGCTTTTCGGCAAGCCCGCCACCTGGGCAAGAACAATCTACTACCGGGGCCGCCAACAGCTGAACCACTTATGGAAGGAGCAGATGGAACATGAAACATGATTGCGATATCGTCCGCGACCTGATGCCCATGTGCATCGACGGAACAGCCAGCGAAAAAGCAAAGGCGATGGTGGACGAGCATATGCAGGAGTGCCCGCCATGCGACAAGGTCTATTCAGAGATGAAGGGCGAAGCCAAGATCGAGCTGCCCGTGCAGAGCGCGGCGCCCGAATTTGTCACCACGGTCAAGAAAATGAAGAAACGCCGCAAGCGCCGCACCTGGCTGGCGCTGCTGCTGGGCATCGTCGTTGCGGGGGTGATGGCCATTTCAGCCTCCCGCTGCACCTTCTGGTACTTTGAGAAAGCCTTGCGTATTGAGGAGGCGCAACTGTCCGTGGTGGTTTCCAAGGACGGCATGGCGCTCATCCACGCCAGCAACATTCCCAAGAGCGCTACGATGCACATCCAGTACAGTGCGATGTCTTATCCCGAGGCTGCCAAGGGGCTTTACGAAGGTCATGCCTACATCACCTCCACCCGGCATGAAGCCCGCACGCTGGCGGATGACGTATACTTCGTTCTGGGCTATATGGAAGAGGATACTGTGATCGGCACGGACAGGCTGGGCAACGATATGCCGGTGTACCGTCTGCTGCTGGGCCGGAACGATGGCAGCGGACAGGTCTTCTATCTTGCCGACGAGGATCAGCCCCAGCAGGTTTCCATCAAAGGCGCGCACCTCAAATCCCTGGAGCATGTGACCATCATGGGCGATCAGGGCTATTATGAACTGCATCCCTTCCTTACTGCAACCCCCATGCCCTATGTTACCTACACACCCAACCCGGATGGATCGCAAGCCTTCCAGATAGCGAGCCCCACGCCCATAGCAACCAAGCTCCCCATGAACTGGCCGCTTGCTGAGTCCACGCCGCAGCCTTAACCAAACTCTATATCCACCAGGATCACGTCGTCTCCGATCTTGCAGATCATCTCCCAAGGAATAACGACGCCGGCCCTTTCGCCTCGCAGCATGTGGCCGAACCTGAACTCACCCGGGACTACGATCGCGGTGATACGCCCGTCGCACAGGCAGAATTCGATGTCCATCACCTTTCCCAGGCTCCTGCCATCGCGGGTGTTGATCACGTCCTTCTGTCGCAGCTCGGACAGGGTCATGGGCATACCTCCTTAATCAACTCGGTCCCTCCATGCTATGCGGAGGGACCGTATTTCATGCGTTGCGGATACACTGTGTTTATGGTAGAATACGGAGGAAAGGAGGCGAATGCTGTGGAAAGCATCCTCAACTACCTGTATGGAACCTATGCGCCCGAAGCGCTGATCCTCTACGGCTCCTATGCGGACGGAATGGACAACGAGGGTAGCGATTTTGACGCGCTTATCCTTGCGGATCATGAGGCCCATCATGATGTGTCCATCGTCGATGGCGTGCAGATGGATGTGTGGGTATACCCTGCGGATTATTTCGCAGCGGACGATGCGTTGGATGAGGCAGTGCAGATTGCGGACGGTGTGGTTCTCCATGATTCGCAGGGGAAGGGCACGGCGCTCCGAGCGCGGGTGCGGGACTATATTGCCGCCCAGCCGGGGAAGTCTGCCGGGGAAAACGAGGAATCACTCACGTGGTGCCGGAAGATGCTCGCCCGCTCCGCCCGCGCCGATGCGGAGGGCCTGTACCGCTGGCACTGGCTGCTGACGGACTCACTTGAGATCGCCTGCGACCTGCTGCATCAGCCCTACTGCGGCCCGAAGAAAAGCCTGCGCTGGTTGGAAAATGCTCATCCTGATGTGTACGCCGCCTATGCCCGCGCGCTGGCGGAGTTCACGCAGGAAGCGCTGACGGCATGGGTCAAGTGTCTGGAGATGCTGCTGTGATCGGGGAAATGAGTGCGCTGGCGGCGTATCTGGCGCAGGTTCAATCCGTGCGGGAGACGGACGTGAAATGCGAGATCACGCCTGCACTGTCTGCTCGCATGAACGACGCAGCCTTCCTGGAAGCCCTCATCACTGGACTGCCCATGGCGCAGGGGGTGCAGCATCGTATCGTCCGCAGCCGGGGCAGGGGAGCCGTACTTACGGCGAAAATCAAATATCGCGAGGGTGTGCGGATGCTGGATCACTGGAGCCATGGCAGAAAACCTGTATTGACCAATGCTGAATTCTTTGGTCTGGCTAATGCCTGTGATATTGCTATGGAAGCCATCCGCTCAGGAGCCGAAGAAGTCCGTTTCCACCATGTGTACAGCTGGATTTGCCGGAATATCCGCTATGTTCACACCGCGCCGGGAAAGAAGGGCTACGAAAGGCTGGTCGGCGCAGCGAGCGTCCTCAAAGACAGGCAAGCCAACTGTCAGGGCTATGCGGATGTGCTGTACCTGCTGTGCGGAATCTGTGGAATTGAATGCGAATACCGATGCGGACGCGGCGAACGGCGGCTGCATGTGTGGAATGCCGTTCGCCTGGATGGCGAGTGGCACGAGGTGGATGCGTCCAAGGACGCAAGAAGGAAAGCGATTTGATAAATTCCAAACAAATTTTCATGTGGTGCAAAAAAACACTACCCAAGATGCGAATATTATGATATAATGAATCCGTATGAGGCAAAATCGACCTCTATTCACGACTATCATGAGATAGGAGGAAACATTCCATGCTTTACACCAAGGAAGTTGAAGAAATGGTCTGTGTCGCCAAGGGCCCCAACCATGGCCCCGCGCCCATCCCCGAAGAGGGCAAGTGGGTGCAGGCGAAGGAGATCAAGGACATTTCCGGCCTGACCCACGGCATCGGCTGGTGCGCTCCTCAGCAGGGCACCTGCAAGCTGACCCTGAACGTCAAGCAGGGCGTCATCCAGGAAGCGCTGGTTGAGACCATCGGCTGCTCCGGCATGACCCACTCCGCCGCTATGGCCTCCGAGATCCTGCCTGGCAAGACCATCCTCGAGGCGCTGAACACCGACCTTGTGTGCGACGCCATCAATACCGCCATGCGCGAGCTGTTCCTGCAGATCGTGTACGGCCGCACCCAGTCCGCTTTCTCCGATGACGGCCTGCGCATCGGCGCTGGTCTGGAGGACCTGGGCAAGGGCCTGCGCAGCCAGGTCGGCACCATGTACGGCACCCTGGAAAAGGGCCCCCGTTACCTGGAGATGGCCGAGGGCTACGTGCTGAAGATCGCTCTGGATAAGGACAACCAGATCTGCGGCTACCAGTTCCTGTCCCTGGGCAAGATGATGGACGCCATCAAGAAGGGTATGGAGCCCAACGAGGCCTATGCCAAGAACATCGGCACCTACGGCCGCTTCAAGGCCGAAGACGGCGCGGTCGCCTGGATCGATCCCCGTCATCAGTAATAGAGGAGGTATGTAAAAATGGCTCTGTTTGAAAACTACGAAGGCCGCATGCCTCAGCTGCAGCCTGTTCTGGACAAGTACGGCTTCGCCTCCTGGGAGGATCTGAAGAAGTTCAACAACGAGCACGGTGTTGACGGCTACGGCATCACCGAGGGCATCCAGCCCATCTGCTTCGAGAATGCCAAGTGGGCCTACGAGCTGGGCGCCGGCATCGCTCTGAAGAAGGGCGTCAAGACCGCTAAGGAAGCCGCCGTGTGCATCGGCGAGGCCCTGCAGGCCTTCTGCATCCCCGGCTCCGTTGCTGACCAGCGTCAGGTTGGTCTGGGCCACGGCAACCTGGGCGCCATGCTGCTGGACGAGGCTACCGAGTGCTTCGCCTTCCTGGCCGGCCACGAGTCCTTCGCTGCCGCCGAGGGTGCTATCGGTATCGCCCGTAACGCCAACAAGGTTCGTCAGAATCCCCTGCGCGTTATCCTGAACGGCCTGGGCAAGGACGCTGCCATGATCATCTCCCGCATCAACGGCTTCACCTATGTGCAGACCAAGTATGACTACCTGTCTGCCGACGTGAAGGAAGATCATGCCCTGACCGTTGTGAACAAGACCGCTTACTCCGACGGCGAGCGTGCGAAGGTCAACTGCTACGGCGCTGACGACGTCCGCGAGGGCGTTGCCATCATGTGGCACGAGGGCGTGGGCGTTTCCATCACCGGTAACTCCACCAACCCCACCCGCTTCCAGCATCCCGTTGCCGGCACCTACAAGAAGGAAATGACCGAGGCTGGCAAGAAGTACTTCTCTGTTGCTTCCGGCGGCGGCACCGGCCGTACCCTGCATCCCGACAACATGGCTGCCGGCCCCGCCTCCTACGGCATGACCGACACCCTGGGCCGTATGCACTCCGACGCTCAGTTCGCCGGTTCCTCCTCCGTGCCTGCGCACGTTGAGATGATGGGCCTGATCGGCATGGGCAACAACCCCATGGTTGGCGCTACCGTCGCCGTGGCTGTGGCTGTGGAGAACGCCTCCAAGTAATTTCTTGCAAAATCAAGGGGTCTATCCGAAAGGATAGGCTCCTTTTTGCATGTTCTAGATGCGCATCCTGCAAGTGGCTTTTGTGTGTACATATCGGCGTACATCTTGGCCACAATTTGGCCACGTTTGTAGAGGGCGATATGTACGTGATAAAGCCCGGAAAATCGAGGTTTGTATGCGCGTTTGTATGTATGCGCAACAACCCGATGGTTTTGCAAAATGACCAGATGCAACATCATTATTCCCTGCAGATAAAGTATGCCGCCCGGAGCCTCATCAACTCCAGGGCGGCTATTCTTATGCAATTGTCTGCTTCACCTCGCCTGATACATCTGGTTCATAATCCCCACCGACTGCCGCTGCATCTCCTCCGTAGCGTGGATATACCGACGCGTGGTGACCTCGAGGCTCTTGTGGCCCAAACGGCGCTGGATCTCCTTAGGGTTCACGCCGAACTCGCTCAGTTCAGTAGCATGGGTATGGCGTAAACTGTGGAAATCGAAGTTTTCAATGCCCAGCTCGGTTTTGATGACGTGGTTGCTATGCTGGGTTGCCCGGGCTTGGATGTAGGAGCCGTCTGGGCGCAAGGTAACCAGGTGCAGTTCCTTTGTGCCGGTCTCGCTCAGCAGATGGTCCCTGTCCTCGTAGTAGCGGCGGTACCCGGGACCGAGGCGCAATCTATTTTGAAGCTGGCGCGTATGTTCTCGGCGGAGCAATGACCAGATTGTGTTGTCCAGCGCAATGGTGCGGGTGGACTCATACTTGGGCTCAGTGATGAGCCAGCGGCTTATGTTCTGCATCCACTGCACCTGCCGGTTGACGGTGAGCTTTCCCTCCTGCAGGTCGATATCTTCCCAGACCAATCCGAAGACTTCTCCCAACCGGAGCCCGCAATGGTAAGCGAGCATCATCGGCAGGTGGCAGGAGTGTCCTTCCGGGAATCTGGCGAAGATGGCATCCAGATCCTTGCGGCTGATGGCGTTGCGCTCCATATGGCGCTGGTTCTGACACTTGCGGGTGGAGGGCAGCAGAACGTCTTCGGTGGGGCTGTGCTGAATCCACTTCTGCCGTTTGGCGTACTTCATCGAATTGCTGATGATTCCCAGCAGGTTCGACAGCGTGTTGCGGCTGTAACGCTTGTAGTACAAACTGTTGATGAACTTCTGGATGTGTTCGGTCTGGATGGCGGCAAGGCGGTACTTGCCCAGCGTAGGGCGGATGTGCTGCTCAATGCGCTTCTCGTAGCCCTCTCGGGTAGTATCCTTGCAGTTGACGGCGACATAGTTCTCCAACCAGGAGTCCAGACAATCGGAGTAGCTCATCTCCGTCGGGCTGAACACGGAGCCGACCTGCATGTATTCTGTGTAGGCTTTAGTACCTGCCTCGACAGCTTCAGCTTTGGTGGAAAAACCGCACTTCTGAATGACCTGTCGCTTGCCACGGATGGGTGCACCGTAGAATCGGTATTCCCAGTTAGCCTTAAGGACTCGGCCATCAGCGTTGGTCTTGCCCTTATTGCGGTTACGGTAGGATATGTTCGCCATGTTTACCTCCTCTTTCCTGCAGGGGTGTGTTGCGTGTCTGATCAAGGAATGCAGCGATTGCCTGCAGGTTAGTTTTTTTCGTTCCGTTAATGCACCAGAAATCCAGCAGACCGTCCATCCACAGCCGATATACGGCGTTGGGGTTGATGCCAAGGATGGCACCGGCCTCCTTTGCGCTGAGAAGCTCGATCGTTGATCTGTCCATGGTGACTCCTTTCGATATTCGCAGCTTCCGGCGATGACATATATCACTCCGAAGAGCGGATAAGTCAAGTTCTTTCTCCGGGAGCGCGTCAGGATCAGGGTTTACCTGTCAATCAGCACAGGACAGATTCTGGGAGGGTGATAACCGGTGTTTGGAAGTTTTCAGAATTTGACGCGCAAACTAGTAGTGTGGTACAATAATGCTATTAGGAGGCAACGCAATGTGTGGACGTTATTTTGGTGATCGGGCAGAATCCCCGGAGGATCTTGAGCGGATTATCGACGCTCTGAATCGAAAAGGGCAAATTGTCAAGACTGGCGAGATATTTCCTGGCGACACCGTTCCGGTGATTGCAAATACGAAAGCACTGACTCCTGCGCCGTTTGCCATACCATGGGGATACAAGACGCTTGATGGGAAACTCATCATCAACGCCCGGAGCGAAACAGCTGCGGAGAAACCGATGTTTCAGGATGGCATGGCTCAACGCCGCTGCCTTCTCCCTGCGACCAATTATTTCGAATGGGAGAAACGGTTAGGTACAAAGATCAAATACGCCATCAGGCCTACTGTTGACGGAGTGATGTATATGGCTGGTTTGTATCGGATCGAAGGCAACCAGGTGCGATGCACGATCCTGACAAGGCAGCCTGCGGACAGCATTGCTTTCATCCATGATCGGATGCCTGTGCTGCTTCCCAAGGATGCCCTGCAGGACTGGCTAAACCCACGCTATGACGCGACAGATATCTTACGAGCAGCAATCACAGATGTATCGTTTTTTTCGATAAAAGGCATCAGTCAGATGCGGCTTGGAGAATAAGTACAGAGGATAACCACGGGAGCGAGGTAGTTGCCATGCAGAACCTATTTTTGACAAACTACTGTTACCTATGGTCTGACGCGTTATGCTGCAGAAAACGGCAACGAGACGGGTTTCAAGCTGTGGCAGAACTACCGTATGGATCAGGTGCAATTGAAACTGCTGAAGAACCCGGGCTATACCGCTGTCGGCACATATTACTATGATGACTTCGTGGTTATCTTTGCCTCCCTGAAAAAAGACCTGTCCGAGGAGGATAAGCTCAATTACAAGGACAAGTTCCTGGAGGCGGCTCTCTTCCAATGGGAGTCCATGGCGAATCTGCCTGCATCTGATCTGATGAAGCTGAAGGCAAGCGCATATGTGCGTGTTTTCAGCCGTAAGGTTTCTGATGAAAATGGTATTGTGCTTCCTTTCACTTATTTAGGTAAGGGAAGGCTTACTAACTGTCGAGCGACTGAAAATGGGAATGGCACCTATCTATTCGATGTAATCATGGAACATGAATTGCCGGATTACCTGCAGTACGACTTTGGGCTAAGGAAATGATGGAAAAGTATGAATTGATAAGGTCAAACAGAAAAACCATCGCCATTCAGATAAAAGGCGATGGTAGGTTGATTGTGCGTGCACCACTTAGGTTGAGCAACGCAGAAGTCGAGAGGTTTGTCAGTTCGAAAGCCGATTGGATTCAGAAACATATTGACATTGCCAGCAGTCGGCAGAGCGCCCACTCGGAACCCCTCACACAAGAACAGCTACAGCGGCTAGCAGATGCTGCTCTGCAGGATATTCCGCAGCGGGTGCGTAAGTATGCTGCAATCATTGGTGTCACTGTCGGCAGGATCACAATCCGCCACCAGAAGACACGTTGGGGATCCTGCTCTGCCAAGGGAAACCTGAGCTTTAACTGCTTGTTGATGTTATGCCCAGAGGATGTGCGAGATTATGTTGTGGTTCATGAGCTGTGTCACCGGAAAGAGATGAATCATTCAGTACACTTTTGGCGTGAGGTAGAAAATGTGTTGCCGCGGTATGTGGTTCAGCGTAAGTGGCTGAAGGAGAAAGGTAGTGCATTAGTATAGTAATGCAAGAATAGTTTTATGTATATATCTTATACTGTGTAAGGGAAAAAGAGGTTTGCCCTATTTAGGGGGAGCAAACCTCTTTTTGCATATTACTGCATATGATCTTTCAGATACGGCACAACCACATCGAAGAACTTCTTGCTCCACTCAGCATGGAATTTCGCCATCTGCGTCCAGTCGGTTTCATTCTCGATGCTGACACCGGGAAGGCTGATCACAATCTGGGAAGCCTTACTGTCATCGTTGCGCTTCCAGGTCACTTCCGTGCCAAGAGAGGCTTCAATGGCCGCCTTTTTCATAAACAGGTAGTCGAAGGCTTCTTTGTTGATATCCCTATTCCCCTTGCCAAGGTTGAGTTCCACACGTGCCCCGTTTTGATTGGCAATACAGGTCAGAGAGAAGCCGCCAATGCCAAACCAGCCACATAGCCAGTTATCCCTCGTCGGATTACAATTGCTGAAGGACTTATTCTCAGCATGGGCCTGTTGAATTAACGGCAACGCATATGTCCAATACCGGCGACGCAGCTCATAGCGGGTACCGCTTTCTTCTTCCTGATCATCCTCAGTGCCGTCTTTCAGATAGAAGACCAAGTCCTCAGGATTAGCGCCATAGACCTTGAAGAACTTCCGGAGCATAGAGATCTTCACATTGGTACTGGTGTTTCGCTCCACAAAGATCCCGTTGTCAATCTCCAGCGTGTTACGCAAATCCTTGGGATTACTGCTCACATAGACGCTCAGTTCATCATCAGGATCATTGCTATAAGCCAGTTTCGTGAGAACAGACGGATCTTCGCCATGGAGGATCTTCAAGACCTGCTCCAGCATATTGATCCAGCTCAGAACGGGCTGTTCCGTATTCCTGTAGCTGAAGCGAACAATGATGCGGCCGCGCAGCTCCGTAGTGTCATCATCCAGGGAGCATGAATCCAGATGCTTCTCCTCAGAAACGAAAGTGGTCTCCGGCATGGGCCAGATGTCCAGGGCACGCTGAACCAACAACGCATTGCGGGCTTCCAGTTCCTCCAGCGTCCACTTGCTGCGTTGTGCAATCCAAGTATTCATGCGAAGCCCGCTATCAGCAAAGCCATTGGGCATGTCGCGCTTCTCTGCAAAGGGGCTATTGCTGTACTTGGAGTTGTAGCCAGTCAGCGTCAGGTTGGCCAGACGATGCAGCCAGATTTCGTGGATGGCTTCGTAGTCAACGCCCAGTTCCTTCGTCCAGGCGGGAGTGAGATGCTGCGGCATGACATGCTCGATGGAGTAGACACCTTCATCCACATGGTGATAGATATCCTTGTCCTCAACAGTACCGTGATTCTCCAGGCGTTCGAAGATGTACACCTTGTTCTTGGCATTCATCTTGTAGACCAGACGCTCTGTCACAGCCCTGGCAAACGCCTCGTCATCGGGGAAACGGCCACGGTCGCCCTTGTTCAGCAGGGCATACTTGAACTTCTCCACATAGTTCTCATCGTTGTCCTCAAAGCGGAAAATCTCCCTGTGAAGCATGAGGAAGATTTTGTTCAGAGCGTTGGTAGGCAGATCACACATGGTGCGGCGGAACAGGTAGTTTTCCGTGCAGAGGAAGACGTCCCGCACTTCCGTCCAGGAGAGCCTGCCCTCGCTCTGAAGACGCAGAACTTCCAGGAAGAATGGGCGCGTGATGGTCGTCTCCAGGCGATTCAGCCGATAGATGCAGGCACTCAACTGCTTATCCGGTGTCTTACCCTTCAGAAGGATCTCATACCACTTTGCATAGGAAAGCAGCTCTTTCAGCAGAGCTTCAGTGTCCAGCCCATTCTCCTGGACATAGGCCTTGAATGTGGTGTAGACCTTGTCCATAGCAGGGATCAACTGCTGCTTAATGCTCAGATAATCACGCACAAAGACGCTAACATTGTACTCCGTTAGGATCTCGATGCGGTTCCAGTATTTCTCGTAGTATTCCTCCTGTCTCTTGGCAGACAGGCCCATCAAAATGAAGTTGCGGATCTTGTCGCCTTCGCTCAGAGCCACGCCGGTAGAGTTCAGGCTTTCAAAGATGCGCTGCGGGTTATCCTCCGCTGTCAGTTCAATATTGATAACCACTAGCGCAAAGAGTGCATTGTAAAGCTGATCAATGGTGATTTCTTCCTTCTGAATGCGCGTGTAAAAGTACTCATAGTTCGCAGTCAGATTAGATTGCTTAACCACCTCTGCAGCATCATCAAACAAGCTGCCATAAGCTGCCTGATCGCCCTTGACCGGCTTAAGCTTAATACGTGTCTCGCGGGGCTGATGCTTATCAACGAGATAATCGTCATGAATCTCGTCGGCCATGGTGGAAATTCCCGGTGTGACCTTCCCCTGCTTGATCAGATTGTACATGGCCAGCAACAACAGCGAAACAGTGGTCAGGCGCTGCTGTCCATCGATGACCAGATATTCAATGTACCGTCCGTTCGGCTGATAGGAGGAAACGACGCTACCGAAGAAATGGCTGCTGCGTCCGCTGCGGGCAACATCGATCAGGTCATCAAATAGCTGCGCGCAGTTTTCACGCTTCCACTCGTAGTTGCGTTGGTATACGGGGATAACAAAACGTTTCTTCGAGCCTTCAAGATAGGTCATCAGCTGTGTTTCGGAACCTTTCATGTGCGACCTCCAGTGACGTCATATTCATGAATGACAAAAGGGTACATGATACTTCTATTCTGTCATATCATATCATATTGTAAAGGGTTTCGGCAAGAGAAAGAGCTGTTTGTCAAATGCTCAAACCAGCCATCGAGCGCATGACTAGATCCACATCCTTATTCTCAAGCTCTTGAATAATATGTAGATAGGTCTTTTGCGTGGTTGTCATGCTAGAGTGTCCTAATCTACGTGCGACACTTGCTATTGAAACACCGGCGAAGAGCAAGAGTGAAGCGTGTGTGTGACGTAAGCCATGAACGGATATGACGGGGATATGCACAGCTTTGCAGTGCCGGCTTAAAATATCGTTGGCAGTAGAGTTATATACACGGACATCGGATACAAATATTGGTTTGTCCGGTGGCAGACCTTTAAGCAATCCTGCGAACTGTGACACCAACTGCCAATCAATCTGGATTTTCCGGACAGAGGAGCGGTTCTTTGTTGGCAGAAAACCAGATGCTTCCTTGTAATCCCACGTCTTGCTGATGGATAAGGTTTGGTGAGAAAAATCGAAATCTGCAGGTGTGAGTGCTAGTGCTTCAGAGAAACGAAGCCCCGTTTTTGCAATGAGCAGGATGAGCCAATCCCAATTAACACCGTGGATTAAGTCGAGATGGCTTAGAAGCTGCTGAAGCTCATACTGGCTCAAGTATTTCGTCTTTTTTGACTCCGGAAGTTTTCCCTTAACAATGGCTTTTCGCGTAGGATCTCTGTCGATCAGACCTTCGTCAACGGCATCGAGGATCGCTGCTTTTAGTTGATGATGGAAATCCATGGTTGTTTGCCGTTCATGATACTCAGCATAGTCGTTCAGAAGTTTTTGATAATTGATTCGTGTCATGTCACAGACGCGCAGATTAGGTATCAGCCTTCTGAGCCATTGTTCGGTCAAATGGTATTTTCGCATTGTAACTTTGCGTACTGCGCCCTCTTTATAGATACCAATCCAGAGGGTGTAGTATTCGTGGAAGAGCATGGTTGCGGTTGCTTCAGTCATGGTTATACCTCCTCGTATTGTTGCATATTCGTCTTTGCGAATACGGCAAATGAAAAAGAGCCAAGGGAATCTTGACTCTCTGTATTCGAGTATACCAGTTATTCAATGTCAATGCCACCATTCAGGATGAAAGCACGAAGCAGTTGGTCTATTCTGACAATCAGTTTAGGAGGCGTTAGACGACATCCATCAATGCGCTCAAAATAGGATTTTGCAGTTGCTCTGTTGACGGTACTCTTCAGGGCTTCAAACCTGCCATACTCGTTGATATTCTGTTCATTTACATGTGCGTTCATCAACGCGCGAAGTTGGTTCTCGTCAAGCCCGAGGGCAACAGCAAGCCGGTGAACCTGATCATTCTTGGCTCTGACCATGTATTCAGTAACATATTCTCTGAATGTCTTTCCGGGTTCAACCTGGACTGCAGCACACTGGACATCATGGAGGAAGATGGTTGCAAATTTCTGCTCCTCTTGAGTCAGAGCAGCGAAAGACTTATGTAGATCATCAAGCGTCGCCTGAAGTTCTTCAGGATCTATGTCCTTTTGCCCCAGCTCTCGCAGGTATTTCTTGAAGCGGGAATTCATGTACTCAGAGTCGATCCTGCCGGTATTGATTTCCATCAGGTGGCTGTCAATCTCGTACGGAATATCCGGACAAGAATCGCCAGCATTGCCACTAAATAGCTCCTTGTAACGCTGTGCAAGGATCAGGTATGTATTCTCATCAATGTCCACATGAACAGTTTGTTTAGAGCCGGTGTCTTCATCAGTATGAGAGTATTCAAGAATATCCCACACGAAACCTTGTACCTTAGCAGCTTCGAGGTATTCATTCAGCTCACGGAACAGCTTCGCGAATTTCCCGCGGACAGCAATGTCCTCGGGGGTTTTGCTGAAATCGGGCTGCCTTGCACGGTCAAACAATGTTTGGATTTCACCGAATACACGATTAACCTCTATGAGATTATGGCCGAGTTTTTGAACGAATAAGCCGATGGGGCGATCACCAGAATACTGCTTGATGGCTTCGTCAACAAGTCTTCTCATTGTGTGTGGATACCGATAGTAGCGAATCGTCCCGAATGGCTTATCCGGACCCCAAAGACGATTGGTGCGAGAAAAAGCTTGAATGATATTTGCTCCTCTGAGTACTTTGTCCATATAGAGCGTGTTGATCCACTTGGAATCATAGCCGGTCAGCATCTGATCGACAACGATCAGAATGTCGATCTGCAAGCTAGGCTCGCGAGCAATGTATTGGTAAGGGGCCTTGTGCGCCAGCCGCGCGGCGATATCTTTCTTCATTAGAGCAAAATTCTGAATCCGGAAATCCTGGCCGTACCGCGCATTGTAGTCTGTGATCAGCTCGACAAGCCCATCTTCTTTAGCAAGCTGCCCCTCTCCGGAGTTGTCAATACTCGGATCAAACAAAGCAGTTACCTTGAGATGAGGCGCGTTCTTTTTGAAACGCCTGTAATAGACCAATGCTTCTGGTATACTGCTGGTGGCAAATATTGCATGAAATTTGCCGCCGTGGCTGAGCACCACAAAGCTCTTCACAATGTCTTCTACCACGGCATCAACGTGTGTGTCATGCTGGTATTGAACAGCCGGAAGATAATCTTCAATGCCTTTTGTATACGAACCATCGGAATTGTGTACACCGGCCATGGGAACGAGACTAGCATCCATCCAGTGATAGAACACTTTACTTTTGGCTGGGTCGGCAAGCGCTTCTTCAACGGAATGAGCCTTTGCTTTCTCGACGGCGATGACTGTACGAACATCCTTATCAGGATAAGTCATAACCATGTATGGGTCAAAACCAAGCACATTTTTGTCTCGAATGCCATCTGCGATAGTGTATCGATGGAGCTCATTGCCAAAGACATCGGATGTATCGCTCATCTTCTTCGCACCATCGAAAATCGGCGTTCCGCTGAATCCGAAGAATACGGCATTGGGGAAAGTGCGCTTCACATCGTGCATCATGTCGCCGAAAACACTCCTGTGGCATTCGTCGACAATGAAAACAATCCGCTTACGGTTAATCAGATCAATATCACGCTGATGACGTCCGTCATCCTCAGCGGCAATACGGCTCATCTTCTGGATCGAGGTGACGATCAGGGTTTTTGCCGGGTCATTACTCTTCAGCTTATCAATCAGGACAACAGTATCCTCCGTTGCCTGGACATCATCACTATCATCGGCAAAGGCACGGTACTCTTTCAGCGACTGAGTTCCGAGTTCGATGCGATCCACAAGGAATACCACCTTGTCTGCATCCCGGCTGTTTGCGATTAGCTGAGCGGACTTAAAGGAGGTCATAGTCTTACCGCTGCCGGTGGTGTGCCAAATATAGCCGCCGAGACGATCGCGTCCATCCCAGTGAATCTTTGATACGCGATCCGAAATACGGCTGGCAGCATAGTACTGATAGCTGCGCATAACCTTAAGGATGCCGTCGGCGCTATCGGCTACTGTATAGAAGCCTATGAGCTGATGTGCCATTGGAATAGATAGAAGGTCAGACGCAATTCGCTGCCAATCGTTGATTGGTTCATTGTTAGCATCAGCCCAATGAAAATAGAAGTCCTTATTAAACTTGCCATCGGGGCCGGGATTGGCGAAATATACCGTTTCTGCAGGCTCCATAGCGACAAAAATCTGAATCAAGGAGAAAATGCCGGTGAAAATTCCCTCGTGGGCATACTTCTCAATCTGATTGGCGGCTTGGCTAACAGATACCCCACTCTTCTTAAGTTCAATATGAATGACAGGCATACCATTGATCAGCAGCATCAAGTCTCCACGCCGATTCTGCAGCACTTTTGATTTGCTTGCAAAGCGCGGCTGCTGCACAATTTGATAACGACTTTGACCAGCGGCAATTTCTTGGCGATCATAGATCTTCAACGATACTTCCTTCCCGAAATGGAGGGCGTCAGCTGGATTATCGCGCGTCAAAGTAACGGTCTTACCATTGATAAAACCGTTCAGCCGCAGCGGTGTTCGGAGCGTAGCAATCTGCTCCAGAATCTGCTGCATTTCACCATCCGTCAAGGGCGCATCATTCAGGCGATCGATCCCCCTGTTATTCTCAAACAGAATATCCGCCCAATTGCGAATGAGATCAGCCTCAGTAGGGTAACGCAAGATGGTTGACTCCCATCCTTTATGGGTCAAAGCGTCTATGAGAGCTTCCTCAAAAGCAGATTCCTGATCAAATACCATGTAATTGTCACCTCTTATGTGGTCAAGAATGAAATTTGCAGGGAAATTCATGCATTTTTGCTTACGCTGATGAAGGGTGATAAGGCGGTCGACGTGTGTAAAGA
The DNA here is from genome assembly GCA_045132495.1 of Christensenellales bacterium. GTDB lineage: Bacteria > Bacillota > Clostridia > Christensenellales > Aristaeellaceae > UBA11524. The sequence goes on along the minus strand of JBGUSK010000140.1, from coordinate 6,977 downwards.
ATCGTGTAAGTTGCTTCTGCTCTTCGATCGATGGTAGGAAAAGCTGACGCTTGTACCAATCCTCGACATTGAATACCATTTTCTCGACATCAACACCGTATGAACTCAAAAAGTACATTTTGTACATTTCGGGCAGTTGCGAGTACAGGGTCAGATATTCAGTCGTTATACTTCTATTTGAAACACAGACAAAGTATTCGTTCGAAACAATAGCATTATCAAGGATTTCCGGCACCATGCCGTTTGCACCATGAATGATCTGACGCTTGCTGATAACAAAATCACCCGAACGAACGCGAAAGTAGTTTTTGACAAGAATATCTTGTCCCTTGAACCAGCCTCGAGATACAACGCCCTCATTTCTTCGCTTTACCGTTAGTAACTGGTAGAGAGACTCGTCTTCCATTGTAATTGGACGAACCTGACTGGTGATAATGTTTCCTACCTTACGCTGTTCCCAAGTAATAGTTATTTAGCTGCAATGTGTTCCGGCACTAATGCTTGGGAACAGCGTAAGCTTGGAGATATTGCAGAAATAGTTGGCGGCGGTACTCCCAGCACAAGCAATTCATCTTATTGGGATGGTGATATTGATTGGTATGCACCTGCCGAAATGGAAGGACAGCGTTATGTAGTAGGGAGTGCACGAAAAATAACTATAGCTGGTCTGCAACACAGTTCTGCGAAAATCTTGCCAGCAGAAAAGACCGTTCTGTTTACAAGCAGGGCAGGTATCGGAAAAATGGCTATTTTGAAGCGTCCTGGAGCCACAAATCAGGGTTTTCAATCCCTGATCTTGAAGGCTGGCTATAATCCATATTTCATCTACTCCATGGGCGGAGAAATCAAAGCAAAGGCTGAGGGTGTCGCATCCGGTTCAACGTTTTTAGAAATTTCTGGCAAGATGCTTGGAAACATCGAAATAGCTATCCCAACTGAGACTGAGCAAGATGCTATTGCAGCATGTTTTGAGCATCTTGATGACCTTATCACCCTTCATCAGCGTAAGTCAGCAAGTCTATTGCATACCATAGCTGATGAAGGGTAATGTGTCGTTTTGAACACTATCCGAGCAAAGCAAAGACCCATTGTCGTCCCAAACAACCATTTGCTGATCGAATTTACCTCCAACTTCCCCCTTTGAAGCTCGCTCCATTATGCAAAACTGGGCAAGATTGGAAAATCATGCGCTGCTCAAGCGATTTTTTCTTTCAAGAGCTCACACAAACATCTTCTCCAGCATCGCGGCCTTGATTTTTTTGAGCTTTTCGAGCTGACGCTGATGAAGGGTGATAAGAGCGTCGAGCTGCCGGAAGTATCTGCCGATAGCGATTTGTTCACCTCTAGATTTGGGGGAATAAAAGGTCGTATCTTCAAGGATGGCAGTGTTGATGGATGCCATTGTTAATCCAACGGCGCGTTCGATAATTGAATTCCGGACGCGCTCTGTCCCAAGTTCGTAATGAAGAAAAGTAGAGTCAATAGTGTCATCTAGTCTGACTCTTAACACACGACCGGAAAACAGCCATCCCACCTGGCATTTCAACACTTCCGCGTTAAGATCCACAGAACCTACACGCGAGAAAACTATGTCGTGTTCACGAAGTTCATACGGCTTTAAGCGTCCAACATCCTCATCGCTAACTTGAGGAATTCCGGCTTTGCATTCTGGTAGATCGCCGCATTTAAAATGCTCTGTGGTTACAATTGGCGTACCGTCTTCAACATAGTCATTTGCATGTAGTGTACTGCCGAAAGGGCCTGTTTTTACATTGAATTCCCCTAACTTACGCTGTTCCCAAGCATCCGTAAATCCCGCAAAACGAATTTCCGGAACTCTGGCATCACCTTTCGGAAACATTTTTTCCAGCATTGCCTTTTTCACCTTTACCAGCTGATCATACTTACGCTGATGAAGGGTGATAAGGGTGTCAACTCCCCTAAATAAGTTACCTATACTTCGTTGCTCCAGAGGCATTTGGGGAGCGAATACATCGATCTGTGCCAAGTCGTTTGAGCTAATTGCCGGGTAGCTTGTGCCCGTACAATTCTCCAGTACCACCTTCACGAAGCTCTCGTTTTGAACAAGACAGAGCAAGAAGTACCCATCCGTAGCCGGACGTAATTGGGCGTAGCCAGTCGAAAAAACGTAGTTTTCATCAGGCTTCTCGAACAGGTAGTTGTTTTTCTGGTATGGCCTGACGGTTTGATAAAACAGATCGCCAGTTCGGGCTAAACGCTGTGCTCGGGATGGTGCCGTTCTTTGGGTTTCAGTTCTATGCGACAGCATTTCTGTTCCAACGACTGATTCCAGATCAACGTACTCAAAAGACTCAGGCAGCTCGCTTTGAGGGTTGAATATGGCAAGATCTCCGAGCTTACGCTGTTCCCAAGCATCCGTGAAACCGGCGAAGCGAATGGCTGGCACGTGGTTCTTTTCACTCATCTTCTTCCCCTCCCAGCAGGATCCTGAGCTCTTGCAAGCCAGCCATATCGTAGGGGTTGCCAGTCAGTTGGCCCAGCATCTCAACCAGTGCGGCCTCCGTTTCAGCAATTTCAGCTTCAACTCCTGCCAAAGTCACCTCATATTTCGTTGAAAGTGCCTTCACCCTGTCAGTCAGTGTTGTAATGATCGTCTGCGGAAGCGTATGGAGGTTATGCATCAACGGAACGATCCATTTCGAATACAGCAGAGCTTGTGCTTGCTGATCTGTCAGGCTCTCGATTGTGGCACGAGTGCTGGCCTCGAGGTGCTCGCGTGCGGCCTTAATCTGTTTCTTGATGTCTGCTTCGCGGGCAATCAGCTCATCAGCTTTGATGATCTTCCATTCCACGCTGTCTTTGGTGTAGGTTACACCTTTCTTCATTGCAGCACGGAGCGCCTTTGCCTCCTTCTTCACAGCAGCATTGACAAAGCTGCTGCCATCATCAGAAAAGCAATCGCCCCCCTTGTCTTCTTCAGCGATCCCGTCTAACAATTCTTCATAGCCAGAGGAAATCTCAAGGAGCTCTGTCTCCATAGACTGTAAGGCGGTACGGGATTCAGCTAACAACTCGCGCTGCACAAGATCGAATGGCAAGACATGGCCGACCCAACCGTCTTGTACTTCGCTTTCCTTGTCACCCTTCTTCTTGATGACCATATGCGGATCTACCTTGCGTACCGCATCAAAGCCCTCGGTCTGAATGACTTCCAAGTCCACAGCAATCTGAGTCCAACTATCGTCAAGCAGCTGGTAGGCTTCGTAACGATCGAGCAACGGAAGCGGATCAAGGTGTGTGAAGATGATGTCTGCAAGGACATTCTCTTCTTTTGCAATCGGAAGTGTTGCACACTGGCCGATCAGTTCCTGGCGGAGAAACTCGGGGAAATCAGAAAAAGCCGCGTCAAATGACTGGAGGAAATGCTGAACTGCCGGATGCTCACGAATTGCTGCAGCGACATCATCGACAGCAAGGGTAGCATAGGGGGTTCCATTCTGCTGGAACAGCAGATCCTTTAGGCCCGGGAATGCAGCCCATTCTGCAGCCATGGAATCCACTTCTCCAAGAGGGATCCCACCAAACATGGAGGCATAGATATCCCAGGTTTCCGCTCCTTCTGAAGAATCGACGTAGCGAGGAATATTCAGATTATAGTCGTTTCTGCGAATTTCATCCCGACTGACCTTCCGGGCGAACTTAGGAAGATCGGCGCGTGTCGTATATGTATCAACGATTCGACGAATATCAGATGAGCGAAGACGATTGTTCTTTCCGACTTTCTCGAATCCCTTAGAGGCATCAACGATCAGAACATCTGTGTGCTCGCGCTTCTGACGAAGGACCATAATGATTGTCGGAATACCCGTACCAAAGAAGATATTGGCAGGCAAGCCAATGATAGCATCAATATGATTATTTTCTATCAAGTTCCGGCGAATTTCGCCCTCTTCTCCGCCACGGAACAGGACACCGTGTGGAAGTACGATCGTCATGATGCCATCAGGCTTAATATGGTACAGATCGTGCAGTAAAAAGGCATAGTCTGCCTTAGATTTTGGCGCAAGACCGAAACGCGCATAGCGCGGGTCGGATTCTTTTCCGGTAGGATCCCAATGCTGAGAGTACGGCGGGTTGGACACGACTGCATCCACGTAAAGAGGGTCATAGGTACCTGCGGGATCACTATCATCAAACCAAGGCCAGTCTTGCTCAAGAGTATCACCGTTACGAGTCTCAATATTTGCAGGCTGAATACCCCGCATGATCAGATTCATCCGGGTCAGGTTATATGTGTTTTGCTTCCACTCCTGTGCATAATAGCGGATACTGTTACCGTTTCCGTTTTGCTTGGCTACACTGTGGCCAATGTTGATGAGAAGAGAGCCAGAACCGCTTGTGGGGTCATATATCTTGATTTCCTGACGACCGCGAAGATGCCAGGCGACGATCTCGGACATAAGAATGCTTACTTCGTGGGGAGTATAAAACTCACCAGCTTTTTTGCCTGCGTTCGCAGCGAATTGACTGATCAGATACTCATAGATAAAGCCAAGGACGTCATAGCCTTGCTTTCCGTCCATGGGGATATCTTTAATCAGATGGATCAGATCACTGATTGCTTTAGTACGATTTGCAGCGCTGTCACCAAGCTTAGACAAACCAGTCTCCAAGGTTTCAAAGATCTTATCGAAGACCTTTTTATAGTTTGGGCTGATCAGACGGCTGAATGCAGAAAGTGCATCCGTAACATTCGATACATCGAAGTCTTTACCCATCGCCAGCCAGGTGGAGAAGAGATCTTTATACGCGATGAAATAGCCGATACTTTCGCGAACATAACCCATTGTGTCTTGATCGTCTTCTGACAAAGCTTCGATGTCTTCCTGCTCAAATCCTTGCTCACGCAGGTATCGGGCTTCGTTATCTGAAAGAAACTTATAGAAAATAAAGCCAAGAATATAATCTTTATATTCATTAGCTTCAATTTTGGAGCGCATTTTATTTGCCGCTTCCCAGATTTTGTTTGCAAGTTGTTGCTTATTCATCGATTTGACCTCGCTTAATCCCTCAAATTTGGAAGCAGTATGAAGTAACGTACATAGAGCCAAATTCATTATAGCACAATGCCCAATGAATGGCAAGATTAGGCGGCTGTTAAGCCAAGGACAGGCGAAACATGATTACAGTATGTGACAAAGAAAAAGGGGACCAGCTCATTTTGGACTGTTCCCCCTCTTATGCATTTATGCCACACTTGCTCTCTCCACTACCGGCCTGATTAAGCATACATCGACTCCACACTTCCGCGCATACTCGCAGGTCATCTGTGTGCCGCCAGGTTGTCCGTCATAGGCTGCCAGTAGTAGATCTGCATTGTCGATCAGATAGCGATTGCGGTCAAACATACAGCGCTTGGAGTAAGCATGATGAACGCAGGTGAGAATATCCGCTTGCTTGATGATGGCATCATAGCGCTTGCGGTATTCAGGAGGCCACTTGGCTGCCTGGTCATCGAAAGGAACAGCAACCTCCAGCGCGATCCAGGGGTACTGTTGCCGCAGCTCGAGGACGATTTCACCTGCAAACATATCCATACCCATTGCACCACCGGACAGGAAGTGCGTGTATCCCTGCCAGATCAGCATCTCAATGGTATCATGCAGGCGGCGTTTGAAATCGATGCAGCGCGGATCCTCTTCGTTATAGCCAAAGGGCATCTTCAAAGGACGATGACCGGTAAAGGCGCAGCGCATCACACGGGAATCAGGATAAGCAGGGTCAGCAGTGGGACGACGGCGAACGATGTTTTCCATTTTGCTTCCTCCTTTTAGGGGACGGTTGGTTGAAATCGTCAAGGACCATCGGATTTTCATCCCAATAGCCCGGTGTCAGAGCGGGAATATCAGCGGGCTGCTTTCGCCAGGAACGGTCGGCTTCTGCCATGCAGGTGAAAGTGTATGCTGACCAGTCATGAGGCGTCCACGGGAAAATCCGTGGAGAGACAGGTTGCGGTTGGGGCAGATGAATCTTCGTACAGGCAGTTGTGCGGGTGATGCGTACCTGGGGCAATGCACACAGACAGTTTCGGAACTGTGCCTGTTGCTGTTGCAGATCGTCGGGGGATAAACGTGCTTTGTCTGGCGACAGCGTGCGCAGGCGCATCTCCCAAGACTGGCGTGACATGCCGAAGCGATGCCGGTGCTGTTCCTGCTCGGGAGATTGCAGGAGCATCATGGCTCCAGGCGGCGCCAGCAGGTTGGCAGCAAACACATTCGCTTCCAGTTCCAGTACATCTTTGTCGTTTGCAGTGAGATGATCGATATCAAAATCGAGAAAATGCTCCAGAATGAGGTGACCAATCTCATGGCACAGGCTGAAGCGTACCCGCTCGGGCACACGCACGGTATCGTTGTAGAGAATTGTCACCCGGTCGTCTGTAACGAGCGTTGCGGCGTCGGAAGAATGGAGCTCTGTGATGAGTTCCTCCAGCGAGCTCAGGTGGGGCGAGCGTTCTACCACGCGGGTGTATTTTTTGAGCGTCCAGCCGCATTGGCGGATGATGGCTTCTGGTTCTACAGGCAGGTGGCACACCTGGTGCTCTTGCAGAAAGGCAGAAGCCATGCGTACCGCGCGGTCAAGTCGGGGTTGAAGACAGGTCACAGGGCATCCTCCTCGTCCTTGTCATCGAGGATGAAGCGCAGGATCTGCTGTGTCTTTGGAGACGTCGAGGTGCCCGGTGTGTTGATGCTTCGGGACAACAGATGGATGTCTGCATCCGGGTCAGTATCGTTCCAGCCCATCAATTCATCAAGCGGTACAGACAGCGTCCGGGAGAAACGCAGGATAAGGCTTCGTGTCGGGTTGGGGTAGATACCCTTTTCGTACCGCTGGACGGAGGACTCCGGCAGACCTACCAGCGTACCGACTTCGGCGAGAGTCAGGCGCTTTTTCCGGCGGGCATCGTGTATCTTGGTGCCAAAGGTGGTCATAAG
>JBGUSK010000139.1:0-12117 GCA_045132495.1 Christensenellales bacterium | reverse complement strand
TACCGCAAGTATCATCACAACAAGCTGACCTTCTCACTGATGTATGCCTTCAACGACAATTTCGTCCTGCCCTTCAGCCATGACGAAGTCGTGCACGGTAAGCACTCCATGCTGGATAAGCAGCCCGGCGACCTGTGGAAGAAATTCGCGGGTTTGAGGATGCTCTATGGATACACCATGGCGCATCCCGGCAAGAAGCTGTTGTTCATGGGCGGGGAGTTTGGTCATTTCATCGAGTGGAAGTTTGACGATCAGCTGGATTGGTTCCTGCTGAAGTACGAGCGTCATCCGGAAATGCAGAAGTGCGTTCGCCGCCTGAACGAGATCTACCGCGATACCCCCGCTTTCTACGAGATTGATGACAGCTGGGACGGATTCCAGTGGATCCAGGCCAATGACAGTGACCATTCCGTGGTGGCTTTCACCCGTACGGACAAGAAGGGCAATTCCATCCTGGCGGTGACCAACTTCACCCCGACCTTCTATCCTGAGTACCGCATTGGCTTGCCCTATGACGGTAAACTGACGGAGTTCTTCAACACCGACAGTATAGAGTACAACGGTTCCAACCAGTTCAACCGCTGGGAAATCAAGGCTGAAAATGTGCAGATGCAGGAATTCTCCTTCAGCTGCAACATCTGCGTGCCGCCGATGGCGACGGTGTACTTCAATTATGACAAGATCATCCCGCCGCCCGAAAAACCCAAGCGAACCTGCAAGGTAGCGACGGGTCACGGTGCGCAGGCGCCCGAAGTAACCGAGGCTCCTGTGGCTGAGAAGCCCAAGCGTACCCGCAAGAAGGCAGAACCCACTGCGGAGGCTGCGGCCCCTGCTGAGAAGCCCAAGCGCACCCGCAAGAAGGCAGAAGCTCCTGCGGAAGCTGCGGCCTCTGCTGAGAAGCCTAAGCGTACCCGCAAGAAGAAGGAAGAGCCCACCAGTTAAATCCCGAATTCCGAATTCCTAATTCCCTTCGGTACATCCGCCTCAAAAGGGCGATGCACATACATTGCTTCCCCTGCGTCACCGGCAGGAGAAACAGGTTTTTCCCAAGGTGACCAATTCCCGCAAGATAAAGGATTAAGGAGCGTGTTCCCATGAAGAAGAAGACTTGTGTCGCCATGCTGCTGGCTGGCGGCCAGGGCAGCCGTCTGGGCGTCCTGACCAAGAAGGTTGCCAAGCCTGCCGTTCCCTATGGCGGCAAGTACCGCATCATCGACTTCCCGCTGTCCAACTGCACCAACAGCGGTATTGATACCGTGGGCGTGCTGACCCAGTATATGCCCCTGGAGCTGAACTCCTACATCGGTTCCGGCGCTCCGTGGGATCTGGACCTGTCCAACGGCGGCGTGTTCGTCCTGCCCCCCTACCAGACCGGCAAGACCGGCGACTGGTATCGCGGCACCGCCAACGCCATCTACCAGAACATGGCCTTCATCGAGCAGTATGATCCCGATTACGTGCTGATCCTGTCCGGTGACCACATCTACAAGATGGACTACAACGCCATGCTGAACTACCACATCGAGAAGGGCGCTGACGCGACCATCGCCGTCCGTCCTGTGCCGTGGGAGGAAGCCAGCCGCTTCGGCATCATGAACACCGACGCTGAGGACAACATCGTCGAGTTCGAAGAAAAGCCCAAGCAGCCCAAGTCCAACAAGGCCTCCATGGGTATCTACATCTTCACCTGGGAGAAGCTGCGTGCTTACCTGACTGCTGATGAGGCTGATAAGACCTCCTCCAATGACTTCGGCAAGAACATCATTCCTTCCATGCTGAACGACAACCAGAAGATGGTCGCCTACAACTTCGAGGGCTACTGGAAGGACGTTGGTACCATCGAGTCCCTGTGGGAAGCGAACATGGATCTGCTCAGTCAGCCCATGCCCATCGACCTGCATGATAAGAAGTGGCGCATTTATGCCAAGAATCCTGGTCTGCCGCCGCACTGCATCGCCAAGGGCGCTGTTGTCAAGGATTCTCTGATTACCGAGGGCGGTGAAATCTGCGGCAAGGTTGAGCATTCCGTCGTCTTTGCCGGCGTCACCGTTGAGGAAGGTGCTTCTGTGATCGACGCGGTCGTCATGCCTGGTGCGGTTATCAAGCGCGGTGCGGTTGTCCGTCGCTGCATCATTGCTGAGAAGGCCGTTGTCGGCGCTGGCTCACTGGTCGGTGAGGAAACTGGTGATATCGCTGTCGTTGGCAATGGCGTGCAGCTGCCTGCAGGCGTGACAGTCAAGGCTGGCGTCCAGGTCGATGAGACCACCACCTTCTAAGGCGATACAGATCCTGATAACTTCTGAATCTGCTTCCATACAGCAGCGAAAGGATTGAATACAATGAAGAACGTTATGGGTGTTATCTACACCGGCGAAAACGACGCCCGCCTGCGCGAGCTTACGCTCATCCGCGCCATCGCCGCGCTGCCCGTGGCTGGCCGCTACCGCGTCATCGACTTCCTGGTGTCCTCCATGGTGAACTCCGGTATGAAGAATGTCGGCGTCATCACCCAAAAGAACTACCATTCCCTGATGGATCATCTGGGCTCCGGCAAGGAATGGGATCTGCACGGCAAGAAGGACGGCCTGCATATTCTGCCTCCCTTCCTGACCCGTGAGAACATCGGCGTGTACTCCGGTACGCTGGATGCGCTGCGCTCCAATACCGATTATCTGATCCGCTCCAAGCAGGAGTATGTGGTTTTCTCCGGCAGTGAGATCATCTACAATGCGAAGCTGGACGAGATGGTCAAGTACCATAAGGAATCCGGTGCTGACGTGACCATCATGTACACCCGCGATCCTTCCATGCAGCGCGATGAGCATGGTACCTACATCTCTGTGGGCGAGAATGGCGTCGTGACTGACGTTGAGGTCGAACCCACGCATCCTTCTCTGGAGAGCACCTACATGGAAGTTGCCGTCATGAAGCGCGAGCTGCTCCGCTTCCTGGTGGACAAGGCTGTTGCCCATGGCCTGCATGACTTCCGCCGCGATGTGCTGCTGCCCATGATCCAGGAAGGCAAGTCCACCGTCAATGCTTGGGAATACACCGGTCCCTGCTGGCGTCTGGATTCTGTGCAGTCCTTCTTCAAGTTCAACATGGATGTGCTGAACGCTGATGTGCGCAGCAACCTGTTTGACAAGGAGCGCCCCGTCTACACCAAGGTGCGCGACGATATGCCTGCCCGCTATGGCGAGAACGCCAATGTGGTGAACTCTCTGGTTGCTGACGGCTGCGTCATCGAAGGTACTGTTGAGAATTCTATCCTGGCCCGTGGCGTGTGCGTTGCTCCCGACGCCCATGTGAAGAACTGCATCATCATGCAGGACGGCCAGATCCATTCTGGCGCCTATATCGAGAACTGCATCCTGGATAAGCAGGCGATCATCAAGCGCAACGCTCGCCTCATCGGCCCCGCTGCGTATCCCATTGTGATTGCGAAGAATGTTGTGATTTGATAACAGTTGCAAGCCGCGCCAATTTGTGTTATGCTACTTGGCGCGGCCTTTTGACATGTTATTGGCCGATATTTTGACTTCAACTTGGAGGTTGAACCTATATGAAGATCCTGTTTACTGCCAGTGAATGCGTCCCCTTTGTAAAGACCGGCGGTCTTGCGGACGTGGTGGGCGCTCTGGCTCCCGTGCTGGCCAAGGAAGGTCATGACGTTCGTGTGATCATGCCCCTGTATGCGTCTATCCCTGAGAAGTGGACCAGTCAGATGACTCATGTGTGCGACTTTGAGGTCGAGCTGGGCTGGCGCCGTCAGTACTGCGGCATCGAGATGATCGAGCAGGATGGCGTGAAGTGGTACTTCATGGATAACAAGTTCTACTTCGGTCGTCCCTACATCTATGGCATGGGCGGCGACGAGTACGAGCGCTTCGGCTTCTTCTGCCGTGCGTCCTTGAACTGCCTGCCCATCATTGACTTCCAGCCTGACGTGATTCATGCCCACGACTGGCAGTCCGGTATGGTGCCTGCGCTGCTGCGCATCCAGTATGATCATCTGCCTTTCTTTGCTAACATCAAGACCATGTATACCATCCACAACCTGCAGTATCAGGGCGTGTTTGGCATCAACCAGGTCAAGGAAATCCTCGGCCTGACCGACAACAACCTGTGGACTGACGACAAGCTGGAGTGCTACGGCTGTGCCAACTTCATGAAGGCCGCGCTGGTCTATGCTGACGTGATCACCACCGTCAGCCCTTCTTACTCCGAGGAGATCCAGACTGCTTATTACGGCGAGCGTCTGGACGGCCTGCTCCGTGCCCGCAAGCATCAGGTATTCGGTGTGCTGAACGGTATCGACATGGTGGACTACGATCCCGCTGTCGACAACCGCATCGCCGCCACCTACTCCCTGGACAACATGGAAGGCAAGGCCATCTGTAAGGCCGACCTGCAGCAGAAGCTGGGCCTGGAAGTCAACCCCAATGTGCCGATCATCGGCATGGTGGGCCGTCTGAGCAATCAGAAGGGCCTCGACCTGGTGGATTACATCATTGGCGACCTGCTTAAGCAGGATGTTCAGCTGGTGGTGCTGGGCATGGGCGAGAGCCGCTATGTCAACCTGTTCTCCTGGGCGGAAGGCGAGTACAAGGGCAAGGTTGCCGCTCGTTTCGCGATGGATCACGCCCTGGCGCATCAGATCTATGCCGGCTGCGATATGTTCCTGATGCCCAGCCAGTTTGAGCCCTGCGGCCTGAGTCAGCTGATCGCTCTGCGCTATGGCACCGTGCCGATCGTCCGCGAAACCGGCGGTCTGCGCGACACCGTGCTCAGCTACAACGAATACACCGGCGACGGTAATGGCTTCTCCTTCTTCAACTACAACGCCCACGATATGCTGCATGTCATTGAGCGTGCCTGTGATTACTACTACAATCACAAGGACGTGTGGGCTCTGCTCCAGCAGCGCGGCATGAGCGGCGACTACAGCTGGACCAACTCTGCCGGCAAGTACATGGATCTGTACAAGAGCTTGGTTGGCGGCGCGGTTGAGGAGGTCGTCGAGCCCGTTGCTGAGCCCAACCCCGTGGTCGTTGAGATCGTGGAGGAAGCTCCCAAGCCTAAGAAGCCCCGTGCTCCCCGCAAGAAGAAGGTCGAGGAGACTCCTGCTGAGGTGACTGAGGCTCCTGTGGAGAAGCCCAAGCGCACCCGCAAGAAGAAGGTCGAAGAAGCTCCCGTGGAAACTGCCGAGGCACCTGTGGAGAAGCCCAAGCGCACCCGCAAAAAGAAGACCGAAGAGACCAAGGCTGAGTAATTGAAGCTATAGCAGGCGCTGTAATATGCAGCGTCTGCTATTTTTGTGTGAATTGTTACAACTGGTCGTGACAGATGCAGGGGAATGTGGTACAATTAAAATGTATGATCCTGTATGTATGAAGGAGGAACGCTCATGAACATAAAACGGCTGATTTTCCTTTGCGCCGCACTTTTCATGACGATGCTTCTGTTTGTGCCCGCACAGGCTGCATCTTTGGAGGATGTGATTGTTGTCAGTGCGCCTTTGCGCCGTTCAGCAGATGTTCAGGATGGCATGGTGCGAGTGAGGCTTGAATCCCTCGGGGATGTGACACACCTTGATGTGACTGTTACGGGCAGCTATTCCATCAACGGAAATACAGCGCTGTCATTGTCTGATGGTGATACGGTAGCGGTTGATTTCAACAAAAGTACCGGCGCGATTACCTTCACGATGAATGGCTTGACCTATGCTGTGTCTGGAAATGAGATGCGCCTCCGTCGTCATCAGGCCGATGGGGAGAGTGCGATTTCCATCGCGCAGGCCAATCGCCCGAAGAACCTCTATCCTGGTGATCTGCAGCTTTTGGCAGTAGAGAATGACGATGGAACGTATAAGCTGTATCCCATCGTGCATGTATATCTGGAATACTACTTGTATGGCGTTGTGCCCTATGAAATGAGTTCTTCCTTTCCTGTCGAAGCGCTCAAGGCACAGGCCGTTGCTGCAAGAACCTACACGATGCGAGCCATGAATGCCCGCGCATCAAAAACCTTTGATCTGGGGGATACTTCCTCTGACCAGGTTTATAAGGGGTATACCGGCTCGGAGAACAATGCAACGCGTGCGGTGGAGGCGACCAAGGGTATTATCATCATGAATGATGGCACGCTGTCCGGAACCTATTATACCGCGTCAAACGGCGGCCAGACTGAAGCGGTCAAGAATGTTTGGGGCAGCAGCGGTTATCCCTACCTGAAGGTGAAGGAGGATCCATTCGACGTTTTGAACAGTTCCAGTAATCGCAGAAGGCTGACTGTGTACAGCGATTTCGATCATGCCAGCCCAAATGCCACGTTTGCAGACCTGCTGACAGCAAAGGTAAAAAGTCAGTTGGGGAAGAGTGCGGTGATTGAAACCATCGACAGCATCACGCCGCATACCCCCAAATATGCGACGCCCAGTCGGCTCTATACGAAGCTGGATATCGGTGTCACGGCGTTGGTTGAAGGTTCAAGCAGGAAAGCAACATTGTCGTTTGATATTTTCGCCGATCTGGAAAGTCAGCTTTCTTTGAGTATCAACGGAGGTCAAAATGAGCTGTGGTCCGTTGAGAAACTGGATGAAGGCTTCCGGATCGTTGTAGGGCGCTGGGGTCATGGTATCGGCCTGAGCCAGCGTGGCGCGCAGCAGATGGCCCGCATGGGATATACCTATGACCAGATACTTGGCTTCTACTATGACGGCTGCGAACGGGTGCAGTTTACCTTCACCCACACCATCCTGCCTGCTGGAGGAAGCAGCGAAATTACCAACGCTGAGCCACCTGCGGAGATCACCCCTGCTCAGAAGAATCAGGCGACCGTATCGCTTCCCGGCTTGAATGACGTGGCTCCGCTGCGGTACACGCCAAGTGAAAATGGTAAAGTATTGGTTGGTATTCCTAACGGTTCTGTTTTGAACCTTCTCAGTAAAGGAGATGATTGGTCGCTTGTCTGCTATGGCGAGATCAACGGTTATCTGCCGACCAGCTGGCTTGCGTTTTCCGATGATTCTGCAGGCACTGGAGATGGGGCTGCCACCACCATTACGCTATGGGCGACAGTGACGGGTACCAATGCGCTGAACTTCCGCGAAGGCCCGGGCTTTGATTACGATATCCAAACGGAGCTGGCGGAAGGCACGGTTCTCTGCGTGCTGGGAACTGAGGGTGAATGGGCCAAAGTGCAGTACGGCAACCGGATCGGATATGTATCGCCCACCTACCTGACCTTCCATAGTGAGTATCCGTCAGAAACCAGCGGCAATACTTCTGCGATGGTCAGCCTTTCTGCGGAAGGGGAGACGGCACCGTTGCTGATCACCCCCTCCACGGAGGCAACTGTGCTGATGGACGTCCTTCATGGAACGCAGGTGACTGTGATTTCCAATGACGGCTCCTGGTGCCGGGTGAAGGTCGCAGGGTTGGAAGGGTACCTGCTGAACAGTCAGCTGGATTTTGACGCCACAGGCGTGACGCTGCCGGACGTCCCCGAAGAAGATGTACTTACCGCGATCGTCAATACGCAGGCGACGACGCTCAACCTGCGCCAAGGACCTTCCACGGATGATATCATCCTGGTTCAGATTCCCAAGGGTGATACAGTGGTGGTTACAAGCTACGGCACGGAATGGTGCGCTGTTTCCTGGGGCGAACATGATGGCTATGTGATGACGAAATACTTGCTCTTCAATGGGGAGATCCCGGAGGTGCCGGATACCGGTGGCGACAACACAGAGGATCCGGATGCCGGTACGACAGATCCCGAGAATCCTGATTCCGGCGAGGATGTTGAGCCGCTTCCGCCTGAAGAAGATATACCAACGGGTAAGACAGCCTGGGTCATGCGTACAGTGAACTATGTCAATCTTCGCGAAACAGCCAGCACGGAAGGCAAGATCATCACCACCATTCCCTCTGGTGATGAACTGACGGTACTTGAAAAAGGTGGGACATTCAGCCTTGTCCGCCATGGCGTAGGTACAGGCTATGTGCTCTCGAAGCACCTGACTTATACAAAGCCGCTGGAAACCATCGGAATCCTGTATGTCAACACGGTTTCGGATGCGCTTGCCCTGCGTGATGAAGCCGATTTGTACGACAGCACGGTCATCACCTATATCCCCAAGGGCGAGAAGGTGCTGCTGATTGCAGAGGCAGGCGACTGGAGCCATGTGCAGTATGGCGAATATACAGGATACTGTTCCTCCGCATATCTGAGCCGCCGCCGCCCTACGGAGTATGAAGCGGATGATACGCCGATTTATGACCCTTCAATGATTGCTGTTAACGGCTGGAAGGCAGTGGTCAACAACGGCGGAAGTTCTCTGTCCATGCGGAAATGGTGTGCCGGCGATGCGCCGGAGATGACGACAGTCCCTGACGGGAATACCATCAAGCTGCTGGCACGCGGCGAAATCTGGTGCAAAATCACCTTTGAAGGAGAAACTGGCTATTGTTTGACCAGCAAATTGATTCTGCTTGCCCCGACATCGGAATGATCCGCGAAGGCGAGCGTGTGGACGATCTGCAGCTTTGCGGTCTGCAGATCATCCAGAAGGATAAGGGCTTTCGCTTCGGAATGGATGCGGTGCTGCTCGCTGACTTTGCCCGGGTGGAGGAGCGGGATCGGATTGCCGATTTCGGCACCGGAACCGGTATCCTGCCCCTTCTCCTGGCAGGCCGGGGGCGAGGTGTACATTTCGACGCTCTTGAGATCCAGGCTGACATGGCGGACATGGCAAAACGCTCCGTTGCCTTGAATGGCCTTACGGAGCGCATAGCTGTTCAACATTGCCCGGTAGAATCGGCGGACAGCGTGATTCTGCCTGGCTCGTTGGATGTGATCGTGTGTAATCCGCCCTATGGTGTTCCAGGAACAACTTTGCATAATCCTGCCGAGGCGTTGTCCACTGCTCGTCATCAATCGGAAGCAGGCTTGACGGATTGGTTCCGCATGGCGTATAAACTGCTGCGAGGGAAGGGACGCTTTCATATGGTGTACCCTGCGCCTCGCATGCTGGAGGCCATGACAGCACTTTCAAAGGCGCGGCTTGAGCCCAAGCGTTTCCGTTTGATTTATCCCTATGCGGATAAGCCGGCTAATCTTGTGCTGATTGAAGCGATGAAGGACGCCAAGCCCATGCTGCATCCGGAGGCTCCGCTGATTGTCTATGAAAAGGAAGGCTGCATGACGGCAGAGCTCAAGCGGATCTACCACATCAAGGATTGAGACGTGCAATGCAGAAATTCAGCACAGCGGCAAATGTGAGCCACAGCTGATAGGGAACCAGCAGCCAGCCAGCGACCTTGCTCTCCCGGAAAAACTGATACAGCATGATCGCTGCCAAAATCCATAGAAGCAGCAGCCAGAAGAATGCAAGCCCCAGCGTCTGCTGCACAAAGAACAGGATCGGCCAGACGAGATTTACTGCAAGCTGAGCGATATACAGCCCCAGCAGGACATAGCGATCCCGTCCCTGCGCGCGGAGGACGAACCACATGGCGGTTGCCATGGCGGCGTACAGCAGTGTCCAGGCGATGGGAAAGAGCCAGCCAGGCGGTGCAAAGATCGGCTTGGTCAAACCCTCGTAGAAAGAGGATTCCCGCTGTGTCAGGAAGCCGACCAATGCGCCAGCGCCCAGTGTAATGACAAGGAGGGCAACAAGCGACTTCCAGGTGTATGGATTGGTTTTCTTTTCTTCGGTCATGCATATCACCTCCTTGACAGGATACGCGGCTGCATTCGATATCATACCCGCCAAAAGCTGCTGGATTTCCGGCAGCTTTTTTGATGCAGTCATTGCGAAAACTTATCAAAAAGGGTATAATGAAGTGAATGAAAGCTTGGAGGAACACGCATGGGAACGGTATTGGTGATCGGTGGGGGTGCAGCGGGCCTTGCGGCAGCGATTTCAGCGGCTGAATGCGGCGATCGTGTGACTGTGCTCGAACGCATGGATCGCGTGGGCAAGAAAATCCTTGCCACCGGCAATGGCCGCTGTAACCTGATGAATACAGGCGCGCACCGGTTTCCGGGAGGGACGGCATTGGCGGAGGCGGTGCTTGATCGCTGCGGAGTTCAGGAGCAAAAACGATTTTGGGAGCACATCGGCCTGCGCATGCGTCAGGAGGATGGCGGACGGGTGTATCCTGTGAGCGGCATGGCCTCCACGGTGCTTGATACGCTGCGTTTTGCGGCGGATGCGCTGGGTGTGGAGATCAATACGTGCGTTCATGTGACAGGGCTGTTCAAGGCGCGTCATGGCTGGACGGTCATGGCAGGGGAGAACAAGTGGAAGGCGGATCGTGTGATTGTTGCTGGCGGCGGCTGTGCGCAGGCAAAGCTGGGCAGTGATGGCAGCACGTGGCCGCTGTTGACGGGCCTTGGACATCGGCTTGTTGCACCAAAACCCGCCCTGACGCAGATTATCACGGATACCGGCGCCATCAAGGGACTGAGCGGCATTCGGGTGAGGACGGAGGTTCATATTACTTCCGGCGAAATGGAGAAATACCGGGAGTCCGGAGAGCTGCTCTTTGCAGATTATGGCGTGACCGGTGTATGCGTCATGCAGTGCGCCAGGTATGCCAATGCTGGCGACGTGATACATATTGACCTGACTCGCGCTCTTGGCTTTGCAAACACTGAAGATCTGCAGAAGGAGCTGTATCGCCGCCGCGAAGCGTGGCAAGAGCGAAGCCAGAATGAGATGCTGACCGGCCTTTGTGTCCCCAAGCTGGCTCAAGCAATATTGCAGGCGGCAGGCATATCGAATGGTCAGCGATTCACCTGCGGAGAACTCTCGCCCCGGCAGATCAACTGTTTATCGGCTGCAGCGGCTGATTTTCACCTGACGATCCGAGGGGTGAAGGGCTTTGACAGTGCACAGGTCACAGCCGGCGGCATCGCTTCGGATGAATTTGTGCCGCAAACACTTGAATCGGTGCTGGCGCCCGGCGTCCATGCCGCCGGTGAAGTGCTCGACGTGGATGGCGATTGCGGTGGGTATAACCTGATGTTTGCCTTTGGCAGTGGAATCCTGGCAGGCCTTAATGGAAGGGATTTTCCCTGGTGAAGAAAGATATCCGCTTGATTCAGGCAGTTTGCTGTAAATCAAGTGGGTTTTGTATTTGCAATTTTTGATAGAACATGATATAATGCATTTTGTATCAATCTGTGTATGCGGAAGGAGTGACGGCTTCGTGGATCAGCCTCCCTGTAGTCCTGTGCCTGCGTGGGCCGTGCCGCCTTTCGCAGGCTCGACATGTTGCCATTGATTCAATGGTTGACCGATGAAAGGACTGCTTGATCATCCATGACGCCTGATTTATGGATCATGATCGCCATACTGTTCATCTGTGTGGCGCTCTCTGCGTTTTTTTCTGCTTCTGAAACCTCTTTTACCTCCGTTAACCGTGTCAAGCTCAAGACCATGTCTCAGAATGGCAACAAGCGTGCGAAGGTCGCGCTCGGGTTGGCGGAGGACTATGATCGCCTGATCACCACCATCCTGATCGGCAACAACATTGTGAACATTGCGGCTTCGTCGCTGGCGACGAGCCTGTTTCTTGTGTTGCTGAACAATCAGGCGAATCTGGCTACAACCGTTTCAACGGTAGTGATGACGATCGTCATCCTGATTTTCGGCGAGGTTTCTCCCAAGGCGATCGCCAAGGAATCCCCTGAAAAGCTCGCGATGGTTTTTGCACCTGTTCTCAAGGCGCTCTGTGCTGTGTTCAGCCCATTTGCATATTTGTTTTCGTCGCTAAAGAAGCTGCTTACCCGTTTGTTCAAAACCGAGGAGGGCGAGTCCTTTATCGAGAAAGAGCTGATGACCATGGTGGATGAGGCGGAAAGTGAAGGCGACATGGAGCATCATGAGGGCGAGCTTATCCGATCGGCCATTGAATTCAATGATGATCGGGATGTACTCTCTGTCCTCACGCCCCGTGTGGATGTGACGTCCATCGAGGATACGGCTACGATGGAAGAGGCTGCCGAGCTGTTCCGTACCAGCGGTTACTCCCGTGTGCCGGTGTTTCATGAGGATATGGATCATATTGTCGGCATTCTCAACGAGAAGGATTTCTACCTGATGAA
>JBGUSK010000138.1:0-5747 GCA_045132495.1 Christensenellales bacterium | reverse complement strand
GTCAGCAGGGCAGCCGCACCATGGCTGTCACGAACGAAGAAGACGCCAACGCTGCATACACCGCCCAGGTTATCAGCCCGATCATTGCGGACGGCGAAGCAATCGGAGCGGTGCTACTAATGAGTCGAGAAAACGGTGTGCGAATGGGCGATACAGAAATCAAGGTTGCAGAGACCGCTGCAGGAATCGTCGGCCGTCAGATGGAACAATAAAGGGGGATACGCCCCCTTTTTCTGTTTCATGCTTGTACAATTGGAAAAAGAAGCGTATAATAGGATGCGATATGATATGCGAAAGGATGCATCCTATGTCGAATAAAACAAAGTCGATCATCGGCGGCATGACGGTGCTTGGACTTGCTGGCGTGATCTGCAAGCTGGTAGGCGTGCTCTATTCCATCCCGCTGACCTGGATGATTGGCACTCAGGGTCTGGGCGTTTATAATGCAGTCTTCCCCGCCTACAATCTGCTGCTGACGATCTCCTCTGCCGGTCTGCCAGTAGCGGTGAGCCGTCTGGTTGCCCGCAGCCTTGCCAAGGATGACCCAAGCGGTGCGAAGAATGTGTTCAAAACGGCTTTGCTGCTTCTGTTAGCTGTAGGCAGCGTAGCAACGATCATCATGCTTGCTGGAAGTGGGTTGCTTGCTGCTGCCTCGGATCAGCCCAGCAGCCGCATCGGCTTCCAAATGATTGCTCCCTGTGTAGTCATCGTTTGCGTACTGAGCGCCTTTCGCGGATTTATGCAAGGACAGCAGAATATGGTTCCTACCGCCATCAGCCAGCTGATCGAACAGGTCGGTAAGGTGTTTCTCGCGCTGCCGATGGCGTATTTCGGCAGTAAGCTTGGCATCGAATACGGCGCTGCAGGCGCGTTGCTTGGAACCACCATCGTCGAAGGCGTTGCGTTGCTGTATATGGTGATCCTGTATATGCGCCGCAGGAGCAGCTTTTCCGCGATTCCGCAGCTGAGTACTGATGCACATGAATCCTCTGGCAGCATCGCGAAACAGCTGATGAGTATTTCCCTGCCCATTACGATCGGCGCCTGCATTGTTCCGTTGTCACAGTATATTGATTCCACCATGCTCGTTGGCCGCCTGATTTCCACCGGTATGACGCCCGAAAAGGCCAGCTCCGTATATGGGCTGTTTTCTGGCACGGTGATCCGAATTATCAATATACCTACAGCCCTTGCACTGGCCGTCAGCATGTCGTTGGTTCCTGCCATATCATCGGCAAAGGCTGTTAACGACAACAGCACTGTCATCCGTCAGACTGATTTGGGCATGCGTTTCGCTTTCCTGATCGGCCTCCCCTGCTCCATCGGCATGAGCGTACTCGCCGAACCCCTGATGCGCTTTTTCTATCAAGGCAGCATCGTGGAAGATGAGCTCATTCTCGGCGGCGAACTGCTGACCATGTCTGGATTGACAATTATCCTCTTTACTGTTGTCCAGGCAACGACCAGCGTTCTTCAGGGACTTGGGAAGCAGCGTATTCCCATGTACACGCTGGTGGCTGGCGTTGTTTGCAAGATCATCCTGAACTATGTTCTGATTGCCATTCCATCCATCAACATCCATGGCGCGCCTATTGCATCTCTGGTATGCTACACAGTATCTATGATTCCGAACCTGCATTATATGCTCAAATACACTGGTTCCAGAATGAACTGGATGGCTTGGCTCGTTCGTCCCGGCGCAGCGACAGCAGCAATGGGCATCACCGTTTGGGTGTTGCGTGAGGTTCTTCCCGTCAACCGGCTGACACTTTTGGTCGAGGTTACCGTTGGAGTTGCTGTTTATGCTGCTGCGGCAGTTGCTGTAAAGGCCATAACAAAGGATGATCTTCGTGCCTTCCGCAAGAAAAAGTAAATACACGAGGTGCTGAATATGAAACCTGTCATCACGGTTGTTTCGCTTGGCCCAGGCGACCCTAAACTGCTGACCCTGCAAACAGCAGATACACTCCGAAAGAGCCGCTGTATTGTGTTACGCACAGCCCGCCATCGCACAGCAGATTGGCTTCGCGAAGAAGGCATTGACTTCGTTGACTTTGACGCGCTGTATGATGAATTCGAAGATTTTGACAATCTTCATGCAGAGATGGCCAGCCGTCTCTGGAAGCTTGCTGAACAAAATGCTGTGACCTTCGCTGTAATAGACGCCCAGACTGATGGAGCTGTACGTGCGCTGCGGACTAATCGTCCTGCTGAAGGAACCGTTACAGTGCTTCCCGGCGTGACCATGGCCGACAATTGTCTGGCGTTGCTCCCTGAACAAATCCGACATTCCGGTAAGGTTCGTATTCTGCCTGCCATGGACGCCGCTGAGGCAGCGCCTGATCCTACAACGCCCGTGCTCGTGACAGAACTGTTCGACAGAGTGCTGGCCAGCGAGCTCAAGCTTCATATGGCCGATCAGTATGGAGACGAAGCAGACATCGTCCTGTTCCCCTCCAGCGTTAAGATCAATCGTAAGCCCATCGTTATCCCTTTGATGGAGCTTGACCGCCAACGCACGTACGATCATACGGTTTGTCTCTATATTCCTGCCATGCCAATCGAACAGAGGGAACGTTACTGCTTTGATGATTTGCTCAGAATCATGCACGTTCTTCGTCAGAAGTGCCCCTGGGACGGCGAACAGACCCATGAAACTCTTCGCAAATACCTGATCGAGGAAGCTTATGAGGCTGTTGGTGCGATCGACGAGGACGATATGGACCACCTGGCAGATGAGTTGGGCGATGTGCTGCTGCAAATCGCGTTCCACGCTGATATTGCGCAGGAAATCGGAGAATTTACCATCGGTGACATCACCACTGCCATCGTCCGCAAGATGATTTATCGTCACGCCCACATCTTTGGCAATGTGCACTGTGACAACGCTGATGAAGTCAGCCAAAGCTGGGAAAAACTCAAGAAAGCAGAGAAAGGTCTGACCACCCAGGCAAGCGTTCTGGCTGACGTGAGTCAGGGCTTGCCCGCCTTGATGCGCGCATCCAAGGTTCAGAAGAAGGCTGCGCAGGTCGGCTTTGATTGGGACGACGCCCTCGGCGCTCTGCCAAAGATACATGAAGAAGCGGACGAAGTGCTGGTAGAACTCAAAGCTGGCCGCGATCCCAGCGAAGAACTCGGTGATTTGCTGTTCAGCTGCGTAAATGTTGCACGTCTTGCCAATCAGGAGCCAGAACTTCTGCTTAAAGCAGCTACAGAAAAGTTCATTCGACGCTTCACAGCCATGGAAAACCTCATCATTTCAGACGAAAAATCGCTGGAGGGCTTGACATTGGCGGAAATGGATGTATACTGGAATAGGGTCAAGGCGAACCAGCATAAGCAGCCATAAACCCCGCATATCCGGCTTTGCAAAGGGCTATCCTGTTGAATGCCGGAGTGCAGAAATATCAACATCAAGGGTATAAGCCCGCCATGCAATAACGCATAGGTACAACAAGGAGGAACATCATCATGAACAAGACCGAACTGATTGCCGCTATCACTGAGAAGACCGGCTTCACCAAGAAGGATGCCGAGAAGGCTCTGAATTCTGTGGTGGACGTTATCACCGAGTCTCTGACCAAGGGCGAAAAGGTGCAGATCGTTGGCTTCGGCTCCTTCGAGGTGAAGGATCGCCCCGAGCGCGTTGCCCGCAATCCTCAGGCTCCTGACCAGGAGATCACCATCCCTGCCTCCAAGGCTCCCGTCTTCAAGGCTGGCAAGTCCCTGAAGGAAGCTGTCAACAAGTAATTACGGCTTACGGCCCGCAGGCGATGCTTGCGGGTTTTTCTTTTAGCATTGAGGTGAATGTATTATGCGTCTTGACAAATATTTGAAGGTTTCCCGTATTATCAAGCGCCGTACGGTTGCCAATGAGGCCTGCTCCGGTGGACGCGTGACGCTCAACGGAAAGGTTGCCAAGCCAGGCGCCGAGGTCAAGCCCGGAGATATTATGAGCATCCGCTTTGGTGATCACTTGGGCAGGTATGAAGTGCTTTCCGTACCCGCAACAGTGCGTAAGGAAGGCGCTGCAGACTTGTATCGCATTCTGGAGGAAGACGCTGCCATGGCTGACGAACGCCAGGCTGAGGAGTAAGTCATGTGGTACGCAATCATTCTTGCCGGCGGCAGCGGCAGCAGGATGGGCGCAGACCGAAACAAGGTGCTGCTGGAACTTCAGGGCATCCCAGTGATCCTGCGTTCTGTAAAGGCTTTTGAGGGCCTTGTAGACGGCGTTGTACTTGTCAGCCGAGAAGAGGATCTCCCTGCCATAAAGGCCTTGATAGCCCCCTGCGAACTCCCTGTAACTATCGTTTCCGGTGGAGACAGCCGTCAGGCTTCTGTGTGGAATGGCCTTTGCGCACTTCCCCCCGAATGCACCCATGTGCTTATTCACGATGGCGCACGCTGCCTGGTGGATGAGGCAACCATCCGCCGCTGCATGCACTCTGCGGAGGCGTGCGGTTCCGGCGTTGCAGCCATACCGGCGATCGATACCATCAAACAGGTGGGAGCAGATGACCTTGTTCTCTCTACGCCGAACAGAGCCAGCCTGCGGGCAGTGCAAACACCCCAAGCCTTTTCTGTACCTCTGATTCGCGAGGCACATGCTGCCGCACAAAAATCTGGTTTTGTTGGAACAGATGACGCTTCCCTGCTTGAGCATATGGGCCAGTCTGTTCGCCTAACGCTGGGTGACCGGCACAATATCAAATTAACCACTCCGGAGGACATGAAGATGGCCGAGGCATTTCTCTCCCCTCAACTCCCCTCTCTGCGGATTGGTCAGGGCTACGATGTTCACCGTTTGGTGGAGGGGCGTGACCTCATCCTGTGCGGTGTGAAAATACCGCATACTCTGGGACTTCTCGGGCATTCTGATGCCGATGTAGCACTGCATGCGCTGATGGACGCCATGCTCGGTGCTTTAGCCTTGGGTGATATTGGGAAGCATTTTCCCGATACGGATGAGAAATACCGCGGAATCTCATCCATGAAATTGCTGGAGCATGTATCCACGCTTTTATCCGATCACAACGCAAGGGTCACCAACTGCGATGTCACCATCGTTGCGCAAAAGCCAAAACTTCTTCCCTATATCCCTCAAATGCGTAAGAACATTGCCGATGCTCTTCAGCTTCCTTTGGATCGTGTCAATGTAAAGGCTACGACCACAGAGAGGCTTTCCTTTGAAGGACAGGAGGAAGGAATCAGCGCACAAGCCATTTGCATGGTTCAGCAGCTTCAGTAATTGAAAACAGGAGGTCCGTACTTGCTACAGACCGCCTGTTTTTTATTCCAACCAATCGCCCATGTCCAGGATTACATCCAGAGGAAGGATATTCAGCATTCTTGATGCAAACTCAAAAGCAAAATTTTGATTGAGCGTTTTGAACAATTCAGCATCCTCTTCGGCTTGCACAGAACAAAGTTTTACATCAGATCCAATTGCAGGGAGCTCGTCAGCTTCTTTCACCGCAATCTGAATCTTCAGTGGAGTACTTTGCCCCCACTTGAAACTCAACGTGGCGTCCATTGCTTTACTCAACGGGACATAACTTCCACGGCATGCCGCCAGTTCACTCATAGCAACCGCTGTGTCACCCTCATAGCAAACAGCATCCCAGAGATATCTGCTGCCTGTTTTGTTGATATTGCAATTCCAATTGTAGATGAAAACAGGGGCGTTTGTTTCGCTGACATAGGCAAAAGATTCGGATTTGTCAGCAATCCATTCACTGCTGACT
>JBGUSK010000137.1:0-6415 GCA_045132495.1 Christensenellales bacterium | reverse complement strand
TCCGGCTTCCAGGTGGAGGACATGGAGCGCATCAAGTACAAGTCCAAGATGAAGCCTTACTACGAGGCCGTGGGCATCAAAACCGCCCGCTACCACATCGTGGATGATTTCGATGGCTGCAAGAAGTTCATCGACGTGGTGGGTTACCCCGTTATCGTCAAGCCCGACAACGGCGTGGGCGCGTCCAGCACCTACAAGCTCAAGTCCGATGAGGATCTGCGCAATTTCATCAACACCAAGGAAGCCCATGTCTCCTACATCATGGAAGAGTTCATTACCGCCGAGGTCAACAGCTACGATGCTATCATTGACTCCAACGGCGAACCGATCTTCGAAACCGGCAACGTGACCCCCAACTCCATCATGGACGTGGTCAACAACGGCGACAACTCCATCTACTACATCGTCAAGGAGCTGCCCGAGGACACCCGCAAGGCTGGCCGTCTGACGGTGAAGTCCTTCGGCGTCAAGAACCGCTTCGTGCACTTCGAGTTCTTCCGCCTGACCGCCGATCATCCCCACATGGGCAAGAAGGGCGACGTGGTGGCGCTGGAGGTCAACATGCGTCCCTGCGGCGGCTTCTCCCCGGACATGATGAACTTCGCCAACTCCACCGACGTGTACAAGATCTATGCGGACATGATCGCCTACGACAGCAGCCTGAAGGCCTGCGGTGAGCGTAACTTCTGCGCCTTCGCTGGCCGCCGCGACGGCAAGAACTTCAAGCTCAGCCATGACGAACTGTGCCAGAAGTACGCCGCCAACATGAAGATGGTCTCCCGCATCCCCGACGCGCTTTCCGGCGCGATGGGCAACCAGATGTATGTGGCAAACTTCCCCACTGAGGAAGCCATGAATGTGTTCTATGCGGATGCCTGCGACACCTGGTAAGACAGAAGCTTTCAAATAAGCTGCATCATTTTCAAGCGCGACCCCAACCGGGCCGCGCTTTTTTGATATTTATCCACAGGCATCACCTGTGGATAAACCAGTTTTCATTTTGGTACATCTGTGATATAATAGATATGTATGCGGCAAATTCCGCGTACGCATTATTAGGAGGCCATTGAATATGCGTATCCTGATCGTCGGCGACGGCAAGGTCGGTCATACCCTGGCAACGGAGCTTCTGCGCGAGGGACACGACATTACCATCATCGACCAGAATGATGACGTCATCAAGAAGACCGAGGACAACCTGGACGTCATGTGCGTGCATGGCAACGGCGCGAATGCGTCTACACTGATGGAGGCCGAGGTGGAGCGGGCGGACATCATCATCGCCGCCACTGCCACGGACGAGATCAACATGCTCTGCTGCCTGATCGGCAAAAACCTGGGCGCGAAGTTTGCCATTGCCCGCATCCGCGACCCGGAATACAACGAATCCCTGCAGGTGCTCCAGCATGAGCTGGGCATCGATATGACCATCAACCCGGAGCGCGCCACGGCGCAGGAAATCTCCCGCATGCTGCGCTATCCCTTCGCCAACAACGTCGAGCCCTTCGCCAAGGGCCGCGTGGAGCTGGTGGAGTTCCTCGCCCGCGAGGAGGACGTGATCGTCGGCAAGCCCCTGAAGGAGCTCACGTCCCGCCACTCCGACCTGCCCAAGGTGCTGTACTGCGCCGTGGAACGGGATGGCGAGGTCGTCATCCCCGGCGGCGATTTCACCATTGTGCCCGGTGACCGCGTCCACGTTGCCGCCGATATGATCACGGTGACGGCGTTCTTCCGCCACATCGGCCGCAGCGCCAAACCCGTCAAGGACGTGATGATTCTGGGCGGCGGGCGCATCAGCTACTATCTGGCAAAGATGGTGGAGAAGATGGGCATCCGCGTGGCGATGTTCGAGCACAATCCGGAGAAGGCCAAGGTGCTCTCCGAGCAGTTGCCCCATGCGGACATCATTGAGGGCGACGGTACTGATCAGGATCTGCTGGAGCAGGAGAATCTCGCCGGAATGGACGCCTTCATCGCCCTTTCCGACCGGGACGAGGAAAACCTGATGACCGGTCTGTACGCCAAGACCCATGGCGTGCCCAAGGTGGTCGTGAAGACCAACCGTTATGCCTACAAGGACGTGATCGCCAACCTTGGCCTGGAGAATCAGGTCAGCCCGCGCATCATCACCTGCAATACGCTGCTGCGCTACGTCCGCGCCCGCGTCAACGCCCGCGGCACCACCATCCAGAAGCTTTACCGACTGGTGGATGGCAAGGCCGAGGCCCTTGAGTTCATCGCAAAGAAGGGCGATCCCTACATCGGCATCCCGCTGAAGAACCTCTCCGTCCGCAAGGGCGCGCTGGTGGCTATCATCCTGCACAAGGGCAAGGTCATCGTTCCCTTCGGTGATGACGTGATCGATGCTGGCGACAATGTGGTCATCATTTCTACTGCCAGCGGCATTTCCGATCTGAACGAGGTTATCAAGAAATGAATGTAAAGCTGCTATTCCGACTGCTGGGCGCCATATTGCTGGTGGAGGCGGCAGCCATGCTCCCCTCCCTGGCGATTGCAATCGGCTACGGCGAGGGCGACGCGATGGCCTTCGTCTGGACGATCCTGCTGCTCCTTCTCATCGGCGGGCCCATGCGGCTCTTCACCAAGACTGAGCACACCAATCTGCGCGCCCGGGAAGGCTTCCTGGTGGTTTCCCTTTCCTGGCTGCTGATGTCGGTGTTCGGCGCGCTGCCCTTCGTGTTCAGCGGCGTGATCCCCAATTTTGTGGACGCGCTGTTTGAGGCCGTGTCCGGCTTCACCACCACCGGCGCAACCATCATGACCCAGATCGACGGTCAGCCCCATGGCGTCATGTTCTGGCGCTCCTTTACCCACTGGATCGGCGGTATGGGCGTGCTGGTACTGACGCTGGCGCTGCTGCCCCAGATGTCTGGACGCACCAGCCATCTTGTCCGTGCCGAATCCCCCGGCCCGACGCTTTCGAAGATCGTTCCCCGCATGGGCGACACCGCGAAGATCCTCTATCTGATCTACGGCGCGCTGACGGTGCTCGACTTCGTCGCGCTGCTTCTGTGCGGCATGAACGCCTATGACGCTGCCATCCACGCGCTGGGCACAGCTGGCACCGGCGGCTTCAGCAACTACGGCGCCAGTATCGGTCACTTCGGCTCGGCGTGGATCGAATGGACGACCACCATCTTCATGCTCTTGTTCGGCGTGAACTTCGCGCTGTACTACAAGCTCATCACCGGCGACTGGAAGGATGCGCTCAAGAGCGAAGAGCTGCACTGGTTCCTGGGCATCGTCGGCGGCGCAACGCTGCTGATCACCCTGTTCATCCTGCCCGAATACGGCAATTTCTTCACCTCGCTGCGCTACAGTGCCTTCCAGGTTGCATCCATCGTGAGCACCACCGGCTATGCCACGGCTGATTTCAACCTGTGGCCCATCGCAGCCAGAATGCTGCTGCTGGCCATCATGTTCACCGGCTCCTGTGCTGGCTCCACCGCGGGTGGCATGAAGCTCTGCCGCGTCGGCATGATGTGCAAGCAAGGCCTGCGCGAGGTGCGCCGCACCATCCAGCCCCGCAAGGTGCAGGTGGTTCGCTTTGAAGGCAAGGCTGTCGAGGAGGATACGCTGCATCAGGTGGCCGTGTTCATGTTCATGTATATCCTGCTGATCGTGCTGGGCGGCACGCTGCTGTCCCTGGAAGGTCAGTTTGATGTGCAGACCAACTTCACCGCCGCGCTGACCTGTGTGAGCAACGTCGGCCCGGGCCTGGGTGCTGTTGGCCCGGCAGGCGGATTCTCAGGCTACGGGCCCTTTGGGAAGCTGCTTTCCAGCTTCCTGATGCTGGCCGGCCGTCTGGAGATCTTCCCGATGCTGGCGCTGTTCCATCCCGCCATGTGGCGCAAGTGAATCATCCCGGACGCTGACGTACAGCTGGGTCGAAGACCCCGGTCAGCGTCTTTTTTTGTGCACACAAAAGGACGGCAGCCTGCAAGGAAGCTGCCGTCCATGGGGTTATGCGTCGAAGTTGCTCTCGCTGTTCTGCTCAGCATTCTGCTGGGCTTGCCGGTACGCGGTGCGTCGGCCGACCCGGGGCGCGGATGCACCATCTTCCTGGCCGTGCTGTGCCGTGGGGCGCGCATATACGCCGTACTGCTGCTGCTCGGTGTAGGGCGTGTACTGGCTGGCGGATTGCTCCGCCGTGCCATTCTGAACCGGACGACGCACCTGGGTCTGCTGATTGGGGTACGTGCCGGTACGGGGCTGCCCCTGAACCGTCGTGCGGGCGTAGGGACGCTGCTGCATCTGCTGGGCACGGGCCGCCTGAGCACGCCGCTGGGCAGCGCGCATGGCGATGCGGCGACGATTCTGCTGATAGCGCACCAGGGCGAACACGCCGCCGACCGCCAGCAGCAGCAGGCCGATCACCACAGCCCAGATGACTGCCGAGCCGCCCTCGCCGTTATCGGCGGTGGGGTAGGTCACATCGGGCAGCGGATTGAAGGTGGGCGTGTGCGTCGGGACAGGAGTGGCCACGGGCGTGATCCAGCCTGGCAGGGGCTCCAGGGTCGGGGTGGTCTGGATGGGCGCAACCGTCGCGATGGGATTGAAGGGCGCAAAGCTGGCGTACACATCCGGGTTCTTGTTCACCCACTGATCCTCTGCGGACACGATGCCGCCGGTGCCGGTGAAGCCCACATCGTCCATGGAGGAATCGCCGGAAGCGGAGTTGTTTGCAATGCCTTGCAGATACTCGTCGCTGCCAAGGAAGCCCTCCAGCTCGGAGATGGTCATCTGCTTGAAGAAATCGCCGTGGAGGTAGCCAGTCTTGTCGCCGTAGCTGACCTTGTACCAGGTCACGCCATTCACCTGCTCGCTGCCCAGCACCAAACAGAAGGCGTAACGCTTCAGTTCGCCGATGCGCTTGGCGCCGGTAGACGGTCCTTCGCGCCAATTGACGGAGCTGCCGTCCACATAGCCGTAGGAAGACAATCCGTTCTGGTCAAAGGGCAGATTGGTGGTCACAGGTTCGGGCGTGGGGGTGCTGTTCAGCCGGTCGAGGTATTCCTCCTCCTCGGCGATGGTCAGCATGCGCACCAGGTCGGCGCGGATATAGCCCCAATATCCCTCGTAGTTCACGGAATGCCAGTACTGGCCGTCCGCCGGGGTCTGACCAGTGATGTATACAATGGTGCCAGCCTGCAGATTGTCAATGATCCGGCTGAACTCGCTGGCCATCTGGCGGAAGGGCACATCAGCACCCAGCACCACGCCGTAGCCCTCCATCTGGGGCGGCTCGGGTGTAGCGGTGGCCAGCTTGGTGGGTTCGGGGGTCTTATTCTGCGCCTCCCAGAAGAGCAGATAGGGCTCTGCCTCCTTGTCGGTGATCTGGCGCAGGGCCGACGCCTGAACGAAGCCCGCCTGCTTGTTCAGCGTGGACACGATGGCCCACATGTCGCCCGTCATCGGGTCGGGCACCTGATTGACCACATTGACCAGCTCATTGGCCGCCAGGCTCTGGATCACGGTCATATCCGAGGCGCTGATGCCGGTGCGCAGTGCAGTGGCCCGGGTGGTGAGGGCGTAGCCCACATAGGGCGTGGGGCTGGGGGAAGCGGTGGGCGTGGCGCTCTCGCTGGGAAGCGGCTCCAGGGTGGGGGCTTCCGTGGCGGGCGGGGTGATCAGCTCGATCGGGGCCTGCGTGGGCTCCCAGGTCGGGCTGGGCGACGGACTGGCGGTGGGGCTGGCAGTGGGCGTAGCCGTCATCGTGGGGGTGGGCGTGAAGGTGGGCGCCGGGGTGCTGCCAGCAGCATAGGCGTCGCTTTCCACCTGGGTCATGATGCTGATGAACTCGCTCATCATGAAGCCTTCCTGGCCGTCCACAATGACCCTTGCCCAGACCTCATGGTCGCTGTTGTACAGCTCCTCCAGGACATAGACCTTCGAGTTCACCTTCACGCGCTTGACCACCGTGTCCTTGCGGGCGGTGCTGGGCTCGGAGCGCAGGGCCACGCTGTTGCCGGTCACATTTGCATAGCGGTATACATTCTCGCCAACGGGGATGGGCGTTTCGTACACCAGCCGCCCAAAGACGAGGGTCACCTGGTCCGGCTTTGCCTCGCCCTCCCGGGAAACATAGACCTGCTCCGGCTTTGCGCTGGCTGGATCGAATCCGCTGGGCACCCGGGAGGGGTCAGCCTTGATGGTATGATAGCCAGTCGTCAGCTCCATCGTGAAAGGATTCGCGATGATATTCCTCTTCTGATCGACATAGTTGACAATGATGGTCGCCTTCTTTTGTGGGGCACGGTAGTAGAAGGCGATCTCTTCAGGATCGGTGGTGCCATCCTCATGGACGGTCACCGCCAGCTTCTCCTCCATCATCAGCTCGTACCCATCGGGGAGATCCGCCGGGTTGGCCTGGATGGAATAGCTGCCGGCGGCG
>JBGUSK010000136.1:0-53140 GCA_045132495.1 Christensenellales bacterium | reverse complement strand
TGGGAGGCCCAGCTTCATCAGGCGGGTGCACATCCGCTTGTCGAAACGCAGATCGCTGCGGTTGATGCGCATCACCGGCAGACGGAGAATGGCGATCAGGCAGATGATGCAGCTCAGCCCCTGACCGGAAATCGTTGCTGCCGCCGCGCCCTGCACGCCCCACTCAAAGCCCATGACGAAGAGTACATCCAGCACCGTATTGGTCAGTGCCGCGCAGATCATGGCGATCAGCGGTGTGGTGCTGTTGCCCACCGAGCGCAGGAAGCCGGAAAACAGGTTGAAACCCATCACCAGCGGAAGTCCTGCGAAAATGATGCGCAGGTAGCTTTCTGTCATGCGGATGGTCTGCTGGGGCATGTCCATCGCTACAAGCAGGGGCCAAAGGAAGACCTGCGCGATGATCTCCACCGTCACCACCGTGATGACGGAAAGGAGCAGACTCTGTCCCACCGCCCGGTGGAGTTCCTGATAATCCCCTGCGCCGAAGCTCTGCGCCACCTGGATGCCAAAGCCCTGGGCCAATCCGATGGCCAGGGAGAGCACCAGCCAGTCCAGCCAGCCGGCAGAGGCCACCGCGGTCAGCGCATCCACGCTCACCTGACCCACGACAAAGGAATCCACCAGCGAATACAGCTGCTGGAAGGCATTGCCCGCAATGATGGGCAAGGTGAAGAAAATCAGGTGCTTTGTGGGACTGCCGGTGGTCATGTCGCGTGTGCGTGCCATATGAAAAACCTCGTTTGAATGATAATCGCCCGGACAAGATTCGCTCTTGATGGGCGAAATCCTGCCGGGCGGGAAAAATATATAGAGGTTATTCGATGTCTTAAGGCAGTTGGTTGATCAAAATGAAGCCGTCGATCCCAAGACCATGATCGAAAACATGCAACCACCCACCAGGCCAACAGGCCAGCAAGTCAGCGCAACCACTGGTGTCTGCAATTTGTACACCCTCTGGTGTATCATACAAGGGTAAGCCTTCCGTCGCCATCAAGCGGTATTCACCCCACATGAAGCCATCCTCTACAACGGCTAGATAGCCGTGTTCATCCACAGCCAGCTGATTTTCACCGATTAGCAGGTTGTCATCATCCATCCAGCCGGTGACGCTGCTGCCATTGACAGCCACGCGGTGCTGTCCTTCATCGGCTTCCAGCAGTAAAACCGGAGTTGCTGGCAGGTACTCTGAAAGGATACTGCCGTCATCTGCCTGGAGAGGCGCGCCGTTTCCGGTTACCACGGCCCAACAGGAAGCGTCCACCAGTGGGAGAAAGTCCTCATAGCAAACGGGCATGCTGTTCCAATCCAGATGGGTGATATCACGCTCCATCAGCACGTCGCCATAATAGGGACCGAGTACACCGAACCACAGCATATTTTCACTGATAGATGTGTCGCAGACATGTGTGAGCAACCAGCGACCATCGGGTTGAAGGACGATCGTGCAGGTCTCAAAGGAATAGTCGTCTGGCATGAAAATCTCCAACATGTCTTCGCTGGAATGAGATTGATTGACCCTTGCTCCCTCTGGTAGCGGCATGGGCAGAACCGCTGTTAAGGTATCTCCATCCTCCGCCAGCGCAGATACGGCTAACATCATCACAGCAGCGATCAAGACAAGCAGCTGCTTCATCGCGATTCCTCCCTTGGAAACATCTTCATCTATAAGACGATTCAGTGCCGCAAAATCTTTCACCTGCCGCGCATTTTCTTTGTTACAACTCGAATTGACATCTTCCCCTGCATGATGTAATATGAAGATACAAAGGAGGCCGATCCCCATGAAGAAAATCATCTGCATGTTGCTGATGCTGCTGTTTGCCTTCCCCGCACTGGCGGAGGGCGCCCCTCTGGCGGAGGGAGCCCCTCTGGCAGAAGCATCCCCCTTTGCGCCCTTCGAAATGACGGCCCCTCCTGCGGTCACACTGGAGGAAAACGAGGGCACGCTGACATACGTTTATGGCATGACCCGGGTGGTGGCGATGGTCATCGACCGGGTGCCGGACGAAAAGCCGGCGGAAGCGATCATCCGCATGATGGCCCAGTTTGAGCCGGAAGCGGTCATTGGCGAGGATCTCTCCATGGCGGAGGGATTCGTCGGTCTCAGTGCGCTCAACGAGGACAAATTCGGTGAGGGTGTGGATCAGATCACCGTCATGGTGCTGGGCAGCACCGGCGATCTGCTCATCCTTTCTGGCTATGACCTGAACGGCGACGAAGAACAGGTGCAGCAGCTGCTGAATACCCTGCTGGCGACGCTTACCGTGGACGGCAGCCGGATCGTCACTGCAAAGGAGTAAGGAGGAATCCCATGGCACTGTTTCATCTTGTGTATTTTTCCGACGTGTTGGGTGTGCAGACCCCGGTGGACGTGATTATCCCCGAGGGCAAGCAGGGCATCGGTGTGGATGCCGCCGGCGAAGCTGAGCTGCCCAAGGTGCTCTACCTGCTCCACGGCTACTCGGACGATCAGACCATCTGGCAGCGCCGCACCAGCGTGGAGCGCTACGCCGCCAGCCATAACCTGGCCATCATCATGCCCGGCGTGAATCATTCCTTCTATTGCAACGAGCTCTACGGCGAGCGCTACTGGGACTTCGTTTCCGACGAGCTGCCGAAGATGATGCACCGCTTCTTCCGCCTGTCTGACAAGCCAGAGGACACCTTTGTTGCGGGCCTTTCCATGGGCGGCTACGGCGCGATGAAGCTGGCGCTGAATTTCCCCGAGCGCTTCGGGGCGGCAGCGTCCTTCTCCGGCGCGGTGGATATCGCCTCTGCCTCCAAGCGGCATGAGCGCAACTGGAAGCGCATCACCGGCGGCAAGTCCATCAAGGGCACGGACTGCGATCTCTTCCACATGCTCAAGGAGAACGCCGGAGCGGCCCACAAGCCCCGCCTGTATGTGTCCTGCGGCACGGCGGATTTCCTCTACGACCAACATCAGAAGTTCATCCCTGCCCTCAAGAAGGCGGGCTGGGACGTGACCCACTATGAGGAGCCGGATGCGGTGCATGAGTGGGGCTTCTGGGATCGGGAGATCAGGAAGTTCATCGCATTCTGCTTTGAGAAGTAAATCCTGCCGGAGGCAGATCCATGGATATGCACCCCTTTTACCGCGAGGAAGACCTCTTTCCCCGGGAGTTCACTGATGTCATCGAGCGTCCCTGGGGCAATCTCTACCACAACCCGGACAACCCCGACTCCTATGACAGCAATCACGCGCTGATCTATCGTGATCGGGTGGAGGATCTGTCCGCCGTGCTGACAGAGATCGCCGACTTCTACCTGTCCCGCGGGCTGCGACCCATCATCTATCAGTCCATCCTTGATGACGGCTGGTTCGGCGAAATAGCGGCGGAACTTTCTGCTGCCGGCTTCCGCTCCTGGCAGGAGGAGCAGCACTGGATGCTGCTGGACGCGGACAGTGCTATCACCGTGAAAGCGGACGTCCGCCGCGTCACGCAATGGACAAATGACCTCGCCGTCCACCTCTACGAGGCCGCCGGAGAACCCTGGGAGATCGCTGTAGCGAAGCGTCAGCTGGAGAATCCGAACACGCTCTATTTCGCCGCGTATGAGGAGGACAAGCCCGTTGGCGCGATCTACGGGCATGTGAACGACGAGGGCGTCTGCCGCATCGACTACCTGCTGGTAGCCACCGCCCATCGCGGACGAGGCCTCGGGCGGGCGCTGACCCACGCCTTCGTCAACTGCTGCCGGGAGCAAGGCGTCCCTTGTGCCCTCTGGCCCGATGGCGATACTCCGCGCCGCATCTACGAGGAGGCAGGCTTCCGATTTGTCCGTACGATGCTGGCAGGACGGGCGGTCACAAAATAAATGATTTACGAAATCGGTTTCCAGACTGCAAAATCCCAACATTGCACTTGACATTCTGTGCCAAATGAAGTATCCTTACTCTGTGCCCCTATCTATATTGAAAGGAAGGAATTTACCATGAAGAAGTTTGCTGCTCTGCTGATGGCTCTGCTGATGGTCCTGCCCATGGTCGCCATGGCTGAGGCTGTTGCCTCCCCCTCCGCTGACGCCTTCACCTCCGCTTCCGTGTCCAACTACTACGCCCAGTACGCCCTGACCGGCGATGACCTGATGAACGCCGTCAACGGCCAGACCGGCACCTACATCGTCTGCACCGTGAACCCCGATGGCACCCCCAACGCCGCTTACTTCATCTTCGCCATCAAGAAGTTGAACGACAAGTACTACATCCAGCTGGGCCTGGCTGACAATCAGTCCAAGGCTAACCTGGAGTCCACCGGCATTGGCCTGGCCATCTACGCTGCCAACCCCATCGAAGGCATGACCTACACCGTGGCCGGCGCCCGCTTCTACTTCGAGGCGATCGAGGATCAGGCTGTGGTTGACGAGCTGATGAAGGATGCTCGCCAGGGCGCTATGTTCTTCGAGATCACCGAAATTCTGCCCCTGGGCTAATCTTGCTGACACATCAAAAAAGTGGCCTCGGCCACTTTTTTGCGTTTTGACAAAAATGTACGCCTCCCCCTGTGAAAGCAGGGGGAGGCGTTTTCGCGCTTATTTTTTTGCCGGGTGGAAGGGACATTCCGTCCCAAGGCACTGATTGTTCATATGGCAGCGGCTGCAGCGGATGTCGCCCAGCACCATCTTTATGTCAAAGTGCTCTGCGGCAAATTCTACCGCAGCGGTGACGGCCAGGTAGGAATCCCGCTTACAGCAGCGGGGCCCGCCGTGTTCGCCGATGGCGGCAAGAGCGCGGGCGGTCATCCGGTTGGAGAGACTCCAGGCTTCGCGGGAAAGGGGTGTTGATCCTGTCGCAATGGACACGAACATCCCTGTGCTCAATCCCGCGCCGCATGCACCCCAGTAGCCGCAGGCTCCGCCGGGCACCTGTTTGCCCCGGCGCAGCATCTCCATGAGGGCGCGGGAGAGATCAAGCTGGCCGCCGGCATTGCGGTAAGCCGTCAGCAGTGCAGCGCCGACCATCACGTGATGCTCCGGGCCGTGCATGTGGCAAAAGGGCTGAGACATCATCCGTTCGAGGATTTCGATGGGGTCGCAGGATTTCTCCTGCAGGCACAGGCCGATCACGCTGTCCATGCCGGACATATGGCACTCGCTGCATACAAAGTGCCCCTTCACGCAGCGGGTCTTGCTATTTTCGGTTTTGCCGCACAGCGCGCAGGTCATGGGTGCATCCGCCTCGAGGTATTCAAGAGGCGCGCTGCAGATGAGACATTCTTCCTGCATGGCTTACACCTTCACCGTTTCGCCGGCGCGGATGACGACCCGCTTGCCGTTGATATCCGCCCACACGTCGATGCAGGTGGGGTTGTGCAGGGTCTGGCCGTCCGCAGAGGTGCGGATGGCACGGCAGGCGTTGATGTAATCCACGATCTCGATGTTGGTGGCATACCAGATATCATCCCGGCCGCCCATCTTCTCGCAGAAGTCCTCGATGACCTGCCAGTTGTTGTCGCTCTCAAACTCGTAGGAATGTCCCCACAGGTAGAACAGCTTGCTGCCGAAGGGCGCCGTGTCAGCCAGGAAGCGGTCGCAAAGCTGGGGGAGGTTGGGGGCGTTGTGATGGCAGGTGGGATGCAGGCGCAGCCAGTCGGCAGGAATGGAGAAATCATTGGTGGAAACAACGGTGCGGGCATAGGAAGCGCCGGTGGCTTTGAGTGCATCCACGACCTGATCGGAGTAGGTGCCGAAGGGGTACGCCAGGCCGCGGACGAGGCCGCCGAACATGGCTTCGAGGTTTTCGCGGTCAGCAAGTACCTCATGGGCGACCTCTGCCGGGGACAGCTCGGTCAGGGAGGCATGGGTCAGGCAGTGGGCGGCGACCTCATGGTTGGGATTCGCATACACCTTTTCCACCTGGGACCTGGACATCCGGCGGTGGATCTGCCCCTTGGGATAGACGGTGCCTTCGGGAGCCCAGCAGCCGCTGTTGAGGTTGAAGGTGCAGCGGATACCATGCTTGTCCAGGATCTCCATCAGGCGGATATCCTGCTCCACGCCGTCGTCGTAGGAAAGGGTGAGGGCCTTGCGCAGGCCGTTCGGAAAACGGTAGAAGGTGGACATGAGGGGTGCCTCCTTTTGAGTTGATATGTCGTATGCAATGAAAACACGTCTGCGGACTTTCTCAGTTGCTTTGCGTTCGGTGGAGGGGGTCTGTGCTGCATGAAAGGCGGTTCACAGGGAATCACCCCTGCTTCCTCTTCTCCACCCACGCATCCTGCATCTGATTCAGCCGTGCAAAGCCCTTCTTCAGCGCCCACGCGCCGGGCTTTTCGATCAGGAAGGTGATGGCAATGGCCGTCAGCACGCTCAGCCCAAAGCACAGCGCCGTGTACTGATACACCCAGGGCTTCTCCGGGCCGCCGGAGGCCATGTTGGGCATGTCGCTGAGGGAGGGCGGGAAGCCGATGCGCTTGAGGTGCACGGCGATGTTCTGATGCATCAGATAGTAGTTCATGCTGATCATGGCGAGGAAGCCCATCAATCTGTTGCCTGCGATGAAGCGGATGGGCCGCACTGTAAAGGGCAGCGACACCGCCAGCAGCGCCAGAAGGAAGGCAAAGGCCGGTCGACGCACCATCTGCCCCGCCTGGATGGCGGCTTGTCCGCTGGAGCCCGCCTGATCCCGCAGCAGCTCCGTCAGCCCCCAGATGGACACGATCACTGCCGCCGTTGCGATGGACTGCCAGAGGAAGCGCTTTCTGTCCTCCGGGTAAAGGGTGGTCAGCTTCACATACAGCAGCGAGGCCGCCATGCCCATGGCGTACACATCCAGGAAGTTGATCAGCTGGTTGACCACCATGTTGTAGTCCTTCATGCTCCACACGACCCAGCTGCGGAACAGCAGCGCCGCCGCCGCCATGGATGCGAAGGTGCCCAGCGGATTCTTCCGCGCCCCTTTCGCCAGCAGCGGGAAGATCAAATATGCCTGCATTTCGATGGCCACTGTCCAGGAAGCAACGCCGATGGGCGTGGCGATGTAGGTTTGGAAGTCAAAGGTCTGGGTGAAGGTCAGGTGCATCAGCACGTCCTTCCACAGGTTGGCGGTGTTGCCGTAGTATAGATCAAAGGGGATTGCCACGGCGAAGAGCATCAGCAGCGTTACGAAGAAATAGCTGGGCACGATGCGCATGATACGCTTCTGGTAGAACTCGCGGGTATCGGGGATCTTCTCCCCCAGCAGCATGGACCGTGCATGGGGCAGGAACAGCAGGAATCCCGACAGCAGGATCGTGCCATCTACCGGTACATAGCCTGCGCGGACAAGGAAATCCAGCGAATATCGCCCGACATGGGGCGTCCACCAGGATTGCTGCCAGATATGATACCAGCTGACGATAAAAACCAGCAGCACCCGCAAACCATTGAGTTCCGGGATGTGCCTGGCGGAGGGGCGATAGGGCTTCATGGGTGCGCTCCTTTGGTCAGTGTTGTATATAGTATATCACCCTTGCATCGGATTGTCACGGGGGAATTATCGGGGTGACGCTCTTAACCTTGCAAGGCGCCAAGGGTATGGACCTGATTCCGTGCGAAAAGGCCTTCTCTAAGCCGACAATCCTGAAAACTTATCAAAAGCAACGGCTCCTGCACCATGCAGAAGCCGTCTTTATATGCCATTATGCGCCCATGCCCCGCGCCAGTGCCCGGGTCTCCTTCCACTGGTGGGAACGGAAGAAAAGCAGCATCAGGATCAGCCCGACCCAGAAGGAAATAGGGATCGCCGCCATCACCCAGGTGCCGTCGAGGAAGAACGCAATTGCTGCCGCCACCGGGATGCGTACCACCCACAGCACCACCAGGTTCACCGTGGTGGAATACCTGAGTAGCCCCATGCCGTTGACGAAGGAAATGATGCAGGTAAACACCGAATACACCCAGCAGAAGGGCAGCACCACCTGCACATAGCGCTTCGCCATGGCCAGCACGGCAGGCTCGTCGTTAAACAGGGAGAGGATCGGCCCGGCAAAAGCCGTCACCAGCA
The DNA here is from genome assembly GCA_045132495.1 of Christensenellales bacterium. Classification (GTDB taxonomy): domain Bacteria; phylum Bacillota; class Clostridia; order Christensenellales; family Aristaeellaceae; genus UBA11524. The sequence continues at coordinate 45,138 of JBGUSK010000136.1, read as the reverse complement.
TGCCCGCGGTGAAGGTCAGCGCGCCCGTGAACAGCGGAATCCGCCATGCGCCCCGCACCAGACGGTTATAGTTCTTCGCGCCGTGGTTCTGCCCGGAGAACGCCGTCGCCGAGGACGCCAGCGCCTGAATCGCCACGTTGGCGATGCTGTTCACCTTGCCGCCCACCGAGCAGGCTGCCGCAAACACCACGCCCTGACCATTGACCAGTACTTGCATCACGAAATGGCCCACGGAATAGAGCGAGCTGTTCAGCCCCAAGGGGAAGCCGATGTGCAGGATCTCTGCCAGCATGGCCCTGTTCGCCTGACGGGGCAGTATGATGAATCCCAGCTCCGGGTGGCGGCGACGGATATAAAGAATGGAGAAGATCCACGACACAAACATGGAGATGATCGTGGCGATGGCAACGCCGGTCACATCCATGTGCAGCCACACGACGAAGAGCAGATCCAGCACGATGTTCACCACGCAGGAAATGAGGAGAAACCGCAGCGTTGCCCGGCTGTCGCCCACGCCTCGCAATATGCCCGCGTTGATATTGTAGCCCAGATTCCCCAGCGTACCGAGAAACAGAATCCGCACATAGCTGACCGCGTAAGCCTCAGCTTCCGGCGGCACCTGCATGATCTTCAGCAGCAGAGGCCCCAGCACCACGCCCAGCACTGTCAGCGGAATCGCGCACAGGTACAAAAACACCACGGCATTCTGCACCGCGAGGCGGCGGCGCTTTTCATCGCCGCTGCCGGTATACTGGCTCACCAGGATGGAAATACCCGTCCCCACGCCCATAAACAGGCACAGGAACATCTCGATCGGCTGGGAGCTGGTGCCCACTGCCGCCAGGGATTCCGCCCCGCAGTAGTTGCCCACCACCAGCGTATCCACCGTACTGTACAGCTGCTGGAGAATATTGCCCAGCACGATGGGCAGGGCAAAAATCAGGGCCTGGCGAATGATCGGCCCATTGGTCATATCAATGCGGCGCGCAGCCATATACGCGGCCTCCTTCATCATGGGTTGCAGGGGGATGATAGCACCCGGGCCGGGGAATGTCAAGTGATCCCCTTGCAAATTGCGAAATATTGTGATATGATGTCCCTGAACGAAATAGAGCCGCCGTATCCACCGGGATGCGGCAGGATGTGCAAGCATCCCGATGTACCTCGTCAGGTCTGAGAAGAGGTGCAGGCGGATGCTTTTTTGTTGAGGAGGATTCATCATGAAGGAACGCTTCCGTGTGTCGCTGACGCGCTTTGAATGGGGGCTCTGGCTGACTTCCGTCATTGTGGTCGCCGGGACGTACATCGGCTTCCAGGCGGGGGACGCGCTGTCGCTGATCGCGTCGCTCATCGGCGTGACGGCGCTGATTTTCGTTGCCAAGGGGCATGTGCTGGGCCAGGTGCTGACCATCGTGTTCGCGGTGTTCTACGGGGTGATCTCGTGGGCCTTCCGCTACTACGGGGAAGTTATCACCTACCTGTGCATGTCAGCGCCGATGGCCGCCGTCGCGCTGGTGACCTGGCTGCGCAACCCCTACAAGGATTCCGCCGAGGTGACCGTCAACCGCCTGAACGCCAGGCAGTGGGCTGTGATGCTCCTCGCCACGGCGGTGGTGACGGCGGCATTTTATTTCATCCTGCGGGAGCTGGGGAACGCCGCCCTCGCGGTGAGCACCCTGTCCATCACGACGAGCTTCCTGGCATCATACCTCACCGCGATGCGCAGCCCGTACTACGCGCTGGCCTACGCGGCGAATGATCTGGTGCTGATTGTGCTGTGGGTGATCGCGGCCCTGGCGGACATCTCAAGCGTGCCGATGGTGGCGTGCTTTGTGATGTTCTTCGCCAATGATCTGTATGGGTTTGTGAGCTGGAAGCGGATGGAGAAGAGGCAGCAGTCATAAGGAACAGCTCCGGAGTTTTGATACTCCGGAGCTGTTTTATCTTTGTGGAGGAACTCCCTCCGTCATCCCGCAAGCGGGATGCCACCTCCCTCGAGAGGGAGGCTTGGTTAGTGCGGCAAAAAGGCTCCCTCCCCGAGGGAGCTGGGTGCGAGCTTGCTCGCAGACTGAGGGAGTTCGTCACTCCGGTGTGGCGAGGAGGTCGATCATAAACACCGCGCCGCCCAAATTGCTCACCTGAATGGGGAATGGGTAGTACCACTCTCCAGCCATCCACATGACGATGACATAGCCGTCATCCGTGAGCCAAGCCTCCTCAGTATTACCAATGTAATAATGAGGTTCGCCATAGGCCTCCACAAAGGCCTCATATGACCATAAACCCCACATATTTTTCTGGTCAAAATGGATGGGCGCAATGCCGTCGGCTTCTACAACCTGACGGTTTTCGTCGAACACAACATATGCTGTGCGGTCAAAATAGCCAATCTCATAGCGCATGCCCTGTTCGGTTTGTGTCAGGTCTGGGTCTGCGCCGTAATGCCTTGCCTGTGCACGCATGTCTGTCCAATATGGTTCGCTGCCCAGGATCGGGACCCACACTGCCAGCGCCACCGCCAGAATCATCAGCAGCACCTTGCAAAACTTTTTCATCGTATGTACCTCCTGTGCGGGATGACGGGCGACCAATGGTCGCCCCTACGGCACATATTCCACGCCTGTCTGCCGATTCCTGCCGAAAAAGTTGTAAAAAATGCGTGGGGGAACTCCCTCCGTCGCCTTGCGGCGACACCTCACTTGAGAGGGAGGCTTGGTTAGTGCGGCCCAAAGGCTCCCTCCCCGAGGGAGCTGGGTGCGAGCTTGCTCGCAGACTGAGGGAGTTCGTCACTCCGGCGTGGCAAGGAGGTCGTAGAAGCCGACCTCGCCGTAATTGCCGATCGTAATGGACAGATTCATCCAGTTCTGACCAGCGCACCACATGGTGATCAGGTAACCGTCATCGGTGAACCATACGGGCCAATAGATATCGCTGGTGGGCAGTACGTCGTGTGGGGCGCCATATTCGGCCAGGAATTCCTCATAGGTCCATAATCCCCAAAAATTGCGACGGTCTAAGTTGATGGGCGTGATGCCAACCGCCTTGACGACCTCGCGTTCATCGTTATACACGACGTATTTGCCAGACTTGCCATTGCGGAGTTCCACCCGTGTGCCTTCATCCACCTGCGTGACGGTCACGTCATATTTTCTCGGTGCACTGGCGATGCTGCGCATGTCAGCCAGGAAGTGATGGTTAAGTGCAAAGAAAACATATCCGAAAGCCAGCAGCGCCAGCGTCAACACCACTGACAGCACAATCAGCAGGGCCTTGCCAAGTTTGTTCATGATGTTCCTCCTTATCAAGTGAGGGCGGGCGACCAAGGGTCGCCCCTACGGCACATATTCCACGCCTGTCTGCCGATTCCTGCCGAAAAAGTTGTAACAATTCCCAGCAAAAGACCGCCCGACATCTGCCGGACGGCCATCCTTTTATTCAGCTTCGCACAGCGCCCTCATCCCCATCACATACCCATAAAACCCAAAGCCCACGATCTGTCCGCGGCAGGCGGAGGCAGTCATCGACACGTGGCGGTATTCCTCCCGCGCGTGAACATTGGACATGTGGCACTCAATAATTGGCATCGGCACGGAGGCGATTGCGTCGTGCAGCGCCACGGAGGTGTGGGTGTATCCGCCCGGGTTGAATACCGCGCCGTCAAAGCCGTCAAACCAGGCCTGCTGGATGGCGTCGATCAGCGCGCCCTCGTGATTGGACTGGATGCAGCGGATCTCGACGCCCAGCTTTTCGGCCTCCTGATGGCACAGGGCAATGAGGTCTTCGTAGGTTTTCGTGCCGTAGACGGACTTCTCCCGCAGACCGGTCAGGTTGATGTTTGGGCCGTTGAGAATGAGGATCTTCTTCATCACAAATGCACCTCGTCCATGATTTTTTCGATCAGATCGGTTGGGATATCGCAATTCTGCCAGAGCTTTTCCGCTTCGACAGCCTGAGCTACCAGCATGTACAGCCCCGTGCACCAGGGTATGCCCGCGCGCTCCGCCGCCTGGGTCAGGAAGGTGTGGGGAGGATTGTATACCACGTCCGCTACACCGAGAGCATAGTGCATCATTTCGTCCACGCGGGAGGGATGGATGGCGCAGATGTTGTCCTCATCCTTGCGGGGCCACATGCCTGCACTGGACGCGTTCACGATGGTGCCGCCGGTCTGCGGGAAGGTGCTGTAGAAGTCGGCATAGCTGATTTCATCCGCCTTTTCGGGGTGACGGCTGACAACGGTCACCTGTTTTGCCCCCATCATCTTCAGGCAGGCGCGGACGGTCTTCGCGGTGCCGCCGGAGCCGAGGATGTAGCTGTGTTCCCCCTTTGCCGGGTCGATGCCATAGTGGCGCAGCATCCCCATGAAGCCTGCCGCATCGGTATTGAAGCCCTTCTTCTGCGCGCACAGCACCGTATTGACCGCGCCGATCTCCTCTGCTGCGGGGTCGATTTCATCCAGCAGGGGCATCACGTCCTGCTTGTAGGGAATTGTCACGTTAAAGCCGTCGAGTTCGGCAAGGAGCCTGCGGGTTTCTGCGGTGAAATGATCTCGTGGGATCTCAATGATGCGGTAGTCTGCGTCGATGCCCAGCGCCCGGAAAATCGCCTCGTGGATGGGCTGCGATACGCTGTGTCCGAGCTTTTCGCCGATCAGGCCGTAGTGTTTCATGTGCTGACCTTCTTTCTGTATACCGGCATTATACCACGCCGGACGGGGCTTGTCCACGGGTGAACAGGGGATGTACAATTCCGCCCGATTGTGGTACAATGCAAGGAATCAACTGTATTCGGCGGACAGGGAGGTGAGCTGATGCCGCGCGTGATGAAGTGGATGGCTGCCATCAGTACAGGGGCGTCAGCGTTGCTGCTGGTCCTGTTTTCCGGGGGCGGAAGCCGTCTCCTGCTGACCGCAGGGATCACCTGCGGGACGATCGCCTATCATTTCTGCATGCGGCTGCTGGTGGGCTGGGGCTACGACAGAGCGATGGGCAACCGAGCGGATTATTACCACCCCTGGTTCCGCCAGTACTCCTTTGAGCCCGGGCTGTATGCGCTGCTGCGGGTCAAAAGCTGGAAGAACCGCATGCCCACCTATGTCCCGGAGCTTTTTGATCCCGGCGTCCATACCTGGGACGAAATTGCACAGGCCATGTGCCAGTCGGAGCTGGTGCACGAGACGATCTTCTTGCTCAGCTTTCTGCCCGTGGCAGCCAGCATCTGGCTGGGGGATTGGATGGTATTCCTGATCACCTCCCTGCTTGCAGCCTGCTTTGATCTCTCCTTCGTGCTGATCCAGCGCTATAACCGGCCGACGATTATCCGTCTGGCGGAGCGGGAACGACGACGAGCCGCCCAATGAAGGCCCGCATTCCAGTAAGGCCTACATTTCCGATTGCACGTCCGTTCAAGCTGTGATATAATAATTCTGTATACGCATTTTGAGGTCGGGCTTGCCCGACTAGCGATAGTCAATGCATGCATTGACAGAGCGTAGCCAGCGCTCGACTTTACGTCGAGTGATGGCCTATATCAGAAAGGAGCGTAAAGCTTATGGATATGATGACCCGCATCGCTACCCTGACCGCCGAGTGCCTGACTTCCACCTGGCCCGAGGCGCAGGGCCTTCCCACCGCCGATGAGATCCGCGGCCTGCTGGCCGTTCCCCCGGACCGCGAGATGGGCGACTATGCCTTCCCCGTGTTCCGCCTGGCCAAGGCCCTGCGCATGGCGCCGCCCATGATCGCCAAGGCCCTCTGCGAAGCCTGGAATCACCCCGAGGTCGCCCGCGTGGAGCCCGTCAACGGCTACATGAATTTCTTCCTCAACCGCGTCAACTTCGCCCAGGAGACCCTCGATGCCGTCCTTGAGCAGGGCGAGCGCTTCGGCTCCTCCGATATGGGCAGCGGCAAGACCGTCTGCCTGGACTACTCCTCCATCAACATCGCCAAGCGCTTTGGCGTGGGCCATCTGTCCACCACCATGATCGGCCATTCCCTCAAGCGCATCCACGACTTCCTGGGCTACAAGACCGTGGGCATCAATCACCTGGGCGACTGGGGCACCCAGTTTGGCAAGATGATCTACGCCTACAAGACCTGGGGCAACAAGCAGGACGTGGAAGAAAAGGGCGTTACGGAGCTGCTGCGCCTGTACGTCAAGTTCCACGAGGAAGCCGAGAAGGATCCCTCTCTGGATGATCTGGGTCGTGCCTGGTTCAAGAAGATCGAGGAGAAGGACGAGGAAGCCATGGCCATCTGGGAGTGGTTCAAGGATATCACCCTGAAGGATACCGCCCGCGTGTACGAGCTGCTGGGCGTGGAGTTTGACTCCTACGCCGGCGAGGCCTTCTACAACGACAAGATGGACGTGGTCATTGACGAGCTGCGCGAGAAGAACCTGCTGACCATCTCCGAAGGCGCCTCCGTGGTTGATCTGGAGGAGGACAAGATGCCTCCCTGCATCATCCTGCGCTCCGATGGCGCGACGCTCTACGCCACCCGCGACCTGGCTGCCGCCTACTACCGCAAGAAGGTCTACGACTTCGACAAGTGCCTGTACGTCGTGGCCTACCAGCAGGATCTGCACTTCCGTCAGATCTTCCGTGTGCTGGAGAAGCTGGGCAAGCCCTGGGCCAAGGACTGCGTGCATGTCTCCTTCGGCATGATCTCCTTCGAGGGTCAGGCCTTCTCCACCCGCAAGGGCCGCGTCGTCTACCTGGAGGACGTGCTCAACCAGGCCATGCAGAAGGCCCTCGACATTATCAACGAAAAGTCCCCCAACCTCCCCAACAAGGAGGAGGTCGCCCGTCAGGTGGGTATCGGCGCGGTCATCTACTCCGACCTCTCCAACGGCCGCATCAAGGACATCGACTTCTCCTTCGAGCGTGCGCTGAACTTCGACGGTGAGACTGGCCCCTATGTGCAGTACACCCATGCCCGCTGCTGCTCCGTGCTGCGCAAGGCGGAAGGTGCTGACCTGCCCGAGGTGGACTACAACGGCCTGGCGGACGACGAGGCCCAGCACCTGCTGCGGCTGCTCTCCCGCTTCCCCGACGTGGTGAAGGAAGCCGCCGACAAGTACGAGCCCTCCATGATCACCCACGCAGTGACCGACATCGCTCAGGCGTACAACAAGTTCTACTATGAGCATCGCGTCCTGGATGCGGAGCCCGGCGTGGCGGCTGCCCGCGTGGCGCTGACCAAGGCGGTCAAGGACGTCATCAAGACCGGCCTGTGGCTGATCGGTATCGAGGCCCCCGAGCGTATGTAATCAAGCATGCATTCCCGGCACACAAAAGCAAAGGAGACTTATCAGGATGTTCTGCAATCAGTGCGGTACGCAGCTCCCCAATGATTCCAGATTCTGCAGCAAATGCGGCGCAAAGCTGGCGACGGCGACCCCCGCGCCTGTTCAGCGGCCTGCCCCTGTTCAGGAATCCCGCGATTCCTGGGGCGTTGTTCCGCCGCCGGTAAAAACCATGCTGGGTCTTCCGCCCAGCGTGACCTGTGACGTGTTCAAAAACGTGAACGACAAGCATTCCTTCACCGGTGTCGTCTCTCTGCCGAACAACAAGACGCTTACCATTTCGACCGCGACCTATCTGGTCGTTGCCGTCCAGACAAAGCAGATCAATTTCGATCTGAACCGTCTGCAGCGTGTGACCGTCACCGCAGAAGGCACGGGACTCCTGGGCCGTAAGCACGAGGCCGTCTTCTATCCCAAGGACGCTATCCCCTTTAAACTGGTCGGCAGCGGCAAAGAGTTTCTGACTCTGGTGCAGAATGCAGCCTTCTATGCCAACGCACCTATGGCGCGAATTTGATTCCAATGTCATGCAATGACTTTGGATTGTTCCAGAAACAGCGGCCAGAGAAATTAAGTTCCCTATTAAAAAAATTGGTTTACACGGCCTTGCTCCGGATTTCAAACCGGAGTGAGGCTTTTTTTGAACGAAATACGCTATATAAATAGAAATGGACGTGCTTAGTACAACCAGATCAATCTCTGTACAGGTGATGAAGTGAATTTGGTGCAAGCAATCGGTTTTCAAGGTGCCGAAGAGAATCACCATCATTGCATTTTCAAGTTATGGGTACTTAGTCTATAGGTGAGTAATATCGCGAATAAATTTGCGAAAATCTCTTTGACAGAATAACGCCTCCCGAAGGGAGGCGTTGGGTTCTGTTCCTTACTGCAATACGAAACAAACTGCTGAGAAGTGGATAAGTAACGGTACTGACAGAGGGAACACGCGGGGCATACACCATCACCTACTCCAATAGAAACTCACCCCTGCGGCCCCGCATACGCCCCCGGCGTACGTCCAACTGCGATATTATCCATATGCACATCCCGCAGCGCCGGGATGGGGTTCTCCGCCTTTTCAAAGCGGTAATCCTGCCCGAAACGGCGGATGTGCTCATTGATCACATCATGGCTGGCCACGCACTTTTCATCCGCGTTGACGATGCCCTGATAGCGGTAGAAGTCCGCATCCTTGGGAATCTGATCCAGGAGTGTGTAGGCCTCTCTGTCTGCGGTGAACTGCACCGTACCGCCCAGCACCGCGCGGACGTGGTCGATGTTGCTCTCCAGCTTGAGGGGTGCGGGGAAGGTGCCCTCGCCCACCACCTGCTGATAGGTCTTGCCCTCGTACTTTTCCAGCAGCCGGGTCGCCTCGTGCAGATGGGCGATCTCGATCTCCAGCATGTGCGCCCAGACTCGCTTGATCGCCGGGTCGGTCTCGGTTTCATAGCAGCTCCAGTAGAGATAGCACTCGGTGTACTGGTGCATCAGCAGATTCTCCAGCCAGGTGCACTTTACGTCCATCAGGCTGCCGTACTGGGACACATGCTGTTCCTCCACCATGCCGATCTCGCGGTACAGCGCGCGGCCAGGGTCATTGGGATAGGCGGCGGAGACGTTCATGTAGTAGTTCATCGTCTGCTGCTCGGCGGCGGTGATGATCCCCACGCACAGCTTGGTCTGCGGATCGGCGGTCTTGCTGTCGATGGGCTGCTTGATGGAATCGAAAGGGTAACGGTGATGGGCGATGGTCGGACGGGCAGGCATGATCTCGGTGTAGCCGCCCACCAGCTGCTCGGCATGCACGCCGTCCTCCATGTCCAGGAAGTCGGCGTAACGGTACAGGTGGTCGAAATCCTCCAGCAGGGCGAAGTTCAGCGCGTCGCGGACATGGGCGTCCGGCTCCCGCTTGGCCAGATGGGCGGTCAGGTCAACGGCCAGCTGTTCGTAGCCGATGGTGTGCTCCAGCAGGGTTTCATCGTTGGGTTTGAGAGCGGAAATAAGCTTTTGCTGCTGCTGTTCGGAGCGACGCAGCAGCGCGAGGCTCCGGCGAAGATCGTTATCCGGGCAGTGCCGGGAGAACTGGTGGGAGAACCACACGTTTTCAAACTCCGTGCCGTTCATGAGGATGACGCGGGTGCGGGTGTAGGGATCGACGGTACGCTTGTCGTAAGGGTTGGGGGACATGGCCTGCCAATCCAGCAGGCAATCATCGGGGCGCATGGCTTTTTCCTTGAAGGGATTCATGGCGTTCACTCCTTTGGAGATTTTGTCTTCAGTATGGAAGAAAAGCCTCGATTTTATGCACAGATACCCCCAAATATGCCTTATATACGTTCTCCGCTGACTTATATACGTTCTGTGCGGGTTGACCAGGTGTCATATTGCATGGATAATAGTACCTGAAGGATTTATCATGGAGGTGCGCTATGAAATCTGATACCTTTAATTACGCCCAGCTTGGCCTGAACATCCGCACACGCCGCTTGGAAAAACACCTGACCCAGAGCGAGCTGGCCAGGAAGGCAGGGTGCACGGCCGGTACGGTCTCCAGGCTGGAACGGGGCGCATGCTCCGTATCGGTCAAGCTGCTGTTCGACCTGGCCGATGCACTGAAATGCCGCGCATCCGAGCTGGTCGAGGGTGTTTGACGAAAAGCAAAAGGACGCTCCCGCGCATAGGAAGCGTCCTTCATTTTAATCATTGATCCTTGTCCACCTTGGCGGCACCATCGGGCACTGCTGCGCCTTCTTGGCCGCGCGGGTTTCCACATAACAGCCGCAGAGCCTGCAGGTGCCGTTCATCAGCTGATCGCAGCCCTCGCAGATGGTCAGCCGTGCACGGTAATCCGCGTCGCTGGTGCGGATGGCTTCATCCAGGGCGGCAACGTATTCCGCCACGGTGCGGGCCATGTCCTTCTGTCCTGCCTCAAAGAGCAGGCAGCGGCAGGGCTTCCCATCAGCCACGGACGGTGACCTCCACCACGGAGCAGGCAGGCATGTTCAGCACGATCCCCTCTTCGGTCACGGCAAAGTCGGTGAACTCCCTGATCTCCACCGCGTGCTGGTTTTCAAAGGTGTTCAGCGCGTCCATTTCGCCGCTCAGGATGAGAACGGACACGTTCTTTGCGTCCATGCCGGCGATGTCCAGCACGACCTTCTCGGCCTTGTCGGCAGCAACATTGGCGGCGGTGATGGTCAGCACGTTCTCCTTCACAGAGGCGGAGGCAGTCAGCTGCTGCACGCCCTCCACCGTATCGCAGGCCACGGTGACGGGTACGAGGGTGGCGTCCTGGTGGTTCTTGTACAGGTCGAAGACATGATAGGTGGGAGTGAGCACCATCTGGTCGCCCTCGGTGAGGACGACGGCCTGCAGGACGTTCACGGTCTGGGCGAGGTTCGCCATGACGACGCGGTCCGCGTGGCTGTTGAAGATGTTCAGGTTGATGGCGGCGACCATGGCGTCGCGCATGGTGTTCTGCTGGTAGAGGAAACCGGGGTTGGTGCCGGGCTCCACGTTGTACCAGGTGCCCCACTCGTCCACAATCAGGCCAACGCGATGCTTGGGGTCGTACTTGTTCATCACATCCAGGTTGAGGCGGATGATCTCGTCCATGCGCCAGGTGCGGCGGAGGGTCTCGTAGTAGCTCGCCTGATCGAACTCGGTGGCGCTGCCCTTATCGGACCAGTCGCCGGTGGGCAGGGTATAGTAGTGCATGGTGATGGCATCGCAGTGGTTGCCGGCGATCCGCATCAGGTTGTCGGTCCAGTTGAGGTCGGCCTCGCTGGGGCCGCAGGCGATGCGGTAGAGCTTATTGGCGCCATAGTTGCGGCAATAGGTATTGTAGCGGCGGAATTCATCCGCATAATACTCGGGGCGCATGCTGCCGCCGCAGCCCCAGCTTTCGTTGCCAACACCCCAGAACTTCACGCCCCAGGGGTCTTTGCGTCCATTGGCCCAGCGCTTCTTGACAACGGTAGAATCGCCCTCGGAGTTCAGGTACTCGACCCACTCGGCCATCTCGCGCACGGTGCCGGAGCCCACGTTGGCGTTGATGTAGGGTTCGCAGCCGATCTGCTCGCACAATTCGAGGAACTCGTGGGTACCAAAGGAGTTATCCTCCACCACGCCGCCCCAGTTGGTGTTGACCATACGCTTACGGGTTTCCTGGGGGCCGATGCCGTCCTCCCAGTGGTATTCATCGGCGAAGCAGCCGCCGGGCCAGCGCAGCACAGGCAGCTTGATGTTCTTCAGCGCCTCCACCACGTCGGTGCGCATGCCGTTGATGTTGGGGATCTGGCTGCCTTCGCCCACAAACAGACCACCGTAGATGCAGCGGCCCAGGTGCTCGGAGAAGTGGCCGTAGATGTTCTTGTTGATCACCGCGCCCTGATTGGCGACGTTCATTTTGATCTTCGCGGACATGGATGTACCTCCTATATTCAGGGGGAATGCCCTGTTTTATTTTCCATCATTGGATTTCGTGATGCGAAGGGAAAATCCTGCCGGAATCAATAGAGTTATCCAGATACTTTTGTTACCAGTAGAGGGTCATGTAGTAGGGCGGATCGTCCTCGCTGGTGCGCTCGTCACACAGGATGTAGCGCACCACGCCGGTCTGCGGGTCATAGGCGAAGAATGTGACCGCATGACGGCCGCTTTCCGGCTGAAAGGGTGTGTCGGGCCGGGACCATCCGCTGTCGATGGAGAGGCATAGATAGCTTCCATGCCGGAACTGCTGATAGCCCTCCTCTTTGGATAGCAGCGCCGTCACCCGGGCAACCTCGGTTTCCAGATCCTCCGGCGGCAGCGTCCACTCCGCATAGAGGGAATGGCAGCCGTCGTAGCCGCAGTAATAGTAGTACCGTCCGTCTTTGCCAGCCTGTGCCGGGAAGAGGGCCTCCTCCGTTTCACTCCAGGAAAACAGATCATCTACCTGCCGGTAATGGGAGATGTCCTCCGTTTCGGAATAGGAATCTATCGAAAATGCGCTGAAAATGAAGCCCCACGGCAGGAAGTACAGCGCTCCCAGCAGCGCCGCGACCAGCAGCACGCCATAGCGCACCTTCACGAACCGCCCCAGGAGCATCAGCCCGCCCAGTACGATCGTCGGCAGCAGGCCCAGAATGATACCACGCCAGCTTACGTCCATGTGAAAAAAATGGTATTGCTGCATAGCATGGATGATGGCATAGGCCATCAGCAGCACAGGCCCCAGCATGACGACCCAGATGGGCAGCGCCTTGAGAAATGCCTTGAGCTTGTTTTTCCAGTTCATTTGATATACCTCCTTCGGGGGATAAGCCACCCCTTCCTGGCATGATTCGCCTTTCCGTGTCCTGCTTCCTGCCCCGAATTGTAACAATTGCGGCGGGGATGGGCCTCATCCGTCTTCGGACTTCGTCCGAATCCACCTTCCCCAGAGGGGAAGGCCTGAAGAGCGGCCTGCAGTATACTGCTCCATTGGGGATGAGTGAGTGCTGTTCGCCAACTAAACCTTCCCCCTTGGGGGAAGGTGGCATCGAGCTTGCTCGATGACGGATGATGCCCGTCTTCCGCAAAAAACCCGGACGCAGGCGTGAACCTGCATCCGGGTCAAATTCTTTTATTGGAGAGAAGCCTGCAGCTCGGCCCATGCCTTGTCCACCGCATTCTGATGCTTGGTGGCGTAGGGGCCGATGGAGGTGACCTGCGCCATCGTGCGGGGGAAGTGGAGGCACGCATGACCGGGGAAGCCGTTGTCCGTGCGGTGCTGCACCCCGTGGGGTACGGAGTGGGTGGTCGCAATGCGGATGGTGCCATCGGCGAAAATGACCCAAACGGGCTTGGGCGTCCACTTTTCAACGCCGCAGACCTGGTTCATCTTCTCCGTGTCATTCTTGGTCAGGGGTTCGATCTCCGCATGCTTGCCGAAGGAGAACATGTGCACCTGCCAGGAGATACCGCTCTCCGGGTCGTACAGCGTGCAGTAGGGATACTTGCGGGCCTCGTTGCGCACGGTGGAATACCAGTATTCATACTTGACGCTGCGGCCCATCACGGCGATGGTGTTGCCGATGCCCGCACTGGGAGAATCGGTCACGGTGGGAGCGCTATCGGGAGAATTGGCGTTGACCTTGTTCAGTGCGGCGATGGTCTTGCTGCCTGCAACGCCGTCAGCATAGAGGGCGTTGGCCTTCTGGAATTCCTTGACTGCCCGGAAAGTCAGATTGCCGAAGATGCCGTCTGCCGTGCCCTGGAGGTAGCCCAGGTTGATCAGTGTCTGCTGCATGGCCTTGACGGAATCATTCTTATCGCCCAGGCGCATGAGGGCGGTGGTGATGGTTGCCGGGGGCGTGGTGGGCTTGGCGGTAGCAGAGCTGCTGACATTGTTGGGAATGGCGGAGGTGCTGAAGAGCTTCTTCAGGGTGCTCTCACCGGCAATGGAATCACGCACGAGGCCGTTCTGCTTCTGGAAGTAGTAGACTGCTTCTGCCGTGGAGGTGCCGAAGATGCCGTCCGGCTTGCCGGAGAGGTAATTCAGCTCGATCAGGCGGGCCTGCAGCTGCTTGACGGCATCGCCCGTCATGCCCTTCTTGAGGGTCTCATAGGACATGGTCAGGCTGCCGGCGAGGTTGCCGTTGTACATGATGGCGCTGTCAGAGTAGAGCAGCACCTGGGTGTCATATCCTGCGACGCCATCCTGGCTGAGGCCGTTTTTCTTCTGGAACAGGCGGATGGCAGCGACGTCATCCACATCGCAGTAGCTGTCCAGGGTGGAGGTGTAGTAGCCCAGCTGCTGGAGGCGCCGCTGGAGGCGCAGCACTTCGCTGCCCTTCACGCCCTGTTTGATGAGGACGACGTTGTCCTTCGTGATCTCCTCCGCTTCGGGTGCAGGCGTGGGGGTGGGCAGGTTGGTGGCCTTTTCATCCGCAGCCAGCGCCAGCCAGGAGAAGAGCACCGCGTTGGTGCCGCTGCCTGCCACGCCGTCGGCCACGAGCTTGTTGTTCTGCTGGAAGGCCTTGAGCGCGTTGACGCTCTGGGTGCCGAACTGGCCGTCTGCCTTGCCGGTCAGGTATTTCAGGTCGATCAGCCGCTGCTGCACAAGCTTCGCATCATTGCCCTTGGAGCCATAACGTACGGTGGAACGGGGCTTTTCCAGCTCAGGCAGAGGCGTGGGGGAAGGCGTGGGCTTGGCGGTGGGGGTAGCGGCGGAGGACAAACCGTCGCCGAAGAGCAGCTTCTGCGTATCCTCGCCGCAGATGCCGTCCTGCTTCAGGCCGTTCTTCTTCTGGAAGGCCTTCACGGCGGAAACCGTCTTGGAATCGAAGGTGCCGGTCACGGACACGGAGTAGCCCTTCATCTGCAGCATGGACTGGATGGAGCGCACGATGATGCCCTTGTCGCCGGAACGGACAGTCAGTCCGCTGATGGCGGGAAGGGTCGCCACCTCCGTCTTTTTGCCGCTGGCATTGAGGGGCTTGCCGCTGAAAATCAGGGCCTGGAGGTTCTGGTCAGCATAGCCGGTGACGGGATAGCCGTTCTTCCTCTGGAAGGCAGAAACCGCGCTGGCCGTACCGGAGCCATAGACGCCATCCGCCTTGCCCTTGAGGTAACCCAGCTCGATCAGCGCCTCCTGCAGCGCGGTGACGTGATCGCCCCTGGAGCCGTTCTGCAGCAGCTGATAGCCGGTATCAACGGTCACATCCACCGACGTATCGGGTTGAGTGACGGGAGCAGAGGGGGTGACGATCGTTGCCACCTGGATATACTCCTTCATCACCCAGCCGGTCTGACCGTCATAGGACACATTGGCCCATGCGCCAGAGAGGCTGTGCACGGTGATCTTCGCGCCGCGGGGGATGGTATCCAGCTTTTTGGCGGAGGTGGAAGCCGTCTTGCGCAGATTGACGCTGCTGGTGGCGATGGTCTGATAGGGATAACCCGTCGCTGTCAGCCCGGCGCCATTGCCGGTCGTCCCCTTGGCTTCCTCCACATACTGCTTGAATACATAGCCGGTTTTGCCGTCGTATTCGATACGGTAGAAATTGCCTGTTGCGCCGGTCACCGTCACGATATCCCCTTCGGGGATGCGGCGGATGATGTTGGCCGTATACGAGCTGGCGGTGGAGCGCATATTCGTATCATCGTTCACAACGCCCGTGAAGGGATAGCTGGCCGCCAGTGCAGCCGTGGCGCACAGCATCATCAGCAGCGCAGCGATGGCCATCACGCCCAGCTTCGTCCTCATTCGTTCCCAAATACGCATGTTCAAACCTCCGTACCTTATAAACGTAGGCATAGTTCATACATTATACCATCATCTATTGTACGCCATTCTTTGGGGCGTTGTCAATGAAAGTTGTAACAATATCAGGAATTATTCACCTGGAAGGACGATATTTGTTTGCGCCGGGCCATCCAGGAGCGTTCCGTCCGCCCCAAAGCGGGAGCCATGGCAGGGGCAGTCCCAGGTTTCCTCGTCGGGATTCCAGCTGAGCTCGCAGCCCAGGTGACGGCACCGGGGTGCGGGCGTGACCTTCGCCAGATTCCTCACCGCGTGCCCAGCCTCATCCAGCAGCGGCTTCATGTTGTCCGCAGAGATGACCGGGCGTTGGGGGCTGAACACCTCCGCGTCCTCCGGCGTGTCGCCTGCGATCATCCCGGAAATGATCCGCGCTGCCGCCATGGAGGAGGTCATGCCCCATTTGGCAAAGCCTGTCGCCACGTACCACAGGGGCTGGGAGCGGGCATACTGACCGATGCAGGGAATATGATCGACGGTGACGCAGTCCTGCGCCGACCAGCGGGCGACCTCGCGGCTGCCGGGGAAGAGCTTCCGTGCAGCGCTGCGAAGAGCGTTGTACTTGCCTCCTTCAACATTCTCGCCGGTGCGGTGACTGCCGCCGCCCAGCAGCAGGCATCCCTCTGCCGCCCGGAAGGACAAGCCGTCGTCATCCACGCCGAGGTAGCAGTTCTGCGGCAGCCACGCGTTTTCCAGCGCAAGGACGTAGCTGCGCTCCTGGTGCATCCGGGCAAAATAAAAACCCGGCGCATTGATAAAGGGGTAATGGCTCGCGAAGACGATGTGCTCCGCCGTGACCGTGCCGCGGTCAGTGTGGATGCGTTCGTCCTCCACCGAAAGAACACGGGTGTTTTCGTGGATATCGAGGCCATCGACGATCGCACGCAGGAATTTCAGCGGATGAAACCTTGCCTGATTGCGGAAGCGCACCGCCCCGGCAATGTCGAAGGGCAGCTCGCTTTCCCGGGTGAAATCAGCGGTGATGCCGAGCTTTTTCGCAGCGGCAGCCTCCTGTTCCAGCGTTGTGGATTCCGTCCTGCTGTACAGGAACGCATCGCAGCGGACGAAGTCGCAGTCGATGCGGCCTTTTTCAATGATGCGGGCATATTCCGCGATAGCTCTTTCGTTGGCGCGGGTGTACTGTGCAGCAGCATCTTCGCCCAGGCGCTCAATGAGATCCGCATAGATGAGGTCATGCTGGCTGGTGATCTTCGCAGTGGTGCGGCCGGTCTGACCGGAGCAGATTCTGCCCGCCTCCAGCACGAGGGTACGAATCCCCTGTTCACGCAGAAAATGGGCTGTCAGCAGCCCAGCCATGCCGCCGCCAATGATGACCACGGGGACGGATTCATCCCCCGAAAGGGGTGGAAATTCAGGCAATGTCACGCTTTTGTGCCAGATGGACATGGTGTTCATATCATCCCTCCTGCTGACAAGCATGCCCAAAGTGCGAAATTCCCATCATGACCGGCGCAAAATCCGTGCATACTGCCCCTGAAGGAGGGATGCAACATGACCGAAAGACCGCATAAGCGCTCCCGCGACCTGGTGGAGGCGATCATCGCGGAGCAGCGCCGCAAGGACCGCAATGACGTGCTGGGCTCCTACACCGGCGTGCCGTGGGACGAATGGGATGAGCCAGTGCAGGACGCAGACGACCTGTGAGCGTCCGGCTGGGGAGGATTCTGGGGTTGCCGGCGGTATGCGGCGAACGGGTGGTGGGCCATGTGGAACGCGCCGTTCCGGATGAAACGGGTCAGCGGGTGGTAGGCTTTATCATCCGCCGGGGCCTTGGGGGCGCAAAGTGGGCCGACCGCAGCGCCGTTTCCGTGCTGGGGGACGTATCACTGATCCTGAAGGAACGTCCTGGGCGCGTCCCGAAGGGAAGCAGCGCCCTGCTTTCCGCCGTGAAGGACGAAGGAGGGCTGACCCTGGGCCGCGTCACCGACTGGTGGATCAGCCGGGACAGCCTGGAGATCACCGCGCTTGAAGTTACCCTGGGACTGCTGGAGGATCTCACCACGGGACGGCGCACGGTGCGTCAGTGGGCGGTGAAATCTGGCGAGGACGGCACGACGGTGCTGATTCCCCGGGAGGAATGGGAAGAACGAAGGGAGGGATTGCAGTGAATAAGCTGATTGTTGGCGCCGCGATGGGCATGATGATGGGCATGGCCCTGATGATGTGTCCCACGGGCCGGAAGCTGAGCCACGACATGCAGATGGGCATGAACAAGGCCAAGCGGATGGTCAAGGAGATGGAGCAGATGTAAAAGGAGGCCGCCGGTATGGAACGGACAAAAATAGCCGCCCATCGCTGGCGGCTGATTCTATTTGGCGCGGGCGCCATCGTGGCGGCGGTGCTTTTGCGGGGCGTCCTGCGGGCGCTGGCGATGCAGCTGCTGGCAGCGGCCCTTTTGATGCTGCTGGCACTGCCGCTTTGCCGCCATCTGGAGAAGCGGATGCCTGGCGGGATCGCGGCAGCGGTATCCCTGGCGATCCTGCTGGCGGCGGTCTGCCTGTTGCTGCTGCTCCTCCTTCCGCCAATTGCCGGGCAGGTTCGGGTGCTGACGGAATCGCTGCCCGGGCTGGTGGAAAACCTGAAAGCCTACCTCGTGAAGTTCACCGGGTGGATGGAGGGCCGGGGGATCGACCTGACGGCAGTGCGGGACGGGGTATTCGGGCGGATCACCGAAGCGGCAGGGGGCGTCGTCGGGCGGGCGATCGCCATGGCGACCGGCCTGATCGGCAATCTGAGCAAGGTGCTGCTTTCGCCGCTGATGGCATTTTACCTCCTGCGGGACCGGCGGAAGATCGCTTCCGGGCTGACGCTGCTTTTGCCGGTGGCCTGCCGGGCTCGGGGTGTTCGCGCGGCACGGGAGATGAAGCGGGAATCGGCGGCGTTCTTCCGGGGGCAGCTGGTGCTGTCTCTGACAGTGGGCGGCATGACAGCGGCGGCTTTGGCTGTGGTGGGTGTGCCCGGCTGGCTGCTGCTGGGGGTGCTGATGGGGGTGCTGGAGCTGGTACCTTACATCGGCCCGGTGATTGCTGGCGTTCCGGCGGTACTGCTGGCATTGCAGGGGGGATGGGTGAAGGCGGTCTGGACGTTGGTGGTGCTGGTGGTGATTCAGGAGATCGAAGGGGCGGTGCTGTCGCCGAGATTGGTAGGGGGGGCGACAGCATTGCACCCGATGATGGTGTTGCTGTTGGTATCGGCTGGAGGGATGATTGGCGGAGCCTTGGGGATGGTGGCGGTGATTCCGGTGGTGGTATCGGTTCGCGGCGCTCTGCGGGGCTGGCGGGAATAATCAGCCCAACGGAAGCGAAGCAAGGGGAAAGGGGCGATTGACCCGGCGAGGGTGATATGATTCCATCTTTATTGATGACGAAAGCAACGCAGGATGGAACGCACAGATATCCACAAAGAAAAACAGGCCATTGTCATCAATAGCCTGTTAGAGTGATTTCAAATAAACTTCCAGGAGTTGAAAGGCAGTGTCTTTATCCTTGGGGGAGCAAGCATTCAGTCGCGCAAGAATCTCTTCATGTCGAGCAGAGAGAGAAATATCAGTTTCAGTCAAGATTTCGTCTGGCGTGATGTGAAGGGCATCGCAGATACGAAGGATGGTCTCAATTCGCATATTGACACTGCCGCGCTCAATATCAGCATAGGTGCGGTCAGATGGGCTGGCAGCCTCAGCGACTTCTATCTGTGTCAATCCTGCTTTCTTGCGAAAGGAGAGAAGGCGGTTGCCAATCTCCCTAAAATCGTAAATGAGCATTTTTCTTCCTCCTGAGGATACTATATGAGAATTATAGTTCCTAAAGTACTTGAAAAACAGGAAGAAAAGGTGTAGGATAGTAGGTAGAATAGTTCCTGTGCTCGATTCGAGGAAAAACATTGCATAAGAGCGCTGGAACAAAAAGCATTACTCAATCCATAAAATCACACAAGATCGCAAGGGTGATTATATTGTCACCGGGACTGTCAGACTATATGACAAGTATGGTAAACTCACAACTGGCTATTATGATGGCTCTGGGTCGTATACAAAGAGTTTCGAGATAAAAATCAATGGAGAATTAGGATATGCATATGCTGGTGGAGACATCCACTGATGCAGATAGCGAGCCAATACTTCTTTATACAAGTGAAAGCCCTTGCTCTCCCTCAACAGGAAAGCAGGGGCTTTCATCATCTCACAATGATTTCTCCAAACGCTGACGCATATCACTTCTCCGTAATGAAATCTTCCACCTGGTGCAGCTTGACAAAATAGTTGTCACGGAACACCTCGCGGAGCTTTTCCTGGGGATTGAATTCATCCGAGGTGATCCACTTGGTGTGCCAGGTCATGAACCAGACCCAAGGGGCGGATTCCTCCTCCATCTGGGCACGGGTGGGGATCTCGCCGTTCTCATGGTAGCAGATGGGCATGCCTTCCGGGGCGATCTCGGCGCATTTGCGGTAGAGTTCGCCCTGCGCGCCGCCCTTATAACTGTCGCCGCCCAGGATGTCCACCACGTCGTCGCCGGGGTACCAGGGCTTCAAATCGCCGGGTGCGTCGGAATAGCCCAGTACCCAGATCAGGTTGTTCAGCCCGTGGAGGTTGGTATAGCGGTCATACATCAGCCGCCAAAGCCTGATGAAGCCTTCCTCGCCGCCACGGCCCCACCAGAACCACTTGCCGTCAAACTCGTGGAAGGGCCGCCACAGCACGGGGATGTTCATCCGCTGCAGCTGCTGGAGGTATGGCACGGCGCGATCCATGCCTGCGAGGAGGTCATGATTTTCCACCGTGCCGGGGGTGAAGGCCTTTTCCCAGTCCAGATCCTTCTCCTGGGACTCCCTGTAGGAAGAGGCGAAGTCCGGGCCGGTGTGCCAGCAGATGGTCACGATGCCGCCCCGGGCATGCCAATCGTGGGCGCGGCGGACGCACCCCTGGAAGTCATTGTTGATAAAGTCCAGCCCGCGGATGGCTGGCATCGTGCCCGTGCGGGACAGCAGATAGTTGATTTCATGCTCATAGGTGCCGCACCAGCCGGATTCCATTTGCCCGGTCAGGCACTTTTTCCCCTGCAGGGAGCAGATATATTCATACAGGCGGACGGCGGAGGGGATGGCATTCTTGTTGGTCAGCTGACGCATAGGCGGAGGCCTCCTCATGATTGCTTCCCCAAGTATAACAGGTTTACAGCCTGTAAGGCAACGGGAAATTCAGCAGGACACAAGAGAATTTCATCGGAGCAGACCGGCTATGACAGATGTCATGTGGATGGGGGGTGATATTATCGCAGCAGATACCGCAGCTGCTTCAGGTAATTACTGATTGACTTATTCTTTTATGATAGTCTCTGGAAAACCTTTGGTTCTTAGAGACTATCTTCCTGAATGGCAACGCGCAGAACCTCAATCAATTCATCAACATGAATTGCATTGGAAACCAGGGTGTAGCAGTAGTAGTAGATTTTGTGGTACTTCTCCCACAGGTAGCAGACAGTTTCCTTGTATGCTTTCTTGAAAGGCATCCCTGATTTGCGCAGGAGTTCAACTCTATCTTTACGCTCTTGTAGATAGTTCTGATACTCTTCATCTTCATCAGGATTCTTCACCTGGATTTGTTCTTTGAGGCTACCATTGGTTTGCGTATACCAGACAGTTCTGGTTTCTTTATCCTTCATCAGGAACTCCCCTTTAAAGAGGTAACTGGCCCAGTTTCGCAAGGTCTTCTCGCAGACATTAACCTCATAGAGGTCAGCCAGTTGCCAAGCTCGCTCCTCCCAGGGCATTGAGGAGAAGGCTTCATCCTCCAGGAGCAAGATAAGGAAACAGGCAAACTCCTTGGGCTTGACTTGTGAGTCAATGTGGAGATGGTGGCGCATCAGCTCTGTAAAGCGCAATATGGAGGGTTCAGGGCATTTGAGGATGGTGACACCTCGCCTGTCCTTCCATTGATACTTATAGCCCCAATGTACCAGGAGGTTTACTATATCTCTTTTGCGCGCCTTGCCTGTGATTTTGTGAATCTCAGCCAAGGAGTAAAAGCGACATTCCAGTGTTTCCATGTGAACACCTCATTTCTCAAAGACCATAGGTTTTCCAGTGATTATTTACCTTTATTTCTGTTGGAAAACCCTTGGTTGTAGAATCAGGCAATATCTTCTTCTGCGTCGTAGTTCGCAGGGGTATTGATAATCTTCAGCTCAGCATTGCGCTCAGGAAGCTTGCCATAGTTGGGGAAAGTCTTCTTGAACCAATTCTGGACATAGACATAAGGAACTTTCATTGCCAGGGATTCAGCGCACACAGCCTTGAACTCAGCCTGATACTTCTCAGCATACGCTCCACTCTGAAATGTTTTAGCTTTCCATCATGATATGCCAGGAGATATTATAGTAGATGTGGTGTCCCATAAATGGGCTTTTTCTATATTGGGTCAGCCAACCACAATCAGGGTGGCAGTGGGGAAAGCATTGGAGAGGTTCATCAGCAAGCTACACTCTTCACTGGAGAAGCGCTTGGCCTTTTCCATAAAGTCGCGATTGGTGTAGAGGGTGTTGGTCATCCTATCACCAAACACAGGATAGATGTGGAAGTCAGGGTCATCAGCGAACTCAGAAAAGTCCACAAAAGGCAGGGTGTTGGTCTGGCACTCAATGTAGGCAATGCGAGCTTCAAGGCTGTTGTTGTACTGAATCTTCATGGGGAGTTCCTCACTTTCATTTCTGTTGGTGTTTTCAAGGTTTCTGAGGTTTGCTTCCCTCAACCTTGTGACTATATTATACTATGGGTGCTGTACCAAAATGCGGACTTTGCTATTCTGGAGACATACTTGTGAGTAGTTCTTTTTTCTTCCTCTTGGTTGTAAAAAGATGAAGGCTACTTGCTATTTCAGCAAGTAGCCTTGTAGATTGTTGTTGAAAGTTGTACTGAGTTCTTCAAAGGTTGGACAATACGCCTGAGCGTTGCGCCAGCTTGATAACCTGGTCATCTCTGATGCCTTCCAAATAGCGCTGAGTGATAGCAATATTCTCATGGCCCAGGAGGCGAGAAAGACTGTAGAGGTCAAGGCCATTCTTCAACTGAAGATGCGCGAAGGTATGCCTACAAGTATGTGGAGAAACTCTGATTTGTGGATTCACTCCAACAGCGCGCGCAGCTTCCTTCAGAACCTTGGTGATGCTCTCCTGAGTCATCTTCCTTCCTCTGTAGGATAGGAAAACAAACTTCTGCGCCAGCCTCCCTTCAAAGTAACCACCTCTAACAATCTGAAACTGCATCAGCGCCTTCGCGAGATAAGGAGAAACTGGAACCATTCGCTCCTTATTGCCCTTGCCATGAACAAGAATGTGGTCATCTCTGATTTGCTCTGGGCAGAGAGTCATGACTTCGTTCAGGCGCATGCCAGTATCAAAGAAAAGAGCAATCATGGTTCTGTTGCGAGTGGACAGGTAGTCGCGTCCATGATAGTAATTGAGCATCCTGCGAATCTCCAGCTCAGAGAAGGTGATGATTTTGACTTTAGGTTGCTTCACATTCTTGATTCCAGCAGTGGGATTGATGTGGATGTGCCCCTCCCTTACAGTATAGGCGAAGAAAGTCTTGAAGACTTTCAGTAAGTCATTGATGTATTGTGGCTTGCGATTTTTGCTGTCCATCATGGCAAGGAAGCTCTTGATGTGTGCCTTTTTCACTTGCTCCAGATAGGTAACAGCATGGTTCTGTTCCAGATACTCCTGGAAGTAGCGAAGCTGTTTTGTGTAACAGTCAATGGTCTTGGGCGACAGCTTGCGAATGCGACAGTCAAACCCATATTCAGCAATGGCATCCTTCATGTACATACAAAAAACCCCTCTTTCTGCCTGTATTTCAAGCAGGAAGAGGGGAAAAGCGTCTATCATACTCCCTTGATTTTCACAATGAACATCTTACAGGAGTCTACACACATTTTTTATTTTTCAAGAACCTCGCCTCAACCGCTCAGCCCTCGCAAAGCCTTGTAATTCCTGAATTACAGCTCAGCGAAGTACTTGATGGTGCGAACCATCTGAGAGGTGTAGGAGTTCTCGTTGTCGTACCAGGACACGACCTGCACCTGCCAGGTGTTGTCGTCAACCTTGGCGACCATGGTCTGGGTGGCGTCGAACAGGGAGCCGTACTTCATGCCGATGACGTCGGAGGAGACGATGGGCTCGACATTGTAGCCGAAGGAGGCGGAAGCCTGAGCCTTCATGGCCTCGTTGATGGCGTCAACAGTCACGTTCTCGCCCTTCACGACAGCAACCAGGATGGTGGTGGAGCCGGTGCAGACGGGCACGCGCTGGGCGGAGCCGATCAGCTTCTTGTTCAGCTCGGGGATGACCAGGCCGATCGCCTTGGCAGCGCCGGTGGAGTTGGGAACGATGTTCTGCGCGCCAGCGCGGGCACGACGCAGGTCGCCCTTGCGGTGGGGGCCGTCCAGGATCATCTGGTCGCCGGTGTAGGCGTGCACAGTGGTCATGATGCCGCTCACGATCGGGAACGCATCGTTCAGAGCCTTAGCCATGGGAGCCAGGCAGTTGGTGGTGCAGGAAGCGGCAGAGATGATCTGGTCTTCCTTGGTCAGGGTGTTCTCGTTAACGGAGAAGACGATGGTCTTCAGGTCGTTGCCAGCGGGGGCAGAGATGACGACCTTCTTGGCGCCAGCGTTGATGTGGGCCATGGACTTTTCCTTGGAGCAGTAGAAGCCGGTGCACTCCAGCACGACGTCCACATCCAGGGCGCCCCAGGGGCAGTCAGCAGCGTTCTTCTCGGCGTAGATCTTGATCTCCTTGCCGTCCACGATGATGGAGTTCTCGGTGGCCTCGACGGTGTGCTTGTTCTCACCGATGGAGCCGCAGTAGGCACCCTGAGCGGTGTCGTACTTCAGCAGGTGAGCCAGCATGGCGGGGGAAGTCAGGTCGTTGATGGCGACGACTTCGTAGCCCTCAGCACCGAACATCTGACGGAAAGCAAGACGGCCAATGCGGCCAAAGCCATTGATTGCAACCTTAACGGACATTGGAATTACCTCCTTAATCGTAAGCGGATGATTCCGCAGTAAAGATTGGAAATGGCGACCTTGCTTGCCGGATGTGGTGGCATCAGCAGACCATTTCTCCACCTATCATTGTACCCGATTTCCCTGCATTTTGCAAGGGGGGTAATGCAATTTATCACTTGAAATTGTGAAAAAAATGACGGAGAGGAGAGTGCCGCCGTTATTTTCTGACAAAGACTATGCCCGGGCAGCTGATTTCCCCCGGCGTTTCTCTGGCAACGCCGTGAAAAAATGACCCATGCATCTGCATGGGCCATTTTGCATCACTCAGCGGGGGTCTCGGTTGCTTCTTCCGCAGCGGGGGTCTCTTCTGCAGGGACTTCCTCCACGGGAGCCTCGGTTTCCTCCACGGGCTCGATGGTCACGACTTCTTCCTCGGCAGGAGCTTCGGTCACTTCTTCCGCAGCGGCCTCTTCCGTGACTTCCTCGGCAGCGGGAGCCTCTTCAGCGGTTTCTACAGCAGCCTCTTCCTCGGCGGGTGCTTCGGGAGCGACGGTGCTCAGCTCGGCGCGGATGGTCTGCACCACAGCCAGCACATCGTTGAGGGTGGTCTCTGCCTGCGCCAGACGGGCGTTGGCTTCGGTCAGCTCGGCTTCCTTAGTAATGAGGGCTTCGTCCTTTTCAGCGATGGCGGCGATGGCGGCGGCCAGGTCGGACTGCAGGGTGCTGTTCTCCTCGGCGAGGCGGTTAAGGTCGCTGGTCAGGATGTCGGCGCGCTCCTTGGTCTTGATCACCATGCAGGCCAGGAAGATCACGCAGCAGAGAATGATCAGGTAGGGCAGGTACTTCAGGAACTTCTTCATAATTCTTTCCTCCTTTTATTTGCTCGGGAACATCTGGGTAAAGGTTTCATAATGATCGTCGGTGTAGTACACCAGGCCATCGTTTGAATAAAGGATGCGGTGGGCATTGCGCTTCTTGCCCTGATAGTAGCAGTCGGCCTCGTACCACTGGCGGCCCTTTTTGCTGGGCAGCCGGCCTTCGTAGTTGCCGAAGCGGTCGCCGCCGATGGATTTGCCTGGCGCCACATCGCCGACGTAGTTGCGGCTTGAATCCCAGCCGAGGTTCTGCGCTTCCTTCTTGGTGATGAAGTTGTCCGGCAGCTCGCCGTGCTCGAAGATGTAATCCGCGATGTCCTGGGGCTCGATGATGGGGCCGGAGGGGGACTTCGTCTCTTTTTCTTTGGGTTCCTCGTAGATGAGGCTGTTCAGCGCGGCGACGAGGTCCTTCGAGGTCTGCTGTGCGTCCTTCAGCGGTGCAACGTCGTCGTTCTTTTTGTCGCCGATGGTCAGCGGGATGTCCTTACCGATGAACTGGTACAGGAAGTCGTTCTGTTCTACCAGCTTGTCGCGGTCGCTGCCGTCCACCTCTGCGGTGAGGCTGTAGATGACCATGTCCTCGTTCACCGTAGCGGTGATGGTCAGGTCGGCGAACTTGCCGTCGTACTCGACGAGCAGGTCTTCGCATTCCGCCTCTTGGGCAAGGCGGGATTGCTCCGCCTGCAGCGTGATCAGCGCAGCATTGGCCTCGGCGAATTCCTCAACAGCCGCCTCCTGGGCGATCATCGCATCGATCAGCTGATCCTGGATCTTTGTGCTGTTGGGCTTTTTGTTGTGCTTCTCCTCCAGCTCGGCGACTTCTTTATCCGCCGCCGTAAGGGCGTCGCTGGCCTGGGTGAAGGCAGCTTGTGCTTCCTGCAGCTGAATTGCGAGCGTCTCGATGGGGGTGAGCTTTTCCGCTGCCGAGCCAGTCGGGGGCAGAGCGATGAGCATCAGCAAAGCCAGCAGCAGTGCGCTCATCCGGGAAAAGAGCTTCTTCATAGGGGTCACTCCTTTTTGCGGAACGGGCATTGCCCGCGCGGATTGGCAAAAGCGCGCCTGTACGGAACAGACGCGCCTTCATCATTCGTAAGCAGATGTTTACTTGATGATGTTGTTCACCGCGTCCACCACGGCCTGGGAGGTGGCAGTGGCGCCGGCGACTGCGTCGACCTCAACGCCCAGGGTCACCTCGCTGCTGTGGCCCACAAACTGGCTGGTAAAGGCATTGGACATCACGTCCTGCCCGTTGGTTTCGCCCTCGGCGTAGACGTTCACATCAGTGACGACGCCTTCGGGGGTGGTGTAGACAACGACCTTCATCGTGCTCTCATGGCCCTGCACATTCTGCACATAGGCAACGGCCTTGGTGACGGAACGCTGCTCGATCACCGGGGCGGTGCGGCTGTTGGAATAATCAGGGGCGAGCAGATTCAGTGCGTCCACGACGGCCTGGGAGGTGATGGTTGCGCCGGCGACGGCGTCCACATCCTCGCCCAGGGTCAGGGGGAGCTTCTTGCCCAGGAACTGCACCAGATATTCGGTCTCCATGACCTTCTGGCCCAGGCCTTCGGTTTCGCCGGAAGCGTCTACGGTCAGGTAGGCGATCGCGCCCTGGCCATTGACGATGGCGCTTACGGTGATGTTGCCGTTGTAGCCCTTGGCGATGGCATTCCTGCTCAGCAGGGACACCATGGTGGACTGGGCGTCTGTCAGGGTGGACTTGGTGGCGGTCAGCTCATCGCTGGTGGAGGACAATTCGGCGGAAATGGCGGACTTCTCCTCGGTCAGCGCGGCGATGGAAGCGTCAGCTTCGGCCTTTGCTTCGGTCATGGCAGCCAGGGTGGCGGTGGTTTCGTCCAGCTTGGCGGACAGATCGGCAACGCTGGCTTCGAGGGTGGCCTTCTCGGTGGTGAGGGCGGCGTTGGCAGCGGTCAGCGCCTCGTTGGAGGCCGTCAGGGCGGCGTTGGCTTCGGTGAGGGCCTTGTTGGTCTCGCTAAGGGCAGCACTGGCGGCATCGGCTTCGGCCAGATCCGCAGCGGCAGCGTCCAGCTTGGCGGACAGGTCAGCCACATTGGCCTCCAGCGTCTCGTTGGAGGCTGTCAGGGCAGCGATGGCTGCACCCGCCTCGGTGAGGCTGGTGTTGGCGGTGGTCAGGTCGGCCTGCGCGGCGGCAAGGGCAGTGTTGGCTTCATCCAGCTTGGCGGTCAGATCGGCGACGTTGGCTTCCAGCGCGGCGGCTTCCTTGGTGAGCGCTGCGATGGCTTCGTCCGCCTCGGTCTGGGAGGCGTCGGCAGAGGAGAGCTCCTTCTGCGCGCTGATCAGCTGGGTATTGACGGACTCCAGCTGAGCAGTCAGATCAGCGATGGAGGCTTCCAGTGCGGCCTTTTCAGCGGTGAGGGTGCTGATGGTCTCGTCTGCCTCGGACTGCTCGGTCAGCTGGGTGTTGACGGCCTCCAGTTGGGCGGTCAGGTCAGCGATGGAGGCTTCCAGTGCGGCCTTCTCGGTGGTGAGGGTGCTGATGGTCGCATCTGCGGCGTTCTTGGCGGAGGTGGCGGCGGACAGGTCGCTCTGCGCGGCGGCAAGGGCAGTGTTGGCGGCTTCCAGCTTGGCGGTCAGCTCAGTGACGGCGGCTTCCAACTTGGCCTTTTCGTTCGTCAGCTCCGCGATGGAGGCGTCAGCGGCGCTCTTGGCGGTGTTGGCAGCGGTCAGATCAGCCGTTGCGGTCTCCAGGGCGGCGGTCGCTTCGGTCAGCTGGGCGGTCAGCTCGGTGACCCTGGCTTCCAGCGCGGCCTTCTCGCCTTCCAGCTTGGCGATGGCGGCCTCATCCTTTGTGGCCTTATCGTTGGCGGCGGTCAGCTGGGCGTTCACGGCAGCAAGCCCCTCGTTGGCAGCGGTCAGCTCAGCGGAGATATCCTCCACCTGGGCGGCGAGGGATTCCTTCTGACCGTTGGCTGCAGACAGATCGGAGGACAGCGCGGCCTTTTCGGCGGAGATGGTCTCCACCGTGGTGTTCAGGCTGGTGACCTGATCATTCAGCGCCGTCACCTGATTGCTCAGGCTATTGCCGCGCATCAGCAGCAGCGCGATGGCGACGATGGCAACCACGAGCACAACGATCAGGGGGATCAGCAGCGGATTGCGCCTTGTGGGCTTGGAAGTCATAGAGGACAGCCTCCTTTGGTACAG
Organism: Christensenellales bacterium; assembly: GCA_045132495.1. Lineage (GTDB taxonomy): Bacteria > Bacillota > Clostridia > Christensenellales > Aristaeellaceae > UBA11524. The sequence goes on along the minus strand of JBGUSK010000136.1, from coordinate 16,463 downwards.
GATATGCGGAATTTCTCCCGCCATATCCTCTGAATGGGTACATGTCGGGTATTGTATCTATTGTAGCATAGAAAATGGAAAAAGGGAAGGATTTTTTGGTGGCGAGACGGCCAAAATGTCGGTTGAAGGCAAGCAAAAAGCCCCGTCCCAGCAAAAAGGACGGGGCAGAGGTCATTCCTCTTCAAAGCCGGCGAAGAACGCATCGTAGCTTACGCCGAAGATCTGTTTGAGCGCAACGAGCTCCTCGATGTGGACATTGCGGATGCCGCACTCCATCTGTGCATATACGGACCTGCTGATGTCGAAGCCGCGCAGCTGAAGTCGGGCGGCCGTCTGGTCCTGCGTTAAGCCGGCAGCCTTGCGGATGCTCCTCAATGTACTGCCGAAACGACGGTCTCTCTGGATGTATTGCATGTCGTTCCCCCCAGACGGATTTGCTACATATTCATTGCAAATCCATCTTGATCATAGGGGCTTTTCATGCTAAAATTGCAAGGAATGTGCTAACAAAATACGGAGGTATATGGAAAATGCAGAGCAATAGCATGCTGCGTCGGATCGGCCTGAACATCCGGATGCGTCGACACATCATGAAAATGACCCAGGAGCAGCTGGCAGAGAAGGTTGGCTGCAGCAGAGGGGTGATCTCCGCTGTGGAGCGCGGCAAGCGTGGCGTGTCCGTGGAGATGCTCCTGGCGTTTTGCCGAGCGCTGGAATATAACACAGCAGAAATCCTTCGCGGCGTCGAATGAATAAAATCAGCCTGCCGCATCGGGAAATGCAGCAGGCCTTCCATATGTAATTTGGGGGGGAGATCAGACGCGTTCGCGGTTGCGGAACAGCAGCGTGATGCACCACAGCGCCGCTGCACCGATGACGGTATAGATGATGCGGCTGATCAGCGCCGCCTGCCCGCCGAAGATCCATGCCACCAGGTCGAACTGGAAAACGCCCACCAGCAGCCAGTTGATGCCGCCGATGATGGTCAGCAGCAGGGAAATGGTATCGATCATGAATAATCCTCCTCCTTACAGGTGGTTTGTACTTACAGCATATGCGATGCTTGTCCCTTTTATACGGAAAATTCCGCAGGCGGGATGTTTTTTCCAGCGGTATCCGTTATAATGGATGAAGAAGGGGGAATATCCTGATGAAAAGATTGATTTGCATGCTGCTGGCGGCCCTGCTGATTTGTCCTGTGATGGCAGAAACCGTGCAGGATCAGGCGCTTGCGTTCATCCAGGACGCGGGCATTGCGGCGGACGCCGTCACGCGGATCGAAAATGAGATCATGGTCAATCTCAAAAACGGCGGTACGGCGTCCCTGTGGCTCCCTGGCGATTTTGACCGATACGACCTGAGCTGGCGTTTTGAAGGCGCATCGGACGCGGATGTGGCGCTGTATCTCGACCATGCGCTGTCCCTGCTGGCGGTGCTGGAGGAAAAAATTCCTTCCGCGAGCGAATCCCGCGCCCGGAACTACGCCGTGATCGTATCCAACAATCTGCTTGACATGGAGCGGCTGGGCGACCAGGGGCTGCGGGTGCTGCTGAATCAGCTGTCCGCCCATGCCGACAGCAACCTGAACAGTCTGCGGGCGCGATTGGCTTCGCGGCTGCTGGGGGCGCTGGACAATTCGCCGGTTGACCCAAAAGAGGGGCTTGCCTGGTATGACGCGCTTAAGCTCTCGGTGCAGGATGAGCTGCCGATGGTGGATGCGTCGGTGTATGAGTCCGACCCGCTGTTGGCCGCAGCGTCTCAGCTGATGATCGCCTACGAAGAGGAGCGCCGCGCGGCTTACAGCTGGCCCCAGGTGGATGGTGCGAAATCCCGCAATGTGGTGGCGATAAACGCTGCCAAAGTGGTTGAAACGCAGGAGCATGCGACCATCTGGGGCGTGATGTATTCTGCCCAGTATGCGCTCTACGACGGCGTGCGGCTGCGGTTGGTCAGCTTATGGATCCCCCACCTGCGCATTGAGATGCAGCGGGTGAACGGAGAGTGGACGCTGGATGAGGTGATCTTCGCCGAGGATGGCACAAGGAACGCACCCAGTATTCTGGCCTTCTGTGATAATGACAAATCGCTGCAAAGGGCTGTGATGGCGCTGGAATACCCGGATATGGGCGCGCATGTACAAGCCTGGCTGGCGGCCATCGGCTATCCGAATGTGATGCTCGATTAAGCAAAGTACACACAAAACCCCCGACCTCTTTCGAAGTCGGGGGTTGCTTCGTATCAATTAGTCAACAGTGTAGGGCAGCAGCGCGATGGCACGGGCGCGCTTGATGGCCTCAGACAGCTGACGCTGATGCTTGGCGCAGTTGCCGCTCATACGACGGGGCAGGATCTTGCCGCGCTCGTTGATGAAGCGACGCAGACGATTGACGTCCTTGTAATCGATGTACTCGATCTTGTCCACGCAGAAAGCGCAGACCTTGCGACGGGGACGGCGGCCGCCACGGGGACGGGGCCGACGCTCAGTACGTTCTTCAGACATGAGGATGACCTCCTTTTCAAAGCAATTAAGCGTAATGTTGTTTAGAAATCTCTTCCGTTAAAACGGAAGCTCGTCCGTCTCGACCGCAGTGAAGCCGCTGGACTGCGCCATGGGCGCGGGAGCGGAGGCAGCGGGGGCATTGTAGCCGCCGGCCTGGTCATCGTTGCGGGAGGACAGGAACTCGACGTCATCAGCCGTGACCTCGAGGGACACACGGGTGGTACCATCGTTGGCCTGGTAGGTGCGGGCGGTCAGGGGACCGGACACATACACCTTGCGGCCCTTGGCCAGGTAACGCTGGCAGGTCTCGCCCAGCTGACGCCACACCGTAATGCGGAAGTACTGGGTCTGCTCCTGCTGGCCGTTCTGCTGGTTGCGGCCACGGCGGTCATTCACCGCAATGTCAAAATTGCACACGGTGATGCCGTTGGGGGTGGTACGCAGCTCAGGGTCACGGGTCAGGTTACCGATCAGGATGATCTTATTCATGTGCTTTTTCCTCTTTGGTTGGGCGATTACTCGGCGTCAGCAGCGGGAGCGGTCTCTTCCACGGGAGCTTCCACGGCGGGAGCAGCCACGGGACGGGCAGCGCGAGGCTTCACGCTGCTCTTCTTGACCTCCAGCTTCACGATCAGGTAACGCAGGACGCTGTCGTAGATCTCCAGGTTACGCTCAAGCTCGCGGGGCAGGTCGGCAGGGGCCTTCATGGTCACCAGCACGTACCAGCCTTCGGTCTTGTAGTTAATGGGGTAGGCAAGACGCTTCGCGCCCTTGCCCCAGGGTTCCTCATTAACGGATTCCACCTCACCACCGTTAGCAGCGATCAGGGCGGACACCTTCTCGATCAGTTCCTTACGAGCGGTCTCCTCCAGCGCAGTATCGATGATGTAGGTCAGTTCATACCTATTCATCATTTTCACCTCCTCTTGGACGTTTGGCGATGCATCCTTTTGTGCATCGCAAGGATGTGCCAATTAAAGATTATAGCAGACATTGCAAGGTTTTGCAAGGGGTCTGCGCCTCTTTTTTTAAGAAATTTTCGCGATTTTGCGGGGTTTTTACAGGTAAGGCGCATGCGAATGGCAGAATGGCGCCGGCATCGTCGTCCGTTGATAGCTGAGGGAGAATCCACGACTGCGGCAAGGTCCAGCCCCAGACAGAAGCGGTTTACCTCCCTTTCGTCCTCCCCAGAATGTAATCCGCCGACACTTTATACAAGTCGCACAGCGTCAGCAGATGACGGATGGGCATCTCGTTCGCGCCGCGCTCGTAGCGGGCGTACATGGTCTGGCTCGTTCCTAACACCTCGGCAACCTGGGTTTGGGTCAGGTCTGCGTCCTCGCGCAGATCCCGAATAATTCTGCAGTATTCCATACCTTCGATCCTCCTTCGTATGGGAGGATTATATCTAATAAAGAAATTTACTATTGACAATAGTAAACATCTTTACTACAATGAGGGAAATGGAGGATTGGGGGCGGCACGAAATGGGGACAATCAGGATGATCGTGCCGCTGGAAAATCGGTATTTTCCAGGCCTGATTGCAGCGGTGAATATGGAAACGGGACAGGAGTTGGCCCGTGTTCCACCGGGAGAGACGATGATCATTCCTGCGGAAGGAGAGATTGATCTGGGCATTGCCTGGGTGCGCCGGCTGTGAGGCTGCGATTCATGGCCCGGCCTGATAAGACATATGTGCTGCACTGGCCGTGGCCGAGGGTTGGCGCAGAGATGACGGCAGAAGAATATTGAACGGGCTGCAGCATGGATGAGGTGCGGCAGCCCGGTTGAAATATGGAATTTATCCTTCTTTATCCTGCATTGTCTGCGATCCGCAGCAAATGGGAAAGGTTCGCGATCTCCATGCCCTGAAGCATATCGCCGGAGCCGGAAATGGACTCCAGGCCGTTGCTGGGCTGGAAACGGATCTCCAGCGGCATAGGGTTCACCAGCAGGATGCGACGCATGGTCTTGCACTCCTCTGCTGGGAAACGGTACTCCGGAAGTGTGTGGGGATACCCGTCGAACACCTCAAGGATGGGCCCGAGAAAGGCAGAACGTGCGCGGAAGAAATACTCGCCCCGCTCGCGGAAGATCAGCGCCTTCAGCGGCCAGAAACATCCAAAAAGCTTGACTGCAAACACGGTTTGCGCACCTTCGATCAGGAAGTCGCAGCCCCTCAAATACCGGCTGCCCAGAAACCACAGCGGATGCGCCGCGTGGAAGACCAGACCTTGCTTGCGGCATAGGCGCCGGATGGAGAACATGCATCTCAGCCGCTTGAAGAAGACATGGATGCAGGCAAATAAAAGGATCAGCGCGGCAATGGTCAGTGCAAAGTAAATCAAGCCTACCGGATTCATGATAGACTCCTTTCTGCAGAGGTGCATGCGCTGCTCTGCGTGAATTGGGCAACACACTCAATACCGTTTTGTATGTCCAAACAAGTGGATATGTCCTCGCCGACGACCGGCAGGCGGAATTTTATGCTTTTCAGCCACTGTCCGTTCTCCTGCGGCTCCTCATGAATGTGGATCTCGCCGATCAGAGCCTGCATCAGGTCGCGGCGCTCCTCATCATTCATGGCGTTGTAGAGCTTGCTGAAGCACATCAGCACACGGTAGATGTTGTCACCGGTCAGCTTGTCCTCTTCGATGGTTTTCTTCTTTGCCTTGGCGTCGATGAGCAGCCTCTCAGTTTCCTCTATCTTATCATACATCCGATAGAGCCGTTCGTCCAGATCCTTTTTGCGCTGGGTGTAGTGGCGGTCATCGGGATCAAGGGAGTCGATCTCGTCGATCAGCCGGGCCTTGGTGGCCTGCGACTGACGCAGCTGCTTTTCCAGCGTGGCGATTTCCTGATCCAGCTCGGTGGTGTCCACCTTGCGGTTGATCTTCTCCTGCATCATGGCGGCAAAGCGGGGCTTGCTCACCAGATCAATGATGATCTCTGCCACGGCCTTGTCGAGCAGCTCGCTGGGCAGCTGCTTCTTGTAATCGCACTTGTGCCCACGGGTCATGCGGCGGTGCTTGCAGGCGTAGTAGTAGAACTCCTTGTACTTTGTGCCGTCCTTCTTGCGCTTGGTGCTCTTGTTGCCGTACATGCCAGCGCCGCAGACGGGGCACTTGATCAGCCCGGACAGGATGTGCACATGAGTACCCTCTGGCGGATTAACGCTCTCGTACTTGTCTGCCTGCGCAGCCAGCTTGACCTGTGCCGCCTGCCAGATCTCCTCGGAAACAATGGCTTCATGGATGCCGTCCACCAGCAGGTAGTCATCGCTCCAGCGGATCTGGTATTCGTTGCGGGTGCCGTGCACCTTTTCGGTTTTGCGGCGGCCATAGGCGATCTTGCCGCAATAAACGGGGTTCTTCAGAATCTGCCGGATGAGCCAGGCGTTGAACAGCGGCGCGGTGCCGGTATGGCGCTGGATTTTGTGAATGCCGTGGTTCTCCAGATACCGGGAAAGGCCGGTTGCACCCATCTTTGTGTTGACATACTTGTCAAAAATGATCCGGACAGCCGCGGCTTCCTCCTCGTTGATCTCCAGAGCGCCGTCCACCAACCGGTAGCCATAAGGAGCAAAGCCGCCGTTCCATTTGCCCTCGCGAGCCTTCTGAATACGTCCTTCCATGGTTTGGACACGGATATTCTCGCGCTCGATTTCCGCCACGGCGGACAGCACGGAGATCATCAGCTTACCGGCTTCCTTCGAGCTGTCGATGCTATCCTCCACGCAAATGAGGTTCACGCCGTAGTCCTGCATGGTCTGCAGGGTAGACAGCACGTCGGCAGCATTACGCCCGAAGCGGGACAGCTTGAACACCAGCACGAAGGACACGCCGTCCTTGCCGGACTTGATGTCTTCCATCATTCGGTTGAACTCCGGGCGGCCCTCGATGGATTTGCCGGATTTGCCGGCATCTTCATACTCACCGACGATCTCATACCCATTGAACTCCGCGTACGCCTTGACGCGATTTTTCTGTGCGTCGAGGGAGTAACCGTCGATCTGCATGACGGTGGAGACACGGGTGTAGATGTAGACGCGCACGGCGGTCGGGGTAGGCGTGATTCTGTGTTTTGTCATAATGGGATTCTCCTGTAAGATGGGTGCATATACCGTTTGGACAACTTCGTTGGGTATAGTATATCACGCTGCTGTATCATATGCAACTCCAAAATGAGGGGAAGCCCCGGGCTTGGGGCTTCCCTGCGGAAAGGGAATGATGCTGGCATCTGGCGCAGCGGCGGTTGCGTCGAGGTCGAGGACGGGTGCGTACTTGGCGATCAGGTTTGCCAGCAGATCGGCAAGGCTGCTCCATTCATCAAGTGTTGTGGGCTCAGCGTGGGTCAATACGCGCCACCTCCTGTCCGGGAGACGGACGTGCGTACTTCTCCCTGATCTCCGGCGGGATTCTGTCCAGCAGCGCCACGGCTTTCTTATACGCCTGCTGGAGTTTTGCCTGCTCCAGCTTTTCGGTGATGCTGCCGCGCTTGGCTGCATCCAGCTCCCTGGTCAGCTGTTCGTTCGCAGCCTGAAGGTCTTCAACTTCCTCAAAAGCAACGCCGTATTTCTTCAGCTGGGTCGCCATCTCTTCCACTGCCGGGATGTAGCGGGCCAGCAGCTTCTTGACCTCCTCGGCCTTGCTCTTGGCGTTGAACATGTTCGTGCTGTCCAGTGCAGCTTCGATCCTCTGGCTCTGCTTGGTCAGCCTGACCATCTGCTTGAATATCTGCGGAGGAATGTGCTTACGGCCCGTGTTGCTCGCGCTCTCGCCGCGCTGCAGCTCCGGGAACTCGCTGACCATGTGCTGCCAGTAGGCGTCCTGCCAAGCGATCAGATGCTTGCGGTTACCGATGATGTCCTTGGCGGAGAGACGGCCGTCCTGCGTGAGCGGCACGAAGGTTACGTGCATGTGCGGCGTCTTTTCATCCAGGTGGACAACAGCGGACACGAAGGTATCCGGGCGCTGCTTCTCCATCAGGAAATCCAGCGCGTGTTGGAAGTAGGCGCGGATGGCCTTTTCGCCCTTGCCCTTGAAAAACTCCGGGCTGCAGGTGATCAGCGTTTCCACCAGCCGAACGCTGTCTGTGCGGGTGCGGCACTGAGCAGCGGCGATCTGGCGCTCTGCTTCCGCACGGTAACGGTTGGTCGGCTCGATCAGGTGGAAGTTCAGGTGGGTGCGGGTGGGGTCGATGTCAGGATTACTGGCGTAGGTTTCCTTGGTGCGTTCATTGTGGCCCTCAATGCGGCTGATTTCCGGGCCCTTGTATTTTGCGAATCTCATAATTGCGAATTGGTTGCTCATGTTTTTCTCCTTTATGTGTCGATTCTTGTAGATAATCCCCGATTTGTCGGGAGTTGGTGGTATCATATATGCGATTTTTGCGGGATGAGTTTGATTTCAGCTGTACGTACCGTACGCTGTACGGTCATCGCGTACGTCGTACAGTACGTACAGCGGTTTCGGCCATCACCGGGAAAAAATCCCGGCGCTGGCTACACTTGCCCATTGCAAGCAATGGGCTGCGTTAGTCGGGCTTTGCCCGACCTCAATTGAAAGTCATCACGAGAAATTCAGCGAGTGGAACAGTACCTTCACACCCGTGAAGCCTCGGACGCGCTTATTGTTGGGCAGATAGATATTGTTGGTGGCATGGATGCCATACCGCTGCTCGTTCTGCGTCAGTTCGGAACTGAACCGGCTGGCGGACAGGAAGTGGACGGCGTTATCCTCGCACCACATCTTGTAGCTGGCGTAGAGTGCCTTGGAACTGGCCTGCGCAGCGGGGTCAAAGGCAATGTAGCCCTCGGACTGCAGGAACTCCAGCACATTGTTGCTGCTGCGTTTGATGGTCTCCACGTTGGCGGCGGCTCGCTGGCTGACAGTGAATCGGTAGTCGTTCGCCAGCAGACGATGTAGCCCCTCCAGACACCACAGCAGGATGCCCTCCAGTTCACCCAGCAGCTTCTCCACAAGGTATGGATCATCCCGGCGATCAGCGGGCTTGTCCTTCGTGGTCAGGATCAGCTGGCGGCGGTAGAAGCCGTCAGAGTGGTCGTAGAGAGAGGTCAGCGCGCCATTGCCGAAGCACAGGAACCGGGCGTACAACTGCTGCTGGTAGCTTTGGATGCCCTTGCGTTCCAAATCCATCTTGGCCTCGGCGCTCACGATGGACTTGATGTAGTTCGTCTTGGGCAGGGCGTTCATGTCCATGTCGTCGTCCACCATGAGCAGCCGGTGCTCCAGATCGGCGCGGGCAAACTGGTTCGTCTCGACCTTCTGGATGCTGCCCATGTTCATGGCGTTACGCAGCATGGCGTTCAGCACCAGCCCGATGCGGCTCTTGCCCTCGCCGCCTTTGCCGATGATGAGCATCATCTTCTGGGCCTTGGTGGACGGGATCAGGCAGTAACCCATGTACTCCTGTAATGTGGGGATATCGTCCGCTTCCAGCAGCTCCGAAAGGAAAGTCAGCCAGCGCTGGGGACTGGCAGCAGCCGGATTGTAGCTGACTGCCAGCCGGTTCGCGCAGAAGACCTTGACCGGCTCGAAGGTGCCGTTCAGGTGGTAGATGCCGTTGGCGCAGTGGATACGGTCATGCTCCACGGGGAAGGGCTCGGCGTAGGCCTGGATTTTGACGGCCTCCAGCAGGCTTGCAGCCCGCTTGGACAGGCCTGTGGTGATGCAGTCCTGGATGGCTGCGACGATCTGGTGCTTGACCAGCTCCTCGTTGATGACGGGGCCGTCGACCGTGAAGAGCGTGCCGTTCACGCAGTGCATGGGATACCGGGTGAGGAAGTCGTGGCAGAACAGCACTTCATTGATGTGCTTACCGTCGTACCAGATGGGCCATGATTCAGGCCGCTGTACAGGGGCTTTCGCTGCCATCGGAGACCTCCTTTCTGAGCCTGTCCAGCCGTTCTTTCAGCCGAGGGATGGTGCCGTCCTGCACAACCTGCAGCACCACGCGGGCACGGAGCTCCGCGTCGGCCTGGAACAGTGCGTCGATCATATCTGTGACGGCGGGCAGCATCTGACAGGCTTCTGCATATCGGTCATCAATCGGCGTGTCTGCCGTGGCCGGTGCGTAATTCTGCTTCCAGCGCTTCAGCAGCTGCTCATAATCGGTGAGGACAGATCGGCAGAGATCTTCATCGGGGTTGCGGCGGGGCGGACGGGGCTTCGCTGCTGCCGGAGCGGGACTGTTCGGCCCAATACCGAAGTCACGAGCGATGCGCTGCACAGCAGCATAATGGCTCTCACGGTGCAGCTGGGCTACCAGGTCGATAACATCGCCATGCTCAAGGCAGGCGAAGCAGTAGAAATAGGTGTCGTTCAGCTTCATGCTGGGATGGTGGTCGTCATGAAAGCAGCAGCGGGTCATATTGTTGCGCTGGATCTTCATGCCGTAGTAAGCGGCTGCCTGCGGTACGCTGACCGCCGCTTTGATGGTTTCAAAGATGCTCATGGGTGGGTCTCCTTTATGGGTGGGATTACGACGTCGCACCATGAGTGTACCGCAGAAAAGTCCATAGACTGATTTTTTGATAAAATTGCAATGAAGCAAAGAAAAAGTCCGGGATCGTTGCAAAATTGCAATGCCCGGACGGATGAAACTTTATGTCTACCTTTGTCGAATGCAGGGAAGAGACTTCCAAAATCGTTTATAGTGGGAATGAATGTGCTGCTTTTTAGCACGAAACAAAAGAAATGAGGTGCATACCATGAAAGATTATAAATCGCTGTCCAGCACGACGCAGGAGAGAATCCGCGACCTGCTGCGTCCTGTACTGGGCGAAGTGGACGATCCTAAGGCTGCGCAGATGTCGCAAGCCGAGTTGTCACGGATGCTGGGAATCAACAGCGCCACACTCAGCCGGTTTATGAGCGGCAAGACGGTGACCATCACCAATGAGAATCTCGTCAAAATAGCGGATATCTTCAACGTATCGACGGATTATCTACTGGGAAGGACAGATATCAAGGACAAGATGAACCATGCGGCATCCGAACTGGGACTGTCCACCGAGGTCGCGCAGAACCTGTATACCCATCGGGTCAATCCGGCGGTGGTCAATCTACTGCTAACAAATACAGCATTCATTAACGTGCTGAACCGGCTGACACTCTATTTCGACGAGGTGTTCGCGGCAGGATTTGCAATGCACAACCAACAAATTGAAAAGCTGAGCAATCTGGTCATGGGACTGGGCACACCTGCTGCCCAACAGACAGCCCAGACTGTTGGCCTCATGAAGGAGCCGATCTATCAGGCGGACGAAACGACGCTGCAGAACGAGTTCCTGACAGCGATCCGGCAGATCAAGGCGAAGATGGGTGAAGATCGGGCAGCACAGACGGCGTTGTTCACTGATGAAACGATGGAACAGATTGCTCAGCAGCTGGACAAGGGGCAGTTGGCGTTTATACCGCAGATGGATCAGCACCAATTTGCTGCGCAGTTGTTGTCACCGATGCAAGGGCTGGATGGGATCAGCAGCGAATCGTTGCAGGATTTGGAGCGAGCTGTGGGGAACGTAATGAATGACATTAAGACCCAGTATGAAACGTTGAAGCAATCAGCTGCAAACGGAGAATCCAATGGAGCCAACGAGGCGTATCGCTGCGGCGGGTGATATACCTCTTGTAACCCCGGCGACGATGTCGCCTACATACGAACAGGGGCAGGTGCGTGATGCAACAATCACACATCTGCCCCTGTTCTGCTGCCAGCAGAAAGCTCTGCGCCGTAGTGGGCGCACCCCTTTCCGCTGTCAGCGGTCACAAAAGGTATAACACACTACACTTTGCAAGCAAAGTCGTGTGCCAACAGGGATGCTCCGCGCCCCTATTGGATGACCCAGCGGTTCGGTTGCCAGATTACGAAATACTGATCATTTTGTGATAAAAAATCTGATAGTAAAATGGAACAGAAGTTGCTCGGTGTTGGTTTCCTTCAAATGAATGTCGTCACATTGTGGAACATTTCGGTTTTACATTTCGGTATAATTTTTTACTAAGAATTGTTGAAAACACGGGTATAATTGAAATATTCATCTGCTATCATCCTCTCGTACCCCAATAAAGAAAGGATGATAAGTAATGAAGAAGACCCTGGCTCTCCTGTGTGCGCTGGCCATGATGCTGGTGTGCGTCCCCGGTATGGCGGAAGAAACCGCTGCCGCGCCCAAGTATGTGTTCATGTTTATCGGCGATGGCATGGGCAACCCGCAGGTGGCTGCCACACAGTACTATGTGGGCTCCATCGCCAATCCCGATTCCGAGGTTCCCGTCCCCGGTCAGCTGAGCTTCACCCAGTTCCCCTATCTGGGCATGATGACCACCTATGACGCCTCCTCCTTCTGCCCGGATTCCGCCTCCACTGCTACCTCCATGGCTTCTGGTGAGAAGACCCTGTCCGGTGTCATCAACTACGACGTGACCCTGACCACTCCCTTCAAGCTCATTACCGAGTATGCGAAGGAAGCTGGCAAGAAGGTCGGTGTGATCTCCTCTGTGTCCGTGGATCATGCTACGCCCGCTGCTTACTATGCCAAGCAGCCCAGCCGCAATGACTATTATGACATTGCCCTGCAGGCTGTGACCGGCTTGACCGTTGACTACCTGGCTGGCGGCGGTTTCAAGAAGCAGGCTGACGAGCTGATTGCCATCGCTGCAGAGCAGGGCTGGATGGTCCCCACTACAAATGAGGAAATCCGCGCCCTGAACACCACCGACAGCCGCGTGCTGGCCATCAGCCCCGTGCTGCAGGATTCTGCCTCCATCAACTATGAGATCGACCGCGTCCGCAAGGTGGCTGAGGGTGAAGACATCCTGTCCCTGGCGGAGTTTGTCGAGGCCGGCATCAAGGTGCTGGACAATGAGAACGGCTTCTTCATGATGTGCGAGGGCGGCAAGGTAGACTGGTCCGGCCACGCCAACGACGCCGCGACCTCCATCCATGAGACCATTGCGCTGTCCGACGCGGTGCAGGTGGCAGTCGATTTCGCCGCTGAGCATCCTGGCGAGTGCTTGATCATCGTGACTGCTGACCACGAGACCGGCGGCATGACCATCGGCTTTGCCACCACCGGCTATGACACCCACTTTGGCTACCTGACCAACCAGACCATCTCCTTCACCGACTTTGATGCGGTGATCGCCAACCTGCGCGAGAATGGTGCTTCCTTTGCCGAGGCCATGGCGGAAGTCGAGAAGTACTACGGTCTGACCACTGCTGCCGATCAGCCCCTGTCCCTGACGGATACTGACCTGACCGCCCTCAAGACCGCCTACGCTATGAGCATGGGTACCGGCCTGATGAGCAACGAGGAAGCTGCCCTGCTCTACGGCGGCTACGAGCCCTTCTCTATGGCCATCAGCCACATCATCAACAACAAGGCCGGCCTGAGTTACACCTCTTACGCCCACACTGGTCTGCAGATCCCCGTGTACGCCATGGGCGCAGGCGCGGAGAACTTCTCCGGTCTGTACGACAATACCGACATCTTCAACCGTACCATGGAAGTGATGGGCCTGACCAAGTAAAGCAAAACAACATCAGCGGGGCGTTCGTTATGCGAGCGTCCCGCTTCTTAAGGAGACGCCATATGAAGAAGCAGCGGAGACAGAGTTTGATTTTGTGCGGCGTGATGCTGATTTTGTGCGCGCTTTTGTGCCTGCTGCCGGATGCGCAGACAAACGTGACCAATGCCTTTCCCCGCGAGCAGGTGCGCATTGATGAAGTGGACAACACCATGCTGGATGCCATCGGCATTACCTACAACGGCGTGCAGCTCTGCCGCGTAACCATCCTGACAGGCGAACATGCGGGCGAGCGCCATATGTCCTACAACTACCTGAATTCGGCGCTGGATAAGGATAAGCTCTTCGTTCCTGGTGATACCGCCTGGGCAATGCTCCAACAGGGCAGCAGCAAGCTGGCTGTGACGCTGGTTGACCATTACCGCGCTGAAACGGAAATGTGGATATTTGCTGTGCTGGCACTGGCGCTGATCGTCTTCGGCGGCGTGATCGGCTGCGGCGCGCTGGTATCCCTGGTCGCCAGCGCGGTCATTGTGTGGAAACTGCTGATTCCGCTGCTTCTGCAGGGCGTAAACCCCATCGCAGCGGCCTTCGTGACCGTGGTGGTGCTGACGGTGATCATCGACCTGCTGGTGGCAGGCTTCACCAAACGCTGCGCGATTGCCATTGCGGGCTCTCTGGCTGGCACGCTGGTGACCTGTACGTCCGCCATTCTGCTGACCCATCTGCTGAAGCTGGACGGCGGCGATCTGCCCTATGTAGTACCGCTTCTGGCGCAATCCTCCATGATGATTGATACCCGCAGCTTGTACATCGGCATGATGTTCCTCGCCAACTCTGGCGCGCTGATGGACCTTTCCATGGATGTGGCAGTCTCACTGGAGGAGATCTATTTTCACAAGCCTGACATCAGCCGTCTTGCACTGATGAAGAGCGGCCTTGTGGTAGGCCGCAGCGTTCTGGGCACGATGACCACCACGCTGATGCTGGCCTACTCCGGCAACTACCTGTCCATGCTGATGTACTTTGCCGGGCAGGGCACAGCGCTGATGGATGTGATCAACTTCAAGTACGTCGCCTCACAGCTGCTCAATACGCTGGTGGGTTCCTTCGGCCTGATCGCTTCAGCACCGTTGACGGCTATGTTGGGCTGCGGGATTTATGTTCGTAGATGCGTTGCAAATAAGGTTTAATGGAAGATATATAAATAAACTGGTGTACGGTTATTTTGCCGTGCACCAGTTTGCTTATTGGTGGTGTTCAGAAATATCTCTGTGTCAAGGCAGGATCATCCCAAAGTGCCTCAGCGCCTCCTCAATAGCTGCGCCCTTCTCCTCCGGACACTGCGGCACCCTGCCGCTCTCCGATTTGGGCGCGTTATAGCACTCCCGCTCAATGATCCCGTGCTTCTGCTTCACCTGCGCGATGTACAGGCTGCTCACCTTCAGGCCGCTGTGCTCCAGCACATAGTCCTTGATCTCCTGATAAGTAGCCTTGGTTTCTGCGCTGGTGACGTCCAGCTCATCCAGCTCCAGATCAATGTCGATATGTTGCGGGGTATCAAGTTTGGACAATAGTGCAACACACTCCACCCCGCTCGTCCAGCAGAACATATCCACCGGCTGCACCTTGTCCAGCGTGTAGCCCTGCGCGCACAGCAGCGCCGCATCCCTTGCCTGGGTGGCCACATTGCAGCTGACGTACACGACCCGGCGCGGCCCGGCCTTGGCGATGGCGTCGATCACTGCGGGTTCCACGCCCTTGCGGGGCGGGTCAATGACGATCACGTCCGGACGCAGCCCCTCGTCCACCAGGGCAGGGAGAACCTCCTCTGCCGCGCCGCAGCGGAAGGCGGCGTTGGTGATGCCGTTGCGCTGCGCGTTTTCCTTCGCGTTGTCGATTGCCTGGGGGACGATCTCGATGCCCAGCACCTCCTTACAGTGGCGGGCCATCATCAGGCTGATGGTGCCCGCGCCACAGTACACGTCGCAAAGGCGGTCGTCCGGCTGGAGTTCGGCGAAGTCCAGCGCGGTCTGATAGAGTACTTCGGTCTGCTGGGGATTCACCTGGAAAAACGCTGCCGGGCTCAGGTCAAAGGTCAGCCCGCAAAGCACGTCCTTCAGCGTGCCTTCGCCAAAGAGCGTGCGGAACTTCCGCCCCAGGATGACGTTGGTCTTCTCGCGGTTTACGTTGAGGACGAGCCCGATCACGCCCAGCGGCTGCAGCTTTGCCCACAGCGCGTCGGCCTTGGGGACGGACGTGCCGTTCACCGCGAGGGTGACCAGGGCCTGGTGCTGCCGGTTGACGCGGGTGACAATATGGCGGATGAGGCCGGTATGGGCAGCCTCGTCATAGGGGGCGACGCGGTTTGCCTTCATCCAGCCCAGCACGGCGCGGCAGACGTCATCCGCCGGAGGCATGGCGTTGGCACAGCTGTCAATGGGGATGATGGCGTGGCTGCGGGGCGCGAAAAAGCCCACGCAGGGGTCGTCCGCCGTGCCGCCCACGGGAAGGGCGGTCTTGTTGCGGTATGCGGAAGGCTCCGCCATGCCAAGAACTGGCGGAACGTCCACATTCAGCTTGCCGATGCGCTGGAAGCAGTCCGCCACCTGCTGACGCTTGGCCGCAAGGGTGGCCTCGTAGCTCATGTGCCGGCAGGAGCAGCCGCCGCACCGGGGATAAACGGGGCAGTCGGGCTCGCGGCGGATATCTGCGGGGGATGCGGGCGCGCCCTCCAACTTGCCGAAGGCGTAGCGCTTGGCGTCCTTGACGATGCGGACGGGTGCGGTCTCGCCGGGAAGCATCCCGGGGACGAACACGGCCATGCCGTCCGCACGGCACACGCCCTCCATGTCCGCGCCGAGGGCCTCGCAGGTCAGGGTGAGAATATCGTTCTTGCGCATGGTGAGCGCCTCCAATAATCGTGTTGATGGTTTATTGTAGCATGCCGCGCGGCTTGTTGGCAAGCCTGAACACGGAAGATGTGGAAACTGGTGGATGTTTTCCCGGAATGTTCGGGTTCTGATATGTGCGCGCGTATATATAAAGTGGAAGGAATTTTTCAAGATGGGCATTTTGCAGGGGAAAAGATGGGGGTGACAGAGGATAATAACAAGAATACCGAACAATTGTTGCGACAATAAGGTCAAAATGTTCGGATGAAGTGCGGACGTAAGTAAGCGCTTTCTTAACGGTGTTCGGAAAACGAGAAACTTCGCAAAAAAGTCAAAAAAAACGAAAAAAAGGTGTTGACTTTCCTTAGGAAGTTTGATAAGATACACAAGCTGACTCGCGCGGGAGACCGCCGGGACGGCACTGAACCTTGAAAACGATACAGACGAAATAACGCAAAAATATGACAGTAATTCCGAATGAGTTTGATTCTTGCCGGTGACAAACCGGTTAGATA
>JBGUSK010000135.1:0-23066 GCA_045132495.1 Christensenellales bacterium | reverse complement strand
CCAGTACTACTTCCTGTCCGGCTTCACCAGCAAGCTGGCCGGCACCGAGCGCGGCATCACCGAGCCCACCCCCACCTTCTCCGCCTGCTTCGGCCAGGCCTTCCTGGAGCTGCATCCCACCAAGTACGGTGAGGAGCTGGTGAAGAAGATGGAGAAGTCCGGCGCGAAGGCCTACCTGGTCAACACCGGCTGGAACGGCACCGGCAAGCGCATCTCCATCAAGGATACCCGCGGCATCATCGACGCCATTCTGGATGGCTCCATCCTGAAGGCCGAGACCAAGAAGATTCCGCTGTTCAACCTGGAGGTTCCCACCGAGCTGCCCGGCGTTGACACCAACATCCTGGATCCCCGCAACACCTACGCCGATCCCACCGAGTGGGACAAGAAGGCCGAGGATCTGGCCGCCCGCTTCATCAAGAACTTTGTGAAGTACACCGGCAACGACGCCGGCAAGGCTCTGGTCGAGGCTGGCCCCCAGCTGTAATGGCTGAATAAGCGCATATGCTTCCTCCCCTGACGCAAGTCGGGGGAGTTTTTTTGTGCAAATGAAAATGACGGCGCGTCTCGCATGCAGGAGGACAGGCCGTCATTCTTCGTATCGGTTGGGGTTGGAGGTCTCGCCGAGGAGATAGTCGATGGATGTGTTGTAAATGCGGGCAAGTTGGATAAGGATCGTGGTAGGGATGTCATTATCCCCAGATTCATACTTGCTGTAACCAGGCTGGGACATGTGCAGCAAGGCTGCTACCTGGGTTTGTGTCAAATCTCGATCTTCACGCATATCTCGAATACGTTGATAGCGCATCTCATCACCTCAAAAATATTTTACACAATTCCAATTTGGAATATTGACAAATATAACAAAACAGAATATAATGAAATAGAATAATTTGCGCTTTGCAACCATAAGGAGGAGGCTTTCAAATGAAGAAACTGTTAGCACTACTTTGCATTGGGGTTTTCCTTTTCTCATGTGTCTCTGCTTCTGCGGAAACAGGTAAGTCTTTTGACCATACCCAACTTAGCAGATTTGCGGGATATGAATACGATGCAAGTGATAGAAGTTGGCAGTACTATGTCAGTACTTACTGCATGGGGCAGAAATCGCCCTACTTTTTTACAGATACTCACTTGGTTCATATCGGCTTAAAGGCCTATGGATATCTTAGCGATCCAGAGAACGTTTACACGCATTTGACCATACTGGCTATGAACAGCAGCGGCCAAATCGAAGATATTGATAAGGTTTGGCTTATGTTCAAAGTTGATAACGAAGTCGTCACCATCAATATCAACTCATCTGGCATAGGCCTATTTTGCCCCGAAAACAAAGAAGCCTTAAAGTATCTTTCTGAGGGCAAAAATTTCATATGTGAGATGTCGCTGAAAAACTCTTCCACGATAATCTGCTTTTATCCCACCTCGGAAGAAATGGCCGGCATAAAGGAAATGGCAAAGAATTTGTACAAGTACAATACACCTGACTATGTCAGCAGCTACTTGGAGGAGGAAGCCAAAGCTTCTATCTCATACACCATAGATTGAATATCAAAAAGCGACGCACCCATCATTCTCGGGTGCGCCGCTTTGCTTTATGGTATTTCTCATTTACTCCCAGTCACACAGGCCCTTCGACTCCAGATACGCCTGCTGGTGATCCATGTAGTCATCCACCAGCGCGGCGACCTTCACAGCCTGCTCGGGGGTCAGCTTGTTGTTGGCAACAATGGTCTCCACCATGTGCTCGAAGGCGTCGTCGTCCTCGTAGTACTCGTCGCCCGCGTTGCCCTCGGCGTCCAGCACGCCTTCCTTGTGCATGTAGTCCATGTCAGCGTCAATGGCCTGGCTGATCAGACTCTCGATCATGTCCGCCAGGTCGGGGTGATCCTGCTTGCGGATGCGCTTGACGATGAAGGCCAGTGCTTCCTGCTTGTCATATCCGTTCATCATGGTCATATCCCTCCAAATCTCAGTTGAGCGCAGCCTTGAACTTCTCCAGCGTCTCCTTGAAGACCTTCATCGCCGCACGAATGGGCTCAGGCTTGGACATGTCGATGCCCGCCAGCTTCAGCGCCTCGATAGGCGGTACGGAACAGCCAGCGCTCAGGAACTTGCGGTAATCCGCCACAGCAGGTGCGCCCTCGTTCAGGATGCGCTCGGAGAGGCTCACAGCCGCGCACAGACCGGTGGCATACACATACACATAGAAGCTGCGGTAGAAGTGCGGGATGCGCAGCCACTCATTGCCGATCAGCTCGTCCACCTCGCACACGCCGCCGTAGTAGAGCTTGTTCAGATCATAGTAGACCTTCGTCAGCGCATCGCGGGTCAGAGGCTGGCCCTTTTCCGCCATGGTGTGGGCGATGTACTCAAACTCAGCGAACATGGTCTGGCGGAACACGGTAGTGCGGAACTGCTCCAGGAAGTGGTTCAGCAGGTACGCCTGGGCCTTCTTGTCATCCTTGAACTGCTCCAGCAGGTAGCGCATCATGACTGCCTCGTTACAGGTGGACGCGACTTCCGCCACGAAGAGGCTGTAATCGCTCTTGGGGGCGGGCTGGTTGGTGTTGGAGTAATAGGAGTGCATGGAGTGGCCCAGCTCGTGGGCGATGGTGAAGGTGTCGCTCAGGTTGTCGTTGTGGTTGAGCAGCACGTAGGGATGCACATTGCGCAGATTGCCGGAGGAAAACGCGCCGGAGGACTTGTTCTCGGTGGGGTACACATCTATCCAGCCACCCACGCGGGCTTCACGCAGCTTGGCGAGGTAGTCTTCGCCCATGGGAGTCAGACCCTCCAGCACCATGTCGAAGGCCTTATCATATGGCAGCTCCATCTTGAAATCGCTGACCATGGGGGTGTACAGGTCATACATGTGCAGCTCGTCCAGCCCCATCTTTTCCTTGCGCAGCTGAAGGTATTCATTCAGCGTAGGGATCGCCTCATGGATGACACTGATCAGGTTGTCGTAGACCTCTTCGGGGATCTTCAGAGGCTCCATCTTGGCCGCACGGCAGGAGGAAAACTTGCGTGCGTTGGCAAAAAACACATCCTTGTCCACGTTGGCAGCGTAGGTGGCGGCGATTGTGTTGGCAAACTTGCCATAGGTACCCATGATGCCCTCGAAGCCCTGCTTGCGGACATCGCGATCCTCATGACGGATGAAGGAGGAGTAGGTGCCCTCAGTCAGGGCATGATGCTCGCCGTCGGGAGTGACCACATCCGGGAACTTCATGTCAACATCAGTCAGCATGGAGAAAATGTTGTTAGGCGCGCCTGCCACCTGACCCATCATGGCGATCAGCTTCTCCTGCTCCTTGGGCAGAGCATGCGCCTTCGCCTGCAGCAGGCCATCAATGAAGGTATCATAGTCCTTCATGTCTGGGTCAGCAGCAATCTCCTTGAGGACAGCTTCGTCCATCGCCAGCAGCTCCGGCTCAACGAAAGACATCATCGTCTGCACCTGCACCGCAGTCTGCATCAGCTTGGCTTTCAGCGCCTGGGCGACGGTATCGGCATTGTCAGTCTCCTTGCGCAGGAAGGCATAGGAGAACACAGGGCTCATCTTCTCATCCAGATCGAAGTAGGCGCGAATCACCTTGCGGGGATCATCCGCCACCTTGCCGTCATACTGGGCGAAGGCCTTGACTTCCTCCAGCACAGACGCCATCGCGGCTTCCCAGGCCTCGTCATTCGGATAAATATGGGTCAGATCCCATTTGTACTGAGCTGCCACGTCCTCGCGGCGGCGGATATCAGCCATATATGTACCTCTTTCTTCCGCCCGAAAGCGGATCATATTCCTGTATATTGTATTACATTTGCCAGCAAAAAGCAAGCTACTTCCCTCACCCGCGCAAAAGCCCCCGCCGTTTCCGGCAGGGGCTGATGTTGCTTAGAAGGTCATATCGCACATTTCGATGCTGTCGGTGTTCACCATCAGCTGATTGGCGGCACGGTACTCGAAGAACTTGGGGGCAACCTTGGGGAACAGGGCGTAGCTCAGCACGTCCTCCTCACAGGTGTACCAGCCCTTGGCCTTGACTTCCTCGCGCAGCTGATCCATCTCGGGCGCCAGATCATCCGCATAGCGGTGAGTGATCACGGGCATATCGCCGATGCACTTCTTGCGGACTTCCTCATTCACGGGCGCCGGCAGCTTGCCGTAACGGCCCGCCAGCAGGTCCTTGGACTCCTTGGGTACCATCTTGTACTTCTCGCCGCCCAGTACGTTCATAACGGCCTGGGTGCCGACGATCTGGGAAGTGGGGGTAACCAGGGGAGGATAGCCGAAGTCCTTGCGGACGACGGGCACTTCAGCCAGCACGTCATAGTACTTGTCCATGGCGTTGGCCTGCTTGAGCTGACCGATCAGGTTGGACAGCATGCCGCCGGGAACCTGGTACTGCAGGGTCTTGACGTCAACGCCCAGCACGCGGGAGGGATCACGCCAGCCGTCCTTGGTCAGGCGATCCGCCACAGGACGGAAGGTCTCTGCCAGCTTGGCCAGCAGGTTCAGATCCAGACCGGTGTCATACTCGGTGCCAGCCATGGTAGCGACCAGGGTCTCGGTCGCGGGCTGAGAGGTACCGGAGCCCAGGGGGGACAGACAGGTGTCAACCACGTCCACGCCCGCCTCGATGGCCTTCATCAGGACCATGTCGCCGGTGCCGGTGGTGTTGTGGGTGTGCAGCACAATAGGCAGCTTGGTGGCTTCCTTCAGACGCTTGACGAGGCTGTAAGCCTTGTAGGGCAGCAGCAGGTTCGCCATGTCCTTGATGCAGATGAGGTCAGCGCCCATCTCCTCGATCTCCTTGGCCAGGGAAACGAAGTAATCCTCGTTGTGGACGGGAGACTCCGTGTAGGACAGCGCGATCTCAGCAATGCCGCCGTACTTCTTGGTAGCCTTCACAGCAGTGCGCATATTGCGCAGATCGTTCAGAGCGTCGAAGCAGCGGATGATGTCGATGCCGTTCTCGATGGCCTTCTGCACGAACGCCTCGACCACGTCGTCAGCGTAGGGGCGGTAGCCCAGCAGGTTCTGGCCGCGCAGCAGCATCTGCAGCTTGGTGTTGGGCATAGCCTTACGCAGCTTGCGCAGACGCTCCCAGGGATCTTCGTTCAGGAAGCGCAGGCAGCTGTCGTAGGTCGCGCCACCCCAGCACTCCAGGGAAAAGTAGCCGACCTTGTCCAGCATTTCGCAGGCGGGCAGCATTTCAGCCGTCGTCATGCGGGTGGCAGCCTGAGACTGATGGCCGTCACGCAGGACAGTATCGGTAATCATAAACTTAGCCATAGCTTTATGTTCCTCCAGTCAGAATCAGCCGCCGAACATGGACAGCAGCACGCCGGCCGCGATGGCGGAGCCGATAACGCCAGCCACGTTGGGGCCCATGGCGTGCATCAGCAGGAAGTTGGCAGGATTGGCCTTCTGGCCCTCACGCTGGGACACACGGGCAGCCATGGGAACCGCAGACACGCCGGCAGAACCGATCAGCGGGTTGATCTTGCCGCCAGTGATCCAGTTCATGACCTTGGCCAGCAGCACACCTGCCGCAGTACCACCCATAAAGGCCACCACGCCGACGATGATGATCAGCAGGGTATCCAGCTTTAGGAAGGTAGAAGCGGTAGCAGTTGCGCCAACGGTGATGCCCAGGAAGATGGTGACAATGTTCATCAGCTCGTTCTGCATGGTCTTGTTCAGGCGCTCGGTCACACCGCACTCCTTGGCCAGGTTGCCCAGCATCAGACAGCCGACGAGGGGGGTGGCGGAGGGCAGCAGCAGGGAGACCAGGATGGTCACAACGATGGGGAACAGGATCTTCTGGGTCTTGGTGGCAGGCTTGAGCTGCTCCATGACGATCTCGCGTTCCTTCTTGGTGGTCAGGGCACGCATGATCGGGGGCTGGATGACGGGCACCAGCGCCATGTAGGAATAAGCTGCAACGGCGATCGGGCCCAGCAGATGGGGCGCCAGCTTGCCAGTCAGCCAAATGGCGGTGGGGCCGTCGGCGCCGCCGATGATGCCGATAGAAGCAGCTTCAGCGGGCGTAAAGAAGCCGCTGGTCACACAGACGATGAAAGTCAGGAAGATGCCAAGCTGAGCGGCAGCGCCCAGCAGCAGGGTCTTGGGGTTGGAGATGAGGGGACCGAAGTCGGTGCCCGCGCCAACGCCCATGAAGATCAAGCAGGGGTAGATGCCCAGCTTGACGCCCAGGTACAGGTAGTCCAGCAGGCCGGCGGAGATAGTCTTGCCGGTCTCAGCCAGCAACACGCCAGCCTCAGAGTACACCGCACCGCCGGAGATGAAAGCATGCTCCATCACAACGGAAGCAGCGTTGCCATTAGCAGCCAGCTGAGCCAGTGCATCAGACAGAGCGATAGGAGCAGCAGCCTCCGCAGACACAGCATTGACAAAGTGACCGATGACAGCGCCAGCCTCATTGAGGATCTGACCCGCAGCGTTCACCAGATAAGAACCGGCATTAAGCAGATTATTGCCGTCCACCATAACAGCGCCGCCAAAGAGGCCCCAGTTGACGTGGCCGCCTGCAAACAGCTCCTCATGGAAGACCTCGCTGCCCAGCAGGTTGGTCAGCAGCATACCGAAGGCGATAGGCAACAGGAGCAGGGGCTCAAACTGCTTGACGATAGCCAGGTACAGAAGCACGCAGGCGATGCCGACCATCACCAGTGCCAGGGGATCCTGCAGGAAGTAGAAAACACCGGAGGTCTGCCACAGACCAGACAGTGCATCAGTAATGAACTGCATGGTATCAACTCACTTTCGTCAGTATTTTTAGGGTTGCGCGACAGTCATTCGCCGCCGCGGTTCCATGGTAAAATACGATTAGGCGATGACGACCAGCACGTCGCCAGCGTTGACGGAAGAGCCCTTGGACACGACGACCTGAGCAACAGTGCCGGCCTTGGGAGCGGGGATCTCGTTTTCCATCTTCATAGCTTCCAGGACGACCAGGGTATCACCGGCATTGACCTTCTGGCCAGCGGCGACCTTCACGTCCAGGATGGTGCCGGGCATGGGAGCCTTCACGGACTCGCCAGCAGCGGACACAGCGGCGGGAGCAGCAGGGGCAGGAGCGGCAGCGGGAGCAGCCACAGGAGCAGCGGCCACAGGGGCAGCAGCGACAGGAGCGGAAGCGCCGATTTCCTCAACGTCCACATTGTAGACCTGGCCGTTGACGGTGATCTTGTAAGTACGCATGATAGTTTCCTCCTCAAAAGTTGTTGTATGTATGGTTTTGATCCGGATGGATTGTCGTGCAGGATTACTGCTTCACGCGCACGATGCGCTTGATCTGGAAGGGATAGCCTTCGCCGCGGACAGCCGCGATCGCGGCCGTGATGACGGCAACGGTCTCATCGTCAAACTTGGCAGGAGACAGCTTACCGACGGGAGCAGCCACAGGAGCAGCCGCCACGGGAGCAGGCGCCGCCTTGGGGGCTTCCTTCTTGCCCATGCCGCCAGTCATAGCACCCATGAGCTTGATCAGCATGATCAGGATGACCAGGCCGAAGAAGACAACCACCATGCCAACCACTGCCACCAGCAGGGTCTCAGCAAAAGTCAGAGTTTCCATTCTTACACCATCCTTTCAGCAAACGGCTTTTTCGCCGTGTAATCGGGGAACGGTATTGATACAGGGAAAGGTACGTTATCCAATATAATTGGAAGACATACCTCAATTTCACCCATCTTCTCTAATTCTACATATGCCCCCTATTTCCTGCCTGGAAAATAAATTTTTATCAAATTTTCTTTCCCCTGCTTCAATTTGCCTTTCCACAGGATATGGGCAAAAAACCAGGTCACTCCATATCATGAGCGACCTGGTTGTACAATGATTTCCTTTTCGACTTCCCTGCCCGTTCACTTGGCTTCATCCTGAACCAGCACATTGGCCTTGCCAAAGGTCTGCTCCAGACCGGAAACGAAACTCTCCACGCTTTCCTCCGCCTGCTTGCCTGAGCCTGCCGTGACGGCCTCGAATTTGCTCTCCACGCCTGCCGCCTCCGTCAGCGCGTTGCAGACAGCCTTGCGCTTGTCCTCCTTGTTGAGGGCAGTGGCAAAGAAATCCATGCCTGCAGCGGCTTCCCACCGGTAGAGCGTACCATCGCAGCCAATGAGCCTTCCCTGCGTGAGAAAGGAATGGGTCGCAGGGTCAGACTTCTTGAGCTGATTGAGGGCCTCTCTCCAGGTTTCGTCGGTGCTGCGGCCGGTGGGCGTAAGCGCCTTGGGCTTGGGAGGCTCTTCCTTTTTGGATGCAGGCTTTGCTTCCGTTTGTTCTTTTTTGGCCGGAGCAGCTGCGACCACGCCATTCTTGATCTTCTCGGTCAATTCAGCGATCTGCTTTTCCAGCTGAGCGATACGGTCATTGAGGGCCGCCGTGTCCGCCTCTGCCGTGCGCAGGCAGCACTTGAGCGCCGTGTTCTCCAGCACAATACGGGGGCTGGACGCCCAGCGCAGCTCCGTTTCCGTCGCCATGAAGAACTCAAGCATTTTCATCAGCCGGGTGACAGTCATGTTCTCCGACTGATAAATATATTCCTCCGCATCCTCCCCAGTGATGTCCAGCAGGGCAGGCAGATCATCCGGGCAGGCTTTGGCCATCAGGAGTGCCCGCAGATGCTGGCTCACATCTTTAGAGAACACTATCGGCTCGCGGCCCTTGCGCATCAGCTCGTCGATCATGCCCAGTACGGTGGATGCATCTTCCATGTCCAGTGCATCAACAAATCGGAAGAGGAAGCTCTTGTCCGACGTGCCCAGCACATTGCGCACCAGAGCTTCGTCCACGTCATTCTGATATCCCAGACACATATCCAGGATGGAAAGCGCATCGCGCATGCCGCCCTCTGCAGCACGAGCGATCATGTGGAGGGCATTGTCCGTCGCTGTGGCATTCGCGCCCTCCACCGCCTGGCGGAGACGACCCGCAATCTGATGCGCCGGGATGCGCCCGAAATCAAAGCGCTGGCAACGGCTGAGGATCGTCGCCGGTAGCTTCTGGGGCTCTGTGGTGGCGAGAATGAAACACACATGGGCCGGGGGCTCCTCCAGCGTTTTCAGCAGCGCATTGAAGGCCGAGGCGGACAGCATGTGCACCTCGTCGATGATGTAGACCTTGAATTTTCCGTGCTGTGGCGGATATTTGACTGTCTCGCGCAGGTCACGGATTTCATCCACGCCATTGTTGGAGGCTGCGTCGATCTCCATCACGTCCATGGATTCCTCCGCCAGCAGACGGCGGCAGGATTCGCACGTTCCGCAGGGATCGCCGTTCACGGGCTGCTCGCAATTGATGGCGCGGGCCATGATCTTCGCGGTGGACGTTTTACCCGTGCCGCGGCTTCCGCAAAACAAATACGCATGAGCAATGCGCCCCGTGGTGATCTGATTGCGAAGCGTTGCCACGACGGCCTCCTGGGAAACCATCGAGGAGAAATCCGTGGGCCGCCACTGGCGGTAAAGAGCTTGATAAGCCATGGGAAGAACCTCCCCCTGTTGAAATTACTTGTTGCTGATGAAAGCGCGGAACCAGTTGCCGCGGTGCGTGAGCATCCCCTCTGAGCCGGTCAGGATGCCTTGGTAATCCGCTTTGCCGATGCGCATGGTGCGCCGTGTACCGTCCTCCAACTGAAAGACAGCGTAATGGGTATGGAAGATCTCTTCATCCCAGGTCTTGACCCAGCCGCCGTCCCGCAGGTAGAGCGGATACTTCTCCTGCATATCGATCACTTTGGCACGCTGTGTCTGCTTTCTTGCAAAGCAGTAGCGCACCCGCGGCCACAGCCAGCGAATCCACCATGGCGATATGTACAGCGCTCCTGCTGCCGGCAGCAGGAGCAGATACATCAGGAATACCATAGCCTCGTCCATGATATAAACTCCTTCCCATGGTGCCGCAAACACCTTATTTTTCGCGTTTTTCGTCCTCCAGGTGCTGATGATAAAGCTTGTAGAGCTTCTTCTCCTCCCATTCCTCCTTGAAGGAATAGTACAGCTTGGATATCGCGCCCAGCAGAACGAACGCAACGATAAAAATCACAGCATCCCGAAGATATTCTGGATAAGTCTCAAAAAACTCAATGATGTCAGACATGCTGCACCTCCAACAGATATGTTCACATCCGTTTGAAGACGATAAACTCGTCTCCCTTGGAATATACGAGGACGCCCTCGTCCTCCTCGGCGGCCAGACCATAATCCTCGCCGGGGACCTCCATCTCCACCCGCAAGCCGTCCCTTTTGTGGAAGGTCAGGAAGTAGCGCGTCCGGGGGATATTGGGATTTTCTGGGTCAGCCTCCACCAGCGTACGCTTTCCCTTCACCGTTGCCTGGATGTTGTAGATGGGCTTGCGGCCTTCTTTCTCCTCCACATTGACCTTGCTGGTCAGCTTGGCAACCAGCATCAGCAGGAGGATTGCCAGCATGCCTCCGCCCACCATGGTAAAGGCCAGCTTCAACGCTTCATTCATTTGCATCCTCCCCGGCAGGCGCGAAGAACACGCCACCGATCACATCGCCATTTTCTTTTTCAAACCGGATGAGCCGCATGCCCTGCCAGGTCAGCAATCCACAATCCCCTTCCATCAGATGAAGACCACCCTCGCCGGAGAAGTTCAGCTTGACCTCCGTTCCATCCTCAAGGATGAAAACGGCCTCGTTTGCAGCATTCAGCGTCAGCGGATCCATCCGACGGAAGCAGTTTTTCACCTTTGCTGGCACACCCTCCCGCACATCTGCCTGAACCGGTGCGTCGATAACCGCATCCTCATCTTTCAAATAGACCACATGAGGATCACTGCTCCCCTGTTCCTTTTTACGCTTCGCCAGCGTCCAGCCTGCTGCTCCTGCAGCCAGCAGCACTGCCGCCCGAATCAGAAAATGCATGGGCATTCCTCCCCGATCACACAATCATTCAGTTTATTATAACAGAGTGCGCCGCATAAATCAATCACGGATGCGGATTTCTGCCAGGATTGTTCCCCTTGACGCGAACAGCAAACCAGTCTATACTGATATCAGAGAGGAGGCGTTTTGTGATGATCACCCTTCGACAGGCAACAGCAGAGGATGCACTGCTGATCAGCCGGATCATCGCATGCAGCTGGCGCGGGGCATATCGGGAGATCATCGACCCCCTGTATCTGGCGCGCCTGCCCGATGAATACTGGCTGCCATCCATGCGCGCCTGGCTTGACAGCGGGCGGCTGTACGGCTGCATTGCCGAGCAGGACAGTTTGCCAGTTGGCTGCATCATTTATGGGCGCGGCAGGGACGAAAACCACGCGGATTGGGGCGAGATCGTATCGCTGTATCTGCTGCCAGAGGTCATGGGCAAAGGCATTGGCGGCATACTGCTGTCAGAGGCGCTCTCCGCCCTCCAGGAGGACGACTATCACCGCGTGTACCTTTGGGCCATCCAGGGCAACGCACGGGCCGAGCGATTCTATCAGCGCCACGGCTTTGTCATGACAGAAGAGCGTGTACATTACAAAATCGGCAGCGACGAAGTGACCGACGTGCGCTTTGTCCGGGAGGGATAAATGGCTGGAATCAGCGTGTTTTTCTTTGATGAAGCGCCCCAGGGGCTGCATCATAAATACGCAGTCATTATCGCACTGCATGGCGGTCATCTGCTCTGGTGCCGTCACGAAGCCCGCAGCACCTGGGAAATCCCAGGCGGGCATGTTGAAGCGGGCGAAACCGCCCTGGAAGCCGCCGCCCGGGAGCTGCAGGAGGAAACCGGCGCAGCGGACTTCACCCTCAAGCCCGTGTGTTGGTACAGCGCCTTCCGAACCGGCAGCGCTCCTCACAGCCTTGGTTTATTGTGCGCGGCAGAAGTCCATTCCTTCGGCGAGCTGCACAGCGAGATCGCGGAAGTCCGCGTCTTTGACAGCATGCCCGATGCACTGACCTATCCGGACATCCAGCCTTTCCTGCTGGACGAAGCCAAACGGCGCGGAATGATATGAATCAAGGGGAACCTCGTCAGGAGGCTCCCCTTTTTTAATAACGAGAGGGCTGCCGCAGGAACGCAGCAGCCCATAGGGATTCACTTCTTTTTCTTCCAGACCTGTTCTTCGCCCTCGTCGTACCCAGCAGGCAGCTTGTCTTCATCCACCAGCATGAAGCCCAGATCCGCAGCGTAGTTTGCCTTGCTGCTTTCCACCACGACAGGAATGGTCTCGCCATTCTCCTTCAGGATGGAGGAAATCTGCTTGATGTCCTCGCGCAGAACGGTCGGCACAACCTCGCTGGGCCAGGTGACGAGCAGGGTGTATTCGGTCGGATACAGATCCTCGAATACGTAGTAACCATACTGGTCGGTCACGGTGGCGGCAATCGCCTTTCCGCCTCGCATCAGCTCCACCGTCACGCCGGGAATGCCGCCCTCTTCGCCATCCTGCAGGCCGTTGCCGTTCAGATCCAGCCAGGCCTTGTCGCCCAGACGGCCGGGCAATACCATGCCAACGTCCATGTCGCGGCGATGCTTTGCCATCTTCAGCGTGATCACCGCACTCTTGCCGAAGAGGCCATTGGCCTCCTCCACCACGCTGATCAGGCCCTTCTCCGCCATGGTTATGTCACTGGTATCCACCAGCACGTACCCGGCAGGAATGGTTACGTCAATGGCATAATCATTGGGCATCAGGCCCTTGAAAACATACTCGCCGTCTTCACCGGTAATGTATTCCGCAATGGCATTTCCGGAAGCATCCAGCAGGTGGAGCTTTGCACCCTTGACGGGAGACACACCGCTGTACTGTTCCAGCCAGACCTTGCCGCCGATCTCCGTCGTACGGACGACGCACAGGTTCGTACCAGACTTTGCTTCATCCTGCCGGATGGTCACGCGGCCATTGGTCATCACATCGTTATTGAGGGTGAAGTCACAGCTTCCATCCTTGGGCTGGAGGTTGCCCTCGTCCAGGGGATATACCAGCTCATACTCGCCAGGGGCGATACCGTCAATGGTGAATACGCCGTTGTCATCGGTCACCACAGTGAAAACCGTCTTGCCGGTCACCGCGTCGCGAAGCTCAATCTTTTCGCCGTTGGCTGGCGCTTCATCCGCGCCGCGGACGCCGTCCCAGTTTTCATCCAACCATGCTTCACCTGTCCAGGAGGCAGGGATGACGCAGCCCAGCATCTGCTCATGCCACTGGGTGCCCATCTGCAGCTGGAAGGTGACATCCTGGGTTGCCTCTCCGATAGCCACAGGCATTTCCACGTCGGAAAGGCGGGACAGGACATACCTGTCGGGACAGGTAACTCGCAGGGTATAGGTATCCGGACGCAAATCGCTGAAGGCGAACCTGCCGTCCGTGCCCGTAGCGGACGTCAGAACCGGAAGATCGGCACGGGTGGGGATCAGCATGATCACCATGCCCTGCACAGCATTCTCATCCGCATCCATGAAGCTGCTTCCGTTGCTGTCTGCATAGGCCATGCCGGAAATATCGCTCAGCAGCAAAGCGCCGCACAGAGAGGCCTCCCAGCTGTCGCCGGATTTCACCGTAAACGCCGCACTCTTTCCAACATTGCTTTCGCTGGCAACGGTATTCCCGCCGTCCACGACTGCAGCGAATACGCCGTGCTCAGGCAGTTCATACTCCAGGTGGTAGGCGCCGGGCAGCACCGCATTGAAGCGATACGCGCCGCTTTCGTCCAGGGTCGCCGAGAAGGCTTCGCCCTTTTCGTTCATCAGGCGGACGACGGTGCCGGAAAGGCCCTTTTCACCTGCATCCTGCAAGCCATTGTCGTTATCATCCGCAAACACCGTACCGGAAACGATCGCCGGAACGATCATGCCGATGCCGGCATTCTTGACCGCTTCACCCATGCCGACGGTGACCGCACGGCTCTTGCCAGTGCCGTCTGCAAGGGTCTGCATCACATTGTTGTGACCAAGCGCAGTAAAGGCATAGCCTCTCTCCGGCTTCATGGTCAGGTAATACTCGCCGGGAGTCAGATCGGTGAAGCTAAACAGACCATTCTTGTCAGCCTTCTGGGTGGCGATCTTTTCGCCATGTGCATTCCACAGCATCACATAATGGTCATTTCCCAGAGGTTCGCCGCTCTCCCAGTCGGAAGAAAAGTTTTTGTCAAAATACACCCGTCCGCTGATTGATCCAAACTTGACGGCGCCCAGCATGATCTTCCTGTAGCCGCCGTTTTCGATGGTGATATCAGTCAGCCTGCGCTCCGTCTTGTCGCCGTTGGGCGCAAACTGATTGGCATTCTCGCCTTCTGCCGCAACGGTAAACACATAGCCCTTGGGCAGTGTCGCACGGATGGTGAAGGTGCTGCCGCGCTGACCGACGAAGTGATACTTGCCGTCCTCGCCGGATTCAACATTCTGCAGCATGACGTTGTTGCTCTGACGGGCCAGACGCATTTCCACGCCGGGCAGGGGCTTTTCGCCCTCGTCATAAAAGCCGTTGTTGTTTTCGTCCAGGAAGCAGACGCCCTCGATGATCAGGCCTTCCATCAGGCCGATATTATGATCCTCATGCACCTCGCCGCGCTCCAGCGTGAGAGAATCCTGACCGGCGCGGTCCTTTTCGGTGGTCATGCGGGAGATTTTTTCCACATCGCCCCTGGCCTTGACAGTAAAGACATACTCATCCGGCACATGGCAAAGGAGCTCGAAATTCCCCTTCATGACCTGGCGGAATTCATACACGCCGTTTGCATCGGTATAAACCTCATGCAGCGTCTTATCCTTTCCGCCCTCCAGAGTCAGGCGGATTCCGGGGATGCCAGGCTCGTCCTCCTGCCACACACCGTCTGCATTGACGTCCTTCCAAACCGTACCGCGCACGGTCGCCATGGGCAGCATGCCGATGCCGATCTCCAGCTTCTTGTCGGTGGTCAGGGAAAAGGCGCTGCTCTCCTGGGTCGGGCTGGCAGTTTCATCCATGATGCTCTCGGTATATGCCAGCTTGCCGCCCTTTTTACCAAACCCATAATCCTCAGGAGCATTCGCCCGCAGGATATACTGACCATCAGGGGCTGCAAGGGTGAAATAGCCATCCTTGGCCGTTACACCGGAAGCAACGATCGCGCCGCTTTCATCCACCAGCGCCACCTCAACGCCCTTAAGAGCGCCTTCGCCCCTGCCTTGTTCACCGTTGTTGTTTTCATCCACGAAGGCGCGGATGGTCACCTTCGCCGGAGGCTCGGCAGCAGCGGACAGCTTCGCGTTCACATTCGCATCGGACAGCGTGAAGCTGCTGGCGGGGATGGCCTTCTTATCTTCAGAATACTGGGCGACATATTCGCCATAGGTCAGGCTTTCGATCTGCCATTCGCCCTTCTTGTCAGTTTCTGCATTGGCAACAGCCTGATCGTTTTCATCATAAATGGTGACCTTCACGCCGCGCATGGCGCTGCCGTCAAGATCCGCCACCTTACCCTCCACAGATCCGATGATATTGCGTCGGATCAGCGGAAGTTCCGTCACACAGTTTCGGTTGATACCAAAGCGCATGGAGATCGTGCAAGTGCCATCCGCATTTTCGGTCATCTGCCAGTCATTGTGCGCATCCTCATAGTCGTACCGACCAGCAGGCAGATGGACGTCGATCTCATAGACGTCAGGCAGAAGGTTCTTTTTCTCGTACACGCCCTCTGCATTGGCGGTTACTTCGAAGGACTCACGCTCCCCCTTCACCTTCACAACCGCTCCGGAGATATTTTCAAAGGGCACTGTCAGGTCCCCGGTTTCAGTCAGTTCGATCGTGTAAATGCTCTCCCGCCCCGCTGCAACGAAGACCTTCCACTGCGTCACGCCGCGCTGGAGGGTCGCGTTTCCGTTCAGCCCAGTCATGACAACATTCTCCGGCAGATTGAGGGTCACAATAAATTCGCCCTCATGAAGACCAGTGATGACTGCATTGCTGTCCCTGGAGAGCGTGCCCTTTGCCACATTCGCACCATCGGAAGCCATGACATTGCAGGCAACAGTGATACCCTCACCACTGCACTGCAGCACCAGCGAGCCAGTGGCAGGTGCCGGGGATGCTGTAGGTTCCGCCGCAGGAGCAACAGGCTCCGCAGTAACTGCTGGGGTGTCCTCCACCACAGGTGCCGCTGTCGGCTCATCTGACACAATGGCATACACACTGATGGGCGCAATGTTCAGTTTGCCCTCGGTGATGCTGACGCCATATCCGTAGGAGCTCAGCGGCAGTTCCGCCGGATAAGAACCGTCAATCGGAGCCAGACGCACATTCCCCGGACCCGGAAGGGTGATAACATTCTCCCCGCCTGGCACAACGGTCAGCGTACCGACCTTGATCTCTTCCTGATATACATCAAAAGTGCCGCCTGCCGCCACGGACTGATAAGTCCCATCCTGGGCGGCGTACAGGCCATAGAGCTCAACCTTGAGCTGCGTGCTCTCCGCCAGTGCAGCAGGCGCAAGGGACAAAAGCAGCATCAAAGCCAGCAGACCGGAAATCAGCTTTCTGCAAAGCATCCTCATTGTGTCGTGCCTCCGAATCCATCCACATATAAGCGGATCATTACATAATTCGACAACTAACATGGTAAAACATCCGTCCGCAATTGTCAACCTCCGCAGCAAAACATTTACAGATGTTTCATCCGTTTTCCATAAAAATGCCTTATTGACTTGTACCCTTGTGCAGGCGTATAATGAAATGAACCTGACCGAAAAGGGGGCCTTTGGGAATGTTTGTAATCGGCAATGAACGCGTGGCGCTGGTGACCGATACCGCCTGCGACCTGCTGGATGAGCAGCTGGAACGCTATGACATCCGCCTTGTATCGCTGCGTGTGGTGACCAGCCAGGGAGAGTTTCGTGACCGGGTGGAGATCGACTCCGAGCAGGTGTATGAGATCCTCAAGGCGGAACTACCCAAGACCTCCCTCCCCCTGCCGGAGGATGTCAGCGCCCTCTACCGCCAGCTGCACGATGAAGGTGCGACCCGCATCCTGCACATCTGCATGAGCGGCAGCCTGTCGGGCACCTACAACATGGTAAGCATTCTCGCAGACGAAACCGAAGAGCTCCACGTGGACGTGGTGGACGCCCAGACCCTCTCCTGCGGAACAGGCCTGCTGGTTCTGGAAGCCGCCGAATGTCTGGAGCGCGGCATGTCCGTAGAGGACGTGATCGAGCGGCTGAAGGAGCTGCGCAAGCATCAACTTGGCGCATTCGTCATCCGCACGCTGGAATACCTGCGCAAGGGCGGACGTATCGGCCTTGTAGAAGGCGTGGTCGGCAGTTTGCTGCAGATCAAGCCGGTTATTTACGTCAATGATGACGGCGTGTATGCGACACTGGTCAAGGCCCGCGGTTTCGCCAAAGCGCTTTCTGCCATGCAGGAGGAATTTTTCAAGCGCTATCAGGGCCGCAAGGTGCGCGTTGCCATCGTGCATGGTTCCGCCTATGAGGAGGCCCGCACGCTGCTGGAGACCTTCCGTGCAAAGCTGGATGTGGTGTCTGACATGATCGCTCCAGTCAGCCCCGCGCTGGCGATCCACACCGGTCCCGGGTTGTTGGGCGCAATTGTGCAGTACGCGGACTGAGGGGTCTTCGACCCACTTACTTCTTCGACCAACAGCATCGTAGGGGCGGCAACCTGCCTCCCGTGCTACAACATAGAAGAACGACGCAGCTCCTTTGCGGGAACTGCGCCGTGTTTTATTTCTTGGAAATCTGAATCTTGATCTTCGGATTGTTCTGCTTGAGCAAGTCAAGAACAGACCTTTGGTCGGTTTCTGAAAGTTGAGAGGCAAATACAGGATAGATCATGTTGCCTTTAGATATCAAGGCCCACACATCCTTCACAGCGACAACTTTCTTCACCTGAGAGAGCAACAACTCACCGCTGCCGCCATTGGTATGATTGACAAGCAGAAGCTTATCTTCGCAGAAAGAAGACGTGTATGCCAGCTTCCCATCAGGTGCCGTTTCATGGAATCGAACTGTGCTGCTTTTCTTCACATTGATGGGCAAGTAAATGAATAACCCCATCAGCAGAACAGACAGTACGACCATGATCGGAGCATGTTCGCTTCGCAAGTACAACAGATACAACGACAGAGTGAAAATCACACCGCAATAGATATACAGCCTACGGAGTTCGTTTGGCTTCCATAGTGTACGCAGATTAATGGCAACGCTGGTTTCCATGTCCAGCTCCCCGCTGGTTGCAAACCTGGTCTCGACAGCCTCGCCCATACTCACTCCTCCTCAGAATCCGACTTTCGGTCGGTTTCCTCCTCGGCAGCTTCGTTTTCCTCCGGCAGTTTCGACACAAGTGCCGTCTCCACGCGGTGATCTTCAATCTTCTCCACAACGATGTGCAGCCCATAGCAGTCCACCTCGGGATGGCTGCCATCTTCAGGAATCAATGTGAACTGGCTGAAGATCAGACCGCCCAGCGTGTCGTAATCCTCCTCCAGCGGGAGCTCCACATCCAGCGCATCGGATACATCGCTCAGCGCCGCCTGACCGGAAATGCGCCAGGTTTCATCATCCACGCGGACGATCTCCGCCTCGGCCTGGGGATCGAACTCGTCGTAAATGTTGCCGACGATCTCCTCCAGCAGGTCCTCCATCGTGACGATACCGCTCATGCCGCCGTATTCGTCAATAACGATGGCCATGTGGATCTTCTTGAGCTGCATGTTGCGGAAAAGCTGATCCGCCTGCACAGTGCTGGGCACAAAGTAGGCTTCGCGCAGCATTTCGCGAACCGTGCGAGGCTTTTCCGTCTGCATGTTGAGCAGGAACACACGGGTATTCAGCGTGCCGATGATGTCGTCCATGTCCTCCTGATAGACAGGAAAACGGCTCAGACCAGTCTCGCGGATGGTCTGCAGGATCACGTCCCACTCCTCATCCACCCAAATGGCGGTCACATCGGTACGGTGAGTCATGACGTTTTCAGCGGTAAGATTGTTGAATTCGAAGATGTTCTCAATCATCTCCTTCTCCGCCTCTTCGATCGCGCCGGACTCCTCGCCCATATCAACCAGGGCACGGATATCCTCCTCGGTGACCTCCTCTTCGTCCGCATTGGGATCGATGCCCAGCAGACGCAAGAGACCGTTTGTGCTCACCGACAGCAGCCACACCACCGGGCGGAACACGGCCGAGCAGACGATGATGACCTTCAAGCCCATGCGCGCCATTTTATCCGGGTAATGCATGGCGATGCGCTTGGGGGTCAGCTCACCAAGGACAAGGGTGAAGTAGGACAGGACAAGAGTGATGCCCACCACGCACAGGGTGTCCAGAATTTCCGTATCGATCTTTACGCCGGCTTGGATGAGTGCCTGGGTCAGCGGGTCAGAAAACGCCTCCGCCGCAAAGGCAGAACCAAGGAAGCCGGCCAGGGTGATGCACACCTGGATGGTGGAAAGGAACTTGTTGGGGGCCTCGGACAGCTTGAGCAGCTTTGCAGCGGTCTTATCCCCTTCCTCCGCATCGGCGCGGAGCTTGAGTTCATTAAGAGACAAGATCGCAACTTCCGTCGCGGCAAACCATCCGTTGATCAGGATCAGAACAAGCTGAAGCAGTAGCGGGCCCCATGGGTCGGCAGACACAGAGATTACCTCCTTTAATTCGGTGCGGAATGTTCCGCAGTATGTCCGCACATCGGGTATGCAACCGAAGAACGGCGGACTCGTGTCTTCGCAGTTGGTGAAGCATACCACAATAGATTATACCACTTTTCCCCGCAGATTGCAAGATTTTGCACACATGAAAAGGGAGAGGTCTCCCTCTCCCAAATTAGATTACTTTTCGAAGAGCACCAGCTTGAGCATGCTTTCCGGCAGCGCATCCAGGAAATTGGCCTGCCAGAGGTTCACGTTCTTGAACACGCTGATGAACCAGGAGGTGAAGGCTGCCTCATCCAGCTCCGCCGGACGGATCACCGCACCGGACATGATAGTTTCCTCCGGATCAGCGGTTGCATAATCCATCTGCATGGCGAAGCGAACATCGTCCGCCTGCATCGCAAACTTGCTCACACCGAAGAAGTCAACACCGTTGATGGCCGTGTCCGTGCTCAGCTCCATTGCGAGCGTCGTCTCGGCATTTTCGCCTTCGACCTCCTCATATACCGTCACGGCGAGCTTGCCGGACAGGTAGCTGCGCACATCCGTAAACTCACACTCGCCCTCCAGCTGCAGGGAAAGCACCTTCTGATCGGGACCGTCATAGATGTTGGCTTCCACATTCAGGATGTCATCCACCTTCCTGACTACTACATCCATGAACTTAATGGGCTCATCGTCCGGTTCCGTCACATACAGGGCGAATAAAGTCTCATCCTCCCGCACCAGCATGTCAGTGGACAGAACATCGCCATCTATATTGATATTACACACATGGCTCACGCCGTCCGCGACAGTCTGGCGGGTATAGACCGCATTGATCGGCATCACCCGGCCCGTCGTCTGCACTTCCGTTTCTTCGGCGGCATGTTCGTGGGCAGCTTCCTCTTCCACATACAGCGGCAGATCAATGGTTATGTAGACCAGCTTGCCCTCTGCGTCGGTATAGGCGGAGATAACATATTCGCCTTCGATCACCTTGGTCGTACGGATTTCCTCCATGACCTCCGCCATGAAGCTGTCGACCGTCTTCTGAGAAGCACGGAAAGCCGCCTCATCCGTATAGATGCCCAGTGCCTTGTAGAACATGCCGCTGCTTTCCCACTGCGCGGTCAGTTCAGCCTCGGTGGGGAGATCCATCTGCTCGCTCAGGAAATCCTTGATCTGAGGGTTATCCAGCACGAACTGGCACAGCAGAAGAGAGATTTCTGCCAATTCTTCATTGGTGACAGAGGCGGTTGCTCCGCGCACAGCGGGGTCACACATCCGGGGCACCACAGGCGCTTCGACTTCGACAACCTTGCTGTATGCCAGGGCGAAGGATTCCTCAATGGCGGAATAATCCAGTTTTTCCAGCTCGGCCATCAGGTCAACAGTTTCCACAGGAACGACCTGCTCCTGCGCAAGCATCCCGGCGAACATCTGGATCTGGCTGTTCAGTGTCTTCGCTTCGCTGCTGGACATGACGTCCATGCGCACCAGCATATCCAGCACGCGGGAGATGAGACCTTCCACCTCCGCTTCATTGACCACGATGGCGCTGCCCAGAAGATTGGTGAGGATATAAGCATCCTTGCCATTCAGAGCCATGCCGAGATTCAGCACATCCTTGCCGCCCATTTGAAGGGTCAGGCTCTTTTCATCCCCCTGATCAGCGGTCACGATGGTCATCGCCCGGAGAATCTCCTGGAAGGCCTGATTATCCAGCGCACTGCCAAGATCCAGGCCGGAAAACTCCGTCACCTTCATCGTGGTGGTGACCTTTCTACCAGCAGCCAATGCTTTTTCGCCCAGTATGCCAGGCAGGGCAAGGCTGTCTGTAACAAACAAGGACGTCGGGCCGTCTGCGCCGCCGATGATGCCGACGGCCGTTTCCTCTCCTACTGCAATCAGCGGCAGCATGAGCGCCAGGATGATGCAAAGCAATTTCTTCATGTCAATACCTCCTGCTTGTGTTTTGTCAACGCTATTGTATCCGGAATCAACCTGCATTTCAAGTCTTTGTACACGAATGATACAATCTGACGGCTCAAAGCCCTCTCCAGACGTTCGAAAGCACAAATGTCCCTCACTATAAAGACGCATCAACGAGCCAAAACATTTCATCCTGCTGAAAATTTTCTCATTTATTTTCATTCCTGAAGGCCGAAGGGAAAATTCCCCCTTGTGAGGATGAGAAAAATATGTTATAATTCTTGGCGATGCTGTAAAGCACACCGCAATTGAAAGGAGAACCCCACTTATGGAACTGATCTACAAGCTGCTGGGCGTTGCCACCGCCATCGCCGAGGAGACCCCCGTTGATCCTGCCGCAGCCGAGATGACTGCCGGTCAGGGCATCGTGCACATGCTGCTGCAGATGTCCCCCATCCTGATCATGGTCGTGCTGATGTACTTCCTGATGATCCGCCCCGAGCGCAAGCGCCGCAAGAAGGAAAAGGCCATGCTGGACGCCCTCAAGCGCGGCGACCGCGTCTGCACCATCGGCGGCATCTACGGCACCATCATGGACATCAAGGATGACACCATCACCCTGTCCGTGGGCCGTGACAACCTGAGCATGGTCGTTGCCCGCTGGGCCATCCGTTCCGTGGAAGATGTGACCATCGAGAACGAGTCCCAGTCCCTGAACTAAGCCTTTTCTGACCTGGCGTAGAGCCGGGTCTTTTTTATGCCTGCACCTCTGTTCCCGCCCTGCATAGGATGGCAGTGGGACCACTCCAACTGACCATGTATCGGAGGCGCATGCTATGAGCAATTGCAATTCTCTCTCCTGCGGACGCCACGGCTCCTGGGTTTCCTGCCGCGGCAACTGGGGCTGCGGCTGCAACAACAACTGCGGCTGTGTCGCCAGCGACGGCACGCCAGCCTGCAATCCCTATGCTCCCTGGGGTAATGTCGGCGCCGGCTGCACCTGCAGCCGCTGCAACCGCTGGGACTGCAGCAGCTGGGGCTGCGGCCAGTGCAATCATTCCTGTGACGGCGCATGCAGCATTTGCGGCAATTCTCCCTGTACCTGCGGCGGCTGCACCGACCCCTGCTTCACCGGAAACAGCGGATACCTTGTTCCGCGCTATGTATCCATCGGTCGTACATTCCAGCGCCGCATCACCCAGACCCTGTGCGTAGATGATATTCCCGACTGCGCAGAATCTCCTCTCACCCTGGTGTGCGTTACCGTCAGCGGCCAGGCCACCTGGGAGCAAATCAGCGAGTGCCGTCAGCAGCTGCTGAGGGTGACTGTCCCCGTCGCTGTACAGGTGCGTGACTGTGCCGGTCGCTGCCGGACTGGACACGCCACCGTCACGCTGACCATCCCCCTGTGCGGCTGCTCCAGCCAGGATTTCTGGCGCGGACAGCTCTATGTGGCGCCCTGCATCCGTCTGGCGGCCCCCGTCACCGAAAACGAGGACGGCTGCTTCGATGCAACCCTGGA
>JBGUSK010000134.1:0-32209 GCA_045132495.1 Christensenellales bacterium | reverse complement strand
ATCAATTACGCAAGAAGGCTCCGTCGGCGCATGTGCACCAACGGAGCCCGGATTTTGCGGGAGTATGAAGAGTTTACTGACCGGCCATGCCGCGCTCGGCCTGCTCGATCAGGCGCTTGACCATGTAGCCGCCGACGTAGCCGTTCTCGCGGGCGGACAGGTTGCCCTTGTAGGCCTGCTGATAGTCCACACCCAGCTCGCGGGCGATCTCATATTTCATGTTGTCCAGTGCGCCGCGGGCTTCGGGAACCATCTGGGAGCGGGAGTTCTGATTGCTCATGCTTTTCACCTCCTGTTGCTGTTCTCGGTAGATATTTTGCACAGTGCTCGCGCTGATACACTGGGAATGAATGCTTCCTGTTCCACCAAAAAGGAGCGCCACCCTGTCAGCGCTCCGGAAAGAAATGTCCCCCTTGCATCGGGCATGCACGGCGCGGCTGCCTTCACGCTGCCGGACAGGGTGCTGCCGGGCCTGAAGGCACGATAAAGGGCGCGGTGCAACGCCGGATGTTCACCTTCGCAAAAATACTGCGCCCGCGAACGGACGCAGCCTTGGGACATGGACAGTCTACGATGGAAGGAACGAAGTTATGCGTTCATGCCTTCGATCTTCCTGATGATCGCGTTCAGATCGCTCTCCAGGGCGGTCATGTCGGACATGGTGTCCAGCCGTTCGCCCAGGGATTCGATGGCGTCCATCACGCCCTCATCTGCCGTGATGGCGACGGTGGAAATGCCGGAGATCACGCTGTCGATGCGCTCCTTGACGATCTTGCGCAGGCGGTCATCCAGCCCAGCGCGGTACTGATCGTCAAACTCGATACCGACAGCCGCCTTGTTCCCGGCGATGACGACCTCCGCATCATCCACCTCGCTCAGCCGCTCCAGCTCCTCCTCGATCTGCTCGATGACGCGGCGCGCCTTGTCCATGCTGGTCACGCCGGTGGATTCGGGGATGACGGTGGAATCAGGCAGCACACCGTCGGTACCGTTCGTGCCGTTGGCGCCGTCCATCATCCCATCGAGCATGTTGCCAGCGC
The DNA here is from genome assembly GCA_045132495.1 of Christensenellales bacterium. Classification (GTDB taxonomy): domain Bacteria; phylum Bacillota; class Clostridia; order Christensenellales; family Aristaeellaceae; genus UBA11524. The sequence goes on along the minus strand of JBGUSK010000134.1, from coordinate 31,169 downwards.
CGTCCATCATGCTGTCAAGGCCGTTGGTCGCACCGGGCTGGACAGTGGTTACGTTGGGCGTGGTGCTGGCGGTTGACGTGGGCTCGCTGGTGGCGGTGGTCAGATCCGCGGAGGACTTGCAGCCACCCAGCATCACCGCAAGTGAGAGTGCGGAAAGGGTCAAAAGGATCTTTTTCATGTGGTTTCACCTCCTCGCGGCCTATTGTGCGCATTGTTTCCCGTTGGCAATCATGAAAAATTTACAGTTTGCTGCCTTGTTTTCGCGGGGAAATACGTTATAATAGGAGAGAAGACTTTACACAGTGGAGGAACGACTATGGCAGGTTTGTTGGAGCAGCTGCTGTCCCTGGCCGCAGCGGGCACGATGATGGTGTCCTCAGCGCTGTATGACGCTGCGCCGCAAAATGATATTGAAGGACTGCTTTATTTGCAGAACCGGCAATGGCGCTCAGGCTCCGCGTATATTCCGGAGGTGCGGGCGGCCAATGTAAAGGGAAAGGTCCGCGAAATGCGGGATGACGCTGCTGTCGCCCTGGAGCAGCTCTTTGCGGACTGTGAGGCGGCGACGGGCGAGTACCTGGTGTCCGTCAGCGGCTATCGCAGCTATCAGACCCAGGCGACCATCTATCAGAGAAAGAAAAAGAAGGTGGGCACCAAGCGCGCAGATGATTATGTGGCCCGTGCCGGCGCTTCGGAGCATCAGCTGGGTCTGGCGATGGACATCGGCTGGGATGATTATCAGGGCTGCAGCGAAAAGTTTCCCCGCTCCAAGGCGGGCAAGTGGTGCACGGAGAATTGCTGGAAGTACGGCTTCATCCTGCGCTATCAGGAGGGCTGGGAGGACGTGACCGGCTACAAAAAGGAAGAATGGCATTTCCGCTATGTGGGCAAGGAGCATGCAGAACGCATTTATCAGAATCAGATGCCTTTGGAGGAGTACTTGATCCTTCTGCGGCAGGAAGTGCTGATGGATATTGTTGTGGGAGCGGTTGAAGAATGAAGAGAATGATGCAGCTGCTGGCCCTTGTGCTGGCCTTTGCGATGGTGATCCCTGCCTGCGCAGAAGAGGAGGACTGGTCCTTTGTTGATCTGAGCGGCGAGATGATCATCACCTATGACGAGGTGAAATGGAATTTCCCCGTGGACATGATGGACATGGACCCGGCGCTGGTGATCATGGTCAACAAGAGCATGTTCCTGGCCAAAGACTATGTGCCGGATGATCTGGTGAAGATGAAATCCCTGAAGCTGGACAAGGAGGGCAACAATACCTCCGGCGGCGTCCGTCAGGTGGATGGCACCTGGCAGCTTCAGCGGGAATGCGCCGAAGCTCTTGTTAAGCTCTGTGACGCGGCCCGCGCCGAAGGCCACGAGCTCTACCTCAAGAGCGGCTACCGTTCCTACTACAAGCAGGCCGTCATGTACGAAAACCGTGTGAAGAAGTACGGCTATGACGACGGCTGGGTCACCAAGCCCGGTGCCAGCGACCACCAAACTGGCCTTGGTTGCGATGTGGTGCCGAAAAAGTGGACCGACCGCGGCATGAATGAGGACATGGCAAACGAGCCCGAAACCCAGTGGATGGCTGAGCACTGTGCAGAATTCGGTTTCATCCTTCGCTATCCCTCTGATAAGGAGGAGATCACCAAAATCAACTACGAGCCCTGGCACCTTCGCTATGTGGGCGTCCCTGCGGCGACCTACATTATGGAAAACGGCCTGTGCCTGGAGGAGTTCTACGACCAGCTGATGAAGGCGGTTGAAGAATTCCTTGCCGCAGGCGGCCAGAAGAGCCTGGTGGAGGATTTCATCCAGACCTCCGCCAAGGATCATTATTCCCGGTATTGAGCAAATGAAAAGCGGCTCCGTGATGGAGTCGCTTTTTTCATGCTTTACAGCACCATCTGGCCGTTGACAAAGACCTGCTTTGTGCGCGCCTGTATGTCCTTGAGGGGATCGCCGCACCAAATGGAAAAGTCTGCATCCTTGCCGACCTCCAGCGAGCCAACGCGATCAGCGATACCAGCGACCTTCGCCGGGTTGATGGTGATGGCCTTCCATGCGGCCTCTTCGCTCATGCCCTCTCGCATGGCAAGACCAGCGCACAGGGGCAGGTAGTTCAGCGGGATGACCGGCGCATCGGTGATGATGCACACGTCCAAACCGGCGTTGGTCAGAATGCCGGGGGTCTCGAAGGATTTTTCCTTCAGCTCAAACTTCGATTTGCTGCCGAAGCTCGGGCCGACCAGCACCGGCTTATTCGCCTCCACCAGCTTGTCCACGATCAGGTGCCCCTCAGTGACGTGGTCAAGGGTCACGTCCACGTCGAACTCCCTGCACACGCGCAGCACAGTGAGGATATCATCCGCGCGGTGGGCGTGGGCCTTGAGGGGGATCTCCCGGTTGATGACCGGCAGCATGGCTTCCATCTGGAAATCGAAGGGACGGGCCTTGCCGTCAGCGTCTGCCATGGCGATATCGGCGGCGTACTTCTTGGCCTTGGCAAGCGTCCCGCGCAGCAGCGCTGCGATGGCCATGCGGGTCACAGGCATCTTTTTACCCTGCTGACCATAGCACCCCTTGGGATTTTCACCCATGGCGATTTTCATCGCGACGGCTTCGCGGAGGATCATGTCATCCACATTGTCGCCGTGGAGCTTGATGGCGGTGAAGGTGCCGCCGATGACGTTGGCGCTGCCGGGGCCGGTGATGGCGGTGGTCACGCCGCCGCTGAGGGCCACACGGAAGGCCTCATCACGGGGATTGATAGCGTCGATGGCGCGCATTTCCGGGGTGATGGGAGAGGACATCTCATTGTAATCCGCGCCTTCCCAGCGGACGGACTCTTCGTGCAGACCGATATGGGTGTGAGCGTCGATGAAGCCGGGGGTGACGAGCATACCCTGCACGTCGATGGTTTCACAGCCTTCGGGCGCGTTGACCTTTTCGCCGATGGCGATGATCTTCCCTTCGTCGATAAGCAGCTCGCCGCAGGGAATGTCAGGGGAGGTGATGGGCTTCAGGTGAGCGTTGATGATGTGCAGCATAAGTGCATCTCCCTTCCGTATTACTTCTCCGGGCGAATCCACGCGGGCATGTGGTCGTCCATGAGTACCACACCGACCTTGGTGAGGTCGTAGGGCGTGGCCTGATAGACGAAGTAGTTCAGCCAGTTGCAGTACAGCAAATTTGCGCTGGAACGCCAGGTACAGACAGGCTCCTTTGTATCATCGTCATCAGGGAAGTAGTTCACCGGGATATCCGGGTTGATGCCTGCTTTCTTGTCCCGCAGGTACTCGCCCAGCAGGGTGTCCGCGTCGTACTCCGAGTGGCCGGTGATGAAAATCTGCCGTCCGCCGTGGGTGGAGATGGCGTACACGCCCGCTTCGTCGGATTCAGCGAGGATTTTGAGCTCGCTGCGGGCGATGATGTCCTCCCTGTCCACCGTGGTATAGCGGGATTGGGGCACCATGAATGTATCGTCAAACCCGCGGAAGAGGATGCTGTTCTTGTGCACCACGCGGTGACGGTACACGCCGGAGAGCTTCTTGGGCAGTCTCTTTTTCGGGATGCCCCAGTGGTAATACAATCCCGCCTGTGCCCCCCAGCAGATGTGGAAGGTGGAGGTGACGTGTGTCTTCGTCCACTCGAAGATCCCGCACAGCTCCTCCCAGTAGTCGACCTCCTCGAAGGGCAGCTGCTCCACCGGCGCGCCGGTGATGACCATGCCGTCGTAGGTGTTATCCCTGACCTGGTCGAAGGTCTTGTAAAAGGACAGCATATGCTCGGCGGAGGTGTTCTTGCTGACGTGGGATTCCACCATCAGCAGATCCATCTCCACCTGCAGCGGCGTGTTGCCCAGCAATCGCGCCAGCTGCGTTTCCGTGGCGATCTTGGTGGGCATCAGGTTTAATAGCAGGATTTTCAGTGGACGGATATCCTGTGTCACGGCGCGGTCAGCGGACATGACGAATATGTTCTCGCTGCGGAGCTTTGCCGCGGCGGGCAGGTCATTGGGAATCTTGATAGGCAGGGTCTTCGACCCCCTTTCGTTATATTAAGGCAAGCGGCTGGATCAGCCGAGAATGCTTCTTGCGACCTCCACGGAGGCCTTCGCGTCCTTCACATAATGACAGCCGAGCTGGGCTGCGTAATCTGCCGTGACCACTGCGCCGCCCAGCATGATCGCTGGAGGATCGGGCAGCCTTTTCAGTTGCCGGACGGTCTCCTCCATCGCGGGGAGGGTGGTGGTCATCAGCGCGGAAAGCCCCACCAGGCGGATGTTTTCGCGCTGAGCTGCCTCAACAATGGTTTCCGGCGGAACATCCCGGCCCAGGTCGAGCATGTCGTAGCCGTAGTTTGCCATCACGGTTTTGACGATGTTTTTGCCGATATCATGGATATCGCCCTTCACGGTGGCGATGATGACCTTCCCCTTGCGGACGGCCTCGCCATCGCCCATGCTGTCCTGGATGACGGCAAACACCGCCTGTGCAGCCTGTGCGGCAGAGAGCAGTTGGGGCAGGAAGGCCCGTCCGGCTTCGTAATCCGCACCGACCTTGTCCAGTGCGGGGATCAGGTGTTTTTCGACCAGTTCGAGACCGGTGGATTCAGCCAATGCAGCCCTGGCCAGCCGGGATGCGTCGGCTTTCAATCCGCGGAGGATGGCTTCCTCCAGCGTCATTGCCGAGGGCACTGCTGCCACGGACGCCGCCGTCACATTGGCGAAGCGGTCTACATAATGGCGGCAGCCTGCATCCTCGCCGCTGAGCACCCGGAAGGCAGAGACAGCATCCATCATTTCCTTCTGGTTGGGGTTGATGATGGGCAGCGACAGCCCTGCGTTCATGGCGCTGATGAGGAAGGTTTGCGCCATCAGCAGGCGATTCGGGAGACCAAAGGATATGTTCGACACGCCCAGCACCGTGCGAAGCCCCAATTCCCGCGTCACCCGGCGGACGGCCTCCAGCGTCGCGGCAGCCTGATCCTGCTGAGCGGAGACGGTCAGCGTCAGGCAGTCGATCCACAGGTCTTCCTGGGGAATGCCGTGGGTCGTCGCTGCATCCAGGATGCGCTGTGCGATATTCACGCGCTGCTGGGCGGAGCTGGGCAGGCCGGTTTCATCCAGCGTCAGGCCGACGACGGAGGCACCGTATTTCTTCACAATGGGAAGCAGGCGGTTCAACACGGCTGCGTCGCCGTTGACGGAATTGACGGCCGCCTTGCCGCAGTAAACCCGCAGACCCGCCTCCAGCGCAGCGGGGTTGGTGGAGTCCAGCATCAGGGGCAGGGAGGTAGCCTCCTGCAGCTTCCTGACCACCAGGGGCAGCATCGCCACCTCGTCCACGCCAGGATAGCCAACATTCACGTCGAGGATGTCTGCGCCCGCGTCCTCCTGCTGGATGGCCACATCGACGATGTAGTCCAGATCGCCCGCCAGCAGCGCCTGCTGGAAGCGCTTCTTGCCGGTGGGATTGATGCGCTCGCCAATAACCCGTACGCCGCTGATTTCGACGGCCTGCGTGGCGGTGCAGACGAGGCTCCTCCGGCGGATCGCACGATCACCGGGAACCATGTCCTTCACCCGCTCGTGCAGCGCGCGGATGTAGTCGGGATCGGTGCCGCAGCAGCCGCCTACCACGGACACGCCCGCTGCGACAGCCTCCGCCATGGCCTCGGCGAAATCAGCGGGGTACAGGTCGTAGTGGCCGTCCACCGGGTCGGGAAGGCCCGCATTGGGCTTGGCGATCACCGGCAGGGCGGTGTTTTCGCAGAACTCCCGCAGAATGGGCAGCAGCTGCTTCGGGCCCAGGGAGCAGTTCACGCCGATGGCATCCGCGCCAAGGCCAGTCAGCGTAGCCGCCATCGAAGCCGCCGTGCAACCAGTGAAGGTGCGGCCGCTTTCGTCAAAGCTCATGGTCACGATAACGGGGAGATTGCTGTTTTCCTTCGCGGCGATGAGGGCTGCGCGGGCTTCCTGCAGGTCGGTCATGGTCTCAATGGCGATGAGGTCAGCGCCAGCCTTTACGCCTGCCCGCACCAGCTCGGCAAACATGTCCACCGCAGACGCAAAATCCAGCGTGCCCAGGGGTTCCAGCAGCTCGCCCAGGGGGCCGATGTCCAGCGCGACCCTGGCAAAGGTGCCATCGCAGGCTTTTTGCGCGGCGGCGATGGCTGCATCAACGACTTCCGCCACTGTCACGCCGAGCTTATGCAGCTTGCGGCGGTTCGCACCGAAGGTGTTGGCGTAGACGATATCCGCTCCTGCGTCGATGTATTGGCGATGGATGGCCGTCAGCATATCAGGATTGGTGAGGGCGGCCAGTTCGGGCAGCTCACCGGGTTGGAGCCCGGCCTGCTGGAGCATCGTGCCCATGGCGCCATCAAGGAAGATCAGCTTCTTGGGTTCAAACATGGCAGGTAGTTCCGCCTTTCCGATATTGACAATCGTTTTTCATTGCGCAGTACGCGCAGCCCCGCACCCGGGCCATTTGCGGCTTGTCTGCGATGCCGATCAGGGCGGTGACGCTTTTTTGCGGGTTCATGAGCAGGGAATCTGTCAGCGTCACGCCGATGTGCTGCGCTCCGGCAAGGGATATCAAGCGGGGCTGTACGTCCAGCGGGAGGTCGCCGTAGCCGGGGGAGAAGCGATCTGTCAGGTGCATCCCGGGGAAGCGGGCACGGATGGCTTCCTCCGCTGCGTCGCAGCCCGATTCGACATATGCGCTTCCCAGCGCGTCCAGCATGACGGCGCGGGCCATATCCCGGGCTTGGACTTGCCGCATCCAGCGGTCAAACTCCGCGCCGAGGGTGCACACGAGCACAGCGGCCTGCTGGCAGTCGGCAAGCATCCTCGCTGCGGTTTTACCGGGGAGCGCCAGCGCGGAAACATCCGCCAATGTCCACATGAAGCGCGGCGTGATGCGGCTTTGCAGCTCCAGCGAAAGGGTGGATATGGAGGACAGCAGCGCATCATCGGCCTCGCAAATGCCGAGGCAGCGCAGGGCTTCGTCGATATTCAGCTCCATGCGGCCACCTCCTGTGCATATTATATTCATTATACATGCTCAGACCTGAAATGTACAGTTTTCCCGATGTACTAAAAAAGCCGGAGCTTATTCCGGCTTGCCAGGATCGGTGGTGGAAAGGATGTACTGCAGCATGTCGGCGAATTTGCTGATGGCCTCTGTCAGGCCTTCCGCATAATCCAGCACGCTTTCGTCGCGGATGAGCTCCGGCTGCCGGCGTACCGTCAGTGCCATGGAAAGCTCCGCCGGGCAGGGGCAGAGATGTTCATCCAGCGTCCACTGGGCTGCGGCGGTCTTGGTGGTCAGACGGCCGTTGACGAGGGTGTACAGCCCACGGGCAATATCCAGCAGCCAACCGTAGGCGTAGATGCTGCGGCTGCCCCTGCCGTGTGCACGGATGGCAGCGTGGTGCTCGGCGACAGCGGCGGTGATTTCCTCATAATCCGGCATTTCAATGTGGCGGCGGATGTCGCGGCCCAGCAGCAGCTGACCATTTTGCAGGAGCGACGCCCGGTCAAAGGCAGAAAAACGGTGGGTTTCTTTGACTCGTTCCCCCGTCGTGCCCCAGTAGACCACGCGGGTTTCTTCTCCCGTGAGGAAGCTGCCCAGGTCGAGCATTCCGCCCTCAAAGAGGCGGTAATGGGGCGTGTCCGGGTCGCGGGCGGCAAGGGTCTGCCGGAGGTGGAGCAGCGCGGCGGATTGCTCCTCCGTGATGGCCTCCTGTGTCAGCACCAGCAGGTCGATATCGCTCCAGCCGTGCCGGTAATCCTCCGCCGTCACGGAGCCATAGAGGTAGATGCTGGGCTGTGCATCCGCAAGGATGCGCTGGATGCTCACAGCCATCGTGTTGATGGCCAGCCGCATGCGGGGTTCAAGTGGCATAGTGTCCTCCCATCAAAACAGCGCGATGAGCTGCTGCCATGCATTGGTGATGTGCTCCCAGTGGACGGTCACGCCCAGGGCGTATTCCAGCGCAATGAGCAGCGCCAGATGTGCCGGATACAGCGCGTAGCCCATCCATTTAGGCAGGCGGATGCTGCGGGGGAATCTGATCAGCATCAGCGGGAGTGCCAGGATGGCCAGCCCCTGCAGACGCAGGAAGGGAGAGATGAGTCCGCCAAGGGCACTGCGGGTCAGGCCGCTGAAGCGCAGGGAGAAGAAGCTGGTGACGATGGAAGAGGACGAGCCCCAGAACAGGCAGAAGGCGAGCATCACCGCAGCGATCCCAGCGCGGGAGTTCCGCACGGCCCAGAGCAGGAACACCAGCAGCACACCCTTCCAGCCGTAGTCCACCTCCAGAAGCTGTGCCAGCAGCAGCGCGATCACTGGTGCCCAGATGTGGCTGAGGAATCTCTTCTCCCGCAATCCCCACAGGCCCAGCAGGGCGACGAAGAGGGTGAGGAAAATGTTGATTTTCGTCCAGGGATGATGGAGCGCCACCATGTAAAGCGGCTGGGATACAAGGCCGATGAGGGCGATGCGCAGCAGGTACTTGGGAAAGGAACGGGTATGATTTGCGCCCACCACCAGGCACCAGCAGTACAGCGGGAAGGCGATGCGGCCCAGGATGCGCAGTTCCATCATGTGGGGGAAGCACATCTTCCCCGCATGGTCGATGAACATGAAGACCAGTGCGATCAGCTTGAGCAGGCCGGTGTTGGTATTTCCGGCGATGGCGCGGGATTTAACAGGCATGGCGGTCACCTCGCTTGGGGAATATAAGCCAGTATACCGCAAATTCATTGCGGAATCAATACGCCTTCACATGTTCGTCACGGAAGGTAGGTATGATGGAGGTAAGAAGGGAGGGAGCGTCCAGTGAAGGGGCAGAAGAAGTGGGTTGCGCTGGCAGCCGTACTGCTGCTGGTGCTGCTGGTGTTGCTGGTCAGCCTGGTCCAGGATGATCCGTCCCTGACAGAAGCCTCCAGTGCGTCACTGGGGCTGATGCTGCTGGAGCAGGAACAGGGGCTTTATGTGCTGGCGGTGACTCAGGATAGTCCGGCGGATCGGGCTGGCGTTTTTCCGGGGGACAGGATCATTGCCTCGCAGGGCATGGCGATCAACCATGTGAATGATCTGGAACGCCTGCTGGACAGTGCCGGGGAGAGCCTTCCTCTCACATTGCTGCGGGAGGGCCGGGAGCAGCAGATTCTCCTGCTGGTCAGATAAAGCTTGAAATCAGGCCGTCAGGGCCGTATACTATAGGCACACAGGAACGGGAGGAAACACGATGCATATCCTCATTGTGGACGATGAGTTCAACATTCGCGGGCTGATCCGCAAATACGCCATCTTTGAGGGCTATCAGGTGACCGAGGCTGCCAATGGCATGGAGGCGATCGAAATGTGCCGCGCCGGCCAGTTCGACCTGATCGTGATGGATGTGATGATGCCGGAACTGGATGGCTTCAGCGCTGTGCGGGAGATCCGCAAGACCAGCGACGTGCCGGTCATCATGCTCTCCGCAAGAGGCGAGGAGTATGACCGTTTGCGGGGCTTTGAGCTGGGGGTGGATGACTATGTGGTCAAGCCCTTCTCTCCCCGTGAGCTGATGATGCGCATCGCCGCCATCCTCAAGCGGGTCACTGGCGGGGCATCCGATGCGCCGGAGGTGGTCAGGCTTGATGAGCTGACGGTGGATTTCACGGCCCGCCGCGTCACCATCGGCGATACGCCGCTGCAGCTGTCGCCCAAGGAGTATGAGCTGCTGTTTTACATGGTGCGCAACCGCGGCATCGCCCTTACGCGAGAGCGGCTGATCAGCGAGGTGTGGGGGTACGACTTCTACGGCGACGACCGCACGCTGGATACCCACATCAAGCTCCTGCGCAAGAGCCTGGGCGCTTATGCCGACAGGATCACCACTCTGCGCGGCGTGGGATACCGCTTTGAAAAGGAATGACCATGAATACGGATGACGCTAAGACGAACAGCAGCCGCAGAGCCAGCAGCCGCGGCATCCGCCATCGGGTGATGATGTACCTGATGGCTTTTGTTGCTGCGGTGATCGTGCTTTTGTGGCTGTTTCAGATGGTGCTGCTGGAGGATTTCTACCGCTGGAACAAAACGCATCAGATCCGCCAGACCTCTGATATGGTAGCAGCCAACGTGGACAATGCGGAGCTGGAGGGTCTGATCGACCATCTGGCCAGCCGAAGCGATACGTGCATCGTGCTGCTGGATCAGCATGGCAGAACGGTAACATCCAGCGAGGATATTCACTTCTGTCTGATCCACCGCATGTCCAAGGCGGATCGTACCTTTTGGTGCAGTATTGCCCCGGAGGACGGCAGCGTATTGACGAAGTTGTTCAAGGTGGCTCCGACGGTGGATAAGCAGGTCAATCCCCGCAACTTCCGTGGCCGGGTGCCGCAGGTAACGGAGGATCAGCAGGTGCTTTTGTGCATCCGCCGGGTCACGCTGGCGGACGGACAGCCGGGGTATCTGCTGCTCAATGCCATCATCACCCCGCTGGACGCCACCGTGGATACCCTGCGCACGCAGCTGCTGGTTATCACCATTGCGGTGCTGCTGGGTGCGATGCTGCTGGCGTGGATGATCTCCCGCCGGGTGTCACGGCCCATCATTGAAACCAATGAGGCCGCCCGAAGTCTCGCCCGCGGACAGTATGATCTTCCAGAGCATGGCGCCGAATACCGTGAAATGGCCGAGCTCAACGCAACGCTGGCTGCTGCCGCCAGGGAGCTCAGCCAGGTGGAAAGCCTGCAGCATGAGCTGATCGCCAACATCAGCCACGACCTGCGCACGCCGCTGACAATGATCGGCGGCTATGCGGAAGTGATGCGGGATATTCCCGGCGAGGCCAGTCCGGAGAATCTGCAAATCGTCATCGACGAAACCAACCGCTTGACCAGCCTCGTTTCGGAACTGCTGGATTTCTCCAAGCTTCAAACGGGCAGCGTACAGCTGGAAATGGCCGCTTTTGATCTCACCGACGCTGTGGAGAATATTGTTCAGCGGGTCGCCCGCATGACGGAGAAGGACGGATACAGGCTGATCTTCGAGCCGGCGGAGCACGTTATCGTCTATGCGGATGAAAAACGCATCGGGCAGGTGGTGTACAACCTGATCGGCAACGCGCTCACCTACACCGGCGAAGATCGGACGGTCACCGTCACCCAGATGGCGGAGGGAGAACGGGTTCGCATTGCCATCCGCGATACGGGCAAGGGCATCCCGGCGGAGGAGCTGCCCCTGATCTGGAACCGGTACTACCGCGCCAAGGAAACCCACCGCCGGGCTGTTATCGGCAGCGGGCTGGGCCTGTCCATCGTGCAGAGCATCCTGGAAAAGCACGGCGCGAAGTACGGCGTGGACAGCACAGTCGGCGAGGGAACGACCTTCTGGTTTGAATGCCAAATTGAACAATGAAAAAAGGACTGCACCCCATATCAAGGGATGCAGTCCAACTTTTATCTGCCCAAATCGTACACGCTGCGCAAGCGGAGGTTATCTGCCCTGCCGCGCAGGATCTGAACCCGCTTTGTACCGGCGTTCATATCGAATGCGTTGTCGGAGAGCAGCATGTCCGGGTCGTCGGATTCGATCCACACCTGCCGTGCAAAAGCGGAGGCCTTCACGATGATGACGTCGCCATCGACTACAGCGGTGAGCTGCGGGGCGAAGAATTCGAAATGCTTGGGTGCGCAGAAGATCGCCGTACCCTCGCTGACAACGCTGCCGTCCACCGTGAAGTCAAAGCTGACATAATGCCCGGTGAGGGTCGCGTCATCAAAGAGCATCTTGTCCAGCCATACAGCGGAGAGCGCCGGGACTGTCAATTCAACGCTGCCCTCGCGGATGATAGCCGCATCTGCCGTGCGCAGCGCCCAGTGAACGGTGCCGGACATGTCTTGCATGGTTTCATTGACCACGTTCAAACGGACAGAACGCTCAATGGGTGTGGTGCGGTACTCGTTGATCTTCGGATTCTGGCTGATTTCGCCCTCCTCCTCGGCGGAGATCATCACCGGCGCGAAGAACCGTTTCGCCGCATAATGCAGGGCCTTCCAACGACCGAAGTAGTCGATGGACGACCAGCTTGCCACGGGCCAGCAGTCGTTGAGCTGCCAGATGATCGCACCCATGCAGCGCCCGCGGTTGCGCCGCCAGTGCTCCACGCCGTAGCGGATGGCCTCCGCCTGCAGCAGCTGGGAGGCATGGAGCAGATCATCGAAGGAGTTGGGGTACTTGTAGGTTTGCGCCAGGTAGGCGAGGATCTTGCCGTTGGCCGCGCCGTTGCGCTGGTGGCGCTCCATGATGCGGGAGAAGATGTTGCGGTCGCCCGGCTCGGTGAAGGATTCGACTGTCTTCAGGCAGGGGAAGGACTGGAAGCCAAATTCGCTGGCATACCGGAAGTGGAATTTGCGGTACTCGGTGAAGGACTTCTCGCCGTGCCAGACATCCCAGTAGTGCACGTCGCCGCGGCTGAAGTCGTTGGGGTTGTCAAAATCGCCGCCGGAGGAGGGCGAAGCGGGCCACCAGAAGGTATCCGGGGCGTAATCCTTCACGATCTTCGGCAGAATGTACTCAAACATTTTGACGTAATCGGTCACATGGCGGCGGTTCTTGGGGGCAAAACCATTGCCGCCGCGGATAAGATTATCATTGGCATAGCCCATGAACATTTCCATCTCATTGTTGCCGCAGATGAGCGCCAATGACGGATGGTGATGCAGCCGCTGGACGTTCTGCCGGGTCTCTTCGCGGATGGATTCCTCGAAGTCCTCCGTCAGGTCGTAGAAGGCGCAGGCGTACATCAGATCCTGCCAGACCAGCAGGCCCAGCTCATCGCAGATGTCATAGAAGAAATCATCCGGGTAGTAGCCGCCGCCCCAGATGCGGATGGTATTCATGTTGGCCAGCGCTGCGTCCTCCAGCAGACGGCGAGTACGCTCGGGGGTGACGCGGGCGAGGATGTTGTCCTCGGGGATGTAGTCCGCGCCCATGGCGAAGATCTTCTTGCCGTTGACGATATGGCAGAATTCCTCGCCCCACTGATCCTTTTCCTGGCTGACGGAGAGGGTGCGTAGACCGATGCGGCGCTTCCAGCTGTCAACGACCACGCCGTCCACGATTGCGCGGACTTCCAACGTGTACAGGGGCTGCTCGCCATAGCCGTGGGGCCACCAGAGCTGGGGAGCGGCAATGACGATATCGGTGGAGGTCGTCTCGGTGACGGCGGTGGTCAGCACAGTTCCGTCAGGCGCGGTGATGATGGCCTGCCATGCGGACTCGCCCTCGAGCTCCGGCGTGATGGTCAGGGTGACCTGGCCGTCCTCATGACGCTGGGTGATCAGGGCGGATTCCACGCGGGCGTCCTCCCAGCAGCGCAGGTAAATCGGCCGCCATATGCCAGCATCGGGCAGGCGGGGGCCCCAATCCCAACCGAACATGCAGTGGGCCTTGCGCAGATGGCGGAAGCCGGGGGTCGCATCGGAGGATTCCCAGCCCGGTGCGCGTTCAGCGGCTTCGGCGCAGTAGTTGATCGGGCTGCGGAACACGATGCGAAGCTCGTTTTCGCCCTCGTGCAGGAGGGGCTTCACGTCCCACGCCCAGGTGATGTGCATGTTGTCGGCATGGGCGATAAATGTGCCGTTGAGGGACACGTCCGCCAGGGTGTCCAGGCCTTCGCAGACCAGCTCAACATGCTGGCAGTCCAGCGCATCTGCTGCGTCGAAGGTACACACATATTCCCAATCCTTCTTCATCAGGTCGAAAAAGGCGAACTCATTGTCACGATAAAAGGGGTCGGGCATGGTGCCGTCAGACATGAGGTCGGCATATACGCTGCCGGGAACATGAGCTTCATGCCAGGAGACGCAGCCGCATTCGTGCATGCGCCATGCAGCGGCGGAAAGGTTGATCGTCTTTTTCATTTGCAACGCTCCTTTGAGGGAAGTGTCTGTATGATAGCATAACGGATGGCAGGGTGTCAACAAAATAAGGCTCCCCCTTCGCAGGGGGAGCTGATTTGCCGTTATTCCCAGTCGTGCATCCAGAACGTCTCACCGAAGCGTGCGTCGTGTTCGGCTTGGGTCTCAAAATGGGTGCTTTCGCTGCTGGCGATGACCTCAATGACGCTTCCGCAGCCGGAAAACGCGCAGCACTGCACCATCTCCACCCCGGCGGGGATGACTACCGGCTCGGTGATGCCCACTTCGAAAGCCATCGATTCGATCAGCCGCAGGCTCTCCGGCAGGGTCACATGGCTGTACTCCCAGTCGTAGAAGGCGTAGGAGCCGATCTCCTCCACGCCTTCGGGGATAACCAGGTCTCCGCCCCATTCGACGGCGTAGTTGTCCATGCTGCCCGCGCCCAGGCGGCGGATGGCGGGGATGGGTTTGCCCTGACATTCGGGGGTGGTGAATAGGAGGGTATCCGTCTGCTTGTCGATGAGGAAGCCGTCCTGCACCACATATCGCGGATTGCCTTCCGCCACGATAAACTCCGCATGAACATGACTGAAGCAGCTCTCGGGGATCTCCGTCAGACTGGCGGGGAAGACGATCACGTCCGCGTGGTGGCAGCACTGGAAGGCGTCAGCCTCCACCCATTTGATGCCCTCCGGAATGACGAGGGTAAAGTGTTGATCCCGCGACAGGGATTCGGAGGTGTTCAGCGCGTTATCCGCAATGCCAACCACCGGTTCGCCCCAGATTTCCGCAGGCAGCGTAATGGTTTCCGGAAGCGCATTGCCGTAGGCATGCCAGAGCGCATTGGTGATGACGAGGCCGTCGGCGGTTTCCTCGTATTCGTAGAGCTCGCGGGTGTAGTCCTCCATGTCCGAGTCGTCGCCGGTGCGGGCGGCATACTCGAAGTAGGTCTCGAACCGGGTACGCCATTTGTCGGTCGGGGTGACGGTCAGGTGCCAGTAGACACGCCCGGTGGCGTCGGCATCCACGTAGGATATGCCAAAGGAGCCAAACTGTACCATTTCTACCCCGGCAGGCAGGATGATCTCGCCGCCCTCCACGCCAAAGGAGTAAAATGCATCGGTCTCAATGAGTCGCAGACTTTCCGGCAATGTCAGTGAGGTCACTTCCACGTCATAGAAAGCTGCCGTGCCGATCTCTTCCACGCCCTCGGGGATGACCACATCCATGTCCCATTCGGCCCAGTTGATCAGCGACCAATTGCCCAGACGGCGAACGGCGGGCAGCTCTTTCCCCCGGCTGGAGGGTGCGGTGAAGAGCAGAGTGTCCGTGCGGGTGTTGATGAGGAAGCCATCCTTGTTGGTGAGGTAAGGGAGGTCGCGCTCAAAGAAGAGCTCTCCCTGAAAGACGGTGAAGGCGCCCTCGGCAATGTCGATCACCGGATGCCCGTCCAGCTCGGAAGGAATGACCAGTGTGTCCGGATTGTCGTCGGCAATGATGTATTCGGAGATGACTGCGCCCTCGTCAGTCAGGGCATAGCGCCAGGGAGAAGCATTGTCCTCCGCCAGCGCAAGGCAGGGGAGTAGGAGGATCAACAGAAGAAGCAGCTTTTTCATGCGGGTTCCTTTCCTTATTCGTCAGCCCAGTCGTCCAGCCAGTGGCGGTAACCGGTGCGCGCTTCGTACTCATCGGCAGTCTCGAAGTGTGGGCTTCCCAGGAGGATCAGCGTGGCATTTTCCTCCCGGGTGAAGTTGCCGCGATGGATCATTTCCACCGATGCGGGGATTTCCACTGGCTGTGTGATCGCGCCGTCGATGGCGTCCTGCTCAATGAGGCGCAGCGTGGACGGCAACACCAGGGAAGTCATCGCCGTGTCCTGGAAGAGGAATGCCCCCATTTCCTCCACGCCCTCGGGGATGACGGCGGCCATCTCCCACTCGTGCCAGTTGTCCAGGCTGCTTTCGCCCAGACGACGGACAGCGGGCAGCGCCTTGCCCGTGGCAGACGGCGCCGTATAGAGCAGCGTGTCGGTCAGCGCGTCGATAAGAAAGCCGTCCTGCACGACATATCGAGGATTCCCCTCGGCAACGGTGATCTCAGCCCCCACATGGTGGAAGCAGCCCTCGGGGATCTCCGTCAGGCTGGCGGGGAGGTGGATTGCGTCTGCGTTGTGGCAGCACTGGAAGGCCACTTCCTCCAGGAAGGTCACGCCCTCCGGCACAATCAGGGTGAAGCCGATCTCCGAATCCATCTCGGAGGTGTTCAGTGCGTTATAGCCAATGCCGATGATGGGCCAGTCCCCCAGCGTGTCCGGCAGGACGAGCACCTCGGGAACCTCATCGCCGAAGTAGATGCGGGTCAGCACTGCGCCGCCGTCCACGAGGTCATAGAGGTAGATGGATTCCTGAAGGGGCGCCTCAGCAAGGCCGGGGACGATCAGCATCAGCAGGGAAATAAGGACAAGCAGCTTTCTCATAAAAAAACCGCCTTTCATGCGTGTATCTACATACATAACGCATGAGGCGGCCAAAACATTTCATTCCTGGAAGAAAAATCATTTACCCACGCAGAACATCCCGAACACGCGATCCAGCAGTCGCTCCTCGACCTCGTCGCCGGTGATCTCGGCGAGAGCCAGCTGGGCTGCTTGCAGGTCGATGCTCGCCATATCCACGCTGAGCGCACGGGCTGTGTCCGCTGCCTGGCGCAGGTGACGCGCCGCGCGGCGGGCAGCCTCCACATGGCGGGGCTGGGTGAGGGCCAGATTGTCGCTGACGGCGGCCTGCTCGGTAAGGAAGGCCTTCAGCGGCGCAAGGGTCGCTTCGTCTGCGGCAGAGACGGTCAGTATCGGCGTATCCATCGGGAGCCCCGCCGGCAGCAGCACAGTCATGTCGGAAACGGACAGACTGGGTGCCAAATCTGCCTTGTTCAGCACGATCAGCACGTTGCGGCCTTGCAGTTCGGCAAGGAGGGCGCGGTCGTCTGCATCCAGCGGGCGGCTCTGGTCGAAGACGGCGAGCACCAGGTCAGCGTCCTCCATGGCGCGGCGGGCGCGGGCCACGCCCAGCTGCTCCACCGGGTCGTCGGTGGCGTGAAGGCCGGCGGTGTCCGTCAGGTGGATGACGCTGCCGCCCAGAATGAGATCGCCCTGCACCATGTCGCGGGTGGTGCCGGGGATGGGCGTGACGATGGCGCGTTCCTCGCCCAGGAGCGCGTTGAGCAGGCTCGACTTGCCCACATTGGGCTGGCCGCAGAGAGCCACACGCAGGCCGGACTGCAGGATGCGCGCGACGCGCTCGTCACAGGCGGAATCAATCTGCGCGGCGAGGGCCTCCGTGCGGGGGATCATGTCGGCGGCGGCTTCCTCCTCGTCAATTTCCTCCGGGTAGTCGATGCAGGCTGCCACACCCGCCTGGATGGCGTAGAGTTCGTCCGCGGCCTTGCGGATGAAGGAGCTCGCTCCCCCCGCCAATTGTCGCATGGCCGCGCGGTGGCTTTGCTCGCCCTGGGCGGCGATGAGGTTCATGACGGCCTCCGCCTGGCTCAGATCGATGCGCCCGTTGAGGAACGCCCGTCGGGTAAATTCGCCGGGGGATGCGAGTTCAGCGCCGTGACGCAGGCAGAGTTCCAGCACTCGCTGAGCGATGTACCCGCCGCCGTGCAGCTGGATCTCCGCTACATCCTCGCGGGTGTAGGAGCGGGGCGCGCGCATGAGGACGGCCATGCATTCATCCACGGTGGAGGCTCCGTCGTAAACGTGCCCGTAGGTCAGCATGTGACTGAGGGCCTTCATCCCTTTCTTCATGGGCTGAAATACTTCATAGAGGATACGTTCTGCCTCGGGGCCGCTCAGGCGGACAATGGCTACGCCGCCCTGTCCAGGAGCGGTGGCAATGGCGGCAATCGTTGATGTGTTCATAAAGATTTCTCCAGCTGATACCAATATTCTTCGCTTGTCACGGCTTCGGGCCAGGGATAAGTGCGGTCGGCGGCTTTCCAGGCGGATTCATCCGCGAGGGTCAAGCCTATCTCCGCTGCCACAGCGTTTACATGGCGGATGAGTTTCAGTGCGCCCTGGGGCTCCGCCGTGCGCATGACGTGCATCACGCCCCGGCACAGTTCGGGGGCGATGCGGGCTGCCCCGGTAGAAATGAACGCGCGGGCTGTATCGCGGACATCGTAGCACGCGGTGTGGTGAGTGACTGCGCCGTTGTTCAGCACCAAAAAGGGGGCAATGCCTGGCTCGCCAACTTCAGTGGAGCCCGGTGGCAGCTCACGCATGCCTACGCTGCCGGGATTGATGGCACGCCTGCCATGATGCGTTACGTCCCAGGGGGTGTGGTTGTGTCCGGAAAGCAGCAGTTCCACGCCCTCGGGCAGTGCGTCCAGCAGAGCGGACACCTCCGGCGGCTGCACCAGATGATAGGGCTGCCCCGGAGTGCCGTGGGTGAAGAGCACTTTTCCCCGGCGCAGATCGGTGGGCAGGTGCAAATCGGCGCCGCGCATCTGCTTGGCCGTCCAGCGCATGAGCCGCCAGTTGTAGCCGTCAAACTCTGCATCACCGGGGCGGGTGAGACGCTCTTCGTGGTTGCCCAGCAGCATGAGCGCGCCCAGCTTCACCAGCCGGTCATGTACCTCGCGGCTTTGCGGGCCGAAGTTCACGTGATCGCCCAGGGACACGATCTCCGTGCATTGTTGTGCCGCCGGATGAGCCAGCACGGCTTCCAAAGCGGGGAGATTTCCGTGGATATCGGTCAGGACGAGGGTGAGCATGGCGCAGCTCCTTTCCAGGGGTATGATTGACCATTATAGCATGACAGAGGAGGAAGAGCAATGCAAAAAGGCCCCTTCCTGTAGGGAAGGGGCGAGAACTGGAAGCTGTTTCAGCCGTTTTCCATGTCGGTGATGCTCTGGATAGTGGGGGTAGCCTGGATCGGCTCCTCCCACTCACCCCAGGTGATCTTCCAGCCATTCTGTGCGGTGGAGGGATCGTCGGTGATATACACCTCCCAGCGGCAGTCCACCTTGTCAGGATCGCTGGTGAGGCTGATGCGCAGGCAGTTGACGGTGTAGTCACCCAGCGAATCCAGGGCAGCCTGCCCCTTCTCCTTCACCAGCTGAGCCATGGCCAGCGCAATGGCTTCGTCCATGCTGGTTTCGCCGGGGTGAGGCATGCGGAAGGCAGGGGGATCAAGGCGTATGCGCACCTCCATCGGCCAGAAACGGGGGTCCGTACCGTATTGGTCGGTAAACTCCGCATAGCGCATCGGTGGGCGGACGATCTTCGCGTCCCATTCGGATTCCTCTGCGAAGAAATGAGCAACGCTGTCGTAGTCAGGAATGACTCTATTCCGGTCGAAGTCGCGGTTGTCTTTCTCGATCATTGCGGCGTAGTCGGTACCCATGACAGCGTCTTCATGCGCCAGGACTGCCATGTGGATGGCTTCATTGTCCATACCGGCTGCCCGCATGCGCCGAACGCCTCTGTCCAGCACCTGGAAGGCAGCACTGAACTCTGCCAGATCAGAGGGCGTCCAAACGGTGCGCCGCAGCAGCGCCCCCTCAGTGATCGGCACGCTGCGCTCCACATCAGGAATCATGACGCGGGCAAGGGCGGTGACGCTGGTCGTGCCCGGAGCAAAGGATACCATGAACATGCCGCAGCGGTCAACGCGGCTGAAGTGGATGTCGCTGTAGTTGTCCAGGAAGCCGGTTTCCATCATGCTCCATTCCAGCTCGTATGAATAGTGGATACAGATGTCGTCCGTGCTGGTATCCCAGATTCCCCGGGTGGCGACATAGGCAAAATTGCGCAGCAGATCCGGGTCGTAGCCGTATATGTCCTCGATTACCTGCCATGCAGCGGCGACCTGGGGATTGCTGTTATCGGCGATTCTGTCAAGTGGGCAGAATTCCAGATCAAGGTACGCGCCGCGGAGCAGACGGAACCGCTTTTCATCCTCCGGGAGCACATCGTAGCCCTTCTCGCTCAGCAGATGATGCCAGTAGTGCTGCATTTCCTGTGTCTGGGAGTAGAAATCGCCGCTCTTGGAGCGACTGTAGACCAGCTCGTACTTGCCGGCATCCCACAGGCGTTGAGCATGTGTCCAGAAGTTGCTGCAATACCAGTTGCAGTAGTTGATTTCAGCAGTTTCGGCGTTGATATAGACGCGGTACTCGCCGTAGGGGCCGTATTCCGTGTGCATGGAATCCAGATTCACGTCGGTGCGGGAGCTGAAATAGATCTCCCACTTGGAGGGGAATTGTTTGCCGTCCTCCACCTCAGCGGGGATGAAAGTAGGGTAGAGCCCCATGGCATCCAGTTCAGCGTCGGGGGTGGCATACTTATCCTGAATGGCTTTGCGGGCCATGGAGACGGCTTCCTCCAGGGAGATTTCCGCATCATTCGGGTCGCCAAAGTTGCGAAGAAGACCTGTCGTTCCCATTTTTTCAAAGCTCTGCTGCCATACGTCCTCAATGGTCAGCCCCACGGCGACGGCAGTCACGGACAAAAGCATCAGCACGATGGCGATGATCAAGCCGGTGGAAAGTTTCTTCATACGGGGTGCTTCCTTTCTGCTTTGGGCGGCAAGGAGACGCTGGGCGAGAAAGGGATCCTCCTGCATGGAGATGCTGTATGCGTCCACCGCCTGATGGATCTTTGCACGGATGCGGTCATCAGTCATGTGGGATCCCTCCTTCCTGATTCGGCCATCCCTGTGCTGGCCGTGCCGGATGGGGCGCGGTTTCATCAGCCAGCAGATCGCGCAGCTTGTCCTTTGCCTGATTGAGTCGTTTCAGGATGGTGGAGGGCGCTGCGTGGAGCGCTTCTGACACCTCCTGGATGGTCATGTCCTGATAGTAGTACAGGAGGATGGCGTCCCGGTGCCGCGAAGGCAGGCGGCGGATCGCTTCGGCCAGGGCCAGCGCGTCCTCGTCCTGCGGGGCGGCGGAAAGGGTGAGTTCCTCCGGGGTGACGCGGCGGTCATGATGACGCAGCCACGCGCTGCGGTTCATGTCGCGGCAGGTGTTGATGGCGATGGACATGAGCCAGGTGCGCTCCTTGCTTTCGGAGCGGAAGGAATCCATATGCTTGTACGCCTTGAGAAAGGTTTCCTGCACGGCGTCTTCAGCGGCTGTGCGGTCACTCAGATACAGGCAGCACATGCGCAGAAGCGCCGCCTGATACTGGCCGACCATACGGGTGAAGGCCTCGTCGCGGCTGATATCCGGGCCCGTGACAGCAGCCATAACCTCAATCCTCCTTGCTTGAAAACCGGTTTCACTTATAAGACGAATCAGAAAGGGAAAATATTCGCCCTGATGGCATTTTCTGCAACAAAAAAGGCTCTCCCGGGATGGGAGAGCAGGATGGTCAGTAGTGCATCGCCCTGTCTGAATCCGCTGCACCTTCGGTGGTGGGGTCGATCACAACGCCCAGAGCGGTCAGCAGGGTGAGGATGGTCTGGAACAGGCTCATCAGCCAGTCCTCTGACAGGGGCGGAACGCATTCGAACATGGCCAGCATGTCGTACACAAAGCCGACCGCCAGCGCGATGGCCGAAGCCAGCCAGGTTTTGTTCCGCAAGCGGACTTTCCAGTTGATTTTCATCTCAGGTTCCTCCTTATGAATGTCGGGATGCTTTCAGATCGCGGATGTCGTGCTCGCATTCGTCCATCCGCCCTTCAAGGCGGAAGGTGCGTTCGATCACCTGATTGTGGCGGTTCACCTGCTTCTCCAGCTGGGACAGGCGATACTGGGTCAGCCGGGAGGAGGCGATCACGCCGCCGCAGCTGCCGATCAGCGTGCATGCGCCAGAGATGATCGCCACCAGAACAGCGTCGGTCACAGGTCGGTCACCTCCCGGCAAGCGGCTTGAAGCGCAGACCAGGTTTTCGGGCCGACAACACCGTCCCGGACAAGGCCATGGGTGGCCTGGAAGGACTTGACGCATTCCTGTGTGATGCGCCCGAAAACACCGTCGATTTCCAGGTCGTATCCGACCGAGCGCAAAGCCCGCTGAAGCTGGCGTACGTCGTTGTCCCGGTCGCCCCGGCGCAGCAGAACGTCGGTGGGCAGTGTGTCAGCGGGGGAGGAAGCTTCAGCGGCGGCGGGCGCATGGGACATATCTGCTGCTGCAAGCACGCCCCAGTATTTCCATTTGCCGATCTTGCTGTCCACCTTCACCTTCATTCCCTCGGTGGAAGCATGGACGATGCGCAATGGCCTGATGCTGGTCACCAGGCCGATGTGGCAGAAGTCGCCCTCGTCGTCGTGAAACTTGGCAGGGGTGTCCGGCTTCCACTTGAAGACAGCCATGCCGGGCTGGAGGTCGCTGACTGCGTCGATGCGGCCTTTTCGGGAAAGGTGCTTGCGCCAGATGGTGTTGCTGCCGTGGTAGATGCGTTGTCCCTGCAGGCGATAGGCGCGCACGAACATGCCCGAGCAGTCGATGCCGCGTTCATCGTTGGTGCCGGGACTCTTGTAGGGCCAGCCGATGCAGTCCTCGAAGTCTGCGATCAGCTTGTCGATGTGGATCATGTTGATTCTCCTTTATGCAGTGGTTTTTTCAATGACTGTCAGGGTCACGGTGGAATTGACGCCAACGGTATCGGAGGAAGAGCTTCCATAAGGGTGGAAGGCGATCCAGTGCTCGCCCTGGGCGATCTGCCCCAGCTCATCGCGCTTGAGGTAGGGCATGGCGCTGAAGGAGCCGCTCTTCCATACCTCGTCCTCCGGGGACATGGCATCGACGCGTACATTGCGGATCGTGCCTCCGGTATTTGCCTGGAAGGTGACCCTCACGTCCAGGATAGCAGCCCAATCCTCCACATCGAAGTAGTGAACCACGGAGGAGGTGCCTGTGCCATGGGCGCGGTTCTTGCTGGTCACCTCCGTCACCACGCCGCCCAGCAGCTTTCCGGCAGTGACCTGGCGTACCATTTCGTCCAGCTCCTCGGATTCGCTTTGGTGCTTCAGCCGGTTGGAGAGCGTCAGCAACACCTGCCCCGGCGCGCCGTACACATCCGGCTGGTCGATGGCGATGATGCGCTCCGAGAGGGTGATATCCATATCGGGCAGGCACAGGCGGCAGAGCTGGCCGGGGCGGAAATGGTCGATCGCCTCATCGGTGACGGAGAACAGATCGGCAGCGCTGACGGTGATGGTCGTTTCCGGGACTGTGTGGCGGTTCAGGTACATCTGGGCTACGTCGTTCAGTGTGGGCACGTCGAAGATCAGGTCGTTTTCAAAGGTGCGGCTGATAACGCCCATTTCCTCCACTGCGGCGGACTGCGCATGATCGCTGCCCGTCAGCGGGACAAGGCTGATCCGGCCTGTTTCGACTTCTGCGCCGAAAGGGTATACCCGGGTGCACAGGCGGCTGCCGTCGGTAGCCACGCGGATGCTTTGCAGGTTGCGGCTCAGCCGGCCCTCGCAAAAGGGCGTATCGGCAAGCTTGCGCAGGTGGATCAACCACGGGGTGACGCTCTGGTCGAAATCCAGCGCATAGCCTTCGGGGAGCATGCCCAGCAGGCTTTCCAGTGCGTCGAGCAGGTTGGCGTACTCCGTGGCGAAGATGATGGTCAGATCCTCCGGGGTTTCTACGTCGCCCAACGCCCAAAGGGGCTTGACCTGACAGGCAAGCAGCTTTTCAAGGCTGCCTCGCACGCTGTCCATGAAGCCCTGTGCGGGGATCACGCTGTCTCGCAGGGTGCACAGGGCGTGCTCCAGGACGACCTTTCTCGTGCGCCTGATGGTCTCGATAATCTCCTTCACCCGGAAGACGCCAGCGCTGCCGTTTTCGTCGAAGAGCTCCACCAGCGTCCGGGGCGGAGTTTCCGGTGCATCGAAGGCGAGCACCATCTCCGCGGTGGAAAGGGGGGACAGGCGTCGCACGATCGACAGCTTTACCGGTGACAGGCGGGCGACTTCCTGCAGATCACTGCCAAGCAGACGTGGCTGGCGGATGGTCATGCATACCGCCCCCTCACCGTGAAACTGGCCTGCAGCGGCGCGCTGGCGGAAGCATAGGCAGTGCAGTTTTTGCCGCAGGGCGCAAGCAGCTGATCGGCGCTGTTTGCTGTGCGGCAATGCAGGACGCTGTCGCCGTCGATCTGGGCCAGCAGCGGCCCGTCGGACTGGATGAGCAGGAACATGCTTCCTGGCTCGAAGACAAGGCCTTCAAAGACCATCTGCGTGCTGCCTGCCCGGACGGTCAAACGGTTGATGGTTTCGTCCGTGTTGTTGTTCACCAGCACATCCACGGGGACGGTCTCCACAGTGCCGGGAGCATTCATCGTCAGCACCTCGCTGCCGGCTGCTGTGGTTGCGTTTGCATCCTCCCAATAGGGCGCCTGGGCGCTTTGGAAGGTAAGGGTGCACTTCTCTGTCCAGTCCTCGCCAGACAGGCTGGGAAGGTCAGCGCAGATGACCAGCAGGCGCTGCCCGGCTCGGCTGGTGATGGTCAGCATGCCGCCCTTGACCGCCCATGCGTGGATGGTCTGCATGGCCTTGCAGCGAAGGATCGGGTCTTCTTCGTGGAGGGCAAAATCAACATGGAGCGTCAGGCTTTCCCGCACCTGGCGGAGCAGATGCTGTCCCTCCGGATGCAGGGAGAGAGCGGTGGTGCGCAGCTTTGGCGCGTCCTCCCTGATGTCCAGCACGCAGATGCGTTCGTTCAGGCTGGACAGGAGGATACCGTTCAGTGCGCAATCAAAGAGCGTGGTCATGGAATCCCTCCTTTATTGCTTGGGGAAGCAGCAGAGCTTCCACCTGGTTTTCATGCCCTGCACATCGCCTTCCCGAAGGCAGGCTGCATTGCCCTCCTGGCGCAGGGTGATCGTGCCTGAATCCGTTGTCAGCCACAGCCCCCGGGCGGGAAGCTGCTTGAGCAGCCGATCTATCCGCGAAAGGCGCTGGCTGTTGGCCTGATCCTCCGTAAACCAGAAGGTCAGCGTGACAGCACCGGCGGATCGGGACGTGAGCGGCGCCTCGATCTCTGCGGTGATGTAGGGGAAATCGGCCTGATCGGGCACACAATCCGCCAGATAGGCGGGCAGGCCTGCGTCGGTCAGGAGATCATACAGGGCGCGGAAGATGCTCATCAGCATGGGATCACCACTCTTTCCACCGGCACCTGGGCAAAGCGGAGGCCGGAAAAGGCGGGGGTTCGCATGTTGTCAGACCGGCCGCAGACGCGATAGACGGCCCCGTCCTTTTTCCGGCGGAAGCGATCGCCGGGGGACAGGGTTACATCAAATTCGTGCAGCAGCACGGGGTTTTCCTCGAGCAAAAACTGTCCGGCGACGCTGGTTTCACTGCCGGCAGCAAAGGTCAGCGCTCCGCGGAAATCCGCGCCCGGCGTGAAGTATGCCTGTTGTCCGCCGCAGCCATCGGGGAAGCTCTCGTCCAGCAGGAGCGTGAAGTCCTCAAACCAGCGCTCGATCATATCTTCACCTCCGTGAACATGCGACGGTAGGGGGCGAGGGCAGGAGCAAAGGCGCTCTCCCAGGTGACAGCGCGGCGGGTGACGCTGTACTCGCCCAGCTTTTCAGAGGATACGGTAGGGTCCGGATTTGCGGCGGCCCAGCAGCCGATATCCCCACACAGGCGGATGAAATCTGCCGGGGGAGCCAGACGATAGATCACACCCGTCCAGCTCATGTCGCCCAGATCGGGAATGCCGCCATTTTCATCCAGCTGATACACGCCGCAGGGGGCGTTTTCTCCGGTGACGGCGATCCACATGCCGGGGACAAAGCGCTCCGACGGGGTCAGGGCGCCTCCTGTGTGCATCCAGCTGCCTGTGATGCTGGAAAGGATGAAGTGGTTGCGGACATACCGCATCACATCGGAAACTTTAACGGTCATGTTTACCTCCTTTGATACACAGAAAAGGGCTGCATGCGCCCTTTTTCGGAACGCATGCAGCCAGAGGGATTTATTCGGAGACCAGGTTGCAGACGCATACGGCCTGGGGAATGATGACCTTTGCGCCGGAGAGACACAGGCCCTTCAGACCGTCGGAGAAGCCCTTCTCGGGACGATAGGCTTCCACCTTGGTGATCTGATTGGCGAAGGTGACGGCATCAGGGATCATCGCGACGAGCTCGTTGTCCAGATCCAGGCTGATGTAGATGTCGAAGCCCAGCGCGCGGGCGACAGCACCCTCTTCCAGACGCTCTGCGGCAGCGTTGGAGCCGGTGATGAAGCGGTCATCCATCAGCAGCATGGCTTCCAGGTCGGGCGGGATGATCAGCTTGCGGTCGTGACGGGGCACGCCCATGTGATCAAAGCCGGTCTTGATCTGCAGCAGCAGCTCGTACAGCTCGCCGCCCTCCACCGTGGGCATGGGGAAATCTGCCTTTGCGCCCGCGCCCTGGCGGATGGTGCTGATGATGTAGGATTCCGCATCGGCTGCCAGGCGGTAGGCGGCGTTGCGCATAGCGGCGTCCATCAGGTCGGTGCGGGCCTGAGCGGCGTCCGCATCGTTGATGTAGAAGTTGTAGTACGCGCCATGGTCGATGGTCAGGGTGGTGTCGGTGCCGGAGAGCTGCTCAGGATCGTCGATGCTGATGGCAGGGTTGTAGGCCTTGACGGTGATGTCGTTCAGGGTGTTGATGTGGACGGTGTCGCCCCACTGGGCGATGTCGCCTTCGTAGTTGCGGTTGCACAGGGAGCCGAAGATCAGGGACTTCTTCAGATTCTCCTGCAGACGGGCGGACCAGACCTGGGGAATGAAATTCGTGATAGCCATGTGTTGGTTTCCTCCTTAAATATATCAGTTGTGTTCGAGCGCACACTTGACGGCGCTCCAGTGGCGGTTGATGTCGTCGGCGGACATGCGCTTCACGTCCGCATGGGTGAGCAGACCTCCGCTGCCCACGGGAGGACGGATCTTCTTCACCGGGACGGGGGATTTGGCTGCAAACAGTGCGCTGTACTTCGCGCGGAAGGGATGCAGCGCAGCCTCCGCATCCGCGAGGGAATCGCCTGCCCAGGCTTCCTCGGGCAGGGTGATCGCGTCCAGCAGCAGGGGCAGGGCCTGGGGATTTGCACCCTGCTTCTCCAGTGCGGAGGCTAAGGCGCTGCGGCGGACGGAGGCATGTTTCTCCTTGTCCACCTGGGTGCGATAGGAGGTGTATTCCGCCTGGACAGCTGCGGTTTCGCCCTGCAATGCTTCGCTTTGGGCCAGGGCCGCGTCCCTTTCCTGCCGGAGCGCATCCACCGTATCCACATGGGCGGCGATGATGCGCTCGATGGCGGCGTCGTTCAGCTCCAATTCCTTGAGGAGCTTGCGGGTCAGTGACATGCATGTCTCTCCTTTCAATATAAAAAGGACACGGTGCTTCGTGTCCTTGAAGGCAGGTGTTATTCGGCCATCAGCCCCTCGATCTCCTCCTCCTGGATGTAGGGGTTGAGACGCAGGGCGGTGCGCTGGTCGATATCCTGGCGCATGGCGTAGATATCCTGGACGACCTCGCTGTCGTTGGCGATGGTCTGGCGGTTGAAACGGATATCCTCCGTGGGATGGCCGATCAGACTGAGCAGGCTCTGCACAAACTGACGCACCTGCCATTCGTAGCGGTCAGCCTTGAGGTTCAGATTGGCTGCGGCGGCGCGGATGGCTACGTTGGTCAGGCTTCCGCCGGTGAGGGCGTCCATGTCCAGGGCCATGTAGTCCTGATAGAGGGCGCGTTCCAGCAGGTCGAGGGCCTCCCGGCGGGCGGCGTAGGGCACCTCGATGGTGCGGGGCTCGGCGGTTGCGCCGTTTCCGCTGCCGTCAGAGATGTTCGCCACGGCCTTGACACGATTGATCTGCTCCAGCAGCTCTGCTACCTCGTCCATCGTGCCGCCGAAGTTGTTCAGCACCCAGTACACATCGTTGGCGCGATCCAGGTTGTCCGCGAAGTCGGAGAGGATCGTGTCGTAGGCGTCGATCTTCGCCTTGATGGCAGGGGTGAACTCGCTGGCGGCCTCGGTGTTGGCCTTGAGGGGGATGAGGGGGATGCGCCCGTAGCCCTCCTCGGTGATGACGGCGGATTCCAGCGCGTCCTCCACAAGGGTGCGGCAGTAGGGTTCCTTTTCTCCAGCGAGGGAAAGGCCGGTGCGGTCCTCGCGGAGGATGCGCACGCCTTCCTCATCGAAGATGCGCACATACATGGGCCTGTCAGGCGCGATCTGCCAGAACTGCACGCCCAGCATCATTTCTCCGGTCATTTCGTCCAACAGGGGGAAGAAGCCGGAGTAGGCGTTCTTCGCGGCCTCGATGACCTCGATGTGGTCGGCGTTCCAGAAGCCCCAGGCACAGCCATGAAGCAGAGCGCATTCGCCCAGACGCTCCAGCTGATGGTCGAAGTCAGCGCCCAGGGCATGCTTGGCATCCTCGGGCAAACTCACACCTTCGGAGAGCAGGAACTGATTCTGCTGGGTGACGAACCGAAACAGGAACGCGCTGGCGATGCGGTTACCCACCACGTCTTCGGTGCCGGAACGGATACGGCGGCGTCCCGAGGCGTCCCGGCCCTCGATCTTCCGGGCGCGCAGAATGGTCTTGCGGGCAACGGCGGAGTTCTCGCCCCGGAAGTAGCAGTTGGCCTCCAGCGCCCGGTGGAAAGCAGGGGAGGCCTTGTAGCGGCGGATGGCCTCCAGCAGCAGGGCCATCTTGTCGCTTGCGCCAAGGTAGTCCTGCCAGGTGATGTCGGTGAACATGATTTCACTCCTTTGTTAATGTAGTCTTTCGATGGCGCGGACGAGGCAGGCCGCGCTGTCTGGCGCATCGTCGTGGGCGGCAGCGGCGGTGTAGTCAAGGATCTGGTCGATGTAGGCTCTGTCCGTGCCTTGAACGAACAGGACATTCGGCCACCATTTGCGCAGATGGGTCGCGATCTTCACATGTTTGTTCATGCTTTCCGTATAGGTCTTGACCATCGCGCCCCGTTGGCGCAGCTCCCGGGCGACGTACCCCTTGTCGCCGTTGGTTTCACACAGGATCGGCCCGCACATCAGTCGGTCGCATTCGGCAATGATCTCGTCCATCACCGTGTCAATATGCTTGCGCCAAAGACGGCCGTACAAGACCAGCGTATCGCCTTCGAGCTTGCCGCAGGTCAGGGCGGTGAAGTCCTCCCCGCCGTAGGCAGCATCCACATGGGCCAGACCATCCCGGAGGAGCGCCGTATTCCCGTCCGTCGGGGGACGCTCTCCAAAGAGCGCACCCTCTGACGCGATGTGTCTCAGCTCGTAATTTGCTGCAAACAGAGACGGACTCATGGCCCTTTGCAGCCGGAGGATTTCCTCTTCGCTCAGCAGCCCCGAATGATAGCAGTCACACCTGCGGATGTTGGGCATGAGCGAGATGGCGTCCTCCGGATGCCAGGGCGTCCCGGTATTGATGATGCGGCCCTGCGGGTTGCGGATGTTCTGCAGCTCCTGGTATACGCTGCGGATGCGGTTCCGTTCCGCCGAGCTGACGCGATCCTGAAGGTTGACGATGTCATCGGTGATGACGATATCCGCATGCTTGCCGGTCAGCGAGCTGCCGGTGCCAAGGCCGATCAGCTGCGGCGCACCACGCATCGATGTGTAGCAGGTCGTCTGCACGGTGAACATGTCCGTTTTCAGCACATCCACTGGCGCACCGTAGATCAGCCGGGACAGATGCCGCATCGCTTCTGTTCCCAGCAGCTTCTTGATCTGCCGGATAACCTCCGTCACATCCTCATCCGTCTTGCGCATGAAGATAATGTTCCGCCGCGGATAGGCCAGCATCATTGCTGCCATCGCGAAGGACAGGCAGGTCGTCTTGAAGCTCCCGCGGTGGGCAAGCAGGGTCATGTCCTCTGTTCCGAGGAGCATCTCCTGCATCCACGCGCCGTGGAGCTCGTCCGCCAGCCGATCAAGACCGCACATCCGCGCCACCTTTGCCGGATGGGTCAGCAGCAGTTCAAGTGCCGCCCTACGCACTGCTGCCTCTCGCCGACAAGATGTCCGCCACTGCAGCCTCCACGGCGGACGCGGCCTCGGTCATGTCCACCGCAGCTTCCTCTTTGGGGGCGAACAGGCTGTGATACTTTGCCAGCTGTTCGGCTGCTTTGAGTCGTTCAGCGGATTTCTCACCCCGCATCAGCTCGGTGAAGGTCGCCAAAACCTCGTCCGGCGTGGCGATGTCCGGTTCATCGCCGGGGAAGGAATGATCCATCGCAAGCCTCCTTTCTGTTGAAGTCGGGGTACAGAAAAGGCGCTCCCCGGCGGAAGGGAACGCCTTTATGATCAAATAAGGGAACGTTTGTTTCTATTTGACCACGATAGCATCATAACACAGGTGTCGTGATAATGCAAGCTAATCTTTGCTAATCTGTGATAAAGGGTGATAGCGAATGATAATGAATGATAATGGCTCATGCGGATTCGAGATATTCCAGACGAATCTGATTGACCCGCCCTCTGGATACCGACATTGTCCGCGCCACCTCTTCATCCGTTCTGGCCAATATATAATAATGATGGATCACCATATATGTTCGGAAATCCCGGATGCTGCCCAGCAGCTTGTCGACCTCCTTTGCAAGCGTCTGCTGTTCGGTTTCCTTTATATGCAGCATATTCTCAAGGCCGTCTGCCAGCTGTGCTGCGGCTGCATTGGGGTCATTGGTGCCGCAGGCGATCCGGTCGGTCTGCATGCTGCGAACGCCGCTGGGCCTTCCGTCAGTCCCCACTCTGCTAAGCTGGCGGCGAAGTTCCTCCAGCTCGATCACTCCGTTGCGATACGCGGTCAGCAGTTCTTTCTTTGTCATCCTTATCCACCTCCTGGGATTCTTGAAGCGTTATGATCGTCAGGTCAATTCAACAAATCAAGAACGCATGTTCGTATTATATGTGAAGGAATGAGAAATGTCAAGTGAAACAAGAAAGAATGTTCGCGTAATGCGTGCGGGGGAATGAAGCCAAAGTACGAACTTTTTTGGGGGAAGACCGCAAGAAATGTCCGGCCCAAAAGCGGAACGGGCGGAAATACATTTCGGGAAAACGTTCGAGAATCCAAAAAGTTTGCAAAAAACGCAAAAATAGTTGAAAAAAGCGGTTGACTTTTCTTTGGGATGATGATAAGATACACAAGCTGACTCGCGCGGGAGACCGCCGGGACGGCACTGAACCTTGAAAACGATACAGACGAAATAACGCAAAAATATGACAGTAATTCCGAATGAGTTTGATTCTTGCCGGTGACAAACCGGTTAGATA
>JBGUSK010000133.1:0-20880 GCA_045132495.1 Christensenellales bacterium | reverse complement strand
GGTTGCTCACGCGTTACTCACCCGTCCGCCGCTAGAACTCAGGAGCAAGCTCCCTCGTCCCCGCTCGACTTGCATGTGTTAAGCACGCCGCCAGCGTTCGTCCTGAGCCAGGATCAAACTCTTTCATTTAATCCTGTTTATTTCTTACCGGTCTCCCGGCCAAGAATCAACTCATTCGGAATTACTGTCTCTTTATTTGCGTTATTTCTGTCTGTATCGTTTTCAAGGTTCAGTGCCGCTTGCGCCGGAGCGCCGTGCGACTTGTATATCCTAACAGACTTCCAAAGGAAAGTCAACAGCTTTTTGCAACTTTTTTCGGTTTTTCAGCGAAGTTTTTGAATATCCGAACGCATTTTCCAAAAGCTTTTTACACTGTTCCGCTTTTAGGACAGTACATTCCAATGCTTTCCCAAAGAAAATGTTCGGGAGTTTTGGGAACTCCCGAACGCTCATTTTACATTTGGGAAACTCAGAATCCCCAATTGAGATGCAGCCGCCGTACTTCAAACAGCATGTCTGCATACCGCATTTTCTCGGGTGAAAGCATTTCGACCAGTCCAAATTCCACCACATCAGAGAAACGGTGACGCCCCACAATGATCGCACTCAGGCCGCGAATGTCGCAGCGGATATCCGGCTCTGCATGATCCTCCCGGGTGACTGACAGCGTATAGCCGTCGCTGGAAACGGTGAATCGTCCGCAATTGGCAGGGATCTGCTCATCCGTCACTTCAATCGTCAGGCTGCCCGGAAGCACCGGCGGGGAAAGCAGCGCCAATGCACGCTCTGCATTCACAACGCGCACCATGCCCTGGCAATCCTCATTCGTCGTGATATCCCAAGCCTCATTGCACAGCAGCACGGGCTCGAAGCCGCTGCGGGCCTGCACATGGATGCTGCTGATCTCATTCATACCGCGCAGCATGGCAAAGATTGCTTCCAGTCCGGCCTGACAGGTCCAGGCCAGATCCTGCATGTGAAGGACGCCGCCGTCCGGCCCCTTCTCCATCCTGCCGATCCAGTATGCAACAGGCTTACCCTCCATGCGCAGAACATAGGCATGCTTGAGGTTCTCCCAGGGCGTACCGCTGCGACGTTCCGTCCACATCTGTTCGGTGCGGAGAATGGCCAGCTCCTTATCAGCGATATATTGATCGTAGATTTCAGGCATGCCCAGATCATCCTCCCCCGGCAGAACGCGAAGGATTTCGTCAGCCCGGCGAAGATCACTGCGCAGCGCCTCGCGGGGAATGACGATATTCCGGCCGAACTTGGCCCAGATGTAGCCAAACTTACCGTAGAAACGGTAGCTGAAGGGATACAGCGCGCTGAAAACATACCCTTCCTGATACTTCTCCGGCAGATCATGCTCAAAGATCGCCCGGATCGCGCCCTGGGCTCGCGCCGTCGGATCAGTCACCACGCCGCCGATGCCCACCATTTTCACCGTCTGGTTACAGAAGCGCACCTGATAGGGAATCTGCATCATCGCGCTGAGGAGATGCCCTTCCCCGTCAAACACGCCGCGGCGGATGCGCAGCAGCTCCTCCGGCAATTCGGCAGGGGGCTCGTTATCAGCGGTGTAAGTATAACAGATGGAGCATAGCCGCTTATACGCCAGCAGATCCTTGTTTTCCATGGAACGCACCTGATGCATGTCGATCACCTCATTTGTTTGGTACTCATTGGATTCGCCGCCGTCCTCCCGGAATCCTTCCGCCGGCAGGAAAAAGGACGGACAGCGCAGGCCATCCGTCCGGTGGTTTATTGGGCTGTCAGCTCGTTCAGGCGGGTGATAAACTCGTCCATCGTGTAGGTTCCCTGGATATACCGGCGGATGCAGCCCATGATCTGAGCATCTTCCCTGCTTGTCGCCGCATCGGGACGATCCACAAAGGAAGCAGGCGCAATGACGTTCCGGTAATTCTCCAGCGCAGAGGGCACAATGGTGTACATGGAGGGTATCAGCCGATCCTCAATGTAGGTTTTCTGTTCCTCGATGCGTTTTTCGATCGCAGCTCTGTTCACGGATTCTTCCAGGCTTTCCTCCAGTGCCGCCAGGATATTCCGCTCGTATGTCAGGCTCTCCTCGACATATTCGCTCAGCACCGGCTCAGTCTTGTCCGTACGCAGCGCATAGGCATGCACATCATCCATCACAGCGATCTTTTCCGCCAGCAGGGCTGCAGCGTATTCCGCATTTTGAGAGGCCTTGTTCATGACCCAAAGCCCCACATTGGGCACCGCTGCGGTATAGGGCGTTTCAGGCGTGAGGGTGAGGGGAATGAAAATGCGGTCGCTGAAATCCTCCATATAGGTGGCCCAGTTGCCAACGGTCTTGATGCCCGTCCAGATCAGGGCCTGCTTGTATTCGGAAATCTCCGGGTTGGTCTGTTTGAGCGCCGCATCCAGCTTGTCCAGCGATGCAGCCTCAAGCGCCGCCAGCGCCTCGCGGAAGATCGGATCATCATAAGTCAGTTCCTTCCCGGTATACTGGCAATAATCCGCCCAGCTGATCAGAATGGCTTCCAGCAGTCGCTCCCGGTAGCTGGTGGTATTGTTGAGCAGCGTGAAATGAGGGTACTTCTCCGCATATTCGCTGTTCCACTTGTCGGCAAAGGCACACATTTCCGTCAGACTGGTGGGGATGTCTTCTTCCTTAAGGCCCATGGCATTCATGACTTCCTTGTTGATGAACCAGCCATTGTAAGCGCTGGCCGACACCGGCACACCGTAAATGGCGTCACCCTCCATGGCCAGCGCCTTGTAGGCGGGATAGAGCACATCGACATAGCGCTTGATGTCCGGATAGACAGACAGATCCATCAGCAGTCCTTCCTCCACCAGCTGGTCATAATGACCATCGGCAACCTGCAGCCAAAGCAGATCGGGGATATCCGCTTCCCGCTTCAGCAGCGTCGAATAGCTGCCAGCGCCCAGATACTCATAATAGTAGGGCACTTCCGGATACTTCTCGCTGAATGCTTTGCCTGCATCAGCCATGTTGCCTTCCAGCACCAGCACTCTGTGCTCCGGCGCATAGCCGCGCTCAATGCTGCGGGCCGTGATCTCCTCCAGGTTCACAAGGATGACACTGTTTTCCAGCACCGTCAGCTTCTGCGGCGTTGCGCCGGGAATGAAGCCCAGCTCCTCGCTGCCGGTATCCGGATGCCAGCCCATCACGCGGGTACCATCCTGATAGACGATCATGTCCATCTCCGCACTGTAGGCAGCTCCATTCAGACGCAAACCCTCGGGCAGCTTTCCCAGCAGGGTTCGCACATCCGTTTCCGGGTCATAGGTATACACTTCATACTCGCTCTTGTTGCGTGCGGCGGTGCAGATCGCCAGCACCAAATCGTCCTTGTAGGGCAGAACCTCCTGAAGGCCCGGCAGCATAGCCTGCTTGACTGTGCCATTTTCAATATTAAAGGCCAAAATGCGCTCATCGCGGCTGCGGCTGTTGGAATCCATATCATGCCAGAGGAACCACTTGCCCAGCCGCTGCGCGTCAATGGCAGTATTGCTGGTATTCACCCGATCAAAGGCCAGCTCCGCCACATTGGTGTAGTGCAGACCATCCGCCTGTGCGTCGATGGCGAAGATCAGGTTATTCACCTGATTGAAGCCATAAAGCTTCTCGCCATCGGTAAAGATCATGCTCAGCGCATGCTCTGCATCAGCTTTTGTGCCTGCGGGGAAGTCCGCAATAACTTCCTCCATCTCTTTGATCGTGCTAAAGCGCTCCGCATACAGAAGGCCGGTGGCAAGCGTTTCAGCCTCAGGCTGCGTTTCGTTCCAGCTGTACAACTGGGCTTCCATGCCAGCGATAGTCAGGATATATACGGTATCCCCCACCGGCACCAGGCTGACCGTCATGCGGTAGCCATTTTCCTTCTCAGGAAGGATCGTCGTGGTTGCTGCACAGGCCGAGCCCGTC
This sequence comes from Christensenellales bacterium, assembly GCA_045132495.1. Taxonomy (GTDB): domain Bacteria; phylum Bacillota; class Clostridia; order Christensenellales; family Aristaeellaceae; genus UBA11524. The sequence goes on along the minus strand of JBGUSK010000133.1, from coordinate 16,940 downwards.
ATCAGGCAAAGCACGCACAGCACCGCCGCCAGGCGGGACAGGATTCGCTTCATATACATACGCTCCTTTCATGGTTCCGGGACGCAAAAACAGCATCCCCGCGGCACATGCCGGAAGAACGCTGTTTGCTCCGCCGTGTGTACCGTCACATAATAAACGGACACGGCAGGTGAATTATTCCCTTTTCTGGTAAAGTTTACATATGTTACGGCTATACTTACTTTGCATCCTTGAGCAGCAGCTGCAGATTGGTCAGCCCCTCGCTCAGATTAGTCAGCTCCTCAATGGTGGAAGTACCATTCTTGAGTTTGCCGGAATAGCTGTCGATGATTGCATACAGATCCGTAAAAACACTCTGCGGCGCCAGCGCCCGGCCGTAAAGGGACTGGCGCAGGTCGCTGATCACATCCACCGCCTTGACATTGGCACGGATCTTGCCCAGCGCACCCGCCGTGTCCGATCCGCCGGAACGGGACAGGGTGTTGACCTGATTCACCGCATCGCTGCACTCAGTCATTGCGCGGGCAACCATCAGTTCTTCTGCGTCACTGCGGAAGGCAATGGCCTGACCGCCGGCGATTCCCACGCCAAGCAGTGCGACCAGCAGCAGAATGATCGCAATGATCTTGATCCGTTCGGACCGGCTGTGCTCCACCGCACGGGCGCCGCCTGAACGGCTGTTCACATAACGATTTTCCCAACGTTCCATAATAAAACCTCCGTTATCAGCCGCCATCCCCACCAAAGAGCGGAAAAACAGGCAGCCGTATTCCTTCGTCGCCACAATCTTACCACATTTCTTTGTTTGCGTAAAGGCGAACACCCAATTCCTTCTGATTATTGACAGAACTGTATAAACCTTTCATCCTGCGGGCATGCTCTTTTTAGACAATCTGACCCGAACAAGGAGGATTACCCATGTTCCGCATCCTCATGACCCTGTTCCTCGCCCTGCAGATGATGCTCTCCAGCGCCGCCCTGCCCCTGCAATCGAAGCCACTGCATAGTTTCACCTCTGCGCAGGTTCAGCCGCAGGCAGAAAAGCTCTGGTGGGGCATGCTTGACCCGGAGCTGTCCGCCTCCTTTGCCCGCATTCCCCTGTATGGCGGGGACGCCGATCAACCCATCCTGTGGAACTGGTCCTGGCGCGGTTTTCTGGCAGCGCTGTTTGAGAAGCCCATACTGAAGGAGGCACCCACCGATGCGCCTTCTGTCTGATAAACGACTTGCAGCCATCTTCCTCCTTGCGCTCCTGCTGCTGACCATCACCACCGCCAGCGGTGCGACCCTCACCATGGGCAGCCGGGGCGAACGGGTAGCACTCATCCAGCAGCGTCTGAAACAATGGGGCTACTACACCGGCAATGTGGACGGCGTCTTTGGCCGGGGCACCTACAACGCTGTGGTGCGCTTCCAGCGGCACAACGGCCTCTCCGTGGACGGCCAGGTTGGCAAAAAGACGGCCGCCGCCATGGGCATTCCTCTCACCGGGACGATTTCCGCCTCGCTGTACCGGGAATCGGAATTATCTCTGCTGGCCCGATTGGTCAGCGGTGAAGCACGGGGCGAACCCTATATCGGGCAGGTCGCAGTGGCTGCGGTGGTGCTCAATCGCGTCCGAAGCGACGATTTTCCTGATACCATCTCCGGTGTGATCTTCCAGCCCGGTGCTTTTGACGCCGTCTGGGACGGACAGTTCGACATGGAACCCACCACCTCCTGCATCCGCGCCGCCCGCGACGCCATGAACGGCTGGGACCCCACCGGCGGCTGTACCTACTATTATAATCCCTCCACCGCGACCAACGAGTGGATCTGGTCCAGGCAGGTGCAGCTGACCATCGGCCGCCACGCCTTCGCCATCTGAGGTGACGATGATGAAAAGAACCCTCGCCTACCTTCTGCCCGGCATATTCGCCTTTCTCCTGCTGATCGCGCTGAACGCCTCCCAGCGACGAACCGCGGCTGCTGAGCTGGCGCTGACTGAAAGCACACGCTCCGCCATTGCCGAGGCTTCCGCTGAGCTGGAAACACTGACCCTCTCCATGGACAAGCTCCTCGTAACGACCTCCACCCGGCAGCGGGCAAAGCTGCTATCCCAGATCATTCTGGCCTCCGACCGGGCGCAGAGCAGCATCGCCGCCCTCCCTGATGAGGAAGGGCAACAGGCCGCCGTGCTGGCTTATCTGTCCCGGCTGTCCCACCTGTCCCAGAATTATCTGGCCGACCTGGCGGAAAGCAACCTTCCCGATGAAGCCCATGGCGAGCTCTCAGACATGCTCGCCGGCCTGCATCTGCTGCACGCGGAGCTCGATCTTGCCCGGCAGGACATGTTCATCGGCGCGGATGCTGCCTCCCTGCCTGCCACGGAGCTGACCGCCCCGCCCTCAGCACAGGAGCTGGTTTCCTACCGGGCTCTTCCGTCCCGGGAAATCGGCAGCGGCGAGGCAATGCAGATCGCCAAGGATTTCGTCGGTACGGAGCGGGTACTGTCCGTTGCCCATGCCCCGGATACCGCCGGAGCGCTGCCCGCCTTTGGCGTAACGGTGCAGACAGCGGATGTTCAGCTGAATCTGGAGGTTACAAGGAGGGGCGGCAAAATCCTCCTCATGTCTCCGGAGACTGCCTCCTTCCCCATGACAAAATCCCCTGAGCAGTGCAGCGCAGCCGCCCTTGACTTCCTCAAAAGCCGCGGCTTTGCGGAGATGGAGGTTCCCTACTACCAGGTGTATGACGGCCTGTGCGTGCTGACCTGCGTCTATGCACAAAATGGCGTGCTCATCTGGCCCGACCGCGTGCTGGTGCAGGTTCGCATGGATACGGCAGAGGTCGTTGGCATCGAAGCCCGTAGCTACTGGAGGAATCACATCCCCCGCAAGCTGCAAACGCCCTTGCTGACCGAAACGGAAGCCCGCGCATCGCTTTCCGGCGATGTTGAGGTGGAATCCTATCGCCTGTGTCTGCTGCCCTTTGGCGGACAGGAGCGGCTTTGCTGGCAGTTCACCGTGACGCAAGGCGATGAAACCTACATCAGCTACATCGACGCGGTGAACGGCAACGAATTGCTGCTGGAAAAGGTCATGCAGCTCGAATTCGGCTCCGTCGCCGCTTAAGGAGGGCGCATGATCTACGTCCAGCTGCAAAACCGTGCCAAGGTCGAAATGGGCCAGACGCTTCATATGGGCGCAGCGGCACGGCTGATCGCTCCGGAGGGAGCTGAAAACCTGCCTCTTCCCTGCCCGGATCAGCAGGGTGTCTGGAAGCTGGAAGCCATTCACGTCACCCGGACGCTGCAGGAAGCCTACCCCGAAGAGACCATCACCCTGCTGGGCGCAGATATATGCTACGTCCACCGGATCAAAGCCCCCCATCGCGATCTCACCCGGCCCCTGCGGACGGCAGCAGCTTTCATGATCCTCTGCCTTGGCGGTGCGCTGGGACTGGCCTGGTTCCACGCAGATGTGGACATGCCCCGGGCGCAGCTTTCCGTCTACGAAACGCTCACTGGCAAGGAGCCTTCCGATCATCGGCTGATCACCATCCCCTACGCCGTCGGCGTGGCGTTGGGCGTGGCAGTATTCTACGCCTTGCCCTCCCGAAGTGCCACCACGCCCCTGGAGGTCAAGCTCACCGAATACCAGGAGGACATGGAAAAAACGGAGGGCCGCGACATTGGTTGAAGCGCTTACCATCATCATCGGTGTACTGGCTGGCGCATCCACAGCCGTGGCGGCAAGCTGCGTCTGGGGCGTGCTGCTCATCCCGGCCCGCGTGCAGGACAGGCTGCAGGCCGCGTCTCCACGCATTCTGACCTGGGCCATCTGCCTTGGGCTGATGCTCTGCACCCTCCACGACATGCTGGGTTTTTCCCTGTCCCTGCCGGAGATTTTGGGTGCTCTTGCGCTTGTTCTGGGCGGAATGTTCGTGGGCATGCTCTCCGCCGCATTGGAGGAAATCCTTGAGGTGGCGCCCGTGCTCATGCGGCGTTTCCGGCTCGGAGACGTATCCACCGGCGTACGCTTCGTGATGATGATCGGCAAAGGGCTTGGCGCGGTGCTCGCCGCCCTCGTATTCACATTATAACTGCAAAATGGAGGAATCGCCCATGCAGCGATATGGAACGACACAATTCACCCTCATTAGGCAACCCCGGCCATCTGATCGGGAGCTGCGCTTGCGGATCCCCAAGGATCGCACCATGCAGCGCCCGCGAAAGGAGGCGCAAACCCATGTTTGACAAAAAAGCCAAGCCCAGTCCCTCAAGGCAGCGCCAGCTCGATCGCTATTCCCAGATGGTAGACAAGATTTCCCCCAAGTCAGAATTGGGACAGGGACTTTTCCGCGCATTCATCACCGGCGGAATCATCTGCACCATCGGGCAGGTTTTCATTGAAATTGGCCAGCGTTATCTGGACATGATGGTCTCCACCTCCACCACCTTCGGCAGCATGATGATCGTATTCATCACAGCGGTGCTGACGGGTGTGGGCGTGTTTGACAAGATCGGCCAGTACGGCGGCGCAGGCGCGTTCGTGCCCATCAGCGGCTTTGCAAACGCTATGGTTTCCCCGGCCATGGAGTTCCGGCGGGAAGGTCTTGTGCTCGGCCTGGGCGCAAAGCTCTTCACCATCGCCGGGCCGGTGCTGGTATGGGGCATCAGCATCTCCGTGCTGGTGGGCGTGATCTACGCCATCTTCCCGTGGTAAAGGAGGCAGCAGCATGTCAATGAACCGCATCGGGCAGCACACCATCCTGCTGCCAAACCGTCCGCGCATCGTATCCAGCGCCGCCATCGTGGGGAAAAAGGAGGGCGCTGGCCCGCTGCGCAACGAGTTTGACCAGATCATCGAGGATGATCTCTTCGGCGAAGAAACCTGGGAGAAGGCCGAAAGCCGCTTCCAGTACACCGCTGCCGATCTTGCCATCCAGAAGGCTGGGCTGACCCATTCCCAGATCGACGCGGCCCTTGGCGGCGACCTGCTGGATCAGATTATGGCCGCTTCCCTTGCCGTACGCGAGCTTCACACGCCCTTCATCGGACTCTACGGCGCCTGCTCCACCATGGCAGAGAGCCTGTGCATCGCCAGCATGCTGGTGGACGGCGGATATCTGCGTCATGCGGTGTGCACCGCCTCCAGCCACTTCTGCACAGCGGAGCGGCAATATCGTTTTCCGCTGGAATACGGCAGCCAACGGCCGCCGACGGCCCAGTGGACGGTCACCGGCGCAGGCTCCGCCGTAGTATCCTCGGATGCTCGGCTTCCAGCCATCTGCCGCGCCACCCACATGACCCTTGGCCGCATCGTTGACATGGCCATCAAGGATGCCAACAACATGGGTGCCGCCATGGCCCCCGCCGCAGCGGACACGCTCTCACGCCACCTGACCGACATGAGCCGCACTGCAGCGGACTACGACCTCATCATCACCGGCGATCTGGGCCGCGTGGGGCACGATCTGCTGCTGACCCTCATGCAGGAGCGCGGCATGCCCCTTGATCCCGCACGCTACATGGATTGCGGCCTGGAGGTTTTCTCCCCCGATCAGGACACCCATGCTGGCGGCAGCGGCTGCGGCTGCTCCGCCGTAACGCTGTGCGGGTATATTTTCCATCGGTTTCAGCGGGGCGAGCTCAAGCGAGTACTGTTTATGGCCACAGGCGCTTTGCTGTCTCCAACCAGCAGCCAGCAGGGCGACACCATCCCAGGCATCGCTCATGCCATCGTATTGGAGGCTGAATCATGATCTCACTCCTGCTCAATCTCGTAAAGGCCTTCGCCGTTGGCGGCGCGATCTGCGTCATCGGCGAATTCCTCGTCCTCAAGACCAAGCTGACCCCGGCCCGCATTCTGGTGGGCTACATCGTGCTGGGGGTGCTCCTCAGCGCCATCGGCATTTACGGCCCGCTGGTGGATTTTGCAGGCGCTGGCGCAACCATCCCCCTGACCGGCTTCGGCCATGCACTGACGACCGGCGTCAAAAAAGCCGTGCAGGAAATCGGCATCCTCGGCGCATTCACCGGGGGCCTGACCAGCACGGCGGCAGGCATCGCAGCGGCAGTATTCTTCGGAACGCTGACCGCTCTGCTCTTCAAGCCCCACCCCAAGGAGTAATTTCATTAGAATTTGAATTTCAAACCATTTCGGGTTGCTTTTTCGCCCTGTTCGCGTTACAATAAGCATGGTATCCTATGTTCATTTTGATTTCATTTTTTATCATCCATAGGAGGCAGCCATGCAAAACTACATCCTGATGACCGACAGCGACAGCGATCTGCCCTACGCACTGAAGGTTCAGTACGACATTCCCGTTGTATACATGCCCTACACGCTTGAAGGCAAGGAATACTTCGATGATCTGGGCCAGACCCTTGACCACAAGACCTTCTTTGATGCAATGCGTCAGGGCGCCCAGCCCACCACCTCCGCGCTGAATGAAACGGTGTATGAGGAGTATTTCGAGCCCATTCTGGCCGAGGGCAAGGACATCCTGTTCCTCGCCTTCTCCAGCCAGTTGTCGATGACCATCAACGCCATCCGCGCCGCCCGCGAAACACTGCTGGAAAAGTACCCCGAGCGGAAATTCATCGTGGTGGATACGCTTTCCATCTCCGGGCCCCAGACCCTGCTGGTCCTGAAGGCCCACGAGATGTACCGTGCAGGCGAATCCATCGAAGCCGTCGCCCAGTGGGTGGAGGACAACAAGCTTCGCGCCCAAGCGTTCTTCACGGTGGATGACCTGAAGTATCTGCAGCGGGGCGGACGTGTTTCTGCCACCGCAGCGGCACTGGGCACGCTGCTCGATCTGAAGCCCATCCTCACCGAAACCCGCGAGGGCAAGCTCGCCGCCGCACAGAAGGTTCGCGGCCGCAAGAAGGCCTTGGGCTTCATGGTGGACAAGGCCGCCGAGTGCATCACCGACCCGACGGAATCCATTGTCCTGGTGCTCCACGCCGACGCCAAGGAGGACGCCAACAAGCTGGCCATCATGCTGCACGACCGCATCCCGAATGTGACCGTCCGCATCGAGAACGTCGGCCCGGTCATCGGCGCCCACGCCGGCCCCGGCACCGTGGCAGTCTGCTTCATCGGCGCAAAACGCACGATGTGATCACACAAAAACTCCTGCTGAATAAGCAGGAGTTTTTTCATGCCTCAAAGTTTGAAGGAGATCGTCCTGCACGCAGCCACGATCAGCCCGACCATCCCGACGGCAAAATCGATCCAGCCGGAAACGCCCAGCAGCTGCATCCCGCAGGAGAGCAGGGTCATCAGCAGCGCAAACATGCCGAAGATCCGGAAATGCCGCCAGGCAAATGCCTTCCGGCGCTCGCTTCCGGCTGCTTCGGCTTCCTCAAAGGTGGTTCCGTTGTACCAGTAGACCTGCTCCGTCCGCCAAATGTGGAAAGACAGCCCGGCCATGTACCAGGCCACCAGCAGCATCACGAGCCGCATGAACAAGGATTCATCTTCGGCAGGGATCAGGATGATCCCCACCATCAACATCAAAAAGGTAAGCAAGCTTATAATGAAGCCTTTGTAGCTCTTCTTCCCCATCGGCAGCATCGCCTTATTCGCAAGTCTGCTCCGGGTCAAAGCGTTCCAGCTGGATGCCAGCCTCGCCAAAGAGCTCCAGGGTGAAATCATCCGGATAGCCCTCCTGGTACACCACCCGCTGGATGCCCGCGTTGATGATCATGCGGGCGCAGACGCTGCAAGGTTGGTGGGTACAGTAGAGGGTCGCGCCGTCGATGGACACGCCCAGCTTGGCCGTCTGAATGATGGCGTTCTGCTCAGCATGGATGGCATAGCAGACCTCCGCGCGGGTGCCGGAGGCAATGCCCAGCTTGCGGCGGAGGCACTCGCCGCGCTCCTTGCAGGTTTTGAGGCCCGCGGGCGCACCGTTGTAGCCAGTGGTCATGATGCGCTTGTCCTTCACGATGACCGCGCCGATGGCACGACCAGGGGTGTTGCAGCTGGTCCAGGTCGCGATGACGTGGGCCATTTCCATAAAGCGGATATCCCATTTGTTCATTGGTGTTGCACTCCTTTATTTCAGGCCCTGCCAGAGGGCGTTCATTTCTTTCATTATCGGCAGTCAGGTATTCATTCCCGTCTATGACAATGGTCTTTGCCTACACGACCACCTCTCCCAAGCCGCTCAGGGCTTTGCCGATACGCGCCATCCTTCCCGCGCGTTTTTTCCATTATACTTCACCCGCCGCAGTGCTGTCAACGGAAAAGCGTGCATAACCTCTCTTGAACCACAGGAGGTGCTGCACATGGCTTCGCTGAAAAAACAGGCGCTGGTGCTGACCATCGCCAACGCATACACAAGGGCCCTGGGCTTTGTGCTTCGGCTGGTGACCGCCCGTCTCATGGGCGCACAGGCGCTGGGGGTTATGGAGCTCTCCTCCTCCGCCGTGATGCTGGCCATCACCCCCGTGACGGCAGGCATTCCCACCGCCATGAGCCGCCTCACCGCCCAGAAGGGAGCGGACGAAAAAGCTGTTCTGCGCGCAGGACTTTCTCTCGTGAGGAGGCTTTCCGCCTGGCTCACCCCGGCCATGCTGCTTCTTTCTCCTGCCATTGCCTGGCTGCTGGGCGATTGGCGGACGCTACCGTCCGTCCTGACCAGCATACCGCTGATCATCCTTTTGGGGCTGTGCGCCGTGTACAGCGGCTGGTTCTATGGGCGGGATGACGCAAGCACCCCCGCCTTCAACGAGTGCGTAGAGCAGACCGTTCGATGCGTACTGGCTCTTCTCCTGCTGACGCATTTTGCTCATCAATCCGTCGCAGTGACCGCCGCATTGCCGAATATTGCCGAGGTTGCCGCCGGGATCGCCGTATGGATGCTCTTCCTGCGGAAAACGCCGCGTCTGTCTACGCACCGCCCCGACGCCGCCATCCGCCGGGAAATCATCCGCCTGACAGCGCCTACCACCGCCGCCCGCCTTTGCCAGACAGCGCTTCGCGCATTGAACGCCGTGTTGCTGCCGGTTTGCCTGCGTCATTCCGGACTAAGCCAAGCCGCAGCGACAGCACAGTTCGGGTTGCTGAACGGTATGGCCATGCCTCTTTTGATGCTCCCCGGCATCGTGACCGGCGCGATCTGCATGGTTGCCACACCCGCCGTTTCCCGTCAGGAGGGGCAGCAAGCCCGCCTGCAGCACACGATGCGTCAGCTGCTGATGAGTGCAGGCGGCGTGGGGGCAGTCGCTTCCATCGGACTCTTTCTCGGGGCAGATTTCATCAGCACCCGCCTGTATCGCGAAGCCGCCCTGGCGCCTCTTTTGCGCCTGATGTCCCCGGCTGCGCTGCTGATGGCGGTACAGCAGGTGCAATTTGGGCTGATCACCGGCCTGGGCATCCAGAACAAAGCGCTGACTGGCACGGTGATCGCTTCCTTCCTGACCCTCGGCGTCACTGCGGCGCTGTGTCCCTTGCCGGGTGTCCGCCTTTACGGCGCAGCCATCGCCAGCCTTACCGGAACAGCATTGCGTGTCATCTGGAATCACTGCGTGCTGCGTCTCGCCCGACAGGATCTTGCCACGTCACTGCCCTGCCTTAACGCTCCTGATAATCCTGCCGGAAGCGCTCATTGACGTTTCCGGCTTTTTTCAAAAAAGTTCATTTTAGGGGTTGACATTTCCCTGCATATGGTGTATTATATCTCTTGTCGCCGCGAGATACCGGCTGACACGAATGACGCGGGGTAGAGCAGTTTGGTAGCTCGTCGGGCTCATAACCCGGAGGTCGCAGGTTCAAGTCCTGCCCCCGCAACCATTTGGCTCAATAGCTCAGCTGGCCAGAGCGTCCGGTTCATACCCGGCAGGTCATAGGTTCGAATCCTATTTGAGCCACACGTCAAAAGCCCTTGAAACAGCAATGTTTCGAGGGTTTTTTGTTACCCAAATCAGCACGATTTCCCGGACCTGCCGGTTTAATCACCCACTTTTGCACTTTTTTTGCGCTAATTAATTATTTAACAGGCCTCTATCCCAGTGATTGCAAGGCTTTGCGGACTTCCCTCCTTGCACATTTTTTGCACAAACAGGTCTGTCACGCGCTTTCCAGTCTCCACGATCCTGTCGCTTTGCTGATGCACATACCGGTTCATGGTGGTTTGGATATCCGCGTGTCCCGCGATTGCCTGCAGCGTCTTGATATCCGTCACGACGGTCTGCGCATAGGTCAGGAAGCTGTGCCGGAACACATGCGGCGTCGCGCCATGCAGGTCGATGGTTTTGGCAATCCGCTGGAAAGTCCGCTTGAAGGTCATCTCTGTAATGGGTTCGTCGCCGCCGATGATGAAGGTCTCCCCTTCCCCAACAGGCTCCAGGTACTCGCGCAGCATCCCCACGATGGGGATCTGCCGGGTGCCTTTTTCTGTTTTTGGTGTGCCGATATGCGGCTGATTGCCTGCGAAAGTCACGTTACGCCGGACATGGATAAGCCCCTTCGCCCAGTCAATGTCGCTCCACTGAAGGCCCAGAGCCTCTCCTCTGCGCATGCCCGTCAGCATCAGCAGCGCCATCAGGCGGCGATCCTGGGGCTGGAGTTTTTCCAGGTTCCCGAGGATATCCCGGAACTCCTCCATGGAGATCGCCTCGCGTTCCTTCTTCCTGGTGGACGGTATCACCAGCTTGCGGCTGGCTGTGGGGTCATGCTCCATGAAGCCGTCCTCAATGGCGTCCTTGAACACCTGGCCCATAAAGTCCAGCATGAGCTTCAGCGTCTTGCGGGACAGGTGGCTGCGCTCGTTGAGGAACTTCTGCACGTCCGCCGTGGTGATGTCCGCCAGCTGCATACTGCCAAAGGCCGCTGTCAAATGCGCCGACATCATGCTGCGATATCCCCGCAGCGTCGTCGGCTTCAGGGATTGTGCCTTGTAGACCGTCAGCCACTCTTCCACATAGGCGGAGAAGGTTTTCGTCGTTCGCCTATTTGAGAGTTCCTCCACCGCGTCACGCCCTTTGGGCAGCTTCATGAATTCACCAATGCGGCCGCTTTCAATGTAGGTTTGCACAATACGGTCGTTCAGCGCATCGACCGAATGTGCCGTAATCCACTTATACACAGGTGCGCCATCATCGCTGGCGGCAATGCGCACCCTGTGCTTATGTACCATGTCAACCTCTCCTTCTGAAGAAGGAAACGGTTTTGATGACAGGTTGATATCAGGTGTGCAGTTGGCAAGGTGCACGTCATCGGCAGGCAGCTATCGCTCCAGGACGCTGATTGTCCACTGGATCGCCTGCCGGTCACTCATCATTTCGACATTCATTTTCATCACTCCTGTTTACATTTACACCCGCCCGGAGAAGTCTCCCTCCCCGGACGGGTTATTTGTTCAGAACGGCAGCTCTGTATCTGCCCAGTTTGGCTGCATCTCGAAGGCCAGAGGTTCCGTCGGAATGCCCGGCTCAATGGTTGGCGTCAGATTCAATCCAACCGTCGGTTCAGCCTTCGCATCAGTGGGCTTCGACACAGGTTTCTTCAGCAGGATATCCCGTACTTCCCAGGAACCATCACTTCTCCGACCCGGACCTGCACGATGAGACTCTGGGATCTTGCGGATATAGCCCGCATTTTCAAGTTCCTGCAGACCTTCACGGAAGTTGACAAGACCTTCATCCCCTTTAAACTGATTCTGCCCGCGAACGCGCTGTTGCAACTGCGACTGTGGCACGACGCCATCCAACTCGTTCCCCATCTTGACAATGGAAGCAAGAAGAGACTTCGCAGCTTCACTAAGTTGACGCTCGCCATAGTAGACACGCTTCATATGGGGGATGAAGTACTCGTTCATCATGGCAACAGCGGCTTCAACAGCCCATACACCAACATATTGGGCCTCGACATCCTTCAGGAGCGTCAGCAGCAGTGCCAGACGTGCGACCTTTCCGCTGGCCTTCAGGCACCAGCTTATGATGGCCTCATGGCCGCCGAGATCACCGAAGCGATCATCGACCATCTGTTGTGCAAACATCTGGAAGCGTTCGTAAGCGGCATCCGTCATGGGCAGTGTCACAGGAGCTTCCCGGAAGGCAGACGCCTACTGGCGCACCTTGTCGTTCCAGGCATCAAGAAGCGCCATATTCAGCGGCGGTAACTCCTTGATGATGTAGTACCCCATGGGTTCTGAGAGGAAGTACAGCAGGCGCTGCGGGAACCCGCGGCTTGCCAGTTCTTCATTGGTGGACAGCTTCTCCATCACGCTGGGTTGCATGCCTACCGTCAATGCCAGATGAGCCTCCGGGATATCGAAGGAGCTGTCTGCCAGCTTGCGGGCAACCGATACAAGCCCACCGTCATAGGACTGCAGCAGGGCGTCGATGTTGGCTTCAGAGCCAGGCTTGCGGTAGGTCATACCGGTCAGTACGTTCATGGCGCTGCCCTCATCGGTAAAATGATGGCCCTGCCGTTATGGCGCGCCATATGGGCAGCCAGAGCTTCCGGGGTCGCATCTGTCGTGATCGTCTCCAGGGCAGAGGGCTTGTCGAAATAGGGATCGGCTTTCGCACGCTCCTCCATCAGCCATTTCCGCAGCGGATCAAGGAATTTATTCAGCGTAGGCGTCTTTTTTGCACCGCTGTCGCCCGTCATCGCACACCAAATCTGGACAGGCTGGGTATATCCCGGGTGAATCTGAACAAAGGCTCGGCCAACCAGCGCGGCTGATGCCGTGCCCAGCATTGCGCAGGCCGCGAAGTCGATCGGTGCAGGCATCGAATTTGCCACGTTCTCAACGAGTGCGGCACAGTCTGATGGCAGGTAGTGGATAGGGAAAACAGGCAGGCGCTCGTCGACGAGTTCGGGCCATTCACGGGTGGTCTAGGTGGTCTTGGTTATTGAAGTCGTTTTCATAGTTCTTCTCCTTTTTTATTTTTGTGTTTCAACATGTTTAACGTAGTGTCTTCACGGTGGCGACCTCCCTGTATGCCGATTGATCATCATCAATCCCGTCCTTTCCACTTGTATTTATTGCACATTTCTGCGCTATTCGCGGGAATTTCCTGATCTATGTAAAAAGCCCGCAAACCCAGTGATTTCAAGGGTTTGCAGACTTGAGCATGAATTATCTGCATTGATAGCATCTCTGAGATCACGTTCGAGTTGGAACGGATCATATGTGGATTCTGCGCGGGTCCCTTTGGATTTCCATGCGTAAACCCCGGCATGACTGCAGCATGCCACGTCCCCACTCCCCCACGACACATTTGAAGGAGGTACACCCATGTCTACCCAAGAACTGAACACCGTCGCCCGCGACCTGAAGGAGCTGCGTCTCATGGCCGAACAGCTTGACGCTGAGATCAAGTCCCTCGAAGACGCCATCAAGCAGCACATGACCGAACACGATCTGGACACCCTCATCACCACCGACACCAAGATCACCTGGAAGGTGGTCACGGCCAACCGTATCGACACGACCGCCTTGAAGAAGCAGTTGCCGGATGTAGCAGCTGTCTTCACCAAGGAAACCACCACTCGGCGCTTCACCGTCCAATAATCGCGTCACGATAAAAGGGAGGCTCGCAAGAGCTTCCCTTTTCGTCGTTTTGGCGGCATCGCGTTTGAGGAGGAATATCCTCTATAAAGTATAGAGCTTTTTAACAGAGACGGTGGAAGAGTTAACAGGAGCGTTGTGCACGGTCAGTACGTCGATGGGAAAACAGAGATGAGAAGTATCGTGATCAGCGAATTTTCTAAAGGGTACCTCCTTATTCTATTTTCACCGGCTGGCGCCCGAGGTAACGAGGGCAAATAATCAGCACCGACCCACCATAGACGTTTGGAAACGATAGCTGAACCAATGAATCTCAATAGGTACCGGTGTACTGGATATGGTAACAAGAGACAGTCAATAGTTTATAGGAACGCTATGTACGGTTATTACGTCGATGGGCAAACAGAGACGTGGTATATAGAGATCGGCGGTTCAACTAAAGGCACACCTCCTTTTTGTTTCATTACGCTGTCGCCCGAGGCAACGAGGGCAAAATGATCAGCCACTTCCCCACCAAGGGCGAGGCCCCCTCCGCTCCAAACACAAATCATCGCTAACAAATAAAAAGCCCCGAACTCCCGTTATTGTAAGGCATTCAGGGGTTCAGAAGCTGATTATAGCGAGGTCAAAACAGGGAATCCTCAAGCTTCCCTGTCAATTAACAAGGTAGAGCTAAGCAGAAGTGTGTATACTTCAATTTCAAAATGTAGTTTTATGTGAATAATTTACACCTTTGATAACACACCTCATTTATCAGCAATCGAGCTATTAGAAATCCAGATAGGGCGGTTTTCTGTCAGTCGGTGGCGGGCTCCCCAGCCTCATCGGCAGGCTTCATGTACCGGTTCCACCCAACATGCATGGTAGCCAGTAGTGGCCCCGCCACAGGGTCGTAGTACTTCCCGTTCGAGTCTTTTTTGCTCAGGTTCTTCAGGTCATTAGCAGAAAGCTTGGCTTCCTGCAGCAGCTGCCTGGTGGTTAGGCTCCTGCCCGGCGGACACGTCTCGTACCATGCGACGAACCGCTGATTGGCCGTCCCCTTCACCGGATCCTTCGCTTTACGTGTTGCCCGCTTGGAGCGCTGGACTTCCGCCGGCGTCTGCGCATCCACGATGACTTTCACGTCCAGCTTACCATAGCGTTCCTTCGCCAGTTCGATCAGCTGACGATGCATGTTGGTATCGCACAGGACATAGAAGGTCGCCTGGCCATCAAAATCTCTGCGGCGAATAGCCCCGCGGTACATGTTCTGCTCCAGGTCGGCGAGGAGAATACGGTTTTGCAGCTCGATCACCTCGTCGCTCCGCCGAAGCGCTTCAAGGGTATCGTTCATCTCTGCAGTAGGCATGTTGAGGATTTCATCCCGCGTCTCCGGATGATCCGCCAGCCACAACGTCAGGTAATCCTGCTGGGAGTAAAGATTCATGCCGACCTGGACGATATCCGCTGCATCCGCATAGTTGTTGCGACCCTTGATGTCGCCGAAATGCCCGGTTCGTTTAAAGCCGCGGGTACGGAACCAGGGCTCGCAGTCCTTGTAGGTGAACAGTGGCGTCACTTCCCGATCAATTCCCATGCTGTCCAGGTACTTCAGGATCGCCTGCTTGTGCTGCCCCCTGCGGTCCTCGGTAAACAAGCGCTGCTTGCTGACGTCCACGTTAACAAAGTGCAGCGTCAGGTTGCTCAGTTTGCGACTCGGGAGATCATCAGTCACCTTGATCAGATCGTCCTGCCTGTCATAGTCCGGGTGGATATCGCCGGTGCCATCCAGTACCACAACATTTGCCTGGACTTCATTCAGGCGATCCCACCTGTTCACAACAGTATAGAAACAGCTCCTATAGTACTGCCCACTGTCGCCATAGAACAGACTGCCATGGATCGCCACATCCAGGATTCGCTCGCACCGGCCCATGCACTCCGGATCAAAACGCCTGATCTGATTGCGGCGCTTTTCAAGGACTTCCATGAACTCATCGCATTCCTTTTCCAGCAAGCCGAGCATACCATCGTATTTGGCGAAGAACGGCGTTATCCCGATATGGGTATCCTCAAAATCCTGTGCGGCCTTCATGAACTCGCTGCGAATCCGCTCCCAGAACGCGATTGCCCAGCGTTTCTCCTCATGGTCATCATAGGAACGCAGCCCGTCACTGAGCGCGCTGGCCACCATATTCACATCCGTGCGGGACACAGTTTCAACGGTCTTGATGATCGGCTTTTCGTCGATGATGACCGCATTGCGCCTGATTCCGCTGCCCACCAAGATATCGTTGATTTCCGGCACGCTCATGCTGAAATAGCGCTGCGTGGTCATCAGCAGCACCGGTGTCGTGCGCATTCGCTGCAAGGCTTCGGCTTTGTTGGCGCTCTCGATCAGGGTGATCTGGTCCTCGTGCGTCTTCAGGAATTCCGCAAGCTCCGGATCAAACCTGGGCGTCAGGTAGCTCTTCAGGCGCTCAATGCTGTCGGTGGCAATCAGGATACCTTCCTCATCGCCATATTCGATCACATCGCGGATAACATAGCTGATCGCGGTTGACTTGCCCATGCCGCACTGCAGGCTCATCATGGTGACCAAGTTCATGCCAAACCACAACGCATCCTCGATCCGCCTGACGATTTCCCCGCCTTTACACGGAATCTGATCCACCAGTGCCCGAACACGCGCTTCATTCTTGATTTCCCTGATCCCGGATACCTTCCGCAGCTCCCGGGCATATTTCCGCAGCCGCATTGGGTTCCCTTCGCTCAGTTCCTCGATCATTTGGTACGGGGTGTTATGCACCGTGTTCCGGGCGGTGAAGCTGCGTTTGGGTAGCACATCCAGCAACCGGTACAAGCCCAATGTATTCACCGATTGATTCTTCGGCACAGATACCCCTCCTGTGTACACCAAATTAACCCACATGCTATCAATGCAGAAAATTCCCACAAACGGCTGCAACCGCTTGCAATCACTGGGATTGAAACGCCTGAAGCCCTTTGCAGTAAATTTCTACAAATATGCAGGAAAACCCTGCTATCCCGCTCAGCATTGCATCTGTGCCACTAAATCTGACCTTCACGGCAGCGTCGGCCCAACTGCGCCGCATCTTGTTACCCTGGCCCGGGCGCTTTATGGGCAACTTGGGGCCTGGAATTTTTTCGGGGCGTGTATTCTTGCACCCAGAAGCGAACAGCACCCAATACAGAATTCATCCCACTATAAATATCACACTCCATCTCTTACATCGTATGTAGTCCGAGCAGGGAGAACTCTCATACCATTTGCGCCCGTAGCTCAGTTGGATAGAGTGCCAGACTCCGACTCTGAAGGTCGCTGGTTCGAATCCAGTCGGGCGTACCAAAAGGAAGCACCCCATCAGGGGTGCTTCCTTTTGGTTTATCCGCGAGGCGATCGGCGAACCGCGACCTTCAGGTGC
>JBGUSK010000132.1:0-25233 GCA_045132495.1 Christensenellales bacterium | reverse complement strand
CCCCTTGACCCTTTTCGCGATTGAGTTGACTGCTTTGGCATAGACCTACCGCGTGTTGCATGGGTCTTTATCCGACGTTGTCCTCCGCGCGCTCATCGCGCGGGCTGCACAGCTGACTTGATCTGGCACAACAAACAGCGCCGACTCCAAGGTCTTCGACCTGCTTAAGGAGCCGGCGCTGTTTTCACACTCTAAATTCCGAATTCCAAATTACTCCCCGATCCATTCGCCGTCAAAGACGAACTTCGCCGGGCCCTCCTGGTACACATGGCCGTCGTCAAAGGACCAGTCCAGCTCGAGGCTGCCGCCCAGAAGATCCATCGTCACCTGACGATCCGCGCGGCCCGTCAGGACCGCCGCCACCAGAGACGCGCAGGCGCCCGTGCCGCAGGCCAGGGTTTCACCGGAGCCACGCTCCCACACCCGCATACGAAGATGATTGCGGTTCACCACCTGCACGAACTCAATATTGGCCCGCTTGGGGAAAATGGGATGATTCTCCAGCATGGCGCCCACCTGGGCCACATCCACCTGGTCAGGATCCTTCACGAACACGATACAGTGGGGATTGCCCATGGACACGCAGTGAATCTCGTAGGTCTGTGCACCCACCGTCAGCCGGTGGCCCATGACTGCCTCGCCGGGCAGGTCAACAGGAATCAGCTCCGGCCGCAGCTCCGGCGCACCCATGTCCACCTTGACGGAAGCAACCTTGCCATCCTTGACGTTCAGCTGCAGGAGCTTCAACCCTGCGCCGGTCATCAGGCTCACGGTCGTCTTGTCAGTCAGGCCGCGGTCATAAACATACTTGCCCACACAGCGGGTGCCGTTGCCGCACATCTCCGACTCGGAACCGTCCGAATTGTACATCTTCATCTCAAAGTCCGCTACCTCGCTGGGGCAGATCATGATCAGGCCATCGCTGCCCACACCGTAGTGGTACTTGCTCATCTTCACCGCCAGCTCGGCAGGATTCTCCACATGTTCTTCAAAGCAGTTCACATATACATAATCGTTGCCGATACCATGCATTTTGGTGAATTTCATGCCTTCATCCTCCTTAAGTACACGGCACATGATATCGGATTTTGCCCAATTCGTCAACCGCTTATACAATAAAAATGCACGCCCGGCGGATATTGCTTTTTCCCCTGGCATTTGCTATAATCACCCTACATGATCCGACAACATCATACCCGAAAGGAGCTCCCCATGAGCAAGATCACTGCCACGGCGAATTCCATCCTCTTCCAGATGCGGGATGAGACCATCCTGTTTGAGCCTTATGGCCCGGATACTATCCGCGTGCGCGCCACCCGCAACGGCACTTTCTCGGAGGAGAAGTGGACGCTGCTGGATCCCCTGCCTGCCGAAGCTGTCACCGAATGCGACGGCGAACATGCCTCCCTGACCGTCGGCTCTCTGAAGGTGGAGCTGTGGAAGGGCTGGCAGCGTGCTGAATTCCGCTTCCTGAAGGACGGCAAGGAGATCCTCCGTTCCCGCGAGGACGGCGATCCCGTCACCAAGTACACCCACCAAGCCGGCAATATGTACCGCATCCGCGCGCTCTTTGACGCCAAGGAGGGCGAGCATTTCTACGGCATCGGCCAGGAGCAGCAGCCCTGCCTGGACCGCAAGGGCACCGCCACCGACCTGTGGCACTACAATACCAAGTCGGCCCTGCCCTGCGTGTATTCCTCCCTGGGCTATTACTTTCTGTGGAACAACCCCAGTCCCGGCCGCGTGGAATTCGGCCGCAGCCGCACGCTGTGGGAGGCCAACTGTGCCTACCAGGCGGATTACATCATCGCTGCCGCTGCCACGCCTGCCATCGCCATGCGCCGCTATGCCGAGCTGACCGGCTTCTCACCCGAGATGCCCGAGTGGGCCGCAGGCTACTGGCAGTGCAAGCTGCGCTACGAAAGTCAGGACGACCTGCTCGAAGTGGCTCGCAAATATCATGCCATGGGGATCCCGGTGGACGCCATCGTCATCGACTATTTCCACTGGACTGAGCAGGGCAACTGGGAGTTTGAACCCTCCCTCTGGCCCGACCCCAAGGCCATGTGTGACGAGCTGTATTCGATGGGCATTCGTCCTGTGGTATCCATCTGGCCCACCATCAACCCCAACTCCCACAATTGGGAGACCATGAACGACGAGAACATGCTCGTACGCACGGAAAACGGCCAGTACGGCACCTTCGAGTTCTACGGTCAGCAGACCTTCATCGACCCCACCAATCCCCGCACCCGCGAGTATGTCTGGGAACAAGTCAAAAAGGGATACTATCAGTATGGCATCAAGACCTTCTGGCTGGACGAGGCCGAGCCGGAATATCATCCCCAGCAAGGCGATCACCTGCGTTACCATCTGGGCAACGGGATGGAAATGGGCCTGACCTATCCCTACTACTACTGCAAGACCTTCTGGGATGGCCTGAAATCCGAGGGCGAGACGGAGATCGTTTCCCTGACCCGCGCCGCCTGGCCCGGCAGTCAGAAATTCGGCGCAATCGTCTGGAACGGCGACATTCCCTCCTCTTGGCAGGCGCTGAAGGAAAGCGTGGTCAGCGGATTGTCGATGGCTATGTGCGGCATCCCGTGGTGGAACTCCGACATCGGCGGCTTCCACGGCGGCGATGTGGAGAGCGATTACTTCCGCGAGCTGATCGTGCGCTGGTTCCAGTTCGGATTGTTCAGCCCGGTGATGCGCCTGCACGGCTCCCGCCGCCGCATGAAGAATCAGGTGGACCGTCATCCCGGCGTGAAGGAGCGCTCCGGCGGCGATAACGAGATCTGGTCCTTCGGCGAGCGCAACACGCCTGTGCTTGCCTCCTACATCCACCTGCGCGAGCGGATGAAGCCCTACATCCTGGCA
The DNA here is from genome assembly GCA_045132495.1 of Christensenellales bacterium. Lineage (GTDB taxonomy): Bacteria > Bacillota > Clostridia > Christensenellales > Aristaeellaceae > UBA11524. Next base: position 22,353 of record JBGUSK010000132.1, on the reverse strand, counting down.
TGCGCCAAGGCTACCCACCAGACCGGCGAGCCCATCATGCGCCCGATGTTCTTCGACTTCCCGGCGGATGAAAAGTGCTACGAGCTGGACGACCAGTACATGTTCGGCCCAGACATTCTCTTTGCGCCCATCATGGACGCGGCAACTACCGAGCGCGAGGTGTACCTGCCTGCGGGCAAGTGGATCCGCACGTCGGACAAGTCCATCGTTGAGGGCAGGCAGACCATCACCTGCCACGCCGAGCTGGACGAGTTCATCGCCTTCGTCCGCGAGGGCGCAGAGGTCATTAATATCTTCTGATAACATAAGGAGCAGGAGGCATTGCGCTTCCTGCTCCAACTATTTTGATTCAATTCGGGATGGCTGCCAGCATTTCCGGCTCCGGGAGGGTGACGTGCGTTTCCACCTGCAATTCCTCCTGAGCCTGACGCAGCTGAGCGTTCAGTTCCTGCAGCCGGGTAATGCGCCCCTGCACCCGCATGCCGGTCAGCGCCTTGGAGCGATACCGGTCAAAGAGCGCACGCACGCCCATCGTCACCGGAATGGCTGCCCAGAAACCCGCACCGGCTGCAACAGCCGTGCCTACCCCCAGCGCCGCACCGGTCTTCACCATGCGGAACGCGCCGTCCTGGACGCCGTTGGCGGCGGGTTTGAGCCCCAGGATCACCTTCGAGCCCTCCTGGACAGCGATGATCGCAAAGGGCAGCGCGCCGCAGACCGAACCTGTCAATTCGCCCAGCAGGCCTGTTTCCTCCAGGAGGCCGCTGTCCACGGCGATCTCGTCCATGTAGGTCAGGCCGGTGGCAATGGCGTCCACCACGGTGTTCCGCTGACGCTTGCGATAAGAATCCAGCATTTCCTGATATGACTTCATTTGCTACTCCTTACATAAACAGCTTGAGGATGGTCACAATCAGTACGGTGGCGCACACCATGCCAGCCAGCACAGTCACCCGGCCGATCACATCCGCGCCAAGCCTTAACCTTCCCTTTTTCTCCTTGGGAGCCGGCTTTTCCAGCGCCGCGATGCGCCGGGACAGCTCGTCCAGCCGATGATATACCTTCTTCTGATCCTCCTCCAGCTGATGCAGCAGGCCCTGATAGTCCTGCTCGTTCTTCGCCCGCTGGCCGTCCGCTTCGCGGATGAGGCCGTCCACTGCCTTGCGCAGCCGGGCCTGATCCTCACACAATCCTTCGGCAACCAGCGTCATCTCCTGGGTGAACTGCTCCACCAGCTCGGTGGTGGAATCCCCCTTGACGACCTTCAGCGCCTGATTCCATAATGAGGGCTTGCCGGTCTTTTCTTCGGTCATCAGTGCCATGCTTTTCACTCCTGTCCGCAGGGAACGCCCTGCGATGTACCCATTATAGCATGTTTTGCCCCCGAACGCAAAGGAATGGCGCATTTCTAATGCAACTCTCATCAACAGCAATCAATTCGATGTGTTATCTGTGAAAAGACCGCCACATATTTCCCATCTTTCCTTGACAGAAGCGTCCTTTTGTGTTACGATAACCTGAGAGTAGCCGAAAACGGTACCGGGAGCGTTTTCAGCCCCGGAGAGGAGTCCCCCGTGAAGATATACACCATCAAAGATATCGCCCAGAAAGCAGGCGTAAGCGTCACGACCGTATCCCGCGTGCTGAACAAGCGCCCTGACGTCAACCAGGCCACCCGCGAGAAGGTCGAACGCGTCATGGAGGAATGCCATTTCACCGGCAACGCCAATGCCCGCGGACTGAAACAGACCGACGGCGAGATCGTCGCGATCATCCTGCGCGGCAGAGAGAACCCCTTCCTTAATTCGCTGGCTGAGGCGGTGCTGCAGTACACCCACGGGCTGGAAGCCTCCTTCCTGGTGGAGTATGTGGACGAGAAGGCGGACGAATTCCAGACCGCTGTGCGTCTGTCCCACGAGAAGCGGGTCACCGGCTGCATTTTCCTCGGCGGCCGCATCGACGAGCGTGCCCATGTGCTGCAAAACCTGGACATGCCCATGGTATTCGCCACCATCAGCGCGGAAAGGGCAGAGCTTCCCCGGGCAGGCAGCGTGTTCATCGACAACCGGGCCATGGGCTTTGCCGCCATGCAGACCCTCATCAACGCCGGACATCAGCGGATCGCTATTTTCGGCGGCGTGCGGCAGGGCAACGACGGCTTCACCCAGCGCTATCAGGGCGCGATGGAGGCCCTTGAGGCCGCCGGCATCCCCTTTGACGAGGAGCGCTATGTGGACACCCGCTTCTCCCTGCGTGGCGCTTATGATACCGCCCGCGGCTTCTTCGCCATGAAGCCGGACACCACCGCCGTCTTCGCCATGTCTGATACCGTAGCGATGGGCGTGATCCGTGCGCTGCAGGATATTGGCCGCAGGGTGCCCGAGGACGTGAGCGTCGTGGGCTATGACGGCATCGAAATGGGCAAGTACTTCATTCCCCGCCTGACCACCGTCGCCCAGCCCATCAACGAGATCGCAAGGGAGAGCGTCGCAATGCTCATGGGCATGCTCGAGCACGGCGAGGAGCCGCGCCACATCACCGTGGATGCAGAGCTGATCGTCCGCGAATCCGTGGGACAAATGAATCCATGACAAAGCCTTTCCGGCCTGTCCGCCGCAAACGGACGGGCCTTTTTTCATGCATATGCACCCGGCATGACGTCCATACTTTTCATAGAATGATGCGTGTGAGGAGGTTCTGGCATGAAGCGTTTTGGTGCGCTGGTTCTTATGCTGACATTATTGACGGGCTGCAGGCCCTCCACGGTGGAAGAGAATACGTCTACACCCCTGCGGGTCTGGGTGGGCGACAATGCGGATGTGGCCTGGATGGAGCAGGTCCTCCGGGACTTTTCCGCCGCCCATCCCGACCGGAAGTACGACGTGCAGATCGGCGTGCAGAACGAAGGCGATGTGGCCAAGGTCATCCTCGCCGACGTGGAGAGCGCGGCGGACGTCTTCACCTTCGCAGACGACCAGCTGAACTCCCTGCTCATCGGCGGAGCCCTGATGCCCATCGCAGAAGGCGTGGAGGATATCCGCAACAGCAACACCCCTGAATCCATCGAGGCAGCCACCGGGCCGGACGGCCAGCTCTGCGCCTACCCTGCTACGGCGGACAACGGGTATTTCATGTTCTACAACAGCGCCTACATCACCCCCGGCGACGCTTCCGCGCTGGAGAGCCTCCTTGACCGAGCCGCAGAGAACGGCCTCAAGGTCGCCTTTCCCATGTCCAACGCCTGGTATCTGTATAGCTTTTTTCGCGGCGCAGGGCTGGAGATGCGCCTGTCCGACGACGGCGTGACCAACCTGTGCAACTGGAATGCCACAGACACACCCATCACCGGCGTGGAGGTGCTGAGCGCGCTGCTGGAAATCGCAGCCCATCCTGGCTTTATTGAGGCGGACAGCGACGCCTTTGTCGCGGGCATCAAGGACGGCAGCATCATCGCGGGCGTGAGCGGCACCTGGAACGCCACCGTCGCGGCGCAGGTATGGGGCGAAAACTACGCCGCTGCCAAGCTCCCCACCTTCCGCGTGAAGGATCAAAACGTGCAGATGGCCTCCTTCTCCGGCTTCAAGCTGGTGGGGGTGAACCCCTACTCCGACCACGCGGGGGATGCGCTGGATCTGGCCGCCTTCATGACTGCCTATCAGGCCCAGGTAGACCGCTTCACCATGCGCCGCCAGGGCCCGAGCAACGTGGCCGCGCTGTCCTCCCCAGAGGTTCAAACAGAACCCGCTATCGCTGCCATTGTGGCCCAGGCGCCCTATGCGGATGTGCAGCGGGTGGGCAGCAAATACTGGGATGCGGCCGCCGCGCTGGGGAAGATCATCGTCAGCGGGAATCCGAACGGAACCGAACTGCAGACCCTGCTGGACAACTGCGTTGCGGGGATCACCGCCCCGGCTGACCAATGAGGACTTCACGCACCAAAGCACCGGTGAGATGGGGCGGCTGGCTGCTGCTGACCGCCGAGACGGCAGGCTTCCTCCTGTGCTGGCCCTATGTGCGCAAGCTGCCAACCCTTGGCACGGTTCAGGCGCAGCGCATATGGGATCCCCTCACCCGCAAAAACGTTTGGAACGACTACGACAACTCTTTCCTGATCCTGCTCTTTGGCGTGGTGGGGATCCTGCTGCTGGGCACGACCTTGTTACAGCTGTGGCGGCTGCTGACCCCTTCCCGCAGACCACAAGCCGTTCGTGGGCTTTCCCGCTACCTGGGCCGGGATTTTCACCGGACGCTGCTCTTCCTGCCCACTGCCGGCGTGGTGCTGGTGATGATCATCCCCCTGATCACGATGATCCTCATCGCCTTCACCAACTATGACCGCAACCATCTCGTCCCGACCAACCTGTTCACCTGGGTAGGACTGGACAACTTCAAGCTCCTGACCGACCTGACCGCCAGCGGAGCCTTCGCCCATGCCTTCCCCCGCGTTTTGGGCTGGACACTCGTCTGGGCTGTCATAGCGACGCTCTCCTGCTATATCGGCGGCATCCTTATGGCGATGCTCATCAACCACCGCCGGACCATCGTGAAGCCCTTCTGGCGCACCTGCTTTATGATCGCCATGGCGGTGCCGCAATTTGTGTCGCTGCTGCTGGTGCGCAACCTCTTTGCAGATGTGGGCATCGTCAACACGCTGTGCAAGCAGTGGGGCGTGACGGACTGGCTCTATTCCATCGGAGCGATCCCTACGGCCAACGTCATCCCCTTCCTGACCCACCCCAGCTGGGCAAGGCCGATGATCCTGCTCATCAACTTCTGGGTGGGTGTGCCCTATCAGATGCTCATCGCCACGGGCATTCTGCTCAACATCCCCCACGAGCTGACCGAGGCAGCCCGCATTGACGGGGCGAACGGCTGGCAGGTCTTCCGCAGCATCACGATGCCCTACCTGCTGCACATCACCGGTCCGAGCCTTGTGTCCGGCATGGTGACCAACATCAACAATTTCAACGTCATCTGGCTCCTGAGCCGGGACGTCTACGTCACCACCGACCAGCTGATGGCTCAGGCCGGAGCGACCGAGATTGACCTCCTGGTGACCTGGCTTTACCGCCTGACGCAGGATCAAAGCAACTACAAGATGGCCTCGGTGATCGGCATATTGGTGTTCGTGGTGTGCAGCGCCCTGACCCTTGTGGCCTTCGGACGCCTGACCGGCCGCGGAAGGGAGGAGGCTTTCCATTGACCAAGCGACGCATATCCCTTCTGCCGACCCTTATGCACCATGCGGTGCTGGCGGCATTCGCGGCCATCTGGCTGATCCCGATATTGTGGCTGGTGGTGACCTCCTTCGGCGTGGATGAGGGGCCGAACATCCGCTCCTTCTTCCCGGAAGAATACACCCTCGCCCACTACCGCGAGCTGCTATTTTCCGCCGACAGCGTCAGCAACTTCCCCCAGTGGTTCACCAACACATTGATCGTGGCCATATTCACCTGCGTGATCTCCACCGCCTTTGTGCTGATGACGTCCTACGCGATGAGCTTCCTGCGCTTCCGGGGGCGCAAGGCCATGATGAAGACCGCCATTATCCTCAACCTTTTCCCCGGCTTTCTGGGGATGATCGCGGTGTACTTTATCCTCAGGCAGATCGGGCTGACCAACTCCCTGCCGGGACTGATCCTCATATACAGCGCCAGTGCAGGCGTGGATTACCTGATCGCCAAGGGCTTCTTCGACACGGTGAGCCGCTCCCTGCGGGAGGCCGCCTACCTAGAGGGCGCCAACGAATGGACGGTGTTCCGGCGGATCATCCTGCCCCTGTCAAAGCCCATCGTGGTGTACACGGTCATCAGCTCCTTCCTCTATCCCTGGATGGACTTCGTGTATGCGTCGATCATCATGTCCTCCGGCGTTGCAACGGACAAGACCGTGGCGCTGGGCCTCTTCTCCATGGTGGACAAGGTGAACCGCAACCGCTACTTCGCCCAGTTCTGCGCAGGCGGCGTATTGGTGTCCATCCCGATTTCTGTGCTGTTCATCATCATGCAGAAGTTTTATGTGGAGGGGGTGACGGGAGGCTCTGTAAAAGGGTAGCCGGGCTACCCCTCAGTCCGCTTACGCGGACAGCTCCCCTACGAAGGGGAGCCCTGGTTACTTTGCCTCCCCTTCGTAGGGGAGGTGGCCGAGCGCATGCGAGGTCGGAGGGGTTCCCTAACTTTTTTCCCAACTTTTCGCCAAGGATTGCAGGAATTTCCCCTTCTGTGCAGAATATTTTGATGAAGCGGGAGATCCTTTCCCGCCTTTCTTTGAAGGTTTTTCGGAAACGTTTCCATAACGCTACGATACGATGACAAAACAACCCGAAAGGACGGATACAAATGCGTAAGAGCGGTCTGCTAATGCACATTTCCTCCCTGCCCGGCGCGGGCGGCATCGGCACGATGGGCAAAGAGGCCTACGCTTTCGCCGATTTCCTGAAGAAGAGCGGCATGAAGATCTGGCAGGTTCTGCCCATGGGCCCCACCGGCTACGGCGAGAGCCCCTACCAATCCTCCAGCGTGTTCGCGGGCAATCCCATGCTGATCGACCTGGAAACCCTGTCCGAGGAAGGCCTCCTCACCCTTCAGCCCGGCGATCTGTACACACCCTCCCAGGAGGAGAAGGTGGAGTTCGAGGCGGTGCGCGCCAATAAGGAATGCCTGCTGCGCCGCGCCTTCGAGGAGAGCGAAGCCAAGCTGACAAACGAGCTGGCAGCCTTCGTGAAAGACAATGACTGGGTCGAGGATTTCGCCCTGTTCACCGCCGTCAAGCGCGCCAATGGCAACAACATGTGGACCAAGTGGTCCGACCGCAGCATAATCATGCGGGAGCCTGAGGCTGTGGCCAAGTACCGCGCTGAGCTGGACGTGGAGGTGCGCTACCACATCTTCTGCCAGTATATTTTCTTCAAGCAGTGGTTTGCGCTGAAGAAGTACTGCAATGACAACGGCATCGAGCTCTTCGGCGACATGCCCATCTATTGCGCGGAGGATTCCGCCGATACCTGGACGCATCCGGAGGTCTTCCAGCTGGACGAGAACCGCATTTCCACCCGTGTGGCGGGCGTTCCGCCGGACTGCTTCTCCGAGGACGGCCAGCTCTGGGGCAATCCCCTGTACGACTGGAACGGCCTCTATGAGGATGGCTACGGCTGGTGGGTCGAGCGCATGCGCGCCATGAGCAAGATGTACGACCTGGTCCGCGTGGATCACTTCATCGGCTTTGCCAACTACTACTCCATCCCCTATGGCGCCCCCACCGCCAAAACCGGCGAATGGATCCCCGGCCCCGGCAAGCATCTCTTCGAGACCTTCCGCAAGGAGCTCCCCGGCCTGAACATCATCGCCGAAGACCTCGGCGTACAGAATGAGCGGGTGCGCAAGCTCCTCAAATTCGTGGGCTATCCCGGCATGAAGGTGGCGACCTTCGGCTTCGGCGGCGGCGATGAGGATGATGAGAACCAGCACTTCCCCGGAACCTGGACGGAGAACTACGTGGCTTACACCGGCACCCACGACAATGACACCACCGTCGGCTGGCTGAATACGATGGACGAGGAGACCATTCAGTCCGCCAAGGACTACCTGGGCGACTTCGAGACCGCCGAGGAGGGCGTGGAGCTCTTCATGGACTGCGTCCTTTCCTCCCCCTGCGACACCGCCATGATCCCCATGCAGGACGTGCTGCACCTGGATGGCTCCGCCCGCATGAACCTCCCCGGCTGTGCCGGCGGCAACTGGGCCTGGCGCATGAAGCCCGGCGCGGCTTCCGACAAGGTCGCTGCCCACCTGTATGCCATGAATGTGAAGGCCAAGCGCGTATAAGCGCTCTCGCTCTCCCAGCGGGAGGGCCCTCTCAGTCAGCTATCGCTGACAGCTCTCCCGGAGGGAGAGCCTTTTGGCCGACTTTGCTGCTATCGAACCCTGTCCCACTTACTCCAAAGGCTCTCCCTGCGGGAGAGCTCCCGCGGAGCGGGTGAGAGGGCTCGTTTCCCACTAAACACTGGAGGTATCCCACCTTATGATGACTGCCAAGGAACTTCTTCAGCAAACCGAATCCCTGCTGATGATGAATGACCACACGACCCTCGAGAAGGCCAGCGCGACCCAGCTGCACAATGCGCTGTCCACCGCCGCGATGATCGCCCTCTCCCCCACCTGGGCTGCCTGCGAAGAAAACCGCGCTGGCCGTCGCCAGGCCTACTACATGTCCTCTGAATACCTGATGGGCCGCATGGTGTACAACAACCTATACTGCCTGGGCTACCTGGATGAGGTCAAGTCCCTGCTGGCCGAGCGCGGCGTGGACGTCACCATCATGGAGGACATCGAGGATGACGCCTTCGGCAACGGCGGCCTGGGTCGTCTCGCTGCCTGCTTCCTGGACTCCGCCGTCACCATCGACGTTCCCCTGACCGGCTACGGATTGCGCTACAAGTACGGCCTGTTCAAGCAGAGCTTTGAGGATGGTCGTCAGGTCGAGTCCCCCGACGATTGGGCCAAGTTCGGCGATCCGTGGTCCATCCGCCGCCTGGATCAATCCGTCATCGTCAAGATGGCCACCGGCGACGTGCGTGCGGTGCCCTACGATATGCCCATCGTCGGCTACGGGGCCAAGAACATCGGCACCCTGCGCCTGTGGCAGACTGAACCCATCAAGGCCGTTGACTTCTTCCAGTTCAACGAGCAGCGCTATGAGCAGGCCGCCGCTGACCGCAACCGCGCCGAGGACATCGTCAAGTTCCTCTACCCCAACGACTCCCGCCGCGAGGGCAAGCAGATGCGCATCAAGCAGCAGTATGTGCTGGTGAGCGCCTCCCTGCAGGACATGATCCGCGCGTACAAGCAGCGCCACGGTGATGACTACGCCTGGTTCGTGGCCGAGCATGCCGTTCAGCTGAACGACACCCATCCGGTCATGGCGATCCCCGAGCTGATCCGTCTGCTGATGGAGGATGACTTCACCTTCGAGGCGGCCTTCCAGATCGCCCGCGAGACCTTCGCCTACACCAACCACACCGTCATGCAGGAGGCCCTCGAGAAGTGGGACGCCGACCTGATGGCTTCCGTCTGCCCGGAGATCGTCCAGATCGTCCACATGATCAACGACAAGTTCAAGGCGGAAATGTACGAGAAGGGCTTCGATGTCAAGAAGACCCGCTGCATCCTGTGGGACAACCAGATCCACATGGCTCAGCTGGCGGTGTATGCCTCCTACGCCACCAACGGCGTGGCCGCCATTCACTCCGAGATCCTCAAGGACGATGTGTTCGCCGACTGGTACGCCGTGTACCCCGAGCGCTTCCAGAACAAGACCAACGGCATCACTCAGCGCCGCTGGCTGGGCCTGTGCAACCCCGAGCTGGTGAAGCTGATCGAATCCAAGATCGGCAGCGGCTTCATGACCGACCTGTTCCAGCTGGGAAATCTGAAGCCCCTGATCGACGATAACCTGGCACAGGATTTCATCGCCGTCAAGCGGGAGAAGAAGGAGCAGCTGGCTGCGGAGATCTACAAGAAGGAGGGCGTCAAGCTCGACCCTGACATGATCTTCGATATCCAGGTCAAACGCCTGCACGAGTATAAGCGCCAGTTCATGAACGCGCTGTCCATCCTGAACATCTACTATAAGCTCAAGGACGGCTCCCTCACCGATTTCACCCCCACCGCCTACATCTTCGGCGCGAAGGCTGCTGCCGGTTACGCCCGCGCGAAGGCCATCATCAAGCTGATCAACATGATCGCTGACAAGGTCAACAACGATCCCCAGACCAGCCATCTGCTGAAGGTCGTGTTCGTGCAGAACTACAACTGCTCCTGGGCGGAGAAGATCATCCCTGCCGCCGACGTGTCCGAGCAGATCAGCCCTGCAGGCACCGAAGCTTCCGGCACCGGCAACATGAAGCTGATGCTCAACGGCGCGGTGACGCTCGGCACCTTCGACGGCGCAAACATCGAGATCGTCGAGCAGGCAGGCCGGGAGAACAACTACATCTTCGGCGCGACGGTGGACGAGATCAACGCCATCAAGGGCAGCTACGATCCCCGCGCGATCTACAAGCAGAACCCCGATGTGGCCCGCGTGCTGGATTCCCTGGTGGACGGCACCTTCCCCGATGAGGACGGCATGCTCAAAGAGCTGGCCTCCGCGATCCTCGTGGGCGCATCCTGGCATCAGCCCGACCATTACTTTGTGCTGCACGACTTCAACTCCTACATGGAGCAGAAGCTGCAGTGCAACCGCGATTACCGCGACCACATCGCCTTTGCGAAGAAGTGCCTGATGAACGTCGCCAGCGCAGGCAAGTTCTCGTCCGACCGTACCATCCGTCAGTATGCGGATGAGATCTGGCGGGTGTAAGACCAACCAAAAGGCTTCCCCTTGAGGGGAAGCTGTCTCCGCGAGGCGACTGATGAGGTGGTAGCCCACACATTCCGCAACATCCACCTCATCCGACCTCGCTATCGCTCGGCCACCTTTCCCCCCAAAGGGGAAGGCTTTCCGCCGACTACCTCCGCAGTTCATTCGAACTGCGGCTTTTTTGTGTCCAAATCCTTTCCCATGCATAACCTGTTGGTGACGGCAAGGCTTCCACATCGCCCTGCCCGAAAGGATGATCACCATGCCAGATCAGGCATACCTGAAGGTCGATGGCGTTGCAAAGCAATTCGGCACGGGGGATAATGCCGTCGCTGCACTCGAGCATGTTTCCTTCACGCTCGAAAAAGGAAAATTCCTGTCAATCCTCGGCCCCAGCGGCTGTGGGAAGACCACTTTGTTCAATATCATCGCCGGGCTGATTCCGCCGGATGAGGGAGAAGTCACCCTGGATGGCGAATCCCTCGTGATGCATCCCGGCATGACCGGCTACATGCTGCAAAAGGACTTGCTCCTCCCCTGGCGCACCATCGCGGATAATATCACACTGTCCAAAACTCTCCATGGAGTCCACCGCCGCCGCGCCCTCGCAGACGCCGCTCCCGACGCACAGGCATGCGGACTCTCATCCATGCTGAACCGACGCCCCGATGAGCTATCCGGTGGACAGCGTCAGCGCGCCGCGCTGGTTCGCACACTGCAAACTGGGAAGGAAATGCTGCTGCTTGACGAGCCCTTTGGCGCCCTCGATCCCATCACACGGCTGCATCTGCAGGAGCTGCTCATGACCCAGTGTCTCCGAAAACGTAAGACCGTTCTTTTCGTCACCCACGATGTGGACGAAGCACTGCTCCTCTCTGATGAGATTCTGCTCATGGGCTCGTCGCCCGGACGAATTATCGCCCATTACGAGCTCCCTCAGGAAAAGCCGCGCACCATGCGTACCCTGACTCTGCCCGCCATGGTAACGCTGAAGACCGACATCATCACGCTGCTGGACGAGGAGGGAAAAAAACATGGCGCAGAGTAAAAAATGGGCAGTGAATGCCTGGCGTTGGGGACTGCTGCTTACACTGATCGCCATATGGGAAGCTGGCAGCAGACTTGGCTTGATCGACCCGTTTTTCTTTTCCAGCCCGTCAGAAATCGTCAGGACAGCCATCGTAAAGTGGCAATCCGGACAGCTGTGGCGGGACATCCAGTACACCGCTGCCTCAACGCTGCTGGGCTTTGTGCTGGGCACGTCCATCGGCTCCGTCGCGGGGCTGATGTTCTGGTTCTCCCGGAGGGTCGCGCTGGTAGCGGAGCCCTGGCTGGTTGTTCTCAATGCACTTCCCAAGCTGGCCCTTGCACCGGTGCTGGTGATCTGGTTCGGAATCGGCTTTTCCTCCAAGGTTGTGCTGGCTTTCCTCATGACTGTGGTAGTAGCCGCCATGTCCGCCTACGGAGGTGTGCAGACCGTTGATCCCGCGCTGGAAACGCTGATGATCTCCCTGGGCGCCAAACGCAGACAGATCTTCACCCGACTGGTAGTGCCTTCGGCCATGCCCTCCATCATAACAGGGCTGCGGGTGAATATCGCCCTGGCAATGGCAGGCTCCATCGTCGGAGAATTCATTGCATCGGATCGAGGTCTCGGGCGTATGATTGTGTACGCCGGAACCATTTTCGACCTGAAGCTCGTATGGGTCGGTGTGGTGGTGCTGTCCATCGTGAGCGTACTGATGTATGCCGCTGTGGTACTGCTGGAAAAGCTCCTCATGCGTCACTGGACAGCCCGCAAGGCGTAATTCTTCAGAAGGAGGCTTCTCCCCATGCACAAACTGCTATGCCTTACCCTCGCCCTGCTGCTTTGCACGCCCCTGGCGTTGGCAGAACAGCCTGACCTCACGCCCATCGTCGTTGCCGAACCCGTTCACCTGATCGGCTATCTCCCCCTGTATGTAGCCATCCATGAGGGCTACTTTGCCGAGGAAGGGCTGGATGTGTCCGTCGTGCAGGCAACCGGCGGCGCCCATGTGACAGCCGTAGTCTCCGGGGACGCCTTCGCCGTCATCGGCGGAGTGGACAGCTACAACTTCGCCAACCAGGGCAACGATGACCCCATCATCGCCATCGTGAACTGCGTCAACCGCGCCAATGTGTACCTTTTCGCCCGCAGCGGTCTCTCGCCCGCATCCGACACGGATGAGGACATGGCCGCCTTTCTCAAGGATAAAATCATCATCGCCGGCCGGTATGGCGGCTCCCCCAACGTGCTGACCCGGTACCTGTTGAAGTCCGTAGGCCTTGATCCCGATGCGGACGTGACACTCCTGGAGAACGCCGACGCTTCCACCGTGACCGCCATGCTGCAATACGGTCAGGGCGACATCGGCAATGGTGGCGAACCGCAGATTTCCGAGGGCGTAACGGCGGGCATCTTCGAAGAGCCCTTCGTCAAATTCCCTGACCTGGGCGACTATGCCTATTCCGTCATCGGCGTGAAGCAGTCCACCATGGAAAAAGATTCTGAGACCTGTGCCGCTTTTGTCCGTGCGATGCTCAAGGCCCTGAAGGTCGTGCAGGAGGATCGCGCCATCGCAGAGAAGGTGCTGCGCCTTGAGTTCCCTACCCTGACGGAGGAGGGCCGCAAAGCCGCGCTGGATCGCGCGTATGAGGATAATCTGTGGTCAGTGGACGGACTGATCAGTCATCAGGCGGTTGACACCTGCATGGAGGTCGTGACTGTCTCCGGCCTTTTCGAGGGCACATGGGACTATGAGAAGATGGTTGACATGCGTTTCGTAGAGAAAGCCGCCCCGGCTTCGCCCTCAGCCGCAGAATGATTTCATAGAAACAGGCCATGCTCCCGACTTTGGGAACATGGCCTTGCTTTTAGTTGATATCCTTGCCGCAGCCGTAGGAACAGCCGCCGCAATTTCCTGAGCACTTGGCTGCTTCAGGGCAGCCAATGCACTTCTTGCCGCTCTTTTTGGCCTTGTAGACATACGCCGCAGCGCCGCCCACGATGGCCAGCAGAATCAGGAGAATGATAAGGTCATCCATGAGAAACGCCTCCTTTGGTGAAATCAGGCACGGACCTTAAGTTCGCGCTCAGCCTTCACGCGCTTGTTTGTGTTGAGGATGATTCCGACGATCACCCCGGCGATAGCCGCCACCGCGATCAGGCCGGGAATGAAGCCTGCACCTACAGTACCGGTGGTGATCAGCGTACCGATCTGATAAACCAGGAAGCCCACAGCGAAACCAACGCTCATCTGAAGACCGATGCCGCCCCAGAGCCACTTGGCGCTCTTCATCTCGGAATTCATCGCGCCGATGGCCGCAAAGCACGGCGGGGTGAACAGGTTAAACATCAGGTAAGCCAGCGCCGCAGCCTTCGTCAGGCCGAAAACCGCAGCGACCTCCGCGCCTGCGCCCTCCATCAGTGCCAGCTCTTCGGTATCGATCAGGCTGGAAATGCTATAGCATACCGCCAGAGTGCCCACGACATTCTCCTTGGCGATGAAGCCGGTCACCGCAGCTGCAGCCAGCTGCCAGGCATGATAGCCCACGATCGGAATCAGCACATACGCAAAGGGATTGGCGATGGTCGCAAGAATAGAAGAATCCGCCGACTCTGCCACCTGGAAGGACCAGTTGAACATCTGCATCACCTGCACAACAGTGTTGCACAGCAGAATGATGGTACCCGCCTTGACAATATACGCCCAGCCGCGGGAAATCATGGACTGGCAGGCACGGAGCAACGAAGGCGCCTTATACTCCGGCAGCTCGATGATGAAATAAGACTTGCGCACCTTGTGGCCAGTGATCAGGTTGACCAGCAGCGCACCGAGGAAGATCAGCAGGATGCCAGCGAAGTACATCAGCGGGCTCACCCAGGAAGCATCTGAAAAGAACGCGCCTGCAAACAGGGCGATGACAGGCAGTTTTGCACCACAGGGCATGAAGGGCGCCAGCATGACCGTCGCGCGGCGTTCTCTTTCGTTACGGATGGTGCGGGCCGCCATGACGCCGGGAACCGCGCAGCCCGTGGTGATGACAAAGGGGATCACAGATTTGCCGCTGAGCCCAACCTTCTTGAAGATCGGATCCAGCACCACAGAGGCGCGGGCCATGTAGCCGCAATCCTCCAGCAGGGCGATGAGGAAGTACATCACCATCACCAGCGGCAGGAAGCCCACGACCGCGATCACACCGCCGATCACGCCATCCACCAGCAGGGTCTGCAGAATGTCAGACGCACCGGAAACCAGACCAGCCACCCAACCCTGGAAGCCCTCCAGCCAAGCGGTAAATGTATCCGCCAGCCATGGGCCAAAGGACGACTGGGAGAACCAGAACACAAAGTACATCACCGCTGCAAAAATCAGCAGACCAGCCACAGGGTGGGTCACGACTGCATCGATCTGATCCTGCACATTCTTGTCCGCCGTCCTGACCTGACGCTTCTCGACCTGCCTGACGATGCTGTTCACAAATGCAAATCGTGCACGATCCGCCTTTTCGACCTCCGCTTTATTGGTCAGATCGATATCCCCCTGATTGTAGGGTGCCTTTTGCACCTTTCCAACCTGAGCAATGGCAGTTTTGACGACCTCAGCCAAGCCCTCGTTGGTCGTGGACACGGTATCGACCACCGGACAGCCCAATGCAGCGGACAGAGCAGCCGTATCGATCCGGGTGTGCTTTTTTTCGTTCACATCAGCCTTGTTGAGAGCCACGACCATGGGAATGCCCAGCTCCAGCAGCTGCGTAGTAAAAAACAGGCTGCGGCTTAGGTTCGTTGCATCCACAATATTGATGATCACATCCGGATGTTCCTTGCGGACATACTCGCTGGTGACGCTCTCCTCGCTGGTGAAGGGAGACATCGAGTAGGCGCCGGGCAGATCAACGGCGATCAGGTCATCGTGGCCATTGGCGTAGGCCTTCCTGACGGCATGCTCCTTGCGCTCCACCGTCACGCCCGCCCAGTTGCCGACCTTTTCACTTTGGCCGGTCAGAGCGTTGTACATCGTCGTCTTGCCGCTGTTGGGATTACCCGTCAGTGCGATTCTCATAGGGATTCCTCCTTGTTCAAGTTGAAACACCAGGGGATACAGCATTAAGGTTAGACCAACCTAACCTCTCCCCTGAAAAAAGGTCAGCCGGGCGCCGTCCGAGGTCACACCTCGATCGCTTCAGCCAGCTGATTATCAATCGCGTACCGGGCGTCTTTGACTGCAACCGTGCAGCTGCCCCACTTGCGGCTCACCACTGTGATCGGTTCACCCTCATAGCAGCCCAGCGAAAACAGGAACTGATTGAGCTCCTCATCGTCAGTCACGATGCTGCGGATGACGTATTCCTTTCCAAGCTCTGCGTTGCGCAGGTTCATACAGATCCCTCCGTTACCATCAGAAACAGGGAGTTAGCGTTGTCTAACGCCCAACAAATAATAGCATCTTGCCAGTCGTTTGTCAATACCTCTTCTGCTGATTTTTTCACATTTTGTGAGTTTATTCTAATTATTGTACTCTCATAATAGTTTTGCTGAGCTAATTCTTGCCAGTTCCACCTGCTATTGACACATTCACCGCCTGGGTTTATAATTGAAGCAACGATATGAAAGGTGGATTCCATGCGCAGAATCACAGCGATATTCCTCTTACTAATGCTGCTGCCGCTGCATGCACTGGCCGACCAGACAGTCACTTTGACCTTCCTGGGCGACTGCACCATCGGCGGTGAGGATAGACTGCGGCAGTTTGATTACTCCTTCGATGCGTACCTGGAAGAAAACGGCTATGCCTATTTTTTCGATCAGGTGCAGAGCGTCCTGTCCAAGGATGACCTGACGGTAGCCAACCTGGAGGGCGTATTCATCAACTGGAGCAATACCGCAGTGGAAAAAACCTACAATTTCCGCGGTCCCACCCATTATGTGAGCGTCCTTACCCAGGGCAGCGTCGAAGCGGTGAACATCAGTAACAACCACATCCTGGACTACGGTTATGACGGCGTCCGCCACACCACCAACACGCTGGATGCAGCTGGTTTACCCTGGTTCGGTTCCAACCAGGTGACAGAAAAAACCTGGATCTGGCAGAAGGACAACGTGAAAATTGGGTTTGTGGGCATGGAACTCTCCTACTGGTACTACAAGCACCGCAATCTCCTGCGCAGCCAGGTTGAAGCGTTAAAGTCAGACGGCTGCCAGGTAGTCATCGGCGTGATGCATGGCGGTGTGGAATACCGCAAGCGCCATTTGCGCAACCAGAAGGATTTTGCCTATGCCATGCTGGATTACGGCGTGGATATCGTGATCGGGCATCATCCCCATGTGCTGCAGGGCATCGAGGTGAAGGACGGCAGAACGATCTGCTACTCCATCGGTAATTTCGTGTTCGGCGGCAATGCTGCGATCCGTGCCCCTTATACAGCCATGTTCCAGTTTACGCTGCATTTTACGGATGATGGCGCATATTTGGGGCATCAGCTGAACATTATCCCTGCCCTGCCCTCCGGCGAACGTGATTTCAACAACTACCAGCCTGTCCTGGCTTCCGGTGAGGATGCCGAAGCCGTGCTCGCACAGATCCAATATGACACGCCCTTTCCCCTCAAACCCTATGTGGAAGATGTAGGCGCTATGCAGGACTTTGTTCCAGCCCCCGGACGGTAAGGGAGGAATACGATGCAAAAAAACAAATTGGCCGTCCTCTTTCTCCTCCTGCTGTTCCTGTTCTCCATTGCCTCGGCGGAAACAATCTCCTATCAGGGCAAATTCACCGTAGATCCACAGGCAGAATATATCGACCTCGGCGATGTGCAGGTGAAGAAGATCGACAAGTTCATTGATTTTCTCCGCCAGATGCCGAACCTCAAAAAGGTGGATATGTTCGCTACGCGCATCTACCCGGAAAGCATGGACAAACTCGTTGAATCCTTCCCGGAGGTTGAATTCGGCTGGACGATGCGCATCGGCGATCACTGGGTTCGTACGGATGAAACCGCCTTCTCCACCCTGCACGGCAATAGCTCCCGCCAGCATAATGAAGACGATTTTCGTTACCTCAAATATTGCAAGAACCTGCAGGCACTGGATATCGGTCACAATGCCGTCAAAGACGTATCATTCCTCTACGACCTGCCGAACCTGAAGGTACTGATCCTCGCCTGCAACCAGATCGAGGATATCACCCCTGTTGGCAGCCTGACCAAGCTTGAATACCTGGAGCTTTTCAAGAATGACATCAAAGATATTTCCTGTCTGGTAAACTGTGTGAATCTTCTGGATTTAAACATCTGCTTCAACCACATCGGTGACTGGTCTTCTCTCAAGGCGCTGACCAAGCTGGAGCGGCTGTGGCTTTTCAACAGCAACAACTGGGCCGACGATCAGCCTGTGCCCCCAAAGGTCATCGAAGAGCTGGAGGAAGCACTGCCAAACTGCCACATCGACAGCACTTCCTACTCCACCTTGGGCGGATGGCGCGATCACAAGCGTTACTACGTCGTGTTCAACATGTTCAAGTACAGCGAGTACATCCCCTTCTTCCGGGGAAAATAAGGAAGTCTGCTTGCATATTCCGCCAAAATGTAATAGAATGAATGTCAGCATCCACACAGAAAGGATTTTGTCCATGAAGAAATGGCTTGCCATGCTCGCAGCCGTGCTGCTGCTCCCCTGTTTTTCTGCCCTTGCTGAGGAAGATATCTTCATCAACAAGATCGCCGAGCCTGAGAACAGCTTTGTATTCCCCGAGGACGCAAAGCTTCTGGAGGTCTTCTTCCCCCAGATCAGTGGCTGCGACTCTGCGCTGGTCCGCTATGGCGAGTACTCTATGCTGATCGACTGCGGCGGCGGCCAATGGCGGCAGGTAGAAGCATTGCTGAAAAAGCTTGGAATGACCGAAATCACCTATGCGGTGAACTCCCATCCGGACGCAGATCATATCGGCGGCTTCAATCACATTCTGAAGAACTTCCCCGCTGGCGAATTCCTGCGCGGCTTCCCCGAGGATTATCCCGAGGGTGATACGCTGCGCTTCAAGGTGTATGACGATCTGAATGCGCTGGGCATTCCCTCCCGTCAGGTGCAGCATGGCGAAGAGCTTGCTTTCGGCGATGTGAAGGTCACCGTGCACCAGTACACCGACGCACATTTGACCCGTGTGAACAACAAATCCGTCGTGCTGAAGATCGAACTGGGTGAACGCAGCATCCTGTTCACCGGCGATATTCAGCGGGATGGTCAGCTGTGCTACGTCAACGATCAGGCGCCTGTTCAGGCGGATATCATGAAATTCCCCCATCACGGCTATAAGAACATGAACGGCGATTTCCTGAAGCTGGTATCCCCGGAACTGGTGATCGTTACCAGCGGCCGCAACACCGCAGAAGGCGTCGGCCAACTCAAGAACGCAGGCATCCAGTACTACTTTACCGACAAAAACACCCTCCACCTGGTCACTGATGGCAAGACCTGGCTGGTAGAGCGCATCAAATAAGCCCCTTGCAGGCATATGAAACTCCCGGCAGATCGAAGCTTCTGCCGGGAGTTTGCGTATGTCATTGGTTTGCCGCACACCGATCAGCCATGCAGGGTCTTGCAGGGATGCCCCTCGGGAATTTCCACCCAGGGATGCTCCACCAGATAATTAAGGATCAGCTCGCTCACTTCTGTCTGGATGTCACGCAGCCGCGGACAAGCGCAGTAGAAGTCGAAATCACCCGCACCGGTAGCACGATAATCACACATTACCAGCGTCATGCGATCCTCAGGCTGAACCTGCCGTCCATTGCGCATCAGCGATACGACCCGTTCCCCTTCCGGACGGCGAAGGTCAAACACATACTCTACGCCGCTGAAGTAATCAAAGTTGTAGTGCGCCTCCTTGGGCCGCAGGAAGCTATCCGCAATCGTGATGTTGCCATCCTCCGCCACTGCAAAGTAGCGGGCGCACTGCTCCAGCGCCAGCTTCAGCACTGCACCTGTGACCTCCAGCACCACCAGCGTGTTGGAGTACACATAGCTGGCGACCACATCGCGCACGGTAACTTCGCTGTCAAAGCCGCGCAGCTCGTTGCTCATCGCCGCACAGGACACATCTGCCCCGCTGGCCCACAGCTGCACCGTGTTGAAGAAATCCGCGATGGACGAACCGTTCATGGCCATATGGAGTTTGTCTTCCGGCCAGATAGCGCGGCTCAGGCGGCCGATGGGTTTGTCCAGCCAGACGTTCAGTTCCGTCCAGAGGGACTGCTGGTCATCCGTCAGATCGGCTTCCGCCGGGACGCTGCACAACTCAGAATGGAAGCCATCCTCCTCCAGCGTGACCTTCACATAAGCCGCAGCGTTGCAGGGCGTCTGTACGATGTGGGTGCCATGCCACTGCTGATTGGCCATGGGAATATGCTGATGTCCGGTCAGCAGCAGGTCCATATGCAACTCTTCGCACAGACGGCAGGCTATATTCTCGTCGGTCTGCGAAAGCAGCTTTCCGCTGGACAGATCGCGTTCCACGCCGCCATGGTAGATACCAACGATGACGTCTGCGTCAAGTTCCGCAATGGCCCTGCGCGCTGCCTCAAAGGGATCATCCACCCGCAGCTCGGTCAGGTTCTCGGGCTTTTCCCAACGGTTGACCCAGTTGGTCACAATGCCCACCAGGCCCACGCGCAGGCCGTTATCCAGCGTATGCACCGTTGCCCCTGCAATGGGCAGCTCGCCCCGTAGGTCGGTCACGTTGGCGCACAGGCACTGGGCATTCAGCGCATCCAGATGACGCTTGAGGTAATCATACCCATTGTTGAAGTCATGATTGCCCAGGGTGACATAATCGTAGCCCCGTTCGTTCATAGCCCGTGCAATGGGCAGCTCCCGGTCATGCAGCTTGCAGAAGTAGGTCAGGGGCGATCCCTGGATGGTGTCGCCGCCGTCGATCACCAGCGTGTTTCCATCCTTTGGGAATGACATAGGAAGCAGCCCCATGGGGCGGGGCTGCTTGGATGCAAAATTGTTGGGATACAGATACCCGTGGGTATCGGAGGTAAAGTAAATCGTCAGCTTGGACATGCATTAACCTCTCGTCAGACGGTTGCGGATCTTGGTGGAGAAGAACTCGATGAAGAGCATCAGCACCACCATGCCGCACAGATAAGCGCCAACCATGGACCAGCGGCTGGAGTTGATGCACTGGATCAGTGCCGCACCGATGCCGCCTGCACCGACAATGCCCAGGGTGGTCGCATCCTTGACGTTGATGTCAAAGCGGTAGATCACGGTAGAGATGAAGTTCGGGATGATCTGCGGCAGGATGCCATAGCGGATCTTCTGGAAGGTCGTGCAGCCGGACGCGTCCAGGCTTTCCAGAATGCGGGTGTCGATGTCCTCAATGGCGGTGATATACATCTTGGAGATCATGCCGATAGAGCAGACAGACTGGGTCACCACGCCACAGAAGGCGTTGGGGCCGGTCACGCGGATCCACACCAGCGCCCAGACCAAACTGGGAATGGTGCGGATAAGCAGGATCACCGCATTGGTGATAAGCGCCAGCCACTTGGGCACGATCTTGTCACTTGCCAGGAAGCTGAAGGGCACCGCCAGAATGCCGCCGATCAGCGTGCCCAGCACAGCGATGGCCACCGTCTGGAACAGCTGATAAGGCACGCCCTGATCCGTCAGGTTGAAGAGCAGATTGGCGTCCGGATGGATCAGGCCGTTGCCGACGCCCTTGGCCACCTCGATGCCCTTCTTGGCAAATCCCTCAAACTCGATCGCAGAGCCGCTCCAGCCCAGCAGCGCCACAACGATCAGCAGGATCAGCGTGTACAGCCACCACAGGCGCGGACGGGCCTCATAGGCCTCCTGGATCGTCATGGGACGATCGAGCATATTGATTTTTTTCTTTCCCATCGTTCCCATTCCTCCTTAGCTGAGCTTCTTGCGCAGGTACTGGCTGGTGTTCTCGATGATGAATACCACCACAAACAGTGCCAGCAGCACCATGCCAAGGCCCTCGTAGTCGCGCCAGCCGATGCGTTCATTGATCAGCAGGCCCAGACCGCCTGCACCAACATAACCCAGGATGGCCGCCGCGCGGATGTTCATCTCCAGGCTGTACAGGCAGTAGCTGAGGTAGGTGGGCAGGATCTGCGGGAAACAGGCCGTCCAGAAGGACTGGAACTTGTTGCCGCCCGCGGATTCCATGGCCTCAAAGGCGCCCATGTCGATGGTCTCAATGGCCTCGTACATCATCTTGGACACCACGCCAAAGGTGAAGACCGTGATCGCCACCGTACCTGCGAAGGTGCCCAGACCGAAGATCAGCGCAGCAAACTTGGCGATGACCAGCGTCGGCAGGGTACGGATGATGTTCAGCAGGAAACGACAGATGGACACGATCCAGCTGTTCTTGTTGATATTGGTAGACGCCACCACAGAGAAGGGCAGCGCCAGAGTCGCGCCCAGAACAGAGCCCAGGATGGACATCTTGATCGTATCCAGCAGCGGATTGACCACCTTGCTGAAGTAAGAGAAATTCGGGTTGAAAATCCGCTTGAGAATGTAAGTGAACTGATGACCGCGCTTGATGATGATACCGATATCAAAGCCGGTCAGCAGGACAGAAGCCCACACCACGGCAATCAGCACGCCGACGATCAGCGGCATACGGCTGCGGGGACGGGCAACAGTCTTGCCATTGGGGAGCGTGATGATCTGCGGCTTAAAGATCCGGTCAAACAAGGGGACGCGATATTCGACTTCCTTCTTCTTTGCCATGTCACTCACCCGCCTGCGGAACAGCAGCACCGTTGTAAATGGAATCGAGGATTTCCTGGGTCACATCGCCAGTGGGGCCGTCGTAGACGATCTCGCCCGCGCGGATACCGATCACACGGCTGGCGTACTTCAGCGCCAGGTCCACATGGTGGATGTTGATCAGCACGGAAATGTTCATTTCCTCATTGATGCGCTTG
>JBGUSK010000131.1:0-18269 GCA_045132495.1 Christensenellales bacterium | reverse complement strand
AGGTACAGGCGGAGGTCTACCTTGTGCGGATGGTCGCCATCAACAGCTGAAACAGAAAAAGCAGCGATGTCTCCCTGCGGAGGGCCATCGCTGCCCTTTTTCATTCTGCATGACGGAATATGACCGTCAGCACGCCATCCTGCGCGAAGGATTGCATCTCCAACGGAAAATCAGCCTGATGATAAAAGGAGAAATCCCGTTTGTCAGACACCGCCGCGTCCAGCGTGCGCGGTACATAGCTCACTCCCCAGTAAGAATGGATGTACCACTCGTCAAAGGTGAAGTCGATCCCCTGAATGGCATTGAAGATGGTCGTGCTCACCTGGCACACACCGCCGCCAAAGCCATAGCCTTCATCGGAGATATTCTTGGCCAGCTTATAGCCATTCTCCTCAGTGTAAGGCCCGCAATATTGGTTGTAGCTGAACTTCTCCCCCGGCTGAATGATGACGCCCTGCAGCCGTCTGACTGCCTCTTCGATATTGAAGGCGCGGTTTTCGGGGTACTTGCCGCCCAGATCGTCGTTGTAGAAGGTCGTGAAGCCATAGAGCGCATCGCCGGGCTTTGATTCCTCCGGCTTGACGAACGGCTCAAAGGAATATGCATCCCACGCCAGCTGGACATGATCGTGCATCATGGGCACAAGCCCGGTCTTCCGCACGCAGAGCACATCGCCTGCATGCAGCGCATTGCCGGAATAGCCCTCCACCATCAGGAAGGCGGGCTTCGTCATGGTTGCAATGCCCTCCACCACCGTCGTGCCAGGCAGGGGCGCGTTCGTCAGGCGGTAAAACTGATACAGCCGGTCATAGGGCAGATAACCGATGTCACCCGCATACCCGCAGATGCACCATTCCCCTTCCACCGCATACACGTCAACCAGCGCGTCCTCCGGCACCTTGCCCAGCCAGGCCTTGCTTTCGATGTCCTTCACCGTGCGGATGCGGGTAGCCATGCGGATCTTCGCCTGCCAGAGCGGAGCATCGGGGATGTCCTCCCCAGCCGGGCCAGTCAGCGCGAGGGCATTCATGGGCAGCAGCATGATCAGCAGCAGCCAGATAAATCTCCTCATCGCGCATCACCTCCTGGGATCATCTTCTTTCATTCAACGTTTGACCGGCAGTATTCCCTGCAAATTTCCTGAAAAAAGGGAGGACGCGACTGCATCCTCCCATAAGTCCATCAGGATCACTCGAAGGTCACGGTAGTCTTGATGGGCGCCTGACCCATCAGCTCCACAGACAGCGCATCGGGCTGGCTCAGGCCGCAGTACAGGTCGAAAACCTTGCCGTCAGCAATGCGCTCGCCCTCGTCGTTGACGACGGTGAAGGCGTTCTTGTCCAGCTTGACGGCCACCTGCTTCTCCTCGCCGGCCTTGAGAGCCACGCGGCCGAAGCCCGCCAGGTGGGTATTGACAACCTCGTACTTGGACTCAGTGTCGCGGACGTATACCTGCACGACAGTCTCGCCGTCCATCTTGCCAGTATTGGCGACGGTGGCGGTGACCCAGCCGTTCTCGGCATCAACAGCGCAGTCCTTCACCTCGAAGGTGGTGTAGCTCAGGCCGAAGCCGAAGGGATACAGGGCCTTGCCGGTGAAGTAGCGGTAGGTGCGCTCCTTCATGCTGTAATCGGTGAACTCAGGCAGCTCTTCCACGCCGTGGTAGAAGGTCAGAGGCAGCTTGCCGGAGGGGCTGACCTCACCGAAGAGGATCTCCGCCAGCGCGGTGCCGCCCGCCTGACCGGGATACCAGGCCAGGATCTGTGCGTCGCCCTGGGGGATGTTCAGCGCAGAGCCCACCGCCACGACAGTGACCACGGGCTTTCCGGTGGAAACCAGCGCATCCAGCATCTTCTGCTGGGATTCAGGCAGGTTGAGGTTCAGCTTGTCTCCGGAAGCAAAGGCGTTGCCGGTATCGCCCTCTTCACCCTCCAGGGTGGCATCAAGGCCCACACAGGCGATGACCACATCGGCATTTTCGGCGATCAGCTTGCACTCGGCAGCACGATCATCCTCCACGCCCAGGTTCTGCATACGATCCTTGAACAGGTGCGCTCCCTCAGAGTACAGCACGCGGATGCCATGCTCCTTGCAGTAGCCGCGGATGCCCTCCAGGAAGGTCACATAGCGGCTGGAGGTGCCGTTGTAGTTGCCCTCCAGCGCGGGGATGGAGTTGGCGTTGGGGCCGACAACGGCAACGGTCTTGACCTTCGCGGGATCCAGGGGCAGCACGCCGTTGTTCTTCAGCAGCACCATGGACTTCTCCGCAGCGGTCAGCGCCAGAGCGTCGTGCTCGTCGGTGTCGTTGTCGGTGAAGGGGATCGCGTCGTACTCGCAGTCATCGGAGAGCATGCCCAGCAGGATGCGGCTGGTGTACATACGCTCGCAGGACAGGGTTATATCTTCCTCAGTGATCAGGCCTTCCTGATAAGCCTGCATCATATGCAGATAGGTATTGCCGCAGTTCAGGTCGCAGCCCATCTTCAGTGCCAGAGCGGCGGATTCGGGCGCAGTGTTGGTGACCATGTGGCGGGTATGGAAGTCACGGATGGCCCAGCAGTCAGAGGTCACATGGCCTTCAAAGCCCCACTTGTCGCGCAGGATATCCACCAGCAGGGTCTTGGAGCCGCAGGCAGCCTCGCCGTTGACGCGGTTATAAGCGCCCATGAAGGCTTCCACGTTGGCTTCCTTGACAGCCGCCTCAAAGGCAGGCAGGTAGGTCTCCCACATATCCTTAGGATTCGCGACGGCGTCGAACTCATGACGGATGGCCTCGGGGCCGGAGTGCACCGCGAAGTGCTTGGCGCAGGCAGCGACCTTCAGGTACTTGCCGTCGCCCTGCAGGCCCTTGATGAACCGCACGCCCAGACGGGTGGTCAGGTAGGGATCTTCACCATAGGTTTCATGGCCGCGGCCCCAGCGGGGATCACGGAAGATGTTGATGTTGGGGCTCCACATGGACAGGCCCTTGTAGATATCGCGATCCTCATGACCAGCCTGGCCGTTGTACTTGGCGCGGGCTTCGTGGCTGATGACCTTGGCGACTTCCTCATGGAAATCCTCATCGAAAATGGCCGCCAGACCGATCGCCTGGGGGAATACGGTCGCCGTGCCGGCACGGGCAACGCCATGGAGAGCCTCATTCCACCAGTTATAGGCGGGAATGCCCAGGCGCGGGATCGCAGGGGAATCAAAGCGCAGCTGGGAGGCCTTTTCCTCCAGCGTCATCTGAGAAACGAGGTCTTTCGCCATGCGGCGGGCTTCGTCACGATTCATCATATGAAGATTCTCTCCTTCCACTACGGACAGATTATGCATACTAATTTCAATTTTACCGTCGGGAAATCCTGCCGGACTTTGTACAATTATTTGCCGACTTTTCCTCAAAATTTGACTTGTATTGCAACGCGGCGCTTTTTCTGCTATAATGATTCTGATTTTGGTTTGATCGGAGAGAAACGCATGCCCATCCGTGCCATTGCCTTTGACCTGGACGACACGCTCCTGCGCAGCGACCTGACCGTGTCCGACTATACCGTGGATGTTCTGCACCGAGCGGCGGAGCGCGGCATCATCATCCTTCCCGCTTCCGGGCGCACAAGGGACAGCATGTACCCCACTGTGCAGCGCATTGGATGCGCCGTAGCATTCATCTCCTGCAACGGGGCGGATGTATGGACAACTGACCGCGAGCTCCTGATGCAGGAACTGCTCCCGGTCGAGCTGGCCCACGAGGTCGCCCGCTTTGCCCAGGATCGCGGCGTGTACTGCCAGACCTACTCGCCCGACCGGTTCTTCTACAGCATCGAAAATGAGTATGCAGTCTCCTACGCCAGATCCTCTTCTTTGACGGGTGAATACGTCGCCGACCTGACAGCTTTCATCCGCAAGCCTGTGACGAAGCTTCTCATGATGGACACGCCGGAGCGCATCGCCACGCTCTACGAGGAAGCTCGCGCCCTCTTCGCCGGACGTGCATCCCTCACTTGCTCCAAACCCTACTTCCTGGAGTGCAATCCGCTCAAGGCCACCAAGGGGAATGCCCTGCGCTGGTGTGCCGAACATTTCGGCTTCAAGATGGACGAGCTGCTCACCTTCGGCGACAGTCTCAATGACGTCTCCATGCTGGAAGCCGCAGGCATCGGCGTCGCCATGGCCAATTCTCGCGAAGACGTGAAGGCTATGGGCTTCCCCGTATGCCGCGCCAACAACGAGGACGGCGTGGCACGATACATTGACGAACACATTCTGCGCTAAACGCTTTTTTCGGAGGAAACTATGATCCAGGCAGCTGATTTCCAACGCGCCCTGCAGCTGACGCTGCTTTCCCCGTCCACCAAGAAGGAATGGGATATCCGCACGGCAGACTTGAACCGTCCCGGCATGCAGTTCTGCGGGTTTTATGAGTATTTCGCATTCGAGCGCCCCCAGGTCATCGGCAAGGTCGAAATGACCTACCTTGAGGAGCAGCATCCGGAAAAGCGCCGCGCAATGCTGGAGCCCTACTTCTCCTACGACATCCCCTGCGTGATCATCTGCCGGGGCATGCGCGCGCCGGAGGAGCTGCTGGAGATCGCTGCCGCCCATGACGTGGCCGTCTACCAGACGGACATGCTGACGACGAAGTTCACCTTCAACGCCATCACCTACCTCAACCGCTGTCTGGCGCCCCGTGTGACGCGCCATGGCGTACTGGTGTCGGTGGACGGCATCGGCGTACTGCTCACTGGCGAAAGCGGCGTGGGTAAGTCCGAGGCTGCGCTGGAGCTCGTCCGCCGCGGTCATCAGCTTGTTGCTGACGACGTGGTGGACATCTGCAAGGTATCCGACAACCGCCTCGTGGGCGAATGCCCGGAGATGGTGCGCCACTTCATGGAAATTCGCGGCATCGGCATCATTGACATCCGCACGATGTACGGCGTATCCGCTGTAGCCCAGAGCCGCTCCATCGACCTGGTGATGAACATGGAGCAGTGGGTACAGGGCAAGGCCTACGACCGTCTGGGCCTGCACGAGGAATACACCACCATCCTGGGTGTAAAGGTGCCCAGCCAGACCCTTCCGGTGCGCCCGGGCCGTAACCTCGCCATCATCATCGAGGTGGCCGCCCGCAACCTGAGCCTCAAGCGCATGGGCTACTCCGCCGCCAAGGAGCTGGACAAGCGCATGCAGGACATGATCCGCAAGAGGTCGGGCCAGGGGGATGAGGAGTAATTCGGAATTCAGAATTTCGTTTGTTGTGAAAAAACACCGCCGTCTTCCCGAGTGTGGGAGGGCGGCGGTTTATCATTATGCGTACACATATGCAAGGATCGCGAGGAATCCAAGAAATACCGAAAAGGAAACTGCCAGTGCACCCAGAATACGGAGAACCTTCGATGTCCACCAGCACCATGGATAGCAGGAAAACTCTCCCTCCGCACGACCCCGCAGCCATACCCCAAGTATGAACAATGGCAAGGTCAGGATAAAAAAGCCAAATACACCAACATGCATGAGCCATTCCAGTTCCAATGGATAGGAAAACAAGTTGTACGCACAGGCCACAAATCCGAGCAGCAGCAGAAACGGCAGCCCATCCAGCACCAGCTGCAGGGCGATTCTTGTCTTCGGGTGCCGAGTAAACCACTTCGAAATTCGGCCCATATCCGCACCTCCCTCCGCGGCCATCCTACCATAATCCGCCATCCCCCGTCAATGAAACAGCCCCAAGATTTACAGGTGTAACAATTTCGCCCGTTTTGCAGGAAAATCCACCTATCAACGCGAATAAGTTAATGGTTTGAAATATCTTCCTATCAATAAGGAGGCGCATCATATGGTATACATCGGTTTTGACGTGGGCGGCACCGGCGTACAGGTCGGCGTGGTGAATGAAAAGGGCGAGATCCTGTGCAAGGGCAACATGGTCACCCGTACGGACATCCCCGTGGCGGATCAGATCAAAGCCATGGCGGACTGCGCCCTGGAGACCCTGGGCCGCTCCGGCTACGGTCTGAACGAGGTGAAGTCCCTGGGCGCGGGCCTGCCCGGCGTGGTGGATCCCCGCACGGGTCACATTGCCTTCTGCCCCAACCTGGGCTGGAAGGACGTTGACTTCGCCGGTGAAATGCGCAAGCACATCGACAAGCCTGTCTTCATGGACAACGATGCCACCGTCGCCGGTCTTGCGGAGAACGTGGCTGGCGTCAGCGCGGGCGCACACTCCAGCGTGTTCCTGACCCTGGGCACCGGCGTGGGCGGCGGCATCGTCATCGGCGGCAAGGTGTGGAGCGGCGCTCACGGCGTTGGCAGCGAAATCGGCCACATGGTCATCGAGCTGGACGGCGAGGCCTGCAACTGCGGCAACCGCGGCTGTCTGGAGCGCTACTGCTCCGCGACGGCGATCATCCTGGCGGCCCGCGCGGCTGTCAACCAGTATCAGGACAGCGCCATCATGCAGAAGTGCGAGGGTGACCCCATGAAGATCAACGCCAAGATGGTCTTCGACGCCGCCAAGGAGGGCGACGAGCTGGGTGTGAAGCTCTTCAACAACTATGTCAAGGCGCTGGCCCACGGCATTGTGAGCATCATCAACTTCCTCGATCCCGAAGTGATCGCCCTGGGCGGCGGTGTTTCCAAGGCGGGCGATTTCCTGCTGGACGCCCTGCGCAAGGAGGTTTCTCACCTGATCATGTACAAGGCGCTCCCCTATGCCCGCATTGAGCTGGCCAAGCTCGGCCCGGACGCAGGCATCATCGGCGCGGCCATGCTCGGTCTGTGATGAACTGACCGTCGATTCCTCCATATCATGCTTTCCCCGGTGAATCCTGCATTCATCGGGGACTTTTTCTTTGCAAAATACAGGAAAAACAAGGATTTCCGCCCTTTCGCGTTGTATATGTATGTGAATGTATCCACAAGATAAGGAGGCATCCACGATGACCATCCGCGAACAGTTTGAGCAGGAGGAATTGACCCGCCTGTCGCCCCGTGCCGCAAAGGCTGTGCAATCAAAGGGCCGCGAACATCCGGCGGACCCCTGCCCCATGCGCACAGCTTTTCAACGGGACAGGGATCGCATTATCCACTGCAAGGCGTTCCGGCGGCTGAAATACAAGACGCAGGTATTTCTTGCCCCGGAGGGCGATCATTACCGCACCCGCCTGACGCATACGCTGGAGGTCAGTCAGATTGCGCGAACCATCGCCCGCTGTCTGCGGCTGAACGAGGATCTGACCGAAGCCATCGCGCTGGGCCACGATCTGGGGCATACGCCCTTTGGGCACATCGGCGAGCGCTCGCTGGATGAAACCATGCCGGAGGGCTTCCGCCACAACGAGCAGTCCCGGCGGGTGGTCGAGGTGCTGGAGAACGACGGCGTCGGTTTGAACCTCACCTGGGAGGTGCGGGATGGTATTGCCTGCCATTCAGGCGCACAATTCCCTGCCACGCTGGAAGGCGAGTGCGTCCGCCGGGCAGACCGCATCGCGTACCTCAACCATGATCTGGACGACGCAATCCGCGGCGGCGTGCTGCGCGACTTTGAGCTGCCGGTGGATTGCCTGAAGGTGCTGGGAAATTCCCACGGCGAGCGCATCAACAATATGATCGCCGACATCGTGGCCAACAGCCGGGATACCGAGCATCTGGAAATGTCCCCCATCATGCAGAGCGCGATGGATGGCCTGCGGGAGTTCATGTTTGAACGCGTCTACCGCGATGAATGGCGCGCGGCAGAAGAGATCCGCTGCGACCACGTGATGAAGGCTCTGTTCCGCTATTACAGCGAGCATCCAGGCGAGATGCCGGAGGAGTTCGTACTCATCGGCTACCGGGAAGGAACCGCGCGCGCAGTGTGTGACTTCCTTTCCTGCATGACGGACAGATACGCCACCCGTCAGTTCCAGAAGCTGTTCATCCCCTCTGGTTTTGCCCAGTTTTGACAGGTAAAGATGCAAATTTCACAACATTCTCCAAAATCCACTTGCAAAAACAAGCAGGAAAAACCGAGAACGTGGCGAATAACGTTTCAAGGACGGATGAACAGAGCGGTTTGACCGCCCATGGACGATGATGAAAGGGCGGTGACATGCTGTGCCAAAATTTCCTGCCGCATGGCTGGACGAGCTTCGTTCCCGCGCGGACATCGTGCAAATCGTGGGCCAGTATGTGTCGCTCAAGCGCAACGGTCATCGCCACTGGGGGCTGTGTCCCTTCCATGGCGAAAAGACTGCGTCCTTTTCTGTCGATCAGGAACGGCAGATGTACTACTGCTTCGGCTGCAAGGCCGGCGGCAGCGTCATCCAGTTTATCATGGACATCGAGCGGCTGGAATTCCAGGAGGCCGTGAAGCACCTGGCTGATCAGCTGCACATGCCCCTACCCCAAATGGAGGAAGACCCGGACTACCAGCGCCGCCGCACCCAGCGGGATCGCCTGCTGGAGGCCAACAAGGAGGCTGCGAGATTCTTCCATCAGACGCTCTTCACCCCTGCCGGACAAGCCTCGCTGGACTATCTGAAGCGGCGTGGACTGACAGACAATGTCATCCGCAAATTCGGTCTGGGTGCAGCTCCCGCCGGGTGGGATACGCTGACGAAACACCTGCAGAATAAGGGCTACTCCCTTGAGGAATTGAAGCTGGCGGGCCTGACGGTCATCAAGGAGGCAGAGCCTGCCTCGACAGATCCTGTCACCGGCGAAGTGCATCCCGAACGTCCACGGCGCGCCTATGATATGTTCCGCAACCGTGCGATCTTTCCCATCATCGACCAGTATGGCAACGTTCTTGCCTTTGGCGGACGAGCCCTGGGCGATGCAATGCCCAAATACCTCAACACCTCCGATACGCCTGTGTTCAACAAGCGGCTGGGCGTCTATGCAGCCAACCTCCTCAAAAAGGAGCGCAATTTGAAGCGCGTCATCCTTGTGGAAGGCTACATGGACGTTGTGTCGCTGACCCAGTTCGGCGTGACTGGCGTATGCGCGACCCTCGGTACTGCGCTGACACCGGAACAGGCCAAGCTGCTCAAGCGTTTCGCACCCATGGTGTACCTGAGCTATGACGGCGACAATGCCGGTCAGAACGCCATCATGAAAGGTCTGGGGGTGCTGGAGGAAGCCGGCGTTCCAGCCTGCGTTCTGCAGTTTCCGGACAAGCTTGACCCGGATGAATTCATACGACGTGACGGCATTGAGGGCTTCGAAAAGCTCCCTGCCCTGACTCCGGAAAGCTACCGCATGGGACGGCTTCGCACCCAGTATGACCTGTCCACCCAGGAGGGACGTACCGATTACGCCAAGGCCTGCGCGGCAATCCTGCAGAAGCTTGAGCCCGTTGAACGGGAGAATCACCTGCAGGAGCTGATCGTGCAGACAGGCTTCAGCCGGGATGTGCTGCTTGCCCAGATGGGCGTGAGCGCACCAGCCAGCGGCAAGGCTTCCGCGCCATCGAGCGCAGCCCATCAGCAGCGTTTCTCCCCCAACCGCAACTCCCCCGCCGCAACGGAGGAAGAGCGGGACGAGGAGCTGCTCATTTCCATCTTTGGCACCGGGCGCGTCCCCACGGACATTGCTACCGAGGAGGATTTCCACGATCCGCTGCTGAAGAACCTGTACCTGAGCCTGGCAGAGGGTGCGTCCGCTGCAAGCCTTTGCGAGGAGCAGGTCGAGGAAATCACCCGTGCGAGGGTATCAAAGCTGCTGCTGACTCCTCCGGCGGAGGATACGGATCAGCTGCTCCGCATGGCGCAGGATTGCCTGGGACGCAATCGTTTGAAGCGCGCTCAGGCGGAATTTGACACACTGCAAAAGAGCCTGTCCACTCTGTCCGGAGCCGACAAGACCGCCGCCCTTCATCGCGCCCAGCAGCTGATGGGGCAGATCACCAAACTCACGGCTTACAAATCCTGATCTTCAGGGTTTGATGATATAGACCTCTGCCGGTTTACCGCCGGCTTGCAAGTTCCGGCACGGCGCCGGCTTGCTGTGACGATTGAGAAGGAGAGATTTCTTTGACGCTTTCACCTGATGCCCGTCAAGCCAAGCTGAACGAGCTGTATGAGTATGGCAAGAGCAAGGGTTCCCTGACCTATAAGGATATCATGGATCGCCTGATGGAAATGGACATGGAGCCTGACCAGCTTGACAAGGTGCTCGAGACCCTGGAAGCACTGGGCGTTGAGGTCATCAATGAGAATGAACCTGCCCCCGTCCCCGCGCCCGCCGCGCAGGAAGATCTGTCGGATATGTCCGCCCCTGAGGGCGTGAGCATTGACGATCCGGTGCGTATGTACCTCAAGGAGATCGGCAAGGTTCCTCTGCTGACCGCCGACGAGGAGATCGAGATCGCCAAGCAGCTCGAATCCGGCACAGACGAGGAAAAGGAAGAAGCCAAGCGCAAGCTGGCGGAGGCAAACCTGCGTCTGGTGGTATCCATTGCCAAGCGCTATGTGGGCCGCGGTATGCTGTTCCTGGATCTGATCCAGGAGGGCAACCTGGGCCTGATCAAGGCGGTGGAAAAGTTCGACTATACCAAGGGCTTCAAGTTCTCCACCTACGCCACCTGGTGGATCCGTCAGGCCATCACCCGCGCCATCGCGGATCAGGCCCGTACCATCCGCATCCCCGTGCACATGGTGGAAACCATCAATAAGCTCATCCGCGTCAGCCGCCAGCTCCTGCAGGAGTACGGCCGCGAGCCCACCCCCGAGGAGATCGCCAAGGAGATGGGCATCAGCGAGGCGAAGGTGCGCGAGATCATCAAGATCGCGCAGGAGCCGGTTTCCCTGGAAACCCCCATCGGTGAGGAAGAGGACAGCCACCTGGGCGATTTCATCCCCGATGACGACGCTCCCGCCCCCGCTGAAGCCGCTTCCTTCGCGCTGATGAAGGAGCAGCTGATGGAGGTGCTGGACACGCTCACTCCCCGCGAGGAAAAGGTGCTGCGCCTGCGCTTCGGCCTGGACGACGGTCATCAGAGGACGCTGGAGGAAGTCGGCAAGGTGTTCAACGTCACCCGCGAGCGCATCCGTCAGATCGAAGCCAAGGCTCTGCGGAAGCTCCGTCACCCCAGCCGCTCCAAGAAGCTGAAGGA
Organism: Christensenellales bacterium; assembly: GCA_045132495.1. Classification (GTDB taxonomy): domain Bacteria; phylum Bacillota; class Clostridia; order Christensenellales; family Aristaeellaceae; genus UBA11524. The sequence continues at coordinate 7,192 of JBGUSK010000131.1, read as the reverse complement.
TTATATCGACTAAGGGTCTTCGACCCGTTTGAATGCCCTGTCTGAATAAGGCAGGGCTTCTCTCATAAGTGGAGGTGAGTCCATGCTTGACGAACGCCTTTCCCTTGCCGCATCCCTCTACGAGCCCTGCGAGTGGGGCGCGGACATCGGCACCGACCACGCCTTTCTCCCCTGCCATTTGCTGCGAACGGGGATCTGCCAGTACATGATTGCCGCCGACGTGAGCGAGAACGCCCTGGCCCGCGCAAGGGAGAACCTGACCCGGCAACACCTGATCGACCAGGCCAAAGTTGTTTTGGCAGACGGCCTGAACGCCGTCACACGCCCGTGCGGCTGCATCTCCATCATGGGCATGGGCGGCGAGCTGATGGCCCGCATCTTGCGCGAGGGACAGAACAAGCTGCAGGGCGCCGTACTGGTTTTGGGTGCGCACACCGAATTGCATCTGGTGCGCGAAGCCATCCAGGCCATTGGGTATCATATCGTGCAGGAGCGGCTGTGCAAGGCCGCCAGCCGGTTCTATGTGTTCTGGCGGGCGGAAGGTGGTTCGGCGGACATGTCTGCCGAGGAACTCCGCTACGGTAGGCTGCTTTGGCAGAACGACAAGGCCCTGCTCCAGGAATATGCCACATGGCGCAGGCGTGTCCATCAGGACAAGGAGCGGGGTGTGTTGGCCGCTGCCGTCCGCAACGAAGAAGCCATCCGCGAAGTACAGGCCGACATCTCCTGGTACACAACGAAATTGGAGGAACTCACATGCTGACAGTCCAGCAGGTATACGATTTCATCAACGAGCGTGCCCCATTTGAGACGCAGCTTGCTTTCGACAATTCCGGGCTGCTGATTGGGCATCCGGACAATGAGGTCACTGGCATTCATTTCGCCCTTGATGTAACCAATCGTGTCATTGATGAAGCCATCGCAAAAGGCGCGAACCTGATCGTCACCCATCATCCGATGATGTTCAGCCCCATCAAGCGTCTGGTCGAGACCGGACACGAAGCCCGGCTGCTGTGCCGTCTCATCAGGGAGGGCATCAGCCTGATTTCTGCACACACCAACCTTGACCAGGCCATCGGCGGCTGCAACGATGTGCTGGCTCAGACCATCGGCCTGACTGATATTCAGGGCGAAGGCTTCGTCCGGGTGGGAAGTCTGCCGCGCCCCATGGCAGCGTGCGAACTTGCCGCCCATATAGGCGGGGTTCTGGGCGACGTCGTCCGTGTGATGGGCGATCCGTCCGCCACGATCACGAAGGTCGGCATGTGCTCCGGTTCCGGCGCGGATGAATGGCCCGCCGCGGCTGCCATGGGCGCGCAAGCCTTCCTCACCGGCGAAGTGAAGCATCACATTGCCCTGGAGGCTGCCGACGCAGGCGTGGTCATGCTGGAGGCCGGCCATCACGCCACTGAAGAACCCGGCATTTTTGCCCTCGCGAAGGCTTTACAAATGAGCGAGCTTGGTGTACAATATAATGTACGCGTTTCTTTGAGCAGCGCAAAGGCATATCAATGAATCCAGCATGCGCACGCGCATGTGTGAATATCAGGAGGTAGCTATGGATCAGCTTACGATGTTGTGGGAGTACCAGGTGGAGGACATGAAGGCCGATAAGATGGCAAACGACATTCGCCGCAGCCCACTCCGCCAGAAGATGGAGAATGACCGCAACCTCTTTATGGAGCGCCAGAAGCAGTACAAGCAGATCGAGGAGCAGGTGGCCGTCCTCATCGACCGCAAGGACGCCATCCGCGACGCCCTCTCCCGCGCAGAGGAGCAGCTGAACGGCCTGCAGGCCCGCTTTGAGCAGAATCCCCCCGAGGAGCTGGAGGCCGTCCGCGCCTTTATGGCGGAAGTCAGCAAGTGCCGCGAGACCATCGTGGGCTACGAGCAGGAAATGAAGCGCCTGACCCAGGAGGCCAACACCAACGATCAGCGCGGCAATTCCATCCGCACCGAAGCCGCCCGCCTGCGCTCTGAATTTGAATCCCTCAAGGCTCAGTACGACAAGGAGATGCCCGCCAAAAAGGCTGAACAGGAAGCTCAGCGCGCTGCGGCGGACAAGAAGGCCGAGGGCATTGATCCCACGCTGATGGAGCACTACAAGCGCATCAAGAAGCACATCACTCCCCCGCTGAGCCGCCTGATCAACGGTCAGTGCTCCGGCTGCAACACTTCCCTGCCCAGCGCCGTGCTGCATCGCGTGCGCAACGCTTCCGACGAGATCGTCGAATGCGAGAGCTGCGGCCGCATGATCATCCGCATGTAATTCAATATCAACGAAAGCGTCCGGTTCGCCGGACGCTTTTTGCTTGCAAACGAACTGGTCCTCTGCATAACAGACACATACAGGTGCATACATTGCTTCCAGACAGGAGGTGGCGCGGATGAGGCGGCTCCTGACCTTCCTTGCAGCGGTGCTGATCTGCAGCTTCCCCCTGATATCTCGGGCCGAGTCCCCTTATGTCATCCATGTGGATGTGGAGCAAAAGCAGCTGACGTTGTTTCGCGGCAATGTGACAGTGAAGACCTATCTCGTAGCCACCGGCGCCTGGGATACGCCGACGCCGGTGGGAGTATTCACCATCACCCATCGCTTTTCAGGGGAAATGTGCGGCTTCGGGACTTGCTTTCTGGGTTTGAATGTCCCCTGGGGGAATTACGGCATCCATGGAACCAACAAGCCGGAATCCATTGGTTTCAACGCTTCCCACGGCTGCATCCGGATGAATGTCGCCGACGCGGAAGAGCTGTACGCGATGGTTCCCAATGGCACAAAGGTCATCATTGAAAGCGGCCCCTGGGGCGAGCTCGGCGGTACGCTTCGGTTGCTGAAGAACGGAGACCGTTCTGCGGCGGTTCGGGCAGTGCAGCGTAAGCTGAGGGCGTTGGGCTTCTACCACGGCTGGCCGGACGGCATCTTCGGCGATGGCACCCAGCGTGCAGTGGACGCCGCCCGCAAGGCGTACGGTCTTTCCCCAAACGGCCTGGTGGACTGGGCGCTGTATCAGGCCCTTGGTTTAACTGTGTTTGAGTGAGGTCATCTATGGATTGGAATGAAACGCGGCAATTCCTTGCCCCCTGTTTCCCGGAAGACGTGCGGTCAGAGCTGGACATGCTGTTGCCCGGCGAGCTTCGGGAAATCCGCATCCGTGCGAACAGGCCAACCGTGTTCGTCACTGCAACGAGAACCGCAGCGCTGCCCTGGAAGCCGGATCAAAAGCAGCTGGCAGCGCTGGTGGAAGCCCTGTCCGGTCACACGCTCTACGCCCGTGCGGACGAGACCGGCCAGGGCTACCTGACCCTTCGAGGCGGGCACCGAATGGGACTGTGCGGACGGATCAGTATTTCCGACCATCGGTCTGTTTTATCCGACATCGGGTCTGTATGTATTCGCATTGCAGGCGAATGGCCAGGGGCTTCAAATGCCCTTATGTCATTCATATCCGACCATCCCAGCGTGCTGATCATCGGCGCGCCGGGTTCAGGGAAAACCACCATGCTGCGGGATCTTGCGCGGCAGCTTGGAAATGGCCGCTATGCCCGGCAGATCGCCATCGTGGATGAGCGCAGCGAGCTGGCTGCCTGCGTCAGCGGCGTGCCTCAGCTGGACGTGGGTGAATCTTCTGATGTGCTGGACGGTCTTCGCAAATGCGACGCCATTCCCTGGCTGATTCGTGCCATGTCTCCCCAGGTGATTATCACTGATGAACTGTCCGGCCCGGAGGATGCCTCGGCTGTGCTGGATGCGATGGCATGCGGCGCGTCCGTATGCGCCTCCGTTCACGGCACAAGCCTGCAGGATGCGGCCTCCCGTCCCGCGTTGGCAACCCTCATGGCACGCAGGGTATTCACGCTGTATGCTGTTCTATCTCCAGATGGCGGCGGTCAGATCGCCGCACTGTATGACCGGACAGGCAGTCCGCTTCATATCGCATGAGTCGGGCGGTTCTTGCAGTGATGGCAGGGCTGCTGTGTGCACTGGCAGGCATGAAGCATGCCGCATCACTGCAAAGCAATGCGGTTCGGCTGAAACGCTGGGTGCAATTACTCTCCCACCTGGCACTGCTGCTGAAGGAGGGAACACTTTCCATTCCAGATGCGTTGTGTGCGGCGGCACACGCCTCTTCTCCCCCGGACAGTTGTCTGCGTGAAATGGCTCTGAGGCTGACAAATACTCCGCTGCTCACCCTTCAGGAAGCATTCAACGTCTGCTGTGGTGAATGCGCTGAACGCGAGATGCTCCAGCGCATGTTCAGCCGTTTGAGTCATGGCACAAAGGAAAGCCGCGTGCTGGCGGTGGAGCAATCCATCGAAGAAATGCATCTGCTTGCTGAGCGTGCTGCCGCCCGGGCGGAAAAGGATGTAAAGCTATGGCAGACGCTGGGCTTTATCGGCGGAGCTTGCCTGACGATCCTACTACTGTAAACGCGGAGGACGAACGAATGCAGCTGGATCTGCTCTTTCAAATTGCGGGCGTAGGCGTGCTGACGACGGTCGTGTCGGCAGTGCTTGCAAGCTCTGGGCGCTCGGAGCTTGCAAACCTCGCCACCGTCGCCGGGCTGGCGATTGTTCTGCTGATGGTGGCGGGCCTCCTGGAGGAGCTTTTCACCAGCGTGCGGACGATCTTCCAGCTGTACTGATGCATGTCCGCGATACAGATCGCCGGATTCGCGGTCTGCGCCGCCGCGATGGCGCTGGTGATGCGAAGGCTTCGGCCGGAATCGGCCACGGCTTTGGTGATCGCCGCCGGCACTCTGGCAGCACTGATGGTCATCCCCCAGCTGGGCGAGATTGTCAGCGGAGTAGCGGCACTCGCCTCGGCGGGCGGCATTCAGGATGGATATATATCCCAGCTGATGAAGATCGGCGGAATCAGCCTGCTGATGGACTTCGCCTCCCAGACCTGCCGGGATGCAGGCGAGAACGGGCTGGCCATGAAGGTCGAACTGGCAGGGCGGATCATGCTCATCGCGCTGGCGCTGCCCGTCATGCGCACGCTGCTCACGCAAATCCTGTCGCTGTCGCGTTGATGTTGCTGTGTTTGCTGCTTCCCTGCTCAGCCCAGGCTGATTCCCTGACGGAAGGCGTGACAGAGATTGTCGCAGGAATGGACACATCCGCGCTGGAAAGCACGCTATCCGAGGATGATCCCTTTGCTTCCACCGGCGGATTCACCGCAACGCTGCTATCCATCGCCCGGGGTGAGCTTTCTCTGGATTTTGCCCAGACCCTTGACCTGGTGACAGCACAGTTCCTTTCTGCCGCGCGCAAGAGTCTTTGGCGATTGACGAGACTGATCGCGCCGGCAATGATCTGGTCCATTCTCCGCCGCCTGACCGGCAAGGGAGGCGAAGCGGGCAAGGTAGTTTGCCAGCTGTGGGTATGCGTATTCCTCACCCAGGACCTGACGGAGCACATCACCCTTTGCACAGGCGCTGTGAGCCGGATGTCAGATGGAATGCAAGGGTTATTTCCGCTGCTTCTGACAATGATGGCAGCTGTAGGCGGAACGAGCGGCTCCGCACTGATGCAGCCCGCCATCGTCGCCTCAGCCAGCGCCATGACAGGGCTGATCCAGCAGGTCACCGTGCCGCTGGCAACAGCAGCAGCCATCCTGACAATGCTATGTCATCTGGGGGATGGTATGCGGCTGCAAAAACTGGCGGCCTTCACCCAACAGTGCGCCACCTGGACACTGGGCGTATGCTTCACGGTATTCATCGGGGTACTGACGACCCGCGCCGTGACCGCAGCTGCGTTGGACGGCGTTACGCTGCGCACCGCCAAGTACGCCATGAGCAACCTCATCCCCGTAGTGGGCAGTTTGTTTGCAGACACGGTGGACACGCTGGTGGGCTCCGGGCTGCTGGTGCAGGGAGCGCTGGGGGTGACGGGGCTGATCCTCATTGCTTCCTGGGCAATGGCGCCCATGTGCCAAACGTTGGCTTCGGCGATGCTGTACAAGCTGGCCTCAGCGCTGATGCAGCCCGTATCCGACGGCCCGCTGACTGGCTGCATCCACGACTTCGGACGGGTATTGATGCTGCTGTTTGTCATCCAGCTATGCGCAGCAGCCATGTTCCTGATGCTCATTGCACAGCTGATCGCAGTGAGCAGCATGACTTTTATGATGAGGTGAGACGGATGATGCAGACGCTGGTGAGCTTCGCAGCCCTTTCGATGGCCGGCACGGTGATCCTGTCCCTCTTGCCGGAGGGCGGCCTGAAACGTACGGCGGGCATGGCCATCGGCCTGCTGACGCTGATGTGCTGGGCAGAAGGCATTGCAACGCTGCTGGGGTTTGAATTGTCCTTAGCGGCGCCTTCCACCGTGTTAATTCCTACGGCGGTCTCCGTGGAAGAAGCCGCCCATGATGCCGCAGCGGCGCTTTCAGCTGCCTGGGAGGTTTCACCATGAACCGCTTTTCCGCCTATCTGAAGAAGGACGGCTGGATTCTGGCAGCGCTGATCTTTTGCGTAATGCTGTGCCTGTTGCTGGGCACACAGGGAGAAGCAGCCTCCGCCGAGGAGAACCGAATCAGCAGGGTACTCAGCGCCATTGATGGCGCAGGAGAGGTAGAAGTTGCGGTGTACTATGAAGAAAGCGTCCCCTGCGGTGCTGTTGTCGTGGCAGAGGGTGCGGGCGACATAGCAGTCCAGCTGCGGCTCCTGTCTGCCATCACAACGCTGCTGGGGATCAATCAGGACAGAGTCGCCATCTATGAACGGGAGGGACAGCGATGAACAAACTGGGAGACCTGCTGACGAAGCACCGGAACAGCTTCCTGCTGGGATTATTGATCATCACACTGGCTGTCAGCGGATACGCCAGCCGACAGCAGGCTACGGAAGCCTCCGCAACGGTGGAAATCCCCGTGACAGAGGCAGCCGCTCAGCCCCTTTCCCCGCTGGAAACCTACCGCCAGCAGCGGGATCAGGAGGCCCGTTCGAACATTGCAGCCCTGGAGAAGCTGATCGCTCAGGTTAACCTGGATGAGGCGACCCGCGATGCAGCAGCGCAGCAGCTTCAGCAGATCATCGACAACCGACAAGCCCAAACCGCCCTGGAGGGAGCGCTCATCGGCAGCAGCCTGTATCCCTGCGCTGCCGTGGTATCCGACGGAAGCGTCACCATTGTCACGGAGAAAGCAGCCGTGACAGACAAGGATTCTGCTCTCGTGCTGACCATG
>JBGUSK010000130.1:0-18311 GCA_045132495.1 Christensenellales bacterium | reverse complement strand
CGACTGTGGCCAGTACATTGGCGCATTGGTATCCTGCAGCAGATAGCTCCCTCCAACGCTTTCCGCCAACGCCACCGAGCCCACGCCGCAAACCAGCGTGAGCACCAGCACCAGCATCAGGATGAATGCCTTCGTCATGTTCTTCATTCGTTCCAGTCCTCCGTTCTTGTGGGTAACCCCAGGTGACGCAGGCGTCAGAGGCTCGTGCCTCTTCCCCCTCAAAATCGCCCACGCTTTGCTCTTGCGGTTCTGAGGGGGAGGAGGCGCTTTCTGTCGTCACTACAGCCCCCGAATCGCGCTTTTCAGCGCATTCAAAACGGTATTGCCTGCAACTTGACATTTGCATCCTCATTTGACATTTTGCATCGCCTAAAACGTTTTAGAAACATAAGTTTCCGCAGATGGGCAGAATCACCCAATGATTATTGTACACTATTTGTCTCTTTTTGTCAATGATTGCACCACAATTAAATGTGGTTTTTTTAAGTATACCCCCCTACATTTTGCGTTCCCCAAAGGATTTCGCTTTTGGGAATTCACCTTCGCAAACAAAAAGGTGCGTCAGCCATTGCCGCGCACCTGAATTAATTCAAATATCCGTCAATACCGACCGAAAGTCTGTATTGTCGCCATGACCAGCCGCATGCTGGAGAGCAAGCTTCCATTGTTGATGGAACCCGCCGTGGAGATATTCACACCCCTGCCAGCAGCCTTCGCAGCCTCGCAATCGCGCTTGACCTGCGCTACGATCTCCTCCTCGTCGTTGCGCATGAATGCAAACGGCGCCAGGCACCCATCAATGCGGGCCTTGGGTAGATGCTTGCGAATCTCCGGCACCAGCACTGTGGGGCCAAAATTCACACCAGTCAGCCCCAACCGACCGAGAGTCGGTAGCAAGTGACCCATAGCACTGTCGGAATGCTGGTAACGGCTGTCATTTTCGCCGGGGGCAAAGTGGGCAAAAACATCCCGCAGGATGGGATAACCGAAGAACTCATACATTTCCGGATTGAGCAAACAGCAATTGTCATCCGCGAAGGAGAAACCGTATTTTCCCCGTTCCTCCGGCTTGACGCCTGCTTCAGCGTCCATCACATCGCCCATTTCAATGATAACCCGTTTGATGGTATCGGAGAAGCGCCGGGCCAGCTCAGGTTCGTCCAGGATCAGGAAGATCAGGTTTTCCTCACCCATGAGGGAGCAAGCCAAGGTCACCGGGCCGCGGATGTGGCGCATGGGGCGCGGCAGACGGCCAGTTTCCTCGAAGATGCGTTTCTTTTCGCTCTCCCAGTTTTCTGGCAGCATAAAGGACCGGATGTCCAGCTTGTCCACCTGGTCGAGCAGCTTCTCCAGTTCCTCCGGGGTTTCAGCACAGCGGTGCAGCCATTCAGAGTGGTTGATGTACGCATACCGGCTGCCGAACACCTCCCCGATGCGCTTCACATGGGGAAAATGCACCGTATCAAAGCTCTCCTGCAGGAGGCGCTTACCGACGATCTTCTCCGCCTTATCGTTGTAGCGCTTGTTCAGTTCCGCCTGGCGGATGGGGTCGATCGGATCCCACGGATGTCCCTCCACGCCCAGCTCAGCATACACGCATTCGTTGCTCATGCGGATCCCCAGCGCCACCTGGGGGGCATCGGATGAAAAGCAGTTTCCCCGATGAGCCAGCTCGTCATCCTTCCAGAACTGTTCAACATCCAGATCAAGGTGCTTCATCCCTGTTATTCTCCCCTTTCGCTCGCTTTGTCAACCTTAGCAGCCAGTTTGGGCACATAGCCGCTGAAAACAGTGCTTGCTTCGCTGCTCTGCACAGAAATGCCGCCGCCCCGTTCCTGCAGCGTCCGGCGGACGATATGCAATCCCATGCCATGCCCCTCCCCTTTGGTGGTAAATCCAGGAATGAAAAGACGATCGCGAATGCTTTCCGAGATCATCTCTCCCGTATTTTCCACCCGGAAAGTATACTGCCTGACGTTCTCCCCCAGGGTGATGGACAGCCTGCGCTGCTTGTGGGACAGCCCTTCCATCGCGTCAATGGCGTTGTCGATCAGGTTGGAGAGCACCTTGCACATCTCCCAGTCGGGCATGGCAGCCTCGAGGGATTCCCACTTGGAAGTGATGGACACATCCACATGTACGCCCGCCCTCTCGCAGGCGGCAACCTTCACCTGAAGGAGCGCATTCACCGCAGGATTAGCCGTCTTCATCACCCGGCTGACGGATGTGATCCGCCCGTAAACCTGCTCGATGTAATCATTCGCCTCGCTGTATTCCTCCATCTCGATCAAGCTGTAAACCACCTGAAGATGATTGAGGAAGTCGTGGCGCTGAGCGCGCAGGGTGTTATTGAACTGCCCCATCGCATCAATGGTTTCGTCCATATCGTCCAGCTGGGTGAGCAGCTTGCGGGTATGCAGCGCCTCACGGATGTCCACCACCGCACCCCAGATGATCACCAGTGATGCAACGATCGTCAGCGTCAGCAGAAGCCGGTAACTGGTCTCAATTTCCGGGACAATAATGATGGCGACAAGCATCACCAGGATCAGTGCAATCTGCAGCCCGTTGATGACGACCGCGTAGTTTGTCGCCTTGCGGACGGACATGTTCTGCGGCTTTTTGAGCAGCTTCATTTGCGTCCCTCCCTGGCTTGCTGGTTCTTGAGGATCGTGGCCTCATGGCCCATTTCGGTGGGCCTGTAGTATTTCTTGCCCTTAACCTCAGGCGGCATGTAATCCTGCCTGACCCAATGCCCGGGGAAATCATGGGGATATTTGTAGCCGTCCCCAGAACCAATGCGGTCATGTCCGGCATAGTGGGTGTCCCGCAGGTGGACGGGCACCGGCCCATAGCCGCCCTTCTCAGCATCTGCCATGGCGGCGTCCACCGCTGCACACACCGAGTTGGACTTGGGGCTCTCGCACAGGGCGATGATCGCCTGGGCAATGGGCAGCCGCGCCTCCGGCATGCCGACAAATTCGAGGTCTGCCGCAGCAGCGTGGGCCTGGAGCATCACCATCGTATTGGCCTGACCCACGTCCTCGGAGGCATGGGCAATGACGCGGCGGCAGATGATCCGCGGATCAACGCCGGCATAGATCAGCCGCGCAAACCAGGCCAGGGCTGCATCGCTGTCCGAGCCGCGCAGGCTCTTGCAGAACGCGCTGAGCATGTCATAATACAGGCTCTCGTCGCAGCGCAGCATGGGCTTCTGGATGCTCTCCTCCGCCACGGCAAGGTCAACGTGGATCACGCCATCCTCCCCTGCAGGGGTCGTCAGTACAGCCAGCTCCACCGCGCCCAGAGCCGCACGGGTGTCGCCGCCGGCAATGCGGGCAATGTGCCGCAGGGCATCGTCATCCATGCGGATGTTGAGGGCGCCGTAGCCCCGTTCTTTGTCAGCCAGGGCACGCTTCATCGCAGTGATGACATGGCCCTCATTCAGCGGCTGAAACTGGAACACCCGGCACCGGCTGACGATCGCCGGGGTCATGGCGATCATGGGGTTCTCTGTGGTGGAACCGATAAAGCGGATGGTACCGCGCTCGATGGCAGGCAGGATAGAGTCCGACTGGGCCTTGGACCAGCGATGGCACTCGTCCAACAGCAGATAGGTCGGCTGCCCGTAGAGGGTGCGGCGCTCCTGGGCGGACTTGATCACGTCGCGCACGTCGGAAACGCCTGATGTGACCGCATTCAGCTGCACGAATGCAGCCTTCGTCGCCCCCGCGATGATGGACGCGAGGGTCGTCTTGCCGCAGCCGGGCGGGCCGAAAAAGATGGAGGAGGTCAGCCGGTCCGCCTCAATGGCACGGCGAAGGAGCCGGCCGGGGCCCACCAGGTGCTCTTGCCCGATAAACTCGGACAGATCCCGGGGCCGCATTCGGTCAGCCAGCGGCGCGCTTTCCTCCATGGAGAACAAATCAGTCATATGTGCATCAACCTCGAATTACAGCAGATAGGGAGCTGCCCACACCAGCACCGCGACCTGAATCACCAGCAGCGCCGGGAAGCCAAACTTGAAATACCAGTGCTTGGTCTTATGGCGGAAAAAGGTCATTCCCAGCGTACCGCCCAGGCCGCCGAAGAGCGCCGTGACCAGGAACAGTGTCTTCTCCGGGATGCGCCAGGCTCCCGCTTTGGCCTTCAGCTTGTCAATGCCCATCAGGGCAAGAGCCAGCACGTTCATCACAACAAGAATCACAGCAATCACAGTCAGCATAGGGATTCCTCCTTATAGCACTTGTCCATCGTCGCCCTTGCGGAAGTCAATGGCCAGGATGTCCTTCCTTGGCACCGTCACCGTCCGGGGCGAACGGGTGGTGATGAAATCCACCGTATCCGCATCGTAACGGAGGATGCGGGCATTCACTTGGGAGAGATTGCCCTCCTCATCCATCAGCATCAGACGGATGACCCGCTCATGCTCGACGGAATAGCGCAGCAGCCTTTCCATCAGTCCGCCTCCTTCACCCGGTAGATCGTGCCCTCCCGGTTGGAGAAGACCTCCTCAGCGATCAGCAGCAGGCCTTCCCTGTCCACATCGTAATCGCTGCGCTCGTAGCTGGACACAAGGATGTAGTCCACGCCGTACTTTTTGAGGATATGGGTGTTGTTTTCCGGATCGTGGTAGAAATTCTGGATATCCCACTTGCGCTCGTTGGTATTCAGGCCGTGGTAGTACAGCCACAGATCCGGCCCGCAGACGATGTCCCGGCCCGCAATGGACGCAATGGGGTTCAGGTGATGGACGCCGGTCAGGAAGGTAGCGTCCTCCTCCGTATTGTCGCGGGCGTACTCACCCACCTCCACCGCACCGGCAGAGAAGGCCATATACCCGCTGACAGCCTCGCGCCACAGCGTCAGCCCGGCAGACAGGAAGAAGGTCACCGCCGCCAGCGCCGCAATCACCGGACGGGCCCGCAGGCTCTTGAGCTTCCGCCACAGCATGCCGCACCAGTCTGCCACGATCATGCAGCACAGCAGCCACGCCAGGTACAGGAGCTTGTTGTTGTCGTAAATATTGGGCTGGAACCGGATGCACTCCCCTGCCAGGATAATCGGCAGCACCCCGGCAAAAATCCGCCGCCACTTGCCGTTCTTCTCAAACAGCGCCAGAATCAGGATGAGGAAGGGCAGGCCGATGTTCTTCACGTAGAACCAGCCGTAGCCGTCGATCATGCCGGAGAAGGTGCCGTCGTTTGAGTTGACCCAGTTGAACCAGGGCTCAATGAAGGAGTTGCTGGCGCCCTCCATGCCCTCCTGGAATACCTGGTTGAAGGTAAACCCGAAGAGCTGGGGCACGGACAATACACAGGCGATGCCGCCGTAGAGGATGTACCGCTGCAGCTGCATCCTGCGATCCCGTCCGCGCTGGGCGCACATGTCATACACCAGCATGCCCAGAGAACACAGCGCCAGCGCCACGAAGGAGTGGGTATGGATCAAAGGCAGCGCGCCGCCCCATATACCCAGCAGGATAATCAGGCGAAGGCAGTTGTTCTCCCGTTTTTCAGGCGCGAACGCCTCATACAGCAGGTAGAAGCACGGAATCACCATGCACCAGCCGCCCAGCAGCGTCCGCTGGGGCAGCATCAGGTCGGCAATGACGTTCGACCAGCGCAGATTGTTGGGGGTCGGCTGGTTGGTAGGGGTGGTGTAGTAGCCCTCCAGGATAGCCTCGATGCGCGTCCACAGAGTGAGCGTGCCGTCGTATTCCCTGCCGCCGGCGAGATCAAAATCATAGAGGAAGCCCAGTCCGCCGTTGAGGAAGAACAGCAGCGCCGCCAGGATGACGGTCTTCTTACCTGCCGTCATCTCCCGTGCCAGGCACATCACGCCCATATAGCACAGCGCCATCATCAGCGTCCCGGGGACAGCAAGGGCCGCCTGGATGCTCCACCCAAACAGGTAGAAGCTGGTGCTCAGGCTGTCCATCAGGAAGGGATAGGACAATTGCATGCCAGGAAAAATCGAATAATCCGGCGGGAAGGCAGCGTTTTTCAGCGACGTGACGAAGGACATGTGCATCGCCAGGTCGCCGTAGGTGGACTGGCCGACCCACCAGGAGCCGTCATCCATCACGCGGACATTGTGGGTATACTGCAGCCACGCGGACAGGATCGTCAGCGGCAGCACGACGATGGCCATCTGAATGGCGAGACGGGTTTCGTCCTCGTCCCAAGCTTTCACGCGGGACTTGTCACGCAGGAAGTATGTCCCCACGGTAATCCCCGCCAGCGGGATCAGGGCCAGCAGGTGCCCCGTCACGGAGAACTTCACCACAAAGGCCAGAATCGCCGGCAGCCACATCATCAGCAGCAGGCCGAGACTTGCGCCAAGCCACGCGCGGGTCAGCACACTTTGCCGCGGCAGCAGGAAGCGGACGATGCACAGTCCGCAGAAGATGTACGCTGCGAGGTACAAGAATGCGATCATCAGGGAAACCTCCAATGGTCGGTTCGGTATGTCATCTTTGGTGCTTGCTGTGGGAACAAAGCGCGATGGCGTTTTGCTTCCGCAACAAGCTATACGAGGATACGGGGGAGAAGCGGCATTCGCTCCTCCCCCGTGAGCAATCAAGCAAAATAGGTCTGCAGCAGCTTGAGGCCCGCATCCATGTCGCGCATATCGATGACCTCGCAGGCGCTGTGGACATAACGGCAGGGAATCGAAATCGTGCACACCGGGATGCCGCCGCGGCTCGTCTGCATGGCGCCAGCGTCGGTACCGCCATAGGGCAGCACTTCGCGCTGGGTCTTCACGCCAGCCTTCGCACCGGCCTCGATCAGCGCCTCGCGCAGGGCGGGATTGGAGATGCTGGCACGGTCCATCACCTTCACAGCGATGCCTTCGCCCAGCTTGATCTCCGGCAGGGTGGTTCCGGGGGTATCACCCCAGCCGGTGACGTCCAGCGCGATGCCAACGTCAGGCTCCTTGGCAAAGGAAGCGACCTTCGCGCCGCGGCAGCCGACCTCTTCCTGCACGGAGAACACGGCAATGATCGTATCCTTCGTCTCGCCCACGGTCTGCAGCAGCTTCACCAGCAGCGCACAGGCGCAGCGGTCGTCCATTGCGGGAGCAGACACGCGATTCTCACCCAGTCGGAAGCAGTCATTGGCGTAGACGCACACGTCGCCCAGCTGCACCATCTTCCTGGCCTCATCCTTGTCCTGGGCGCCGATGTCCACAAAGAGATCCTTCAGCGCAGGCTGACCCTGCACGGGCTGAGCCACGACCACGCCGTGCACACCGTTGGGGAACACCACATGGCGGTTGTAGCTGTTCACCAGACCGATACCGCCCACATTGGTCACACGGAGGAAGCCTTCCTTCTCGAAACCGGTAACGATGTAGCCGATATGATCCATGTGGGCAGAGAGCATGACCTTCCTGGCGTTTTCCGCCTTGCCCAGCTTGGTGGCGATCAGGTTGCCCATCGCGTCCACCTCAATGGTATCGACATAAGCCGCGATCTCCTCGCGGATGACTTCAGCAACAGGCGCTTCCAGGCCAGAGGGGCCGACGGGCGCAAGCACCTTTTTCAGCAGTTCAAACATATATGTACACTCCTTTTTCATCTCTCAGCCTTCACGCGAATGCAGCCAAACGCAGCAGCTCAGCTCAATCGCGAAAAGGGTCAAGGGTTGAAGACCCTTGCGCGGGTGCAGGGGCGGCGTTAGCCCCTGCCAAGGTCCAGGAGCAGCGCTCCTGGTTAGAACGTCTTGAGCAGAGCCTTGCACAGTTCAAACTGAGCATCCACATCAGAAAGCTTCACCACGGTGGAGGGGCTGTGGATGTAGCGGCAGGGCACGGAGAGCACCACCACCGGCACACCTTCGCGGGCGCGCTGGATAGCGCCGCCGTCGTTGCCGCCGGAGACGGAAGCCTTCACCTGATGGGCGATGCCTTCCTTTTCGCCGACCTCGAGGGCCTTCTTGAACAGCTCGCGGTTGGCGATGGAGGAGCCGTCCATGAAGGACACAGCCACGCCTTCGCCAGCCTTGCAGACCTGCGCCACCTCGGGGATATCGCCCAGATCATTGCAGGTGGTGCCTTCCAGGACGATGCCGACGTCCGGCTCCTGGGAGAAGGCAGCGCCGGAAGCGCCGCGGCAGCCCACTTCCTCCTCAGCGGTGAAGACTGCGATCAGGTCGCAGGGCAGCTCCTCCTCCAGCAGGCGCAGAATGGTATAGCAGCCCACGCGGTCATCAAAGGCCTTGCCGCAGGCATAGCCCTCGCCGTACTCCACGTAGGGGGTGTCGAAGCTGATGTAGGTGCCGATGGGCGCCTTGCGCTCGGCCTCCTTCTTGTCCGTCGCGCCGATGTCCACCGCGATGTCGCGGTAGCCCATCACGCGGGCACGGTCAGCGGCGGACTGCAGGTGGATGGCCACCGCGCCGATCACGCCGGGAATGTTGTCATCGCCCACCAGGACGCGCTTGGAGATCAGTACGCGGGGATCAATGCCGCCGGCCTGATTCACCTTCAGGAAGCCGCCGTCGGTATGACCGGTGACGATCAGGCCGACCTCGTCCATATGAGCGGCGACCATGACGCGCTTGCGGGGTGCAGGACCGGTGCCTTCCTTCACGACGATGACATTACCCATCTTGTCGATATAGGGGGTGAAGCCCTTGCTCTTGAGTTCCTCCAGGAGCGCACGGCGAATGGGCTGCTCATGGCCCGCAGGGGCGTTGATTTCAGTCAATGTCTTCAGATCCACAGGTCATCCTCCCAACTCGCGTCCAGCTCGCTGACGAAATGGGCCAGCAGGCGCGCGGCTTCTTCGAGGGTATCCAGAGAGATGGTTTCCACAGCGGTGTGCATGTACTTCAGCGGCAGGGAGATCAGCACGCTGGGCACGCCGCCGCGGGAGATGACGATATCGTCCGTGTCCGTGCCGGTGGAGCGGCTGGACACATCCTGGCTGAACTTGACATGGTGCGCCTTGGCGCAGTCGATCAGCCGTTTGCAGAGCTTGGGCTGAATGTAGGGGCCATGAGTGATGATAGGCGCATCCAGGGGAGCCGCCACATCCGGGCCGCAGCCGGGGGTGAGAGCAAAGCCGACGTCCAGCACCACCGCCAGGTCGGGCTCCACCGCGAAGGCAGCAGTCTTTGCGCCGCGGCCGCCCACTTCCTCCTCCGCAGAGCAGACGAAGTATACATCCGCATCGCAGACCATGCGCTGCAGCCGCTCTGCTGCGCGCAGCATAATGGCAATGCAGCTGCGGTCATCCAGGGACTTGGCAGCCACCTGATCGTTGGCCAGCTCGGTAAAAGGAGTATTGAAGGTAACCAGGTCGCCCACACGCACCTGCTCACGCACCTTTTCAGCGCTCATACCCAGGTCGATGTGGAGCTTGTCCATCTTGTAGTTGCTGGCGCGATCCTCAGCGCTCATCAGGTGAGGCGGCAGAGCGCCGATGGTGCCGAAGAACTTGCCGCTGCGGCCATGCACCCACACGCGGGAGCCGGGCAGGATGCGGGGATCCACGCCGCCCACGCTGGAAAAGCGCACGCTGCCGTCATCCTCAATGTGGTTGACCATCAGGGCGATCTCATCCAGATGCGCGCAGAGCATCACCTTGGGGCCCTTGCCTTTTTTGTGGGCGATCACGTTGAACATGCTGTCCACCGTAACTTCGTCGACATAGGACTTGAACTGCTCGGCGAAATATGCGGCAACGCATTCTTCCTGTCCTGAGACACCCAGGGTGGACGTGGACTCGGACAGAATCTTCTTGATGTCCATTTTTCCTCCTTATGCTGCCGGAAAATCCCGGCTGTGATAAAATCGGATTTCAAATATTATAGCATAAATCCCACCGCTTGTGAAGGGAGGCAGGACATCGTCGATTGTTTTCCTTCGGTTTCCGATCAAATAATGCCAATTTTAGCACCAAGTTTTACATTTGTTCCCCTGTTTGCCTTGACAGAAACGGCCATTTACGAGTACAATAGGATAGACGGTTTGTATCACGAATTACATGATGCAGCCAATGCGATCCCTGAGCCTGCCCATGCAGGTGTGGAAGGAGGAAGGGTGGAGCATCATTTCACCCGACAATGCAATGAAAAAGCGTATTCTGGTTCTTGTGGCGCTGGTGGCCCTGATCGTACTGGGTCTGACAAGCGCGGCGATGGCGGCAGAAGAACCCATCACCATGAAGATGGATCTGTCCTCCACCCGCTTCTCCGGCCCTGCGGAGGTGACGGTGAACATCAGCGTCTCCAACACCACCGATGAGGATATGCCCGGCCCCCTGGCGCTGTATTATCCCAATGGCAAGATGATCTCCGAATTCGGCACACCCACCCTGACCGCCGGCCAGACCAAGACCTGGCAGGGCACCTGGACAGTCACCGAGGAGCAGATCAAAGCCGGCAAGGTGCTCTTTGCTGTGCAGTATTCCTACCTGGCGGAGGACGGCAGCGTCGCCCGCAAGGTGGAGAGCTATTACTGTGCCATTGAGGATGCAGGCGCCGTCGCTCAGGTGGAGATCAACCGCTACATCACCCCTTCCATGGCCCGCAACGGTCAGAAGGTCAGCGTGATCTACGAGGTCGTCAACACCGGCACCATTGATGTGACTGATGTGGTCATCAAGGAAGCCAACGCCATTTCCAAGACCAACGGCAAGATCGATCTGGTCAAGGCTGGCGAGAAGGGCACCTATACCTTCACGGTTGCCATGGGCAAGAAGAATCTAACCTCCTCCGCCAATATTACCTACAAGGCGGGCGGCAAGACCTACACCGAGACCATCGGCAAGCAGACCATCAAGTACGGCGATGTGAAGCTCACCGCCACCCTCACCGCAGACAAGAAGGGCGGCAATGTCGGCGACACCGTGAAGCTCACCCTGACACTGAAGAACACCGGCAAGTCCAATTATGAAAACATCACCGTGACCGACCAGACCCTGGGCACCATCTTCACCGGCCTGTCCGTGGAAGCGGGCAAGTCCATCACCCAGGAGAAGGAAGTCACCATTTCCAAGAGCGTGTCCTACCAGTTCACCGTGACTGGCACCGCCTCCGGCAATACCGTGGAGACCGCGACTGACCGTATCGCTGTCACCGCCGTGGATCCCAACAAGGCCGTGGCCCTTACCGTTGCAGCCGAGGTGGACAAGCCCATCCTCTATATCCTGCCCGATGTGGTCAAGTTCACCGTGAAGGTCACCAACGGCTCCGGCGTGGAGGCAAAGGACGTAACCGTTTCCGCTTCCGGCGTGGATCTGTACACCTTCGAGTCCATCCCCGCTGGCGAAACCCGTTCCTTCGTGCGCGATGTGCGCGTGGAGATGTCCGGCAACTTCCGCTTTGACGCCCGGGTGAAGAACCAGCTGGAGGAGACCGAAACCTTCCATAGCGAGCTGATCCGCATCTCGCACTCCACCCCCACCGCGGCGCCCACCATGGTGCCGATCCCCATGCCCCAGGTGCCTGTGATGGAGAAGCTGCCCACCAGCGACGGTCTGCCACCCTATGTAACCACGGTGCAGAACGTCATGGGCATCGCTCAGTGGGTGTTCCTGGCCATCGGCGCGATCGCCGTGGCGCTGATCGTCGTCGGCATTGCCGGCCGCGTGAAGAATGCTGCCAAGTCCGCCAAGGCGCCCGATCACCTGGAACGCGACGGCTACCGTGATTACACCCAGGCTGTTTCCGCCAAGAAGCGCCATACGATGCCCGCTGAGGAAGACGAGGATGTGGACGAGGAGTACCACGCCCCCAAGGCTGAAGAGCCCGCGCCCGCTGAAGAAGCGCCCGCTGAGGGGGCTGCTTCCGACACGGTGAATGACGCCATGGCGCAGCTCTATCCCGAAGCGGCTGAAAAGGCTGAGGAGGCCGGTGAAGCCACCTATACCCGCCGCCGCAAGGCCGACGAGGAGTAATCCCAACCAAGGTATGAATTCTCAAGGGACAGGCCTATTTGCCTGTCCCTTTTTGATGGAAAAAGATAGTCATTCCGGGCTGAAAATCGCCACATTTTTCCCCTTGCGAAAGCAGGCCAAATGTGCTATATATGCAGGTGGTTCTGCCCATGTTTTCAGAACTGCTTTCATGTTATGCAATCACTCCACCAACAGAGAGGACCTTATCATGGCACGCAACGCAAACCGCGATCTGACGCAGGGTTCCCCCCTGAAACTGCTGATCGGTTTTTCCCTTCCGCTGCTGGGCGGCTTCCTTTTTCAGCAGCTGTACAGCTTCGTGGACACCGCCATCGTCGGCCGTTTTCTGGGCTATGACGCACTGGCAGCAGTGGGCTCCACCGGCTCGCTTAACTTCTTGATCAACGGCTTCTGTATGGGCCTTTGCTCCGGCTTTGCTATCCCGATCGCCCAGGCCAAGGGCGCACAGGACGACACTGAACTGCGCCGGTTCATCATACATTCAGTGTATCTGTGCGCGGTGATCTCCGTCGCCATGGGTCTGATCACCGGCTTCGGCAGCCCGCTGCTGCTGGAGCTGATGAACACCCAGGATGAGCTGATGGGCATGGCTGTGGGATACATCCAGCCGGTGTTCTTCGCAATCCCCACCACCGTGCTGTACAATATGGCTGCCGGCGTCATGCGCTCCCTAGGCGACAGCCGCACTCCCATGCTCGCCATCGTCATCGCAGCGCTGCTGAACATCGTGCTGGATCTACTTTTCATCCTGGTGTTCCACATGGGCGTTGCCGGCGCTGCCTGGGCAACCATCGTCAGCCAGCTGGTGAGCGGCCTGTGGTGCCTGTGGGTGATGATGCGCAAGTTCCCGGTGCTGAAGATGTCCGCTGATGACAAGCGCATCCGCAAGCCCTTCATCCGCCGCCTGCTGTCAATGGGCCTGCCCTTCGGCCTGCAGTATTCCATCACCGCCATTGGCTCCGTGACTGTGACCATCGCCGTAAATGGCCTTGGCACCATTGCCGTGGCTGCCGTCACCGCTGCGGGCAAGCTGAGCATGCTGTTCTGCATCGTCTTTGACGCGCTGGCCAGCGCCATGGCGACCTTCGCCGGGCAGAACGTCGGCGCCAAGAAGATCGACCGCATCAACCAGGGCCTCAAGGCTGCATCCATCGTGGGCTGCATCTACTGCGTGATCGCCTTTGTGGTGATTATCTTCTTCGGCAAGGACATGGTGTCCCTGTTTGTGGACGCCGAGGATCCCGCCGTCATCTCCGAGGTGCTGGACAAGGCGCAGCAGTTCCTTGTCGTCAACAGCGCGATCTACATCCCGTTGCTGTTCGTGAACATCGTCCGCTTCACCATTCAAGGCGTGGGCTTCACCACTGTGGCGATGACCGCCGGTCTGATGGAACTGATCGGCCGTGCCTTTGTGGCCATCGTGCTGGTGCCCTTCTTCGGCTTTGACGCTGCTGTGTGGGCCAATCCTGCCGCCTGGCTGCTGGCAGACGCCTTCCTCTTCCCCTGTTATTTCACGGTGATGAAATGGCTGCGCAACCGTCTGCTCCTGACCGGACAGGCCACCCAGAGCCCCAAGGAATACCGTGCTTCCCATCCCGAGATCGGCTGAATTTTGCCGGACGGCGCGTTTGCTGAATACGCCGTCCGGCTTTTTCTGTGATTGACATGAACCTATCCCCATGATAAAATGGCAAAAGAGTAAAGGAGCGTGTTTTGATGGGCGCCATTCTATACGGCCTGTGGCAGTGCAGCTGGGGGATTCTCCAGACGCTGCTGGGGCTGATTGTGTTCCTGCTGCATGCGGGCGACAAGCATTACTGCTACCATGGCGCAATTGTCACAGAGTGGCAGGGAAAATCCAGCGTGTCGCTGGGGCTGTTCGTCTTTGTCACGGCAGAACCCTACTTTTTCGGCAAATTGCAGGATTCCTACACGCTGCCCGAGCTCTCCCGACGGCTGCTGGTGCATGAATACGGGCATACCATCCAGTCCCTGCTCCTCGGCCCGGCTTATTTACTGGCGATCGGTATTCCCTCCACTCTGTGGGGATTTCTGCCCAGCACCAACCGTCTCCGCCGAGAGAAACAGGTCTCCTACTTTTCCTTCTTCACCGAGCGGTGGGCCAATGCCCTCGGAGAGTGGGCAACAGGTGATACATCCATGGAGCAGCTGGTCATCGACTGACCAGGCGCTCTTTGACGCCCTTTCTTTGCCTGTGGTATCTGATCAGCAGAATCATCCAAATGATGATGGAGGTATGACAAATGATTGCGAAGTATCCCCCGATGGGCTGGAACAGCTGGGACTGTTACGGCGCTGCCGTCACTGAAGACATCGTCCGCCAGAATGCGGATTATATGGCCAAGCACCTCAAGCAATACGGCTGGGAGTATGTTGTCGTGGACATCCAGTGGTATCAGCCCACGGCCATCAACCATGCGTATGAGCCCTTCTCCACCCTCACGATGGACGAATACGGCCGTCTTCTCCCTGCGGAGAACCGATTCCCCTCCGCCGCGAACGGCGCTGGTTTCAAGCCCCTGGCGGATTATGTGCACGCCCTTGGGCTGAAGTTCGGCATCCACATCATGCGCGGCATGCCCCGCATGGCTGCCCACAAGCATCTGCCGATCAAGGGCAGTGAACACTTCTGCCACGAAGCTGCCAACCCCAACAGCATCTGCGCTTGGAATCCGGATATGTACGGCCTCTACTGCCACAAGGACGCCGCCCGCGATTACTACAACAGCATCTTCCAGCTGTATGCCCAGTGGGGTGTGGATTTCGTCAAGTGCGACGACATCGCCCGTGAATATCCCCACTGCCAGCGGGAAATCGAGCTGATCTCCGAG
This sequence comes from Christensenellales bacterium, assembly GCA_045132495.1. GTDB lineage: Bacteria > Bacillota > Clostridia > Christensenellales > Aristaeellaceae > UBA11524. The sequence goes on along the minus strand of JBGUSK010000130.1, from coordinate 3,530 downwards.
GCCCGGAACGCCTGCGGGCGGGATATCGTGCTGTCCCTCTCCCCCGGCCCCGCGCCCCTGGAGCATGCCGAACATCTCAAGCAGTACGCCAACATGTGGCGCATCACCGACGATTTCTGGGATGACTGGCGGCTCCTCAAGGCCATGTTCGAGCGGGCAGAGAAGTGGTGCATCCACTCCGCGCCGGGCCACTGGCCGGACGCAGACATGCTGCCCCTTGGCGCGCTGCGGCAGTGCGACAATCCTGACGACTGGACGAAATTCACCCTGCCCGAGCAGCGCACAATGATGACCCTTTGGTCCATGATGCGTTCCCCACTGATGATCGGCGGCGAACTGACCAAGAATGATGACTTTACCAATTCCCTGCTGATGAATGCTGATGTGCTGGCTATCGGCAAGGAGAGCTTCTGCGGGCATCCCCTATGGACGACGGAGGAAGAATCCGTCTGGGTCGCACCGCGTAAGGATGGTCAGGGAATGTATGTGGCGCTGTTCAACCTGTCAGAGGAAGAGCTCACCGTATCCGTCGCAGCCACCCAGTACGAGGGCGGCGAAACAGCCACCGAACTTTGGAGCAGCACTCCCGTCTGTGCAAAGGACGGCCTGTCCATCCAACTTGCCCCCCATGACGCTGTTGTTTACCTTGTAAAATAAAGCAGAAGCGCCTGCCCCTTCTCTGCGGAGAAAGCGGCAGGCGCTTCTGCTTTTCTATCATGCGCCCGTATTTGGATCAAGCCTTGTGTCTTTGCTGTAGATCACCCGGTACTGGGTGGGGGTGCAACCCTTCACCTCGCGGAACACGCGGTTGAAGGTCGCGATGGAGTTGAAGCCGCATTGCAGCGCCACCTGCGTGACAGGCAGCCGCGTGGTGGAGAGCAGCTCCATGGCCATATCCACCCGGCGGTGGGAAAGATACTGGGTGAAGGTCATGCCGGTGTGCTGGCGGAACATACGTGACAGGGTGTACCGAGAGAAGCCTGCATAGGCCGCCAAGCTGTCCAGCGTCACATCGTCCATATAATTCTTGTTCAGATGATCCAGGGCGCGGTTGAAGGAATCCTCCCCTGAAAGCTGGCGATGCAGCGTATTGACCTCCGCCGCCGTCGCGCTGGTGGACAGATAGTGCTCGCCCAGAATCGCGTAGATTTCCAGCAGCAGGGCGTAGTTATGCATGTTCCGCAGCAGCGCGCCGCTCCGGTGCACGCCGATCAGCTCGAAGAAAATCGCCCGAACCCGTTCCCGGCAGGGATGTTCCCCATTCAGATAGATCGGCTTGGCCATCAGCTGACGGAAGGCGCTGAATTCCTTCAGCGTGAACACACCGTTCATTTCATACAGCAGCAGCTCCCGCGCACTTCCCTCGCCCATATGCAGCCCATGGGTGCAGCCTGCAGGGATGATGATCACCTCACCCTCCCGGACACAGCAGACCTCCTCCGGCAGCATCACCGTCACCTCGCCCTGCAGCGGAATAATGACCTCCACCGCAGAATGGAAGTGCTGATCATAATCATCAGGCGTGCGGCTATGCCAGATGCGGATGGATGTGTTCTCCGGGTAGGTCACGAATTCGTGCTCCCCCTGTGTGACGCGGAACCCCGATGCAAACAGGTGTTTTTCCTCAGCTGAGACGATCGGCTTGTGCTTCATGCCTGCCTCCTGTAAATGGAAATGTCATTTCTCATTGGTTGCTCCATATATTTTAGCACAAAGAGCGAGAAGTTTCAAGCAAGTTTTGCTGCCACCACCGCAAATAATGATCGTTATCCTTCTTTTCCTGCGACAAAAAAAAGCGTCCCTCCTCTTCGGGAGAACGCTTTGCAGTCTGTTCATGACACAGGAAACAAGCCGCCCATCAGCGGCAGGATCATCCTGCAGGATTATACCAGCGCAGCCAGTACGGCGGCGGCAGCGGCATCCTCATCCGCACCCTCGGCGATGAGCACCATGTTCGCCTGATCGTCCGCACCCAAGGACAAAAGTCCCAGCATGGACTTGGCGTTGACGATCTTTTGGTCGCGCTGGATCATCACGCGGGCCTCAAAGGCGCTGGCGGTCTGAACGACCTCGGCAGCCAGTGCACGGGTCAGCGGGATGTTGCCGGGGAAGGAAATCGGCTTGCGGATCATGTTTCTTCCTCCTGTGTTTCTCTGAATTCCTGGATCAACTGTGCTTCATGCTCACGGACGATGTCCATGAGCCTTCTCATTCTGTGGTTCACAGCAGATTTTGACAGCGGCGGCTCAAACAGCTGGCCCAGCTCCACCAGGGAGAGGTCAGCGTTGTCAAGGCGCTTCTGAGCAATCTCCTGCAGCGCCGGCGGCAGGGAACGCATGCCCTTCACAATGACATACCGGCGGATGCCCTCCACTTGCGCGTCCGCCGCATCCAGCATGCGCTGAAAGTTATGCTCGTCACAATTGATGGCTCGGTTCGCCGCGCCCCTGGCCTGCTTACGGATGCGGATATCCTCCATCGCAAAAACGCTGCCCGTCGCACCCATCATAGCCATCGCGTCGCTGATCTGCTGGGCACTCTTGAGGTATACAACCGTGCTGCCTTTGCGCTGGTAGGTATTAACGGGCAATCCACTCTTTTCCAGCAGACGACTCAGCTCGCGCACAAGGCTCTGGTCATTGGCTGAGACCTCAAAGTGGTATTCCTTTTCCGGGTTGGACATCGTGCCCGCGCCCAGATACGCCGCCCTGAGATAGGCCTTGCGGCAGCACTGGCGGGTCATGGGGTGACGGACGGTTGTGCGGCGGTAACGGATATTGCCATCCTCGTCCTGCTCGGTCATGTTGAGGGCAAGCATCAGCTTCTGGCTGTCCTCATCGCCGACGGTGAGCACGCAGGTGCGCTGGCCGCCCAGACGGGCGTGTTGGACGTAATGCAGCCTCGGCGTAATACCCAGCCTTGCGCGCAGCAGGCGGAAGATTCTCCTCGCCAGGGCTGCGTTTTCTGTGCGGTATTGCACCTGCACGCGGCCAAAGCCATGAAAGGACAGGCTGCCGCTGGTGCGGTACAGCGCCGTCAGCTCGGAGAGCATGCAGCAATTCTTGCCCAGCGGCAATCGGCACAGCTCGTCCTTCAGATTGGATGAAAACGACATTTATTCAGCCTCCTGGCTGCTCTTCCAGTGCGCCTGCTCCAAGGCCAGATCGCGGTGGGTGACGCTCACCTGATACCCCTTCGCCCGGAGGAATTCCCCCAGCCTTTCCGCGATGGCCACGCTTCTGTGCGCGCCGCCGGTACAGCCGATGGCGATGGCCAGGCGGTGCTTACCCTCCTCCTGATAATGGGGCAGCAGGAAGGCCAGCAGCTCCTCCAGCTTCGCAACAAATTCAACGGTGATAGGATTTTTCAGCACGAAATCACGCACATCTGCATCCAACCCGGTATGGCTGCCCAGACCCTTGATGTAGAAAGGATTGGGCAGGAAGCGTACATCATACACCAGATCCGCCTGCCGGGGCAATCCCCGCTTGAACCCGAAGGAGGACAGCTCAATGCGCATCACATTGCCC
>JBGUSK010000129.1:0-5600 GCA_045132495.1 Christensenellales bacterium | reverse complement strand
GGGCGATTTTGCCCGTACCGTCTTGATGCCTGGCGATCCGCTGCGCGCCAAATTCATTGCTGAAAACTACCTTGAGGATGCTGTGCTGGTCAACAACACCCGCGGCGTGCAGGGATATACTGGCTATTACAAGGGCAAGCGTGTGTCCGTCATGGCCAGCGGCATGGGTATGCCTTCTATTGGCATCTACTCCTATGAGCTGTTCAATTTCTATGGTGTGGAGAACATTATTCGGGTTGGCAGTGCTGGCATGCTCAGCCAGAAATTGAAGGTGCGCGATATCGTGGCTGGTATGAGCGCGTATACCAACTCTTCCTTCGGGGAACAGTATGGATTCCAAGGACATCTGGCGCCTTGCTGCTCTTGGGAGTTGCTCAAGGCAGCGATGGAAGCTGGCGAACGCCTCGGCGCGCATATTGTGCCAGGTGCACTGTATTCCTCCGATGTGTTCTATGACGAGCGTCCGCAGGGGAAGATTTTGCAGGGTCTGGGCGTGCTGGCAGTTGAAATGGAAGCCGCCGCACTTTATCTCAACGCTGCCAGGGCGGGTAAGAACGCTCTGTCCCTCTGCACCATTTCCGACAATCCCTTCACCGGAGAAGGCCTGGATGCCGAGGCGCGTCAGAACTCTTTCACCCAGATGATGGAGATTGCCCTGGAAATCGCATGAACCGGAGGTTATCATGACCCGACTCATTTACGATGATGACAAGCTGCGTATCCGCGTGTGCGGCGGTATGAACTGCTCCGGCAACGGCGGCGGACGTCCGCTGGAGGAGGCATTCCAGCAGGCGCTGGAGGCTGCTGGCGTGGCGGATCAGGTGGAAATCTTTCGTGCGCACTGCCTGGGAGAATGCCACAGCGGTCCTTGCGTACGCATCGCAGGAGAGCGTTTCTACCATGTGCAGAAGACGGATGTGTCCGACCTCGTGCGGAATGAAATCCTGCCGAGACTGAAGTGAATATGCAAAGGCAGACGGAATGCTCCGCCTGCCTTTTAGTCTGCCAGTGCCCGCCGTAGGAGTGTACGGATGACGGATTCGCGCCGGGAAACCTGCATCTGCGTCATGTGCAACCGTCGTCCAGCCTGTGCCTGCGTCAAACCCAAACGGTGGCGCAGCAGAATGAGTTGTCTGTCTTTTTCCGGCAACCGGGCGAGAATATCCCGCAGCTCAATGCGCTTCTGCCAGTCTTCGGGGTCGGGCAGGATGTCACCTAATGCAGTACCGCCCTCACTTTGCGCGTCGGTGGAGGCAACAGAGATATCCTCCATGTGCAGCATCAGTTCGGCAGCGTCCATGCTCAACGCAGCTGCCAGCTCTGTTACGGTAGGATCACGCTCAAGCTGGCCGGACAGCTCTGCTTCGGTCTGACGGATGCGCCGCCTCAGCGCTGCCTCGGTGCGCGGAATGTGGATGGGCGCGTCCAGGCGAGTGAGCATCCGCATTTCCCCCAAAATCAGAGCCGCCGCATAGGTGGAGAAGGTTGTCCCGCGCGATGGGTCAAACTGTTTCAGCGCCTTCATCAGCCCGATGACGCCCTGCTGATACAGTTCCTCCTTCGGGAAGGGCGATGCAGACATCCGCCGCACCATCGCGCCGACCAGCGGCAGATGCTTCTCCGCCAATGCCTGCAGTTCCTCGTGGCCGGACGAGCGGGCATGGAGCAGCTCTTGCGTGAAGTCTGCATTCAATGCAGTTCCTCCGGACGGATGCTTTTGCGCAAGCGGACGCTGGTTCCGCTGCCTGGAGTGGACTGCACGTCCACCTCATCCATGAAGGTCTGCATGACAGCGAAGCCCATACCGCTGCGTTCCTGCTCCGGATGGGTGGTGAAGAAGGGTTCCATGGCTTGCTTCACGTTGGGGATGCCTTTGCCGCGGTCACTGATTTCGATGGCCAGCGTCGTCCCATCAATGATCGCCCGCATGGTTACCATGCCGCGGCTGCCTTCGTATCCGTGCACAATGGCGTTGGTGACGGCCTCCGACACGGCGGTCTTCACATCAGCAATTTCGGCAACGGTAGGGGAAAGCTGAACGGCGAAGGCTGCGATCACCACACGGGCGAAGGCCTCGTTTTCCGGGACGCTGAGGAAGCTGACTTCCATTTCGTTGTGTCTGTTCATTGCGCTGCCTCCTGCTTGTCAAGCTGCCGGATCACCCTGTCCATGCCGGACATGTGGAAGATACGGGCAATGTGGGGATTCATGTGGATCACGCCGACCTGACCGCCCCGATCCCGCAGTTGCCGGTAGCGGCCCAGAATTACCCCGATGCCTGAGGAATCCATGAATTGCAGCCGTGTAAAGTCGAGGATCAGCCAGCGAACGGTGCGGTCAGCGATTAAAGCGTCCAGTTCCCGGCGGACACTCTGCGCGCAGTAATGATCCAGTTCGCCCGCCAGACGGACGATGATGCTGTCTCCGTCGCGGATGGATTGCAGCATAGGAAAAACCTCCTGTGACAGATATTCACGGGAGGTTGTATTCATGAAAGGGGAGCTGTTTTCCTTCGATGAAAAAGCACTCCTTTTGGCGGATGGAGAAAAGTGTTCGACAGCATGATGCGAGTTAGCCCGCATTATGTCGCAGGTCATGTACCAGCTGTTTTCCACTTCATCAGAAGAACGCCGGCGATCATCAGCCCTACCCCAACATATTTTTGCCAGGTGAAGGGCAGCTTCTCTGAACCGAGCCAGCCGAAGGCATCGATCAGCGCTGCCACGGTCAGCTGCGCCAAAAGAATCGTTGAAATAGCCACAGTTGGCGACAGCCCTTTGATGGACAGCATCACTGTCACGGTGATGACCGGTGCGATCACGCCGCCCAGCCAGGAGTACCATGGTGCTTGCCCGATCAGCCGGATATTGCCCTTGCCAAAGAACCACGCAATCATCAGCGCCAATATGAACCCGACGCCTTGCACCAGCGCATTTGTTTCAAGTACGCCTACCTTATCCCCTAAACGGGTATTCATCACGCCCTGTATGCTCATGGCTGCACCCGCAATCAGTGCACAGAAAAAGCCCAGCATCGCATTACCTCCCTTAGGGGATAGTATGGCGCGATACCGGGCGCTTATTCAACTGCTGAAGCCTTTTGCATCCAGGGCTTCCTTTGCGATAACGGCCTCGATTCGGTCGTGAATGGCCTGCATTTTCTGGTCCAGCGCAGCAATGTCTTCACCGACCTCATGCAGCTCCTCGCAGATATCCTCCGGAACCTGACCGGAGGCCTTGTACCGCATGGAATGCTCCAGGGAGGCCCAAAAGTCCATGGCGATGGTGCGAATCTGCACTTCTACCGGAATCATCATGCGGCCTTCCTGAAGAAATACAGGGATTTCCACGATCAGGTGGAGGCTGCGGTAGCCATTCGCCTTCGGATTGCGGATGTAGTCCCGCATTTCCACAAGCTTCACGTCATCCTGCGTGGTCAGCAGCCGCGCGATGGTATACACATCCTGCACATAGGAGCAGATGACACGGATACCTGCGATATCCGTCAGATTCTCCACGGCGCTTTTCATGCTGACGGTATAATGCTTGCGGCTAAGCTTTTCCATCATGCTCTGGATGGATTTCAGACGGCTTTCGATGTGATGGATGGGATTGCGGCGGTGCTTCATCTGGAACTCATCATCGAGGATCTCCAGTTTCGTTTGTACCTCTTTCATCGCAGCGGAGTAACGGCATTGAATGGCGAAAAAGTCATCCACCATCCGCTGGAAATCCACGCTCATCTGCTGCATGCGTACTTCATCAGCCATTGTCAGCCTCCTTGCTGGTCAGAACAGGTTCTGTATGGTGGTGATGGCGCGGCGGAGAAACCGGCAGCTCCACGCGGAAGGTGGAACCTTCTCCGACGGCGCTCGTTACGGTGATGATGCCGCCCATCATATCCACGATGCGCTTGACCAGGCTCAGGCCCAGGCCTACGCCTTCCTGTTTGCGGCTCTTATCCGCCTGATAGAACTTATCAAAAATGCGTTCCTGTGCTTCGGCTGTCATGCCGCAGCCGTGATCCTGAATCTCTACAATGGCATTGCTCTCCCGGAAGACACGAACCTCGATTTCGCTGCCTTCGGGTGAGAACTTGATTGCATTCTGAATGATGTTGACCCACACCTGATTGAGCAGCTCCTGATCGGAGGTGATGGCAACTTCGTTCAGATCAAGCTGCCAGCCGATATCCTTCTGACTCCAGGTGGGCTCCAGGCGCAGGATCACCTGTCGCAGCTGCTCGTCCAAAGAAAAGCTGGTCAGGCTTGCCAGCGCTGTCTGCTGTTCCAGTGCAGACAGGCGCAGTAAGGTTTCGGACAGTCGGCTCAGGCGGTCGCTTTCCTGGGCGATCATGCGGATATACTCCGCCTTTTGCTCATCCGTCAGGCCAGGCATCTGCAGGAGCTTCGCAAAACCGCGGATGGATGCGATGGGCGTTTTGAACTCGTGGGAAATGCTGCTGATGAAGTCCTTTTGCAGATAGGCAGTGGAGCCGAGCGCCTCAGTCATATCGTTAAAGGAACGCATGAGTTCGCCCATTTCTCCCGGCTGGTTATCCGGCAAACGTACGGTGAAATCACCCTCCTGCACCCGCTCATGGGCGCGCGTAAGGGTTTGCACGGGTTTGGAGAGGCGGAAGGATGCGACGGTCGTCATCAGGACAAAAACTGCCAGAAAACTCAGGGAAGAGGAAATCACGCGGAAGAATGCGACAACAAATAACGACCTTTGGTAAAGGGAGGAGATGCGCACCACGCCGTCCGTCAGCTGCACATAGGTGACCGGCGTATCGGTGACAGCATCGAGGACGGATAATACCTTCCGGCTGGTGAGGTTGGAGAACAGGTTATCCGGCAGCTCAGGATCTGCTGGAAAGATCTGCTCGACATGGGTATCCTCCACATCGTCGATCATTCCGAGCATGGTGTCCATTGAAAGGTCTGTCCGGTTGTCGATCTCCAGCAGATATACAGCCAGTGCCTGCTGCTGGAGCTGCAATTCGCTTTGTACGTTCACATGGGCAATCACATAGGCGAACAGAAGTGAAATGACGGTGGCCAGTATCGCGCAGATATATAGCGCTGTCATCATTCTGCCGCGGAAGGTATAGGGCTGAAAATAGCGTTTAAGCATCGTTCTTGACCGCCTTGTAGCCAAGACCGCGCACCGTCACGAGGGAGAAATCCGGGAATACCTCACATTTTTCGCGCAGCCGCTTGATGTGCACGTCCACCGTGCGTTCGTCGCTGTCCGAATCCATGCCCCAGATCTCGTCCATCAGCTGCCGACGAGTGAAGATCTGCATGGGGCTTGAGAGCAGCTTGAACAGCAGGAAGAACTCCTTCTTGGGCAGCGTCAGCAGCGTATCGCCCCGACGGACGGTCAGGCTGTCGTAGTCCAGCAGGGTTTCGCCGATGGTCAGCCGGTGGCTCGTCATGGCTCGGCTGCGGCGCAGAAGCGCCTGTACATGCAGCAGCAGCTCATCCAGATCAACGGGCTTGGTCAGGTAATCATCTGCGCCTGCGGTAAAGCCGGTTCGCTTGTCTTCAATGGAATCCCGGGCTGTTACCAGCATAATGGGCAGCAGGGGATAGGCGC
>JBGUSK010000128.1:0-16631 GCA_045132495.1 Christensenellales bacterium | reverse complement strand
TTGGTTGATAAGGTGGTTGTTAGGCAAGACGGAAAGCTGGACTTCTGTTTCAGAAACGGGATGAACTATACAATATTTCCCAGATAAGGACGCTAATCTTGATACAGAGGTTAGCGTTTTTTCTTTACCCGGAAAGCCTTGCATCGCAGGGCTTTTTCTATTTGGCTGGGTGCATGGAATGAGCTTTCTCCCTATTCTTTGGGTGCAAAAGGCGTCTTATGTTGGTTTCCCCCTATTCCGCTCTTCCGGTTGGGTGCATGATAAAACGGCTGCTGGTTGTTGAGCTAGTAGCCGTTTTATATTGGGTGCATCCATTTTTCGTACCACTCTCGCTTTTACCCGCCTAACTTGCTCGTGCATCAGGATTAAGAAACGCAATCTTATCCCTTTATACGATTTCACATTTCTATTGAAACCTGCAACAGCTTATGCTATAAGGCAATACCGCACAAATGCGTTGGTGCGGTATTGCCTTAATCAATCGGAGCGGATGCTCACCGGTCAGCGTGCGGATGAAGCGAAACATCTCCCCGAAAGCCGCGTTCAGATATGTCCCTCTGAAGCGGCTGCACAGTCCTCCGGCTCAGACGCAGGCTTCCACGCATCGTCAAAGTGGATGATAACACCCGTTTTTTCAAGCTGTTCCTGAAGCGTATGGATGGGCACATCCGATACGGCGCATCCGGCGTCCAGTGCCAGTGCTGCCGCCAGACCGGATGCCTGACCCGTCAGCACGGCGGGCGGAATCACCCGCAGCACATCCCAGCCCCATCCGGAAGCGGACGCGCTTCTGCCACAGGTCATCAGATTGTCAAAACCATCCCGGACCAGCACGCCATAGGGCACTTCGTACAGGCAGTCCCGTCTCTCAAAATCGCAGATGGTGCCGATGGACGCCGCCTGATGGCGGTAGCAGTCCTCCTCCGTCAGCGTAGCATTGCCGTCAAGCCGCCGGGCCGTGCGCAGCTGCGGCATGCCTGGCAGCATGTGAATGCTGCGCGCCCAGCGATCCTTCCGTTCCTCTTTTTCCAGCATCAAAAGCTGATTCTCCTGCAGATAGGCATTGATGGTTTCCATCGATACCCCGTGATAGGTCGCTATTTCTGCCGGCTGCTGACGGCCATGCAAATCCGCCGTGCCGCCAAAGGGGCGGCTGTATGCATGGTACAGGTTTCCGGTTTCAATTGCCCGGCGGCAGCCCGCCAGCGTGATGCCCTCGCCATAATAGGTGAAGTAATTGTCGCCCTCTATGGTCGGGACGCCCGCCTGCGCAAGCACCTGCGCATCGCCCGTTGCATCGATGACCACGCTGCCCTGATAGAATTTTCTCCCCGATTTGCCGTCGATAATGAGCCCCTCGCAGTGCCCGTCCGCCATCACCGGCCGGGAAATCAGCGCGTCATAGAGCACCTCCACGCCGTTTTCGCGCAGAAGCCGAAGCAGTTCCAGCGCAAACAGACCGGAGGAAAACCAGCTGACGCATCGCTCGTTCGTTGGCTGTGCCGGTTCACCGTGCTTCCAGTCCTCCGGCAGCGTGTCAAAGCCCAGCCGCAGAGACAGATTCAGGAACTCCTCTGCCATGCCGCGGAGAATCATCTTTCCCCTTCCGTTGCACAGCGGCACCCAGAAATTGACCAGCCCTGTGGTAGCCAGCCCGCCCAGGCTGCACTGCTTCTCGATGAGCAGGACACGCTTGCCGCAGCGCCCGGCAGAAAGCGCGGCGGCAGCGCCGCTCAGCCCGCCGCCCGCGACCAGCACGTCATAGCACCCCGCAGCGGTCAGCGTTTCCTCCAGATGCACCGTCATCCCCGCATCTTTCACCATCATTCCTCGACCTCCTGAACTTCACCGCAGGTGATGCCGCTCCCGTTGAAGGCATCCACCCGGAACCATACGCGCTGTCCTTCACACAGCGCCGTGATACGCCGCATCCCCGGGGCATAGGTCAGGCAGCTGTGGTACAGCTTATCCGGCGCAGATCCCCATTGGATGCACACGCCGTCCGCTCCTTCCGTATCCCATGTCACCAGCATGTCGAGCGCGCCCTCCCGGGTGGCTCGGGAGGAAATCAGCCGCGGCAGCTCACCTTCTGCGTGTCCAAACACGCGCAGACCGGAAATGCGGGCTTTCTGCCCGTAGGGAAGCTCCTGCACGGTCAGGCGCAGGAAGCGGCACACAACGCCCGCCTCCCGGACAACCAGATCATGCGGCAGATCCGTTTCCGCCCGGCGCTTGTCCGAGAGGACGAAATATGCTTTACCATCCGTTGAGCCTTCCAGCAGCCAGCGGGTATGCTGGGGAACGCGCTCGATATAGCGCCCCTGTTCCAGACCCTCCGTGGGGCAGGGCGGCTCCAGAAACAGACCCTCGTCTGCAAAATTGATTTGCACGGCGTTCAACTGACAGGCCGCCTGCAGATCGACCTCCAGCCATTCTCCGGGCTGATTCCCCGACGCGCTCCACCATGTGCGGATGTTTTCATCGACCGCGCACGCCGCATTCTTCCCGGAGGACGCCCGGACGGGCTTCCCATGGGAAAGCAGCATCCAACGCGGCGGCGAGAAGGGAGCATCCTCCAGCGCCATCGGCCAGTCCGCATACCGCTGATCGCAGTACATCAGGCCGTCCGCATCAAAGCCCGCGCGCCACAGACCGAGCCGGCGCTCGAATGGGTGATTGACGCTGATGCGCATGGTAGATGCGTGGAAAAGCCGCCCGTCGCGCGTCCTCAGCGTGCTGCCATGTCCCGCACCCTGCGCAAAGCCGTCCGGCACGAAGGAATACGGCAGACTTTTCGCCGGCACAAACGGCCCAAGCGGATGGTCGCTCTCGTATACGCCGTCTGCGTAGGTGTTGAATTCCGTGCCGGGGGCGGCGTATTGCAGGTAATACCTTCCGTTGTGCTTTGTCATCCACGCGCCCTCGATCCACGGAGCGCTGTTTTCATCGGAGCCGTCCTCGCCCATGCGCTCGTAGCCGAGCTGTTCAGGATGCCCGGCAATCAGAGGAACCGGCTCTCCGAGCGGGTGCATCGTGTTCCTGTCCATCTCTACGCCGAGGATGGGCTGTGCATTCGAACAGCCCCAATAGAAGTAAAGCCGTCCGTCATCGTCCACAAACTGGTGCGGATCCCAGAACGGGAAGGTACCGGGAATCTCCCGGAACGGCGCGGCAAGCGGGTCGCGGCTGCGGTAAAAGCTGCCGTTTTTGCTCCCATGCGACGCGCAGAGCTGCACATCGCCGTTCAGCACGCAGCCATCCGGCGCATAGTCGTTCGCCGGGAGATTTTCCGGAAGGACATGGAAGGTCCATGTGCAGAGATCTTCGCTCGTATGGAAGCCCGCCGTCATGGAGGGAAAGAGGGCATACTGCCCATTCACCTCAAGCAGTGTCGGGTCGGCAGCCTCCCGGCAGGCAGGATGGGAAGCACCGCGCATCTGATAGCGGTACGGCAGATTGAGCGGGTTACAGATGATCTTCATACCATTTTTTCTCCCTGACCGGCTTCAAGAATCCTTTGGGCATAGGTGCGCAGAACGCCGTGCGGATGGCGGCCATACGTCTCAATCACCGTCTGCGCGTCCCCGCTGCCGCACAGAAGCGCCGCGTGCGCCAGCCGCAGCGCCAGATAGGCCATATAAACATTTTGATCCTGCGGCTCAATGTCCTGCGCCAGATACGAAAGACGCATCATCGGCCCAGCCAGCGCGCCATCCGGCATCAGCAGGCCCACCTCCGCCATGCACAGCATGCGGTCGTAGGTGCTGTTGGTCATGCAGTCTGGACGCAGGTTGCCATAGGTCGCCGTCTGCGGGTGATAGAACGCGCCGAGACCGGTGCGCTCCATCGCTGCACACAACGCCGGAATGGCCGGGCGGTACTGCACATGTGCCAGCAGCACCATCGCCTGATTGACGAGCCACACGTCATTCGGCGCATTCCGATAGCCGCCGTGAATCAGGCCGTCCGCCTCTCGCAGTTCCCCGTACTGCCCGGCGAGCGCTTCATCCCGCTGCACGAAGTCCTCCAGCACGTCCGGCGCCAAGCGCGTGTCCCCCGTGAAAAGCAGGGCATGCGCCACCCGTTTGCTGTTTGGCAGCACGCCGCTTTCCATCGCGCCAAGAAGCAGCTTCTGTGTCTGCGGCCACGCACAGAGCACAACCTCCGCCAGCGCGCCCTCCTCACCGCACAGCAGCGGCGCAATGACACGCTCTGCTGTGTTCTCATCATACGGTTCTGAAGAAGGACGCCGCACCAGCGCGCCGCCGGCGAGCATCTCCTGCTGCACCTCGGTCAGCGCAGGCGCGGACAAATCATCCGACAGCGCCGCAATGCGCCCGGCAGCATGGCCCAGTGCCATCACGTCTGCGCACATGCGGCAGTAATTAAAGGCATCCTGCGTTGCGGAAATCGCTTTGCCAAGCACCAGCAGGTTGCCGGCTTCGTGGGTGCGCAGCGCCCGGTAGGGAATGGAGACATACCGGGGCTTTGCGCGCTCCGGCATCAGCCCGAGCCGCCCCGGCAGGGACAGGCAGCGGCAGTGCGGGTCATAGGAGGAATACGCATCAATCAGCGCATCCGGCTCCACATGCCCCCGCGCCGCGTCCTCAAGCGTGATGCGGTACTGCCCGAGGATGCGGCTGCTTTCCCGCGGGGTCAGCATCTCCATGCAGTCGTACTCCGCGCCGCCCAGCGTATTCTGAATCACAGCACGCTGCCATTCCTCCGGCAAATCGGTGCGCAGTGTATCCTGATCGGCCATGGGGCTATCAAAGCGCGTCCCGCTGACGCGATGGGTCTGGCTGTAATTCTGCACCATGCCGGTCAGGGAATCGCCGGTTTCCATCGGAACGCCGCACAGCGCGGCCACGTCCCCGTCGCCGGTGGCATCCAGAACCTTGTCCGGATGCACGACAAAAATCTCCCCCGCCGACACACACAATACCTCCGAGATACGCCTCCCGCTCAGGCGTGCGCCGCAGATCAGCGTGTCGGGCCGGTACGCAACGCCGCTCTCCCGGAGCTTTTCCAGATACAGGAAAGCCTCGGCGGAGCCAAAGTGGGAATACGTCCTCCCGTGCGTCAGCGCGCCCGCATAGCGCTCGATTTCCGCAAACATCTTCTGGAACAGCGGGCTTCTGTTTCCGTAGTAGAGCCACTGGATACCGCCCATCGTCCGTGTGCCGCCCGGATAGGGGAAGAGCTCCGCGAGCAGCACGTCTCCCGCCTGCGCAGCAGCCAGCGCGGCGCGGATTCCTGCCGTACCTGCGCCGCAGACCAGCACCTGCGCCGGGCAGACGGGATACGCTGCCCACGACGCATCAAAGCTGAGCCCGTCCGTGATCTCCACGGCCTGCTCCGTTTCAGGCGATTCCATGAAAACCTGATCCGGCAGGGCATTGGTCATCTCCAGATGCAGGAACCGCTCATCCCGTGCCAGCCGTTTGGCCGCATGAAGTGCGCAACTAAGCAGCGCCGCACGCGCCCCCTGCAGCGACGTATCCTGCGAAAAGGCGTGCGTTACGGTCAGGTAGGCGTGGTCCTGTGCAACCGGCCCGCGCTCCAGCACTTCGTGATCCGAAAGCGGGAGCACATCCTGCGCCAGCGTGATACCGCGGTATTCCAGCGAGAAGCGCACTTCTCTGCTTGCCGGAACGAGCACCGCCCGCTGTGTCAGCCGCGCGGAAGCGACGTGATAGAGAGTCGCATCCAGCAGAAGGTCGCAACCTTCCCTGTCAAGGCCGCCCTTGCGGGCCAGCACCACGCCGCAGATGCGCCCCTCCTCCCGGAGCAGCCCCGCAGCCCGGGTCATGAAGCGAACCTGCACGTCCGCATCCAGCAACACCCGGAGCGCTTCCTTTTTGATTCTTCCGGGGAGGAAGGGCGGCTCCACGCATAGCCCGGCGGCGGCCAGTCTGTCACCCAGCCATGCCTGATGGCACACGCCATAGCCATGCCATGTTGCCGTGACATCCTCCGCCAGATAGGTGCTCTGCGCGCACAGCAGCACGGACCACCCTGCCGCCCGGAGACGCAGCGCCTCCCGGATCGCCGAAAGGGTGCCTCCCAAAATGACTGCTTTCATACAAACCTCCTCGGACGGACGGTGCCCGCCGTTTTCTTTGAAGCGCTTTTTGCAGTGATGCCTTTCTTCGTCCCTTGCACATTTCCCGCAGTCCCTGATTGACTGAAAAGGAGAGGGGCGTGGCTGCCCCTCTCCGATACAAAAGGCTGATTACTTGATGTACCCCAGCTCGGTCAGGGTCTCGGTGGCGGCGTCAAGGTACGCGCCCAGGTTGTACAGGTTGTAGAGCTCCTGCACGAAATTGTCGTACTCCTCCATGGGGCGGGTGCCGTAAATGAAAGCGATCAGCTGCTCGGACTCATACGCCTTCAGGTCGGCCATGTTCACACCCTCGGGCTGGCTGACCAGCGCCTCATAATGGGTAAGAATCGGTACCTCGTTGGCAGCGTGCTCGATCTCGTCCGCGCACTCGGCAAACTTGGTCATGCAGTAGACCATGTCATTGCGGCCGGTGAACTGGATGGCCCAGCCATAGCCCAGCTCGTTCATTGCCGGGAGCTTGGTGATGACGCCATTCTCCTTGGTGTAGTGCACGTTCTCCAGGCCGTAGCACAGCAGCTCGTCGCCCTCGCCGGAGATGGTGTACTCGAAGATGGACAGCGCAGCCGCCAGCTTCTCCGGGTCATCCGCCAGGTCGGGGCTGAAGGAATACACGTTGGAGAAGTTTGCCGCGGTATGGGTCGCGCCCGAGATGCCGAGCTCGGTCACGATGTTGCTCTCAATGTGACCCCAGTCAGCGTTCGCGTCAACGGCCTTGAGCACGTCCTGCTGCGCCTGCTTGGCAAAGGCGCACCAGCCGCCGTTCGCCAGGAACACCTTGCCCATGGACATCTTCTCGCGCAGGGTATCCTCGTTCATGGAGACGAACTCAGGGTCGATCAGGCCGGCTTCCATGAAGCGGCGGATCTCGGTCAGCGCCAGCTTGTAGGCCGGATCGGTGCAGGCCCAGACCGCCTGGTTGTCCTTGATCATCAGGGTGTTGGGCTGGGTCACGCCATAGGCGGTGAAGAACATGTTCAGGGTACCGGCGCGGCTCTCCAGCTTGCTGCCGCTGATGGGATAGGTGTCGTTCACGCCGTTGCCGTCCAGGTCAGCGTCACGCACCTGCACGCACAGGTCGTACAGCTCGTCGAACGTGGTCGGGTACTTGGCGCCCAGCTTCTCCATCCAGTCTTTGCGGATGAAGTAGTCCATGTAGTTGACCTCGCCGCGGCGCGGGATGCCGT
Organism: Christensenellales bacterium; assembly: GCA_045132495.1. Lineage (GTDB taxonomy): Bacteria > Bacillota > Clostridia > Christensenellales > Aristaeellaceae > UBA11524. Next base: position 9,320 of record JBGUSK010000128.1, on the reverse strand, counting down.
AGATGCCGCCATCAATGGTCAGGCGCGCCCAATCGGTTTCCGGGAAGGCCGCAACCACAGAGGGGATCTGGTCGAGGTACGGCGTGAGATCCAGCACCGCATCGGACTCATGGTACACCGCCAGGTTGTTCAGGTCGCCAACGCGGAACACGTCGGGGATGTCATTATCCATCATGCGGGTCATCAGGCCGGTGGCCGCATCCGCGCCGCCCGCGGCGGTATCCACCACAATCTTGAGACCCAGACGGTTGCCTAGCTCAGGCAGCACCGGATCGGTCTCGGGGATGGTTGCGCCCAGACCATACACATGGATGGTCACGGGTTCTTCCGCCAGCACGGGGGTGATGCACAGGAGCATCATCAGCGCAAGCAGCAGGGAAACAATGGAACGCTTCGTCATGGAAATCCCTCCAGTTTTTATTTGATACAGACCGTTCGCTCGGCCTGTCATCATCAGCCCTTGATCGCGCCGAGCATGATGCCCTGCGTGAAATACTTCTGCAGGAACGGATACACCACGATGATCGGCACCGAGGTAAAGACCACGCCCGCCATCTGCAGTGTCTTGGTTGGCACTGTCACATCGACGGCGGCTTCCGTGTTGCGGCTGAGTACCTCTCGCAGCACCACCTGTAGCGTTCGCAGCTCCGGACGATTGACGTAGATGACACCGCTGAGATACTCGTTCCAGTGGCCCACGCCGTACATGAGCCCGATCGTTGCAATGATCGGCATAGAAATGGGCAGAATCAGCCGGAAGAGGATCGTCCACTCGCCCGCACCGTCCATGCGGGCGGATTCGGCAATGCCCTTGTCAATCTGTGAGAAGAACGCCCGCGTGATAATCAGCACATAGGACCAGATGGCGCCCGGGATGATGTAGACCAGAATCGTATTCATCAGTCCCGTGGAACGCACGACCAAGTAAGTCGGAATCAGGCCGCCGGTAATCAGCATGGGGATCAGCACAAAGAGGTTGAGTGCCTTGCGCCCGAGCAGATCAGTCTTGGCCAGCGGATACGCCATGAGTACGGTCATGAGGATGTTGAACGCCGTACCCAGCACCGTGCTGACTACTGTGGTCATGAAGCACTCAAACAGATAGGGTTCCTTGATGAACTCGCGGTAGGCATCGACCGTGATGCTCGTGGGGAAGAGAATCATGCCGCCGCGACGGAGATATTCATCGTAGGGCGTAAGGGATACAGCGATGACATGCAGCATGGGAATCAGGCAGACAAGCCCAGCCATCACCAGCAGCAGAATCACCAACACGTCGAATACGCGCTCGGATTGACGCTTTACCATACGGAGGCCTCCCACTTCTTGGCAAGCTGGTTGACCAGAATCACCAGAATCATACTGATGACGGACTTGAACAGGCCCACCGCACTGGACAGCGAGATATTCCACTGCTCCAGACCGGTTCTGTACACCCAAGTGTCGATGATATCCACCGTGGAACGGACAGCCGTGTTGTACATGACAAAGATCTGGTCAAAGCCCGCGTCCAGCACATTGCCGCACTTGAGCACCAGTGTCGTGATGACAACGGGCATGATGCTTGGCAGCGTGATGTACCAAATGGACTTGAGCCTGCTTGCACCGTCGATATGCGCCGCCTCGTAGAGATTCGGGTCCACGCCTGCGATAGCGGCCATGTAGATAATGGACTGCCAGCCCACGCTCTTCCATACATCCGACCAGATGATGACGCCGCGGAAGATATGTGCATCCGTGAAGAACGGCACGGTGTGCCCGGTCAGATTGCGGATGAGGACATTCACCAAACCATTGGTTTCGGACAGAAGGGAGAAACACATGCCATAAATGACAATCCAGGAGAGAAAGTGCGGCATATAGGTCAGCGTCTGCACGCAGCGGCGCAGCTTGACGCTGTGACATTCATAGAGCAGAATCGCCAGCAGCAGCGCAATGGGGATCGTCAGCAGGATTTTGCTCAGGCTGATGATGAGCGTGTTGGACAGCAGCTGCGAAAAATAATTTGATTCAAAGAAGAACTTGAAGTTGCTGTACCATGGATCCAGCAGCTTGCTGCCGGCAAGTCCCTTGCGCAGATTGTACTTGACCACACTGGTCGCCACGCCCAGCACAATCGGGGCATATTTGTAGATGACATAATAGACAAGCCCCGGCAGGAGCATCAGGAAAAAGGCACGCTGCTTCCACAGCTTTCTCAGCAGCGGATGGCGCTTTCCCTTCACGCTTTGCATCACATTTCTCACCTCGCAAGTATCATAGCATAGAAAATGGGCAAAAAATATACACCCAAACTGCCCAATTGTCATAAAATACGCCACAATCAGGCTTTTGGGTGCATGGACTTTTGTAAGATTGGACTATTTGAACACCTTGGGGCTTTGTCCGTAAAAATTGGAAAAGGCGTTTTCAAAGCTGCGGTAGCTGGAGTAGCCGCACTGCTCCGCCACCTGATAGACACGGCTGCCTCCTGTGCGCAGCAGCGTTACCGCACGCTCCATGCGCACCCGGGTCAGCATCTCCTGATAGGAGACACCCATCTCCTCCTTGAAACGACGTGACAGATACCCAGGACTGACGGCGACATAAGCCGCCACATCCTGCAGCCTGAGTGCAGGGTTGCCCAGGTTGGCGCGCATGTAATTGAGCGCGCTTTGCAGCGCATAGCTGATCTCTCCCCTTTCCGGCAGCAACTCGTCCAGCGCTTTGGAGAAGATGGAAATGGCATCCCAGACGTGCACGGCCAGCCGGATCTCTTCCCGCCAGGCAAACAAAGGCTTCTTGTCAAATATGAGCTCAAAACGCCTCAGCCACCGCTCCAGCATCTCGCGGACGTATTCGGGGTCGGGCCGGTTTTGCAGCAGCACGGGCAGCACCTCCCGGGAGAGGTACGCCTTGACTGCCTGCCCGTCTCCGCACTTGAGCTCGAGCTGGCGCATCCATTCCTCACTGTATGCTGCGGGCAGGTATTTAGCCTCGCTGGGCCGCGCCTGCGCAAGCGTGTTCTCCCGGGCGTAGAAGCTGTTTTTCAGCGTGTACATGCAGCGCAGGTGACAATTCTGGTACTCCTGCACACCACAGAACGGCCCATCATAGACCATGTACATCAAATCGTCAAAGGGAGGTGCCGAAGGCTGAAGCCGGGCACACCATTGTCGGATTTCTTCCGGGCCGCCGTCAAAAACCAGCTCGAAGAAAGCGCCGTCATAGAGGATGATCTCCGGGAAGCCGTTCTGGGAAGAATGCAGCCTGTCCAGCTGCTCCACCAGCGGCGCTACGTCCCGCCCGTGTCGCCTCAGGCGGATGCTGAGAATCCACGCATGAGCATGCCGCGCCGTGATAGCCGTCAGTTCGCGCTGCATCTCCACGCTCAGGATACCGCTCGTATTGAGCTGGAGCAGCTTGTTGGCCCGCTTGAGCAGGGAGGAACGCAGATCCTCCAGTCTTACACTGAATACCCTGTATGCTTTGTCAAGCGCCCTGCCCAGAGCTTCCTCCATCCGTTCATCCTTGAGTACATAGGCGATGGCTCCTTCATCCAGCGCTGCCTGCGCGTACTCAAAGCTACGGCATGCCGTCAGAACGATGATCTGCATCTCGGAGGAACCGGAGCGGATGTGGCGCATCAGCGAAACACCATCTTCCCCGGAAAGACACACGTCCATCACGACGATATGCGGCGTCAGCCGCCGACTGAGCTGCACCACCTGTTCCCCGCTCTGTGCGACACCAATGCACTCGCATTGGTGCGCCAGCCAGGGAAAGTCCTGCATGCGCTCCAAAAAGGCGGAATCGTTATCTACTAGCAATACGCGCAGCATAATGGTTTCCTCCTCTGTTCACCGTCAGGCGCTCTTTTCCGGCCTCATCTGTCAGAATTATCGCACGTTATTGGGAGACGGTCTATAAAATCCTTTCAACTCTATGGCGGTTCAGCCCAAGTGAGCGTGAAATGGGCTGGTGTTTGACCGGCATAGGTGATGTGATTGACTGCTTTGAGCGTTTGGATAAAGAAAAGCCATATGACAGTGAGCTTTGCGCCCATTGCCGATCAGATCAAGGACGCCACCTATTCCTGCTATGACGGAGCCTGTGGTACCGGCGGTATGCTGACTGTTGCACAGGGACGGCTGAACAGGATTGCTGAAGAATCGGGCAAAAAGGTCTCTATTCATCTGTTCGGTCAGGAATTGCAGCCGGAAACCTATGCCATCGCAAAGGCGGATATGATGCTCAAGGGCGACGGCGAAGAAGCCATGCACATTGCATTCGGCTCCACACTCTCCAACGATCAGCACGCCAGCCGTTCCTTCGACTTCATGCTGGCAAATCCTCCGTACGGCAAGAGCTGGAAGGTGGATGCTGAGAAGATGGCAAGCGGGAAGAAAAAGGAAATTCTGGACATGGGAACGGGAGCAGCCCTTTGCGTATATGTCAGCAGGGCAGGCGCAACCGTGTGGTCTCCCCCACCTGAAAACTGGTTTTGATGCTCAGAATCTGTCCGCAGCCGCCGTGGTTGCACATTTCTACCAGAATATTGACCGCGTTACGGGCCAGTTCCGCCATGGAATAATCAGCCCGTGTCAGAGGCAGATGCTGATCCGTGATTGTTTTTGTGCAGGAGCAGCCGGTGACGCTCACATCCTCCGGCACATTGTAGCCCATGTCCTCAAACGCGCGGATACAGCCCAGCGCCGTATCATCGTCCGCGCAGACAAAAGCATCCGGCATATGCGCAATGGGCTTGGCAAGGAATGCCCGCACCGCGCTGTATGCGGCATACCGATCGTAATGTCCGTCGAAGATGATGTCTTCATACAAAGGAAGCCCCAATTCCGTCATCGTCTGTCGGAATGCTTCCAGCTTCGACTGCGCGCTGTAGGTTTCCAGAATACCGTGTAGATGACCGATTACCCGATGTCCGGTGCTGGCCAGATACTGCACAGCCTGGCGCATACCCTGCGCTTCGTCAATGACCACGCTGGCAATGCCATCCTGCGCCACCTGGCGGTCAAGGAATACAACAGGAACATCCTTGCTGTGGAGCATGGGGATGCACTCATTGGGAAAACGGTCGCTGAGGATGATGGCGGCATCAATGTTACTGGAGAGGATATTGGACAGCAGATCCCTGCTTTCGATATCCCGGCTGATATGCACCAGCAGGTCATAGCCTTTTTTCAGGCAGCTGACGTAGATCTCCTGGATGAGGCTGAGGTAGAAGGTGGAGGAGAGATAGGGCAGGAAAAGCCCGATATTGTTTGTTTTGTGGCCCCGCATGAGCTTGGCGCTGATGTTGGGGATGTAGTTCATTTTCTCCGCAGCTTCCATAATACGCCTTCTCATGTCTTCACTGACATTGGCGCGGCCGTTGAGTGCGTTGGATACCGTGGCGGTGGATACGCCGACATAACGGGCGATGTCCTTGATGGTACTCATAGCAACAGTTCCTCCTGTGAGATAATTCCATTATATCATAGGTAGATGGACATTGCAAGATGAAACGTTTTATGGTTTTTGACGTATGTTTTGACAATAGAATAGATATTCAGGAAAATTTCTGACCAAAATCCATTGACACAACAGAGAAAACCGTGTATAATCAAGTTAAACGTCTTACTTATATGGGAGGGTGATGACATTTGACACGACAGACATCATCGGCATCTCGTACACCACAGCCAATGCTCGGCGGCAAAAAGTTTGGGTTTGTGTCAAATCTGCTCTACGATCTGCGCAAGAACCCGACTCTGCTGATCATGATGATCCCCAGCGTGGCATTTTTCATCATTTTCAGCTATATGCCCATGGTTGGCGTCTATTATGCATTCACAAAGTACAATGTGCGCGGCGGATTGTTCGGCAGCCCCTTTGTGGGACTGAAGAACTTTGAGTTCCTCTTTGCCTCCGGCAAGGTATGGACGCTGACCGCCAATACCGTTCTGTACAACGTCATCTTCATTGCATTCGGTACAGTATTGAAGGTTGCCTTTGCCATCATGCTGGCAGAGATCAGTTACAAGCGGTTCAAGAAGGTATGCCAGACGGTCATGTTCCTGCCTCACTTCATCTCCATGGTGCTGGTGGGTACGATCTGCTACGCGCTGTTCAAGTCCAATGGTTTTATCAACACATTGATCGTCAGTATGGGCGGTGAAACCTTCAACTTCTACAGCAAGGAACACGCGTGGATCTGGTACATCATCATTCCGCTGGTCAACTTCTGGAAGTCCACCGGCTACGGTACTGTCGTGTACCTGAGTGCCATCATGGGCATCAGCGATGATCTGTACGAGGCTGCCGATTTGGACGGCGCCTCCTTCATGCAACAGGTGCGCCACATCACGCTCCCGTGCCTGCGGCCCACCATTGTCATCCTGTTCCTGATGAATCTGGGCGGAATCGTCCGCGGCCAGTTCGACCTGTTCTACCAGCTGGTGGGCAATCAGCCGCTGACCTATGGCACGACGGATATCATCGATACATATGTCTTCCGCGCGGTGACAGAGAGCTTCGACGTTAGCCGCGGTACTGCCATCGGTCTGTATCAGTCCATCGTGGGTCTGCTGCTGGTGCTGGGCTCCAATCTGCTGGTGCGCAGGATCGAGCCTGAAATGGCGCTGTTCTGACCGGAGGTGATGGATAATGGAAATGCGTAAAAAGGTCAACCGCGGATACCGCATCTTCAACATTGTCGCATCCGTGATCATCGGCCTGTTCACCCTGGTCTGCCTGATCCCCTTCCTGCTGCTGCTCATCGGTTCCTTCACCGACAATACGGAGGTGCTGGTCAAGGGCTATTCCTTCATCCCGGAGAAATGGTCGCTGGACGCTTACAAGTACATCTTTGCATACCCCAAGACGATCATTGACGGCTATAAGGTCACCATTTTTACCACTCTGGTGACGACGGCAGGTAGTTTGTTTTTGACTGCGCTGACCGGCTATGCGCTGTCCCGCCAGGACTTCCGCAGCCGCAATGTGTTTTCCTTCATGTTCTACTTCACCCAGCTCTTTGGCGGCGGTCTGATCCCCTGGTACATGGTCGTCACCGAGACCCTGGGGCTGCGCGATTCCATCTGGGCGCTGATCATTCCCAGCCTGCTGGGCAGCTACAACATTCTGCTGATGCGCAATTTCATCAAGCAGTGCGTGCCAAACGAGCTGGTGGAGTCCGCCCGTATCGACGGTGCCGGCGACTGGCGCATCTTCCTTCAGATCGTGCTGCGTCTGTCCACACCTGCGCTGGCGACCATCGGTCTGTTCATCGCCCTGGGCAAGTGGAACGACTGGTACGGCAGCATGCTCTTCATCAAGACCGACACCAAGCACACCCTGCAGTACATCCTCTACCGCATGGTCAACATGGCCAACGCGCTGAAGAACATGGAGCAGGCCGGCGTGCATGTGGAGATCGATACGCCCTCTGAGACAGTCAAGCTGGCCATGGCCATGGTGGCGACGGGCCCCGTGGTACTGGTGTATCCCTTTGTGCAGCGCTACTTCGTCAAGGGCCTGACCGTCGGCGCGGTCAAAGGCTGATGCAGGCGCAATTTCATTTGGCTATTGGCGGCAGACGCCGCTGATATATTGAAAAAGGAGGTTCCCCCGTATGAAGAAGATCGTTTCTCTCCTGCTGGCGCTGACGATGGTTATCGGCATGATGTCCTTCGCCTCCGCTGACAATGTGACCAACCTGGTCACCATCTCCCTGGGCAGCAAGCCCGTCGGCTATGATGACGTCATCAAAGCTGCCAACGAGTACACCGCCGAAAAGTATGGCCTGACCCTGGAAGTCCGCTTCCTGGACTGGGATCCCAGCAGGGTGTACCCCATCATCATGAACACCGGCGACGGCGTTGACCTGGTGTTTTACTCCGGCTGGCCGGGATCCCAGGACTGGGCTCGCAAGGGCGGCTTTGTGGAGCTGGATGATCTACTGGACAACTATCCCGAGCTGAAGGCGGCCATTCCTTCCGAAGCCTGGGAGCAGGTCAAGATCGACGGTCACATCTACTGTGTGCCCGCACCTGAGACCTCTTGGACGGCCAATACCGGTATCATCTACCGCAAGGATCTGTGCACGAAGTACAATCTGCCCGTGCCGGACTCCACTGAGAATCTGATCGCCTACCTGGAGGGCGTGAAGGCCAACAATCCTGACATGTACCCTCTGGCTTCCCACATGAACAGCTACGCGCTGCGCTTTGATACCCTGGTCTGGCCCACCGCCAGCGGCTCTGCCAACGGCTACGGCCTGGAGGCCATCGGTTCTGTGGATAACCTGACCAAGTATTACGGCTCCGAGGCGCATCTGGCTGAGCTGAAGCTGATGCGTGAGTTCGTTGAGAAGGGCTATGTTTCCCCCGATCTGATGGGCGACACCGTTGATGCGTCCACCAAGTTTGACAACGGCCTGTGCGCCATCCTGCTGGACTCCCACACCGACTCCTACGGCGGCCGCGTTCAGGCGCTGGAAACCGCCAAGGAAACTGATCCCTCCAAGGCTGACTGGGAGATCGGCTTCGTTCCCTTCAACGTGGCGCAGGGCTACGTCCGCATCCCTTCCTACTATGACAACAATGCCACCGGCATCGCCTACAAGAACTCTGAGCACATCGACGAGGCGCTGACCTACCTGCAGGCTGTCATGACCGACGCCAAGCTCCATCACATCCTGCGCTACGGCGTGGAGGGCGTGCACTACGAGCTGGACGAGAATGGCTACTACAAGAACCTGTCCGCCGACTTCACCGCCTGCGGCCTGTCCCTGTGGAACTGGCGTGCTGACGCCCTGAACCTGGAGGGCTCCAACGATCCTGCCTCTGCTGCCAAGGAAGAGGTCTTCGAGATCTACCGCACCTGCAAGACCATGGCTACCACCTTCACGTTCAACAAGGAGACCGTAGAGGATGAGTGCGCCAACTTCATCGCCGTCTGCGATGAATACCTCAAGCCCCTCCAGTACGGTCTGGTGGAAGACGTCGAGGCCGGCCTGAACGAGTTCATGAAGCAGGCCAAGATCGCTGGCCTGGAAGACATCTGGGACGAGTACATCAAGCAGTACAACGCCTGGCTGGCCCAGCAGTAATTCCCGCTGAAGGCTGATGCATTCGGCATAACAACCGGGTCTGCCCTATGGTTCGTCCACGGGGCAGACCCTTTTCGAAATCTACCCCTTTTTGATTATCATTGAAAGGATGGATACACCATGTTCCTCCGCGGCTACATATCAGACACCAGCAGAAAGTTCGCACCGTTTGCAGCAGTCTTTTCCCACCGTCCTGATGCAGAAAACAAGGCGCTCAGCCTGTATCCAG
>JBGUSK010000127.1:0-4485 GCA_045132495.1 Christensenellales bacterium | reverse complement strand
TTCAAGGAGACCCGTAAGTTTATCGACAAGACCTTGGCTGACGTGGAAGTTGTCTCCGGCAGCAAGCCCTACTGGTTCCGTCTGGATGAGAACGGCGAAGTGGTTGGCGGTATCGCCAAGTTCGTTGCTCCCATCAAGGATGCCGTCGTTTCCGCACTGGGCCTGAAGGCCGGTGATTTCGTGGCTCTGTCCGCAGGTGATCTGGGCGCTGCTCAGAAAACCGCCGGCGTTCTGGTCAAGACTCTGGGCGCCGCCGTTCCCGGCCACATGGACAAGGAACAGTACGCATTCTGCTGGATCGTGGACTTCCCCATGTACGAGATGGGCGAGGAGTCCGGCGAGCTGGAGTTCTGTCACAACCCCTTCTCCATGCCCAACGGCGGCCTGGAGGTGCTGAAGGCTGCGCAGGCTGGCGAGGTTGATCCGCTGTCCATCACTGCGTTCCAGTATGACCTGGTGTGCAACGGCGTGGAGCTGTCTTCGGGCGCGGTGCGTAACCATGATCCGGAGATCATGATCGAGGCGTTCAAGATGGTTCGTCTGGGCGAGGAGGACGTGAAGGCCAAGTTCCCGGCGATGTACAATGCGTTCACCTATGGCGCGCCGCCGCATGCGGGCATTGCTCCCGGTGTGGACCGCATGGTGATGCTGCTGGCTGGCGCGGAGACCATCCGCGAGGTGATTCCGTTCCCGATGAACAAGAATGCCCAGGACGTGATGATGGGCGCTCCCGGCTACGTCGAGCAGAAGCAGTTGGACGAGCTGCACATCAAGTGCGTCCCGGTAGAAAACAACTAACAAGGAAGCGGAAAAAAGGGTTAAGGGCCTAAGGCCCTTACGGGGGATGGAAGGGGCCGCGGAGGCCCCTCCCCGCCGGAGGCCTCTGCGCCGCAGCGCAAATCCCCACGCGCCTTTCGCGGAATCTCAGATTCCGCTGAAACAGCTCACCCAGCTCCAAAGGAAAAGACAACAAAGCACAGTAACTGAACCTGTTCCGCGTAAAGTCAACTCCGAGGGCGGCGCGGGGAAACGGCCTCATCCGTCTTCGTTCGCGGATCATATCCGCTCACGAATCCACCTTCCCCATGATGGGGAAGGTAAGGGTACGGACGTTCTACGTGGCTTTTTCAAATGTATGTATTCCTGCGGCGGTGGACAAAAAGTCTGCCGCCGTTCATGTTGTAATAAAGATGCTTTGAAGCTTAAATGAATCCCGTATAGAAAACTTGCCAAGCCGCGCAATCTATGCTATAATGGGGCGAAGCGGTCTGTAAAGGGCCTGTTTCGTGATGCAATCGTCCCAAATTGTGGCAAAATGAGCCACTTTCTGATTCAGGAGGTGCAGTTTTATGGCGAAGAAGGAAACTCTTCCTATGAACATTGATCTGAACGACCTGGAGCCCGGCAGCAATATCGTGTACTCCAATGAGGTCGTGTCCATCATCGCGGGCGTGGCAGCGTCTGAGGTGGAGGGCATCGCCAGCATGGTGAATGTCCCCAACGGCAGCCTGCTGGGCAAAAAGCGCGACGTGACCAAGGGCGTGAAGGTCGAGATCGGCACGGAAGAGGCCAGCGTTGACCTCTATGTGACCGCTGAGTACGGCAAGCCCATCCAGAAGGCTGCGCATGACGCGCAGGAAGCCGTCCGCAAGGCCATCGAGGAGATGACCGGTCTGCATGTGGTCCGCGTGGACGTGCATGTGCAGGGCGTGAGCTTCGAAAAGGAAAACAAGGCCATCGACGCCGGCGCGCAGAACGCCGTGCTGGAGCCCGCGCCCGTGGAAACGCCCCTGGTGGAGGCTCCTGCTGCTGAGGAAGCTGCTGCGGAAGAAACTGCGGACGCCTGAGCGCATACGTTTCTGACATGAAAGGTGCAGCAGTATTCCGCTGCACACAGGCGTGAAAGGAGCGTCGTTCCTGATGAAAAAGCATATTATGATTCGCATTCTGGCGGCCCTTGGCGGCATTGCGCTGTGGGGGCTGGGCTTGTGCGCGCTGGCGGAAACCTTCTTCCATGTGCCTGTGACGGCGAAGATTGGTCAGCTGCTGAACGCAGGCTCGCCCGTGGCGGTGCTGATCACGCTGCTGGGCGCGCTGCTGCTGTTCGTCCTTGGCACATGCTGCCTGCTGATGCTGTCCGGAAAGCGGTCTGCCAAGCGCAAGGGCTTTGTGATGCAGAAGGGCGAAAACGGCATGATCGGTGTGTCGGTCAAGTCCATCGAAGGCCTGGTGCAAACCTGCGTCAGGCAGCATGAGGTGGTCGCCAGCGCAGAGATCAATGTGGTCGAGCGCCGGGATGGCATCGTCATCCTGCTGAATATCGAGGAGACTGCCGGCGTCAACATCCCCCTGGCGGTGGGCGCGCTGCAGAAGCAGATCAAGCAGTATGTAGGCACCTGCACGGGCGTGGACGTCCACGAAGTGCGCGTGATGGTGGAAAACACCGAGGACAATGTGACTGAATCCCCCTATGCGGTTGAAAAGCCGGTGGCGCTGACCACCGCAGCCACAGCTGCTGAAATGCACCGGGAGGCCGCTTCTGCGGTCGAACCTGAGGTGCAGGCTCCGGTTCTGGAGGTTGCCGCCCCTGTGGAGGATGCTGTGATTGTGGAGGAAATCCCTGTGCTGGAAATCTCTGCGGCGGAAGAAGCCGTGGAGGAGGAATCTGTGCAGGAGGCCGTCGCTGCCCCCACAGTGAATATCCCTGTGGTGCCGGTTGCACCCATCATCCCGGTGATGCCTGAGATCATTGAGGAAGAGGATGATCGGCCGCTGCATCAGCGCCTGTTCGGCGCGGAGGAGCAGCCGGTGTTCGTGCCCGCGCCGCCGGAGCTGGTGATGGAGCCGCAGGCGGAGGAAACGGTGGAGGAATCCACCGAGGAGATCGTGGAGGCCGCTGAGGAGGAAGCTCCGGAGGCTGAAGGGATCGACGCGAATTCGGTGCTGGAGGTCGTCGAGGCCATCGCCCAGGAGGAAGCTCAGGCGGAGGCGGACGAATCCGAGTATGCGGCAGAAGAACTGACGGATTACGACGAGGAAGTCCTGGCCGAAGAAGCCAGCCTGGACGGCGCTGACGAAGAGGAAATCCGCGAATAAGTTTCACAAGACGAAAGTGGGTGGGCGTCAGTCCACCGAGATCGATAGGAGTGCACATTTATGGCGCGTAGTACTGCCCGCGCGGCGGTTATGCAGATGATCTTTGAAAACCTGGCCGGCGGTGAAGGCGGCGAGGAAACCCTGGCGATGGTCTATGAGGCCCTGCGTCATGAGGGCATCCCCGGCGTGGAGATCGCCGACAACGAGCCCAACAAGTCCGATAAGGCGTACATCGCCCGCGTGCTGGACGGCGTGCTGAACCACCTGGATGAGCTGGATGCTGAGATCCAGGCAGCCAGCCCCCGCTGGAACGTCAGCCGTATGCCCAAGGTCGACCTGACCATCCTGCGCCTGGCGGCCTGGGAGATCCTCCATGAGGAGGATGTGCCTGGCAGCGTCGCCATCAACGAGGCGGTCAACCTGGCCACCCGTTATTCCGAGCCCACTTCCGGCCGTTTCGTCAACGGCGTGCTGGGTACCATCCTCCGCAAGAAGGAGGCGGCGCAGTGAAACGCGTCGTCATCGGCTTTGACACCAGCTGCTACACCACCTCTGTCGCCGCTGTAACGGTGGCAGGCGAGGTGATTGCCTCCTGCCGCAAGCTGCTTCCTGTGAAGCTGGGCGACAGGGGGTTGCGCCAGTCCGAGGGCGTGTGGCATCATGTCCGCGCGCTGCCGGAACGGCTGGAGGAGCTGGCGCCCCACATCCGCGGCTGCGAGATCGCCGCAGTGTGCGTGTCTGCCCGCCCCCGGGACGAAGCCGATTCATACATGCCCGTGTTCCATGCTGGGGACGCTCAGGGTCGCGGCCTGGCTGCGATGCTTGGCGTTCCCTGTTTTTCTACGACGCACCAGCGCGGGCATATCGCTGCGGCAAAGGTGGACAGCGGCATCGTGGACGGCGATCTGCTGGCGGTGCACCTTTCCGGCGGCACGACGGAGCTGCTCTCCTTTGTGGGGGATGAGCTGACGCTCCTTGGCGGCACGCTTGATCTGCATGCAGGTCAGGTGGTGGATCGCACTGGCGTGGCGATGGGCCTGCCATTCCCGGCGGGTCCGCATCTGGAGAAGCTGGCGGTGCAGGGTCATTCAGAGGCCCGGCTGACCATGACTACCCGCGACGGTGGACTCAACTGCCACTTATCCGGCGCGGAGACGCAGGTGCAGCGGTGGATCAAGTCCGGCGAGCTGCCCAAAGAGGACATCGCCCGCGAGGTCTACGACCTGCTGGCCCGCACCGTAGCACGCATGATCTGCGCCGGCGCGGAGAAAACCGGCATCGGTCAGGTGTTGATCGCAGGCGGCGTATCGTCGTCGGCGTTGTTCCGCGAGCTGGTGACAGAGCGCATCCACAAGCGCGACCGGGAGCTGCGGGTTTGCTTCGGCAAGC
>JBGUSK010000126.1:0-11205 GCA_045132495.1 Christensenellales bacterium | reverse complement strand
AAAAAATCAAGCATTCTCGTGCCCATATATTATGGAGGGGTAAATATATGCAGTCAAAGGATTTGCCCGCCCCGCCATAGCCCCTATCAAAAATCATTCGCAGCATTGCAGTCACGCTTCCGGCGTGGCTGTTTTGTATTGCTGGAAAGGAGAACATCATGCCAAGAGCACCAAATCAGTAACCACCACCATCCCCGACGTAAGACAGTACCTGACGACCAACAAAACCATGAAAAAGAATGAAATGAGGAATGCAACGAAGATGAACCACATGCGTGCACGGACACTGCGTCATGAATTCCAGAAAGAGAGTAACCATTGGAATCCCGCAACGACTTTTACACCACCCAGCGCATCGGGAACACCCTGTTCAAGGTCAGGCTGAAATTCGCCTCCGATGCCCACGAAACCATGGAGGACAAAATTATCCGTATGATCCGCAATGAGGTATTGGAAAAGCCTCAGAACTATGCTACAATGACTGTACCACAAACGAGTCCGCAGTCTGAAAGGAGCGCCTGACATGGCCGCAACCCAGACTGAAGGAAAGATCACTGCCCTGTACGAAAGACTCTCCCGCGACGACGATATCGTCGGGGACAGCAGTTCCATTGCCAATCAAAAAACTTACCTCGAAGCCTACGCTGCACAGCAGGGCTTCACCAACTGCGTCCATTACACGGACGACGGCTATTCCGGCGTCAACTTCGACCGTCCCGGCTGGAATCGCATGATCGATGACATGGAAGCCGGGAAGATCGGCGTCGTGCTGGTCAAGGACATGAGCCGTATTGGCCGTAATTACCTGTCCACCGGCTTCTACACGGAAGAAGTCTTCCGAAAATTCGGCGTGCGCTTCATCGCCGTATCCAACGGCATCGACAGCAACGATCCCAGTACGAATGAATTCGCTCCGATCATGAACATCATGAACGAGTGGTACATCCGCGACCTGAGCCGCAAGCAGCGCACCGCCATCCGGGTCAAGGGAGAATCCGGCAAGCCTACCAGCAATCAGGCCATTTACGGCTATAAGAAAGATCCCGATAATAAATATCACTGGCTGATCGACGAGGAAGCCGCTGCGGTTGTCCGCCGTATCTTCCAGCTGACCATCGAAGGCCACGGCCCATATGAGATCGCCCGCATCCTGTTTGATGACAAGGTGGAAGCACCCGCCGTTTATCTTGCGAGGCAGAATCGCGGCGTATGGAAGAGTAAGGAAGAGTTCCCTTCGCCCTATAAATGGACAGGCCAAGTGGTAGGTCAGATTCTTGCGAAGCCGGAATATATGGGCGACACGGTCAATTTCCGTTCGCATAAAGCTTCTTACAAAGACAAGCGCGCGGTGATGAATCCGCAGGATGAATGGCTGATCTTTGAGAACACCCATGAGGCTATTGTGGATCGGGAGACATGGGAGCTGGCACAGAAGCTGCGGAAAACGCCGCGCCGCATCGACCATATTGAGGAAGCGAACCCCTTCACCGGCTTGCTGTACTGCGCTGAATGCGGTGCGAAGCTGTACAATCACCGGACACGCGCTGGCAACAAAGGCAAACCATATCCCACGGATTTTTTCGACTGTTCTACCTACACCCTTGCTGCGCAGCGCCATGAGAAGGGTTGCTGCAGCCACACCATTACCACGAAAGCTGTACGCAAGATGACGCTGGATGCCATCCGCCACGTCAGCACCTATGCCCTTGCCAATCAGGAGGAGTTCCTGAGCAAGGTGCATGCCGCCTCCCAGCTCAGGCAGAAGGAAGCTGCCAAGCTGGCAAAGCGGCAGCTGAACAAAGACCGAAAGCGCATCGCCGAGTTGGACAACATCATCAAGAAGCTTTATGAATCCTATGCCATCGGGCGCATCACTGACAAGCGCTTTGACAGCCTGATGGCAGAGTATGAATCCGAACAGAAAAGCCTGAAGGCAGCGGTTGCAGCAGCCGAGCAGAACCTTGCAGTCTTCGCAGAAGATTCAGCCCGTGCAGATCGCTTCCTGGAGGTAGCGAAGCGCTACACGGATTATTCCGAGCTGACCACTCAGATGCTCAACGAATTTATCGACAAGATCATTATTCACAAGCCGGAGAAGATCGACGGTGACCGCGTTGTGGAGGTGGACTTCTACTTCCGATTCATTGGCAACTTTGAGCTGCCGCCGCGTGAATTGACCCCGGAAGAGATTAAGCGCGAGGAACAGCTTCACCGTCACCGTGTAAAGAGCCGGGAGCGCTATCAGAAGATCAAGGCTGGCGAACATGCCGTTGGACAGCCGTTCCAGATCACCTGCAAGTGCTGCGGTAAAACATTTGGTGCAAAGACCACCGCTGCAATGTTCTGCGGTCAAAATTGCCGGGCAAAGTATTACCGGCAGGAAGCAGCAAAAGAAAGAAGCCGGGAGATTGACTGCGCTGGCTGCGGAAAGACGTTCACGACTACACGAGTTGATGTGAAATACTGCTGTGAAGCATGCCGACTGGAAACCAAAAAGCGAGATATGGCAGAACGCAGAGCTGCCAGCAAGGAACTGCATAAGATTTTGATGGCGGCTTGTGAGCGATCACAGGCCGCTGTTCTATTGACTTGAAAGGATTTATTATGACCATGAACACGAAACCCAAGATGACTGCTGAACAGCGCCTTCAGCGAGCCATGGAGCGCAACGAAGCCGAGCTGCAAAAAGCTGAGGAAAAGCGCAAGCAGTTGAAAGGACAGCGGCGCGCGCTGGAAAAGCAAGCTTATGAGAACCGGCTGACAACCCGCGCAATCATGCTGGAGGAATTTCTGCTGGAGCCGGAGATCCTGACGAACGAGGATGTGCGTAATTATCTCACGTACCTGTTCAATTATCCAGCTAACCAGCAGCGACTGCAGAAGCTGATTGCAGATCGGAAAGCGCAGCAGGCAGCCACTGAATAACCGCCACTCACCCCCATACGACCACGCGGCAGGGACACGCTCCCTGCCGCATTTTAGATTGGAGAAGACGATAATGAACAACAAGACCATTGAACAAAAAATCCAGCGGACGGAAAAGGAAATCACCCGGCTGGAGCATCAGAAGAAAATCAAGCAGCACGAAGCCAAACAGCTTGAACGGAATCGCCGCAACCGCCGTATCTTTACCCGTGGCGGTATGTTAGAGCGCTTTATGCAGCGCCCGCTGCTATTGACCGATGATCAAGTGTACCGATTGCTGCAAACAGCATTCAATACCGAGGCTGTTCAGACGCTGGAAAAGGCGCTGATCAATGAGGCTGTACAGGCCGTGACCAAGGCTGCGGAGGACACGAATCCCGATGCAAAAGCTTGAATTGTACCTGGTTACAGGTCGCAATTATACACATTTCACGTGCGGTTGCGCTCTGCGAGGCACGCTCCGAACAGGGTTCGTCGCTCCGAGATTTTGTTCTGCGGAACAAAATCAACAGGGGTGCGGCCCCTGCGCCAGCAAGCTGGCTACCCAAGGAAAGTGGGGTGATGACGGTGGCGTGTCCTCACTTTGATGTGTCCATCCGCCAGCGCAGCAAGGGGCAATCTGCTGTGGCGGGCGCTGCCTATATGTCTGCAGAAAAGCTGTTTAGCGAGTACGATCAGCGGACGAAGAATTTCTGCTACAAAGAAAAAGAAATCGTGGCAAAGGGCATCCTGCTGCCGCCCAACGCACCACGGGAATATGCTGACCGGCAGACGCTCTGGAATGCGGTGGAAGCCTCGGAAAAGCAATGGAATGCGCAGCTGGCACGCGGTATCATTATGGCGCTGCCGAGAGAGCTGCCTGCTGATCAATACGAATCCCTCGTCCGTGAATATTGCATGGAGCAATTCGTGTCCCGAGGCATGATTGCTGACTACGCCATTCATGACAAGGGCGATGGCAATCCCCACGCTCATGTGATGCTGACCATGCGCGCGCTGGACGAGCAAGGCAAGTGGCTGCCCAAGGGTAAACGTGTTTATGTGCTTGATGAAAATGGTGAGCGGATCAAGCTACCCAGTGGCGACTATAAATCCTACAAGGTACGCACCACGGATTGGGATGATCCCGGCAACTGTGAGCGGTGGCGCACGGCATGGGCCGACACCACCAACCACTATCTGGAATGTGCTGGTGCAGACGTTCGGCTTGATCTCCGTTCATACGAACGACAGGGCGTTGATCTGGTTCCCACCGTCCACATGGGGCCGGTTGTCACCTATCTGGAGCAGCAGGGCATCCGGACAGAAATCGGTCAGTACAACGAGGAGATCAAGCAGTTCAACCGTGTGCTGCAATCGTTGAAAATGCGGCTGGCATCGCTGAAAAAGTGGTTGGCAGAGGCCATCCGTAAGACAGCAGAAATCATGAAGCCTGAGCCATACCAACCTTCACTGATGGAATACATTCAGGTGTTCCAGAATCTACGCCGGGCCGGTCGTGCAGACTGGGGCAAAACAGCAAAGCAGACTGCCGGTATCAATGATCTGAAATTCGCAGCACAAGTACAGTTCTTCATGCAGGAAGCTGGTATCAGCACGCTGCAGGATTTCGATGAATTTGTTGGCAAACAGCAAGAAAGCCTTACCAAGCTTGACGGCGTAGGCAAGGCGATTCGGAAAAAGCAAACGGCACTCAAGCATATTGATACATTCCAGCGGCTCAAACCAATCTCTGATAAGAGTAAGCGCGGCATGGGCTTCATTCGGAAGCAGTACGCAGAGAAGCATCAGCAGGAGCTGAACGAGTTTGCAAAGGCTGTGCGGTACATGAACGCCAATGGCATCAAGGCCGCCGATCATGAACTCATCGCTGATGAATTGCAGCAGCTGCTTGATGAACAGTCTCAGCTTCGTGCAGCACTCGCAGAACAGAACGTTGATCCTGAGCTGATCGACCGAATCCGTTACTGTGTTGATACGGTCATCAAGGCTGGTGAGGAGCCGAGGCAGAGGGAGTCGATCAGGGCGCAGCTAAAAATGCTACAAAACAAGAGAAATTCAGACACAATAGACGACGTTGTCACTAATAGAATCTCCATGCCGGAAGGAACCGGCACCACAAGGGATGAAACTCATGGTATAATAGAAGCAGCGGGGAAGAGGCCGTCTTTAATGGGCGAGAAGCTCAGAACAGAAAAAGTAACGTTTCAGCTTCAATAAAGCCAAAGCGCAGTATGCTTTCCCGGAAGAAGCAGACTGAACTCAGCATCTTGATATTCCCGCGACTCAAGCCTATCTCCGACCGTATCCTATATGAACTCGAAAAGATATCAAGTTCCGACGACAACAAAATCAGAAGGGCTGCCTGCGCGGACATCATGTCACGCAGGCAGCCCCTTGTTTTATCCCTTGCGTACGCCGTATTTCTCAATGATATAGTCCATATCCTTATCGCCGCGGCCGGAAAGGTTGATGAGGATGGAGCCCTTGTCCATCCGCTTTGCCAGCTTCATGGCATAGGCAACGGCATGGGAACTCTCAATGGCCGGAATGATGCCCTCCATCCGGGATAGCTCGAAGAACGCGTCGATGGTTTCGTCGTCGGTCACCACGTCGTATTTCACGCGCCCCAGATCGTGCAGGAAGGCGTGCTCCGGGCCGGAGGAGGGATAATCCAGTCCGCTGGCCACAGAATAGACAGGTGCAGGTTCGCCGTTGGCGTCCTTGAGCATGATGCTGTTGAAGCCGTGCATGATGCCCTCCTCGCCGTAGGTCAGACTGGCGGCGTGATCGCCCAGAGCCGTGCCGCGGCCCTGCGGTTCCACACCGTAGATATCCACCGGGTCGTTCAGGAAGCCGGAGAACAGCCCCATCGCGTTGGAGCCGCCGCCCACGCAGGCCACGATGGCGTCCGGCAGCTCGCCCGTCATGTCGAGGAACTGTTCCCGGGCCTCGATGCCTACCACGCTCTGGAAATCTCGCACCATCATCGGGAAGGGATGCGGCCCGACCACGGAGCCGATGCAGTAGATCGCGTCCCTGTATTCCCGGCAATAAGCGGCAAACGCTGCATCAACGGCCTCCTTCAGCGTCTGCAGACCGTCAGTCACCTCGATCACGTTTGCGCCGAGGATCTCCATCCGGGCAACATTCGGTGCCTGCTTGCGGATATCCACCGCGCCCATGTAGATATCGCATTCCAGGCCGAAGTAGGCTGCCGCCGTCGCCAGCGCCACGCCGTGCTGACCGGCGCCAGTCTCGGCGATGACCTTCTTCTTGCCCATGTACTTGGCCAGCAGCACCTCGCCCATGCAGTGGTTCAGCTTGTGCGCGCCGGTGTGGTTCAGGTCTTCCCGCTTGACGTACAGCTGCACATTGCCCAGCTTGCCCGACAGGCGCTCCAGGTAGGAGATCGGCGTGGGACGGCCCTGGAATTCCTTGCGGATGCGGCGCAGCTCGCTGATAAAGCGGCGGGACTTGCAAATGGTCTGGTAGGCTGTGTTGATCTCATCCATGGCCCTTTGCAGCTCCGGCGGCATGTAGGAACCGCCGTACTTGCCGAAGAAGCCGTTCGCATCGGGGTAGCTCTTGAAATAGGTGTCAAATTCAATGCCGTTGAACTTCATGATCATTTCCTCCGTTTACTTATACAGTCATTTGCCGATCGGGTACAGCTCTCGGGGAAACGTCGCCATCGTCTGGTCAACAGTGCCATTGCACCCTGCCTCCTTTCCTGTGGGCTGATATCCTCCATCAGGAACATTCAGGAAAAACAAAAACGTCCCTGACAGAACTCAAACGTCTGTCAAGGACGAATAATCCACATTATCCGCGGTGCCACCTTGATTCACAGGGCTGCCCCTGTGCACTTAGCGGGATACCTGCATATCCCCGGCAAATGACGTCTGCCTCCAACGTCGCAGAATACTCCGGGAGTTATCCCGTTTCCCTGCGCCCTCAGCGGTCCATTTGACAGCTTGTTTCTTGCCTGATTCGCACCATCGCAGGCTCTCTGTGAAGTCATGACTGCCGTTATCTCCGCTTCAACGGTTTATGTGTGAAGTTTGGATACAGTATACTACTGGATTGGTGGGGTGTCAAGAGTGGCGTGAAAATTTACCGGGAGGTCATTCAGCGCTGCAGTGCGAACAATGCTCGCAGTCCGGGAATGCACTTCGGTCGTAGGCAATGCCGTTTCTCTCATAGTAATCCTGCAGCGCCTTCTTGATCGCTTCCTCTGCCAGCACGGAGCAGTGGAGCTTGTGCGGCGGAAGTCCATCGAGCGCCTCGGCCACTGCTTTGTTGGTCAGCGTCATCGCCTCGGCGATGGGCTTTCCCTTGATCAGCTCCGTTGCCATGGAGCTGGATGCGATAGCGCTTCCGCAGCCGAAGGTCTCGAACTTCACGTCCTCAATGGCGTCATCCCTGATCTTCAAGTAGATTTTCATGATGTCGCCGCATTTGGCATTGCCGACCTCACCCACGCCGTCCGCATCCTCGATCACGCCGACATTGCGCGGATTTCTGAAATGATCCATGACCTTTTCACTATACAGTGCCATATGTGTTTCACCTCAAAATGAATGGTTTGCGTCCGGCTTCCATGTCCCGCCAGACCGGTGACATGCCCCGGAGATGAGCAACGACATCACGGACAGCCCGGATCGTATCCTCGATCTCCTCGTCCGTCGTGTCCCGGGAAAGTGTCAGCCTCAGCGAGCCGTGAGCGATCTCATGCGGACGGCCGATCGCCAGCAGCACATGGCTCGGATCCAGCGAGCCGGAGGTGCACGCCGAGCCGGAGGATGCACAGATGCCGCGATCATCCAGCAGGAGCAGCAGGGATTCGCCCTCGATTCCCTCAAAGCAGAAATTCACATTGCCCGGCAGACGGTCATGCGCATCGCCATTGAGCGCGGCATGGGGGATGTTCGCAAGCCCGGCGATCAGCCTGTCGCGCTGGGCAAGCATGCGGGCGTTGACAGCTTCCATGCCTTCGCAGGCCTCGGTCAGCGCGGTCGCCATGCCCATGATGGCAGGCAGGTTTTCCGTGCCTGCCCGGCGGCTGTGTTCCTGTGCGCCGCCTTCGATCAGGGGGATCAGGGGGACGCCCTTTCGCACTACCAGCGCGCCGACACCCTTGGGACCATGGAATTTGTGGGCGGACAAGGACAGCATGTCGATGTGCTGTTCATGCACATGAATGGGCAGATGTCCGACTGCCTGCACCGCATCGGTGTGAAAGAGAACGCCTTTCTCCCGGCAGATCCGGCCGATCTCACTGATGGGCTGGATCGTGCCGATCTCGTTGTTGGCATACATCACCGTCACCAGACAGGTATCGGGGCGGATCGCCTCTGCCACCTGCTGCGGCTGCACAATGCCGTTTTCATGCACGTCCAGCAGCGTGACCTCAAAGCCTTCCTTCTCCAGCTTTTTCAGCACATGCAGCACGGCGTGATGTTCAAATGCGGTGGATACGATGTGCTTCTTCCCCCGCTTTTCACCCCATCGGGCAGCGGAGAGGATTGCCTGATTGTCTGCTTCGCTGCCGCCGGAGGTAAAGATGATCTCCGAGGCATCACAGCCCAGCAGTGCAGCGATGGTTCTGCGCGCGTCACTCAGCGCCTCACCGGCACGCTGCCCCATGGAGTGGAGGCTGGAGGGATTGCCGTATACCGTGTCCATATACGGCAGCATCGCCTGAATCGCGGCGCTGCTCATGCGGGTTGTGGCGGCGTTGTCAAGGTAAATACAGGGACTTGTCATGGGTTCTGTCCTCCGTGAAAAGCTGCTTGGGAATCAGTCTGCAAAGAGTGGGGTAGAAAGATACCTGTCGCCGGTGTCCGGCAAGAGCACGACGATGGTCTTTCCCGCGTTTTCCTCGCGCTTCGCCAGCTCGATGGCGGCCCATGTCGCCGCACCGGAGGAAATGCCCACCAGCACGCCTTCCTTGCGGCCGATCAGCTTGCCGGTGGCAAAAGCGTCCTCGTTGGCAACGGGGATGATCTCGTCATAAACCGCCGTGTTCAGCACATCCGGCACGAAGCCTGCGCCAATGCCCTGGATCTTATGGGCGCCCGCCACGCCGGTGGAGAGAACAGCAGAAGAGGCGGGCTCCACGGCCACCACCTTCACAGCCGGATTCTTCCCCTTGAGGTATTCACCCACGCCCGTCACCGTACCGCCGGTGCCCACGCCTGCCACGAAGATATCCACCGCACCGTCGGTGTCCGCCCAGATCTCCGGGCCGGTGGTGCTGCGGTGCGCCTGCGGATTGGCAGGATTGACGAACTGCCCTGGAATGAAGCTGCCGGGGATCTCCGCAGCCAGCTCCTGCGCCTTGGCGATGGCCCCCTTCATGCCCTTGGCCCCCTCGGTCAGCACCAGTTCTGCGCCGTAGGCCTTCATCAGCTGGAGGCGCTCCACGGACATGGTTTCCGGCATAACGATGATGATGCGGTAGCCCCGTGCCGCCGCCACAGCCGCCAGGCCAATGCCGGTATTGCCGCTGGTGGGCTCGATGATGACAGAGCCGGGAACCAGCTTGCCGGAGGCCTCCGCCGCGTCGATCATGGCCTTGGCGATGCGATCCTTCACCGATCCGGCAGGATTGAAGTATTCCAGCTTAGCCAGGATCCGGGCCTTCAGGCCGAATTCCTGTTCAATGTGGGTCAGCTCCAGAAGTGGGGTGTTGCCAATGAGTTGATCAGCAGAAGTGTAGATGTGAGACATGGGTGCCAGCTCCTTTCTTATGGTCAGTCCAACACAGATCTTTTGAGAAAACAGAAGTTACTTTTGTATGCTGTCCATCAGCTTACGGATTCCATCGGACCGGCGCAGCACAGGCGCAACAATGCCGGCAATGATGATGCCAACAACGCCCTGACCGACGTTCCCAGCAATGCCGCCTGCAGCGCCGATCCCCACACCCAGCAGCACGGCCTCATAGAAGAAGTAGCCCAGGACCATGAAGGCTTCTGCAGCAACTCCTGCTACGGTCAGAGCAACAGGCACCTTTTTCTCCGGAACGTTTTTGCCGATCCGGCTAAATACCAGCGCTGCGATCAGCGCGACGCCGGCCTTGATCACCAGCGTACCGGGCACAAAGGAGATGTATCCGGCCAGCACATCTGCCAGAGCGGAGCCCAGCGCCGCAGCGATGATTGCATCAAGCGGATGCAGCAGGAATGCGCAGATCAGAATGATGCCATCACCCAGATTGGCATAACCGCCGGTTGCAGGGATCGGGATCTGCACAAGCATGGTAGCGACGCAGATCAGCGCAGCAAACAGCGCAGTCAGAACTGTTCTGAGGGTGGAATGGTTTTTCAATGCAAAGACCTCTTTTCTTTGAGAATGCAGGCAGTGATCAAGCTTTCTTCACGGCGCGGAAACCTTTTTCCAAATCTGCAATGATATCGTCAATGTGCTCCGTACCAATGGACAGACGGATGGTGTTAGGCTTGATGCCCTGATCCTCCAGCTCTTCCGCGCTCAGCTGAGAGTGGGTGGTGGTGGCGGGATGGATCACAAGGCTCTTCACATCCGCCACGTTCGCCAGCAGGGAGAAGATCTCCAGGCTGTCGATGAACCGATGCGCTTCGGCCTGCCCGCCCTTGATCTCGAAGGTGAAGATGGAACCGCCGCCGTTGGGGAAGTATTTCTGATACAGCGCATGATCGGGATGGTCCGGCAGAGAGGGATGATTCACCTTCTCCACCTGCGGATGACCGGCGAGGAATTCCACGACCTTCCTGGTGTTCTCCGCATGACGCTCCAGGCGCAGGGACAGGGTCTCCACCCCCCTGCAGCAGCAGGAAGGCGTTGAACGGGGAGATAGCAGCGCCGGTATCGCGCAGGAGGATCGCGCGGACATAGGTCACGAAGGCTGCCGGGCCCGCCGCATCCACAAAGGATACGCCGTGATAGCTGGGGTTCGCCTCGGCGATGGGCGCATACCTGCCGCTCTTCTTCCAGTCGAATTTACCTGAATCCACGATCACGCCGCCCAGCGTGGTGCCGTGGCCGCCGATGAATTTCGTGGCAGAATGCACTACGATATCCGCGCCGTGCTCGATGGGGCGGATCAGGTAGGGGGTGCCGAATGTGTTATCGATGACCAGCGGCAGGCCGTGGCGATGGGCAATCTCGGCGATCGCATCGATGTCCGGAATATCGGAATTAGGGTTCCCCAGCGTCTCAAGATACACGGCCCTGGTATTGGGGCGGATGGCTGCCTCCACCTCAGCGAGGTTGTGCGCATCCACAAAGGAAGTG
>JBGUSK010000125.1:0-13240 GCA_045132495.1 Christensenellales bacterium | reverse complement strand
CCCACGCAAAATCCCCTGCCCGCTTTCTGCGGACAGGGGATCAGCATTACCAGGGCTCAATAGTCGCCATCGGACGTTCGCTCACACCAGTGTAAATGATGGGCTGCACCGCGGCATAGGAATCATGATACATATGGGTCTGTTCAACCAGCTCGCCGTTGACATACTTCACCTTGTAGCTGTCCACCTCGTAGCCGATCTTGCCCGGTTCGGTGTAGGTTTCATCGGTATAGATGACATGCTCGGCTTTTTTGTCCGGCATCGTGGTAGGCTCGGGGATGGGAACCTCCACCTGTGTGGCGATCAGATCATAGGTCACGCCGGGTTCCAGCGCCGGGCCGTAGATCTCGCAGATCACCAGATCGTGGTTCTTGTCGATCTTGGGCTTGCGCATCACCTTGGTGACAATGTAGATCGGGCTGTTTGTGTTGTTGCGGAAGGCAAAGTCAATCTTCTTTCCGTCGTAATTGACCGTCGCATCCAGGCCAAGGTCGGTATAACCGACGATCAGGCCATGCTGACGTCGGGTCACGATCTCCAGATTGGCACGCACAGCCGCCACATACATGGTCGAGCTGACTTGGCACACGCCGCCGCCATAGCCCGCTTCTTCCTTGCCGTAGTTATATACGGTCGCGATCTTGAAGCCGTTTTTCTTCGTTCGCGGCCCAACCACGCCATTAAAGGAGAAGTTCTTGCCCGGCTCAATCACCGTGCCGTTGATCAGTTCGCAGGCGCGGATGACATTTTCATTGCGTTCCGGGGTGGAAGTGCTGGAAATGGCCGTGTAATGGGTGCCGATAAGCGTCGTCTGCCGCTGAATGTCCGCCGCAGTGACCGCCGGGTACAGCGGTGTGGGCTCAATGGTGATCACACCGGACTCCATCCGGGAGACCATGTCATACACCTGCGCCTTGATGGACTGCACATCCAGATACCGGCCTACACTCTCAGGCGTAATGAGGAAAGGATTGGTCAGCAGCGGGTCAAAGGTAGCCACCGCATCGGTTGCAGGGATATACACACTGTCCGCAATTTCATACAGGATTCGGTCAATCGCCTCGGTATCTCCGCTGGGCAGTGCCGTGGAAGTGTGGTAGGGCGTTTCCAGCAGTGCGTCCATGGCGGCCTTTCGCTCCTCCACAGTCGCACCGGTGTGACCGGGCTTCCACGCTTCATTCAGTGCATCATCCACATGGACCGTCATGCCCAGGTGGTAGGAATTGATCTCGCCCACATACTCGTTATTCGGGGTAACGAGGCTGACATTCCATTCATCGCACTTGAGCTGAGCACTTTTCTGCACCGCATCCTTGGCTTCGGCACGGGTCATGCCGCCCAGGTGGATGCCGTCCACATACACGCCCTGGCAGTACAGGTCGTTGTAGGCATTGACCTCGGCATGCAGCGCCTGTGTCTGACTTTGACGGTTGAGGAGTCCCACAACCACGCTCACCGCGATCACCAGCACCACAGCGGCGGCAATCAGCTTGATCAGCATCCCGCGGCTCATCGGTGGATGACCGCTGCCATTGCCGTCTGCGCCTTCCGTCTGCACAGGCGCTTCCTCATAGTCGGGCGTATAGCCGCCCGTCCACTGGTTGACGGTATAGCCGCCCTGCCAGCTCCCCTGCTGCTGATTCTGCGCCGGGTACGGCTGCGACCATCCTCGCCCGGAGGGCTGCTGATAGGGCTGGGACCATCCCTGCTGGGGCGCAGGCGTGTAGCCCTGCTGCCAGGCGCCATACTGCTGTGGCGGCGTCTGCCCGCCGGGGATCCCCTGGCTGGGCGGCTGATACCCCTGCTGCACAGGATACCCCGTGTAGGACTGGGGCTGCTGAGGCGCAGTCCAGCCCTGGCTGACAGGCGTATACTGCCCCTGCTGAGGCTGCCAGCCTGTCGTCGGCGGCTCCCATTCCGTCTGGGAGGGAACTTCAGGGGCCGACGGCTTCACATAGGAGGCAGCGGGCTTCCCCGGCATAGGTGAGGGGGCGCTCATGGACGGTTCGCCCTGCAGCATGGGATCATAGCTGCCATTGGGAGGATTTTGCTTCATGGTGTCCCCTCCTTTCATCATATTTCTGTTTGTTCAGCTTGTGTATTCATCGCTGCCAGCAGCGCGGATACATCATCCGCTGCACGCTGCCAGTAAAACGTTGTGCATCCCGGCTGGCCATGCCGCTGGTCATCGCAGTGATAGTCGCTGCCGCCGGTCACCAGCAGACCTATGCGGCGGGCAAAGGCGTCCATGTTGGCAAAGCTGCGCTTCTGCTGGGAGGGATGGTACACCTCCACGCCCATCAGGCCCTGCTTCTGCCAGGCCTCGATCAGCATGCGGGTGGTCATGTCGTCCTTTTCCAGCTCCGCGGGATGGGCCAGCACCGGCACGAAACCGCTTCTTCGCAAAAGCGGCAGGGCTTCCGCCATGGTGAGCCGTTCATTGGGCACATAGGCTGGGCAGTCGTCGCCGATGTACTTGTCAAAGGCCTGCTCCGTGCTGCGGACGTAGCCTTTGGCGACCATCTCCCGGGCGATGTGAGGCCTGCCCACCGTGCCCGCGCACTTCGCGCACAGCTCGCTGTAATCCATCTGAAAGCCCATTTCGCCCAGCTTCTCCACCATGCGTTCCGCACGGGTGAGCCGCTTTTCCGCCAGGATGCGCACGATCCTGCGCAATTCCGGCGCATCGGTCACGCCGTAGCCCAGCAGGTGCAGGCCCTTCATATCCGCCATGGACAGCTCCACGCCGGTGATGACCGGGATGGGCGTTTCGACGCCGCGAAGGCTGTCCGCACCGTCGAAAGTATCATGATCGGTGATCGCCATGACGGTCACGCCGCGCTGGATGGCGTAATCCACCAGCGCCCGGGGCGACAGCACGCCGTCGGACGCGGTGGTATGCATGTGCAGGTCAGGCTTCATCTTATACGACGTCCTCGCCGGTGAGAATGTTCCGCTTTTCTTCGGACTTTTCTTCCCCGGCGGGCTTTTCCTCGGCAGCATCCTCAACCTTGCTCTCCTCGAGGATCTCATGCAGGCTGCGGGGCTTGCCTTCTGAGGTGATCTCCGGCATTTCGCCGGTTTCCATCAGGGTGGTGAACTCCTGACGGCTCAGGGTTTCATGCTTGAGCAGCGCCTCGGTCAGCAGATCGAGCTTCTCCCGGTTCTCCGTCAGTGTCTGGACAGCCATGTCATAGCACTGCTGGCAGAGCTTCTTGACTTCCGCATCGACCTTGGCGGCGGTCTCCTCGGAGTAGCCGCGGCTCTGGCCGAATTCCATGCCCACGAAGACCTCCTGGTCATTGTCCAGATACACCGGGCCGAGCTCCTCGCTCATGCCGAACATGGTCACCATGCGGCGGCACATTTCGGTAGCGCGCTGCAGATCGCTGGTGGAGCCAACGCTGTACTCGCCCAGCACCAGCTTCTCCGCCGCGTGACCGCCCATCAGGGTGGCGATCTCGGCCATCAGCTGGTTCTGCATGGTGAACTCGTCCTCCGTGCTGGGCAGGGACAGGGTATGTCCGCCAGTGCGGCCGCGGGGCACGATGGTCACCAGATGCACGTCATCCGCCTCGGGCAGCACATGACTGACGATGGCGTGGCCGCCCTCGTGGATAGCCACCATGCGCCGGTCGTTCTCGGTCACCTTGTGGCTGCGCTTTTCCGGACCCATCTGGATACGGGCGATCGCGTCCAGCATCAGCTGCTGGTCGATCTCCTTGCGGCGGGCGCGGGCAGCGAGGATCGCGGCCTCGTTCATCATGTTTTCAAGATCGGCGCCGGTGGCGAAGGGCGTGCGCTTGGCCAGCACCTTCAGATCCACGTCAGCCGCCAGGGGCTTGCCCTTGGTGTGCACCTTCATGATGGCGACGCGGCCTTCCAGATCGGGATAATTCACAGTAATGGTACGGTCAAAGCGGCCCGGACGCAGCAGCGCGGGGTCGAGGATATCACGGCGATTGGTGGCCGCCATGACGATAACGCCCTCATTGACTGCAAAGCCGTCCATTTCCACCAGCAGCTGGTTCAGGGTCTGCTCGCGCTCATCATGACCGCCGCCCAGGCCAGCACCGCGGTGGCGGCCCACCGCATCAATTTCGTCAATGAAGACGATCGCAGGAGCAGAGCGCTTGGCCTGATCGAACAGGTCACGCACACGGCTGGCGCCCACGCCCACGAACATTTCCACAAAGTCAGAACCGGAGATGGAGAAGAAGGGCACGCCCGCTTCACCCGCCACAGCCTTTGCCAGCAGCGTCTTGCCGGTGCCGGGAGGGCCAACGAGCAGCACGCCCTTGGGGATGCGCGCGCCCATCTCGATGTAGGTGCGGGGATTGCGCAGGAAATCGACCATCTCCTGTAGTTCTTCCTTCTCCTCGTCCGCGCCAGCCACATCTTCAAAGGTGATCTTGTTCTTGCCCGGGTCGTTCACGCGGGCGCGGGACTTGCCAAAGTTCATCACCTTGCCGTTGCCGCCGCCCTGGGCCCGCATGATCATGAACATGATCAGCACCATGGAACCGATCATCAGAATGGTGGGGATCATCGTGACCCAGATGGACACCGTTTCCGGCGGCATGGGGATGATTGCAAAAGCCAGATCACCGTCGCCAACCGCATCCGGGGTGACCCCCAGTACCTTCGCCTGACGCTTGTAGGCCTCCTGGCGGAAGCTCTCGATGTCGGTGATGGTTGTTTCAAAGTCATAATCCCGTTCGGGGAATTTGGAATCAGGGATGGTCGTGTCGGTCTTCAGGCCCCACAGATTCGTGCCGCGGATCGCAACACTCTTTACCTGACCGGCGTCGATCATCTCCCACAGCTGGGCATAAGTGACCTCACGCTTGTTCTGGCCCAGCATGGTGCCATTGAACATCAGCGCAATCGCCAGGAAGGCGCTCAGGACAATGATATAGCCCAGCCAGCCTCTGTTACGTTTCAAGACAGGATCCTCCTTTTGTTCCGGCAAACCCCTTTGGGCTGCCTTCATAAATATACGCAGGACATCAGCATCCTACCATTGCAGGATGACATTCTCCCGCACAGGGGTGAAAAATACAGCGGCGTTACTTCTCCGGCGCATAGACCTTGGGAGACAACACACCGATATCCGGCAGATTGCGGTACTTTTCCGCATAATCCAGGCCGTAGCCGACGACGAATTCGTCCGGAATGGTGAAGCAGAAGTAGTCTGCTTTCAGGTCAACGCGGCGGCGCTCCGGCTTGTCCAGCAGGGTCGCGATCTTGATGGAAGCCGCGCCGCGGGTGGACAGGTACTTTTTCAGGTAGCTCAGCGTCATGCCGGAGTCCACGATATCCTCCACGATCAGCACATGCATGCCGGTGATATCCACAGTCAGATCCTTGACCAGGTTGACCACGCCGGAGGTCTTGGTCGCCGCGCCGTAGCTGGACACGGCCATGAACTCAGTCTTCACAGGCAGGTCAATGGCGCGCATCAGGTCGGCGAAGAACACGACGGAGCCCTTCAAAATGCCCACCAGCAGCAGCTCCTTGCCCTGGTAATCCGCTGTGATCTGCGCGCCCAGCTTGTCCACTGCCGCAGCGATTTCCTCGCGGGTGACAAGGATGCTCTTCAAATCGCCATAAAGCCTTGCGTTGGTTTCGATCATGGGGATATCCTCCTCTTATCTCTGTCCTTGCTGCCAGGGAAAGGAAACCGTCCATCTGACCAGCACGGGATCGTTGATTTCATTCGTTCTGGGAATATGCCCTGCGCCCACGCCGCCTGCCAGCAGCACTTCGCTGCCCCGGCACAGAAGCGGAACCCGGTCGCGGAAGGCCGCATCGATGCGGCGGTTCACCAGATAATCCTGCAGGGACTGCCTGCCGGAGCTTCCAAAGGGGCGGATGAAATCACCCTTTTCGCGGCTGCGAACAGTGCACTCTGCCAGCCATGACCGCGGAATCGCCTGACTCCCCTTCCCGTCGCCGGGATCACCGGTGAAGTCCTCCACCGACAGCAGCGGACATTCCGCCGCCGGGACTTCCGGGATGGCAGATGCGCCTTCGGGGGAAATCAGGTGCAGATGCGTCCAACCTGACGCGCCATACCATCCGCCGGGAAGATTGCACCGGGCTGACGCAGGGGCATCCACGAGGGCGTTAAGCGCTTCGGTCTGGGCTGCGGAGAGGCTGCGTTCCTCCTGCGGAGCGGCAATGGCCGCCCACCAGGCGCGGAGGATGCGCTTTTGCAGGCCGCTCGGCTGAGTACGCAGCTCCGCGAGGGGCAGCGCTTCGCCGGGATGGGCCGCGAGAAAACCGTTCGTCAGGGTGTGCAGCACCGCTTCGTCCTCAGCAAGAAGGGATGCGGTGGTCGCGATACGCTCCGCCGCGCCGGAGATCAGCTGCTCCAGCCGGGGCAGCACATCATTCCGCAGGGCGTTGCGCAGGTAGCGGGAATCAACGTTGGAACCGTCCTCCCGCCAGGGCTGGCCCCTTTCCTTCAGGTATGCCCGAAGCTCCTCCCGGGAATACGCCAGCAGCGGCCGCAGGATGCGCATGCCATCCACCCTGATATCGGCGGCCATGCCGGTCAGACCGGTCAAGCCCGCGCCGCGCAGCAGATGCAGCAGCAGCGTTTCCGCCTGATCGTCCCGGTGATGAGCCAGCACCAGCGCGTCGGCCTGCATTTCCTGCAAAGCAGTGCGGAAAAAGCCATACCGCACTTCCCTCGCCCAGCCTTCCCCGGGATTCTCCGGCGGATCGGCCCGGCAAACCAGGAGAGGCACGTTCAGGCGGCTGCACAGCGCACGCACGAAAGCTTCATCCCCGTCGGATTCCGCGCCGCGCAGGCCGTGGTTCACATGGACGGCAGCAACCTCTGCCCCGCTGTCCAGCAGCAGGAGCAGCAGCGCCACGCTGTCCGCTCCGCCGGAGAGGCCAACGAGGAGCCTGCCCGACAAATTCATCTGCTTAATCATCCGGAATAGGCGCGCCGCAGCGGTTGCAGGGGATCAGCTCGTTATAGGGAGACTGCCCCAACTCGGTGAACATGAACTGGCTCATGGGCTTGTACTTCTTGCCCACATCGGGACAGTCGGGATCAAGGTGATACCGCGAGCCGCCGTTGGCGTTGTAATACAGGATGGTCGTAGGCGTACCGGTATACAGCGGAGGCTGGGTCGGCGTGGTGTTGGCCGACGCGACAGTCTCGGTGGCCGTTTCCTTCTCGTTGGAGGCCAGGGACTGGGGATCGACGTACCAGATGCCATCCTCCTTCTTCATCAGCGCCTTGAAGGCATAGCGATCCATCTTGCTGCGACCGTCGTTCTTGTCGATGGTGACCTTCACCGTAGCGGTACGGAGCACATCGTTTTCCGAGCCGGTGATCTGGGTCACTTCGTAATCCTGCTGGGGCGTGCGGTTGAGCAGCAGCACAAACAGGGCGCTGGCCGGATTCTCCACCGATGCTCGCCAGGACGGTGCAGTACGGGCCAGCATCGCCTCATCATTGCCCATCGCCCAGTAATAGAAGAAGGACATCAGCTGCTCCACAGCGCCGTCAGGGGCGTCCTCCGGAGCAGGGGTCGAGGTGGGCTGGGTGGTCGGGGTGGTGATATTCTGCTGCTGGGGATTGACGTTTCCGCCCTGCTGATGGCTCACATTGCTGCTCTGGCCCGCATTGCCGGGGACGTTCTGCGCATCCTGGGGCGCACCGTTCAGGGCGCCGACCAGCGCCACCACCGCCATCACGCCCAGCACGAGGGACAGGGTCACCCGCATATTGGGAGAAACGACTTCCCTCATCCACATCAGGATGATGCCGCCGACCGCGCCCGCCAGGAAGATCCACTTGAGCGCGGGCACAGAGAAGATCATCGCCAGGATGAACAGCACCGGCAAAACGCCGTAGAGAATGACCTTGCCGACCACATCGAAGGGGATCTCAAACTTCTTCTCCTGGGGCTTGCTGACATAGCCGCTATAGCCCTGCTGCACCTGCTGGCCCATCTGGTTGAACTGGGGATATGCCTGCTGGGGCTGCTGGACATAATTCTGCTGCTGCCCGTAGAACTGCTGCGGCTGAGGACCCGGCTGCTGATACGCCTGCTGAGGCGGCTCGACATAGGGCTGCCAGCTCTGCTGCTGGTAGACCTGCTGCTGGGGATGCTGCTGCTGGCCGTAGGTCTGCACGGGCTGGAAGGGCTGGGAATAGCCCTGCTGCGGCGCATTCTGGGGATAATATCCCTGCTGGGCATAGGGATTGGGCTGCACAGGATACTGCGCCGGATTCGCCTGATTGCCCTGCTGGCCCCAGGCAGAGGGATCTCCATAGGGAGGCTGACCGTTATTCATCCGTGTTCCTGTCCTTTCTTTATTCGGCCATCCCCCGGCCGGAAGCCGAGTGCTGGCTACGCTCTGCCAATGCATGCATTGGCTTTCGCTTGTCGGGCTCCGCCCGACCTTCATGCATCAGTGTGAACCCGGCGATTTCTCCACGACAAATAAAGCGTGTACCTCGCCACATCTTACAGTATATCACAAAAACATTCAATGTAAACAGTCAATTTGTAAATTTCATTTTAAATCCTTCGATTCCGTTTTCCTTTTCACAGCATATGCCGCGAGAAATCGCATATCCTTGAGCGAACGCATGTGAAAGGAGCATCGACCATGAACGATCACACCCACCGCGCACCCCAGGACAAGGTCTGCGGGTACGAATACACCGTCCGCCGGGGCGACAGCTTCTACCTCATCGCCAACCGGCTGGGGATCCCTCTGCGGGACCTGCTGGAGGCCAACAGCGATATCAATCCTGCCCGCCTGATGGTCGGCGACGTGCTGTGTATCCCCATGGAGGAGGATGATGCGCCGCCGGAGCCGGAAACGCCCCCTGTGCCCGAAACCCCCGTCGTCCCGGAAACGCCTGTCATCCCGGAAACCCCCGCTCCCGAAGAACCCCCGACGGTGGAAATGCCGGAAGACGTCCTTCCTGATACAGACGAAGACCTCGACGCGCCCGCCACGATGCCCGATGGCCCGGTGGACGAGGATATGCTCGTCTGCCCGGATCAGAACCGCTACACCGTCCGGCAGGGGGAAACCATCGCCGACGTGCAGCTGCGGGCAAACGTGAACCGCTACAGCATCCAGCAGGCAAATCCGTCCGTAGATCTCGACCGTCTCCAGGCCGGACAGGTCTTGTGCGTCCCGTCGGAAAACGCCGCTTGTCCTGCGCCGTCCACCTATATCCTGCAGGCAGAGGACACCCTCGAAAGCGTCGCCCTGCGGCTGAACACTTCCCTCGCGGCGCTGCTGCGGGCAAACCCCTGCCTCGCGCCGTCGGATTTCGTTGCAGGCAAGTGCATTTACATCCCCTGATATTTTCCATTTGCGTTTTTCTACATCTTATGTTATCCTGCCGCAGAAAAAGTTTTTAACTTCCGGGAACAAAACGCCCCCCTCATTCGTCATGTATGGCGTGAGGCACGAAAGCCCACGATTCACCCAAGGAGGTACGACACCCATGAAGAAGTTTTTCCTGATGCTGCTGGCGATGATGCTGGCCCTGACCACCCTGACTGCCTTTGCTGAGGAAGAGGCTGTTATCCCCTCTCCCGACGCAGACACCCTGGCTGAGTTTTCCCTGATTGACGGCTTCGTGATGGACGTGCTGGATGAGTCCATCCTCATCCTGACTCGCGACGGCCTGTATGTGGAAGCCCTGCTGAACGAAGAAACCATCATCGAAGGCAAGGACGCTGCCGTCGGCGATTATGTTGAGATCGTCTACAACGGCATGATGACCCGTTCCCTGCCCGCTCAGATCACCGCTGACGTCATCCGCAGCAATATGCTGATGGGCGTTGTAAGCGAGCTGACCGAGAACGGCTTCACCCTGACCTTCGGCGAGGAAATGTTCTCCGTGAACGCTGACGCCTCCCTGCTGGAAGGCATCCAGGACGGCATGTTCGTCACCGTGTACCACAACGGCATGATGACCCGCATGATCCCCGCCGGCGTGACTGCGCTGCACGTCCGCGGCCAGGAGATCGTCGGCACCGTGACCGAGATGGTCGAAGGCGGCTTCACCCTGACTGTGGAAGGCGAGGAGCTCCCCTACCACGTTGCCATCAAGGAAGGCGCGCTCCAGTTCGTGCAGGCTGAGCCCGGCATGGAAGTGATCGTCATCACCGATGGTCTGCAGACCCTTTCCCTCGAGTCCACTCTGGTCAACGCCACTGAGATCCTGCCCCTGCCTACCGTTCAGGAGGTGTTCGACATGGCTGGCACTGTGACCGAGATCGGCGAAGGCTTCATCATGATCGACTCTGCTGACGGCCAGGAAATCCAGGTCAACACCTCCGAAGAGACCCTGTTCGAGGGCAAGGAGATCGAAGTCGGCGACTTCATCCACGTGACCTTTGGCGGCCAGATGACCTTCTCCCTGCCTGCACAGATCTCCGCCCAGAAGATCGGCTGCTACGCCCACACCGGCATGGTCGGCCAGGTCACTGACGGCCAGTTCGTGCTGACGACTGACACGGAGGTCATTCTGGTGAATGCCACCGCTGGTCAGCTGGAAGGCATTGAGTCTGGCATGACCGTGACCGTGTACTCCAACGGCGCGATGACCATGTCCCTGCCCGCCCAGATCGGCGCGGAGATGATCACCGCTACCGAGACCATTATCGACTAAGAAAAACGGCGGCCGTCGCTTATGACGGTCGCCATTTTTGTGATGATATCTTACTTCAGATCAGAGGTGCAGTGGGCGCACTTGGTGGCCTCGATCGGGATCTCGCTCAGGCAGTAGGGGCACTTCTTGGTGGTGGGCGCCTTGGGAGCCTCGGGCTTCTTGCCGATGGTGGACAACTTGTTGAAGAACTTGATGATGATGAACAGCACCAGCGCAGTGATCAGGAAGTTGATGATGGTGGTCACGAAATCAGACACAGCCAGACCCCAGGTCCACTGAGCTTCGCCGATCAGGATTTCCTCGGGCTTGGTGCCCATGATCCAGGCCAGCAGGGGCTTGATGAAGTCATTGGACACGCCATTGACGATCGCGGTGAACGCGCCGCCGATGATCACGCCGACGGCCAGGTCGATCACGTTGCCACGCAGGGCAAATTTCTTGAATTCCTCGATGAACTTCTTCATTTGGGTTATCCTCCTTGTGCGTATGCACGCTTTTTCATATTTCAGTATAGCACAGCATTCAATCGGGCGCAAGGTTTTTTTGCCGGTTGACCCAGCTAATGTTTTCGCATATAATAAAGGATGGATTTCTATCATCATTCAGCAAAGGAAGATGACTTATGGATTGGGTCGAACTGACCATACACACCACCACCATGGGCGCGGACATCGTCTCCGAGGCCCTGATGAATGAAGGCGCCACCGGCACAATGGTGGAGGACCGCGCCGACATCCCCGATCCCGACAAGCCCAACGGCTACTGGGAGATCATTGACCCCAACCTGATCAACACCCTCCCTGAGGACGTGCTGGTGCATGCCTGGTTTGAGCCGGACGAGAAGTTCGCAGACCGCATGGGCGCGCTGAAGGCCCGCATGGCGGAACTCAAGGCCGCCGACCTGGGCATCGACATGGGCAGCCTCGAAATGAACACCGTGAACGTCCACGACGAAGACTGGTCGGAGGTATGGAAGAAGTTCTACAAGCCCTTCCGCGCGGGCAAGCGCCTGGTGGTCAAGCCCACCTGGGAGCTCTATGATGCACAGGAAAATGACCTTGTCATGGAGATCGACCCCGGCATGGCCTTCGGCTCCGGCACTCACGAGACCACCGGTATGTGCCTGGAGCTGCTGGAGGACGTCATGCTCAAGCAGCCCGTGAACACCGTCATCGACGTGGGCACCGGCAGCGGCATCCTGGCCATCGGCGCGGCGATGCTGGGCGCGAAGGACGTCCTTGCCATCGACATCGACCCCACCGCCGTCAAGGTTGCCAAGGAAAATGTTGAGCACAACAAGCTGCAAAACGTCATCCGCGCAGTGGAGGGCAATCTGCTGGAGTCCACCGACGGCGTGTGCGAGGTCTGCGTGGCCAACATCATCGCCGACGTCATCTGCATGTTCGCAAAGCCCCTCATCCCCCACATCGTAGAGGGCGGCCTGTTCATCTGCTCCGGCATCATCAAGGAGCGCGAGCAGGATGTGGTGAACGCCCTGACTGAGGCGAACTACACCATCCTCGAGATCCGCCGCAAGGGCGAGTGGGTCGCCATGCTGTCCAGGAGGCCTGACTGATGCACCGTTTTTATGCCGACGACCGGGGCGTGAATGGCGAAGTCGCTTACCTATGCGAGGAGGACGCCCGCCACGCCGCCCGCGTGCTGCGGATGCGCGAGGGTGAAGCCTGCGAGCTGTTTGCCGATGGCAAGCGATTCTCCGGAGAGATTGCCTCCATTGGGAACGGCGAAGTCTCCGTACGCATCAGCGGCGAAATGCCCTCCACCGAAGCCAGGCTGCGGATCACCCTCTATCAGGGCCTGCCCAAGGCGGACAAGATGGAGCTGATCGTGCAGAAATCCGTCGAATTAGGCGCATGCGCTGTCGTGCCTGTCGCGATGAGCCGCTGCGTCGTCCAGCTGGACCAGAAGGACGGCCGCAAGAAGCAGGAGCGCTGGCAGAAGATCGCCCGCGAAGCCTGCAAGCAGTCCGGCCGCTGCGAAATGATGCAAGTGACTGAGCCCATTTCCTTCAAGCAACTTTTGGCGAAGCTGCCCCAGCACGGCGCAGCCATCGTCCCGTGGGAGGACGCACGGGGGTATTCCCTCGCCCGCTTCCATCAGGAACACCCGGAAGTCACCGACCTGGCCATCGTCATCGGCCCGGAAGGCGGCATGTCCGAGGACGAAATCGTCCGGATGAAGGAAGCGAACTGCCAGTCCGTCACCCTCGGTCCGCGAATCCTGCGCACCGAGACCGCCGGGCTTTGCGCCATGAGCGCGCTACTCTGCCTCTATGGCGATATGGAGTGAAACCAATCAATGAAAACCGTTGCTTTCCACACCCTCGGCTGCAAGGTGAACCAGTACGATACGCAGGCCATGCTGGAGAAATTCCGCGCGGCCGGATACGAGGTGGTTCCCTTTGACGCGGCTGCGGATGTGTACGTCATCAATACCTGCACCGTCACCGGCACCGGGGATAAGAAGAGCATGCAGCTCACCCGCCGCCTCCGCCGCGAGCATCCGGAGAGCCACATTATCCTCGCCGGCTGCCTGGCGCAGCGCAAGGGC
>JBGUSK010000124.1:0-15409 GCA_045132495.1 Christensenellales bacterium | reverse complement strand
CTGATCTCCATCACCATCCTGAAGATGATGGGCGCATGGAACTCCTACATCTGGCCCCGTCTGGTCGCCAACGATGAAGCGCACCGTATGATCACCAACGGTCTGCGTAACGCTTTCACCGAGACTTCCGGCGATGTGAACTACCCCGTGCAGATGGCAGCTGTCGCACTGGTATCTGCCCCTCTGTTCCTGGTTTTCATCTTCCTGCGCAAGTACATCATGAGTGGTGTCAGCCGCAGCGGCATCAAGGGTTAAGAGGCTTTTCGCCTTTAACTATACGATTTTTCAACATAAGAAAGGAAGGTAATCCATGATGAAGAAGTTCCTCTCCATCACCCTGGCGATCGCGTTGATTCTGACCTCCATGCTGGGTCTGACCGCTTCCGCCTCCGAGTTCGACGCTGGTTATGACGGAAGCGCGGTCACCATCCGCTTCTACCACACCATGAATGCCACTTTGGCCGGCATTCTGGATGACTACATCGCCGAGTTCAACGCCATCTACCCCAACATTAAGATCGAGCACAGTCAGGTCGGCGGCTACGACGACGTCCGCGACCAGATCTCCACCGAGATCACCGTTGGCTCCCAGCCCAACATTGCCTACTGCTACCAGGATCATGTGGCCCTGTACAACCTGGCCCTGGCCACCCAGTCCCTGGACGAGCTGATCGACAGCCCCACCATCGGCCTGACCGCCGAGCAGAAGGCTGACTTCGTGCCCGGCTACTACGCCGAGGGCGCCAAGTTCGCCGATGGTAAGATGTACACCCTGCCCATGTCCAAGTCCACCGAGGTGCTGTACTACAACAAGACCTTCTTCGAGGCCAACAACATCGCCGTGCCCACCACCTGGGACGAGCTGGAAGCTGTCTGCGCCAAGATCAAGGAGATCGACCCCAAGTCCATCCCGCTGGGCTATGACTCCGAAGCGAACTGGTTCATCACCATGTGCGAGCAGCTCAAGAGCCCCTACACCTCCGCCAACGATCCCTACTTCCTCTTTGATAACGACACCAACCGCGCCTTCATCAAGCGCTTCAACGAGTGGTACCAGAAGGGCTACCTGACCACCCAGACCCTGTATGGCGGCTACACCTCCGGTCTGTTCGTGTCCACCAACGACGTCAAGTCCTACATGTCCATCGGTTCCTCCGCTGGCGCGACCCATCAGCGTCCCCAGAAGGGTGCCGACGGCAACTATCCCTTCGAGGTTGGCATTGCCACCATTCCTCAGGCTGACCTGAACAACAAGAAGGTCATCTCTCAGGGTCCCTCCCTGTGCATCTTTAAGAAGGACAATGCTCAGGAAGTCATCGCCTCCTGGCTGTTCGTGAAGTTCCTGACCACCAACGTTGAGTTCCAGGCCGAGTTCTCCATGGCTTCCGGCTATGTGCCCGTCCTGAAGAGCGTTGCGGATCATCCTGTGTACGCCGAGGAGCTGGCTGCTGCTGACGGCGGCGACCACATCTCCATGCTGGCTGCCAAAGTTTGTCTGGAACAGGCTGACGCCTACTACACCTCCCCCGCCTTCGTCGGTTCCTCCGAAGCCCGCGACCAGGTCGGCAACATCGTGACCAAGGCACTGCCCGCCAAGGATATTGACTCCGCTATCGACGACATCTTCCAGGACGCCATCGACGAGTGCGAGTACGCCATCTGGTAATCTGCCCAACCATGAAAACATTTCCTCTGCGATTGAACCTCTGCATCCTCGTCTGCATGCTGCTCTGCGTACTGGTCCCATCCTTCGCGCAGGCAGAGCAGACCGGGTTCATTGACTATGTAGCCCAGCTTGATTTCAACCGTTCCTCAGAAACAGTGAAGACTGAAGTGACTGTGAAAACCTATGTTGACGGAGACACTGTTCACTTCTATGTAGATGAGCAAATCTGTGAATCCGGCGTGCTCAAGGCGCGTTTTTTGGCCATCAATACCCCCGAATCCACCGGAAAAATTGAGGAATACGGCAAAAAGGCAGCCGCCTTCACCCGTGAAAAGCTGGAAAACGCAGAATCCATCTGGGTCGAGTCCGATAACGGCGAGTGGAGCCTGGACTCCACCGGCGAGCGTCATCTGGTATGGGTGTGGTACCGCCTCCCCGGCGATACGGCCTACCGCAATCTGAACCTGGAGATCCTGCAAAACGGCTTGGCCATCGCCAGCGGTACGCAGCAGAATCGCTACGGCACCATCTGCATGAACGCCCTGAACCAGGCCCGCGCACAGAAGCTCAACGTCTACTCTGGCCAGAAGGATCCCGACTACTACTACGGCGACG
Source organism: Christensenellales bacterium (assembly GCA_045132495.1). Classification (GTDB taxonomy): domain Bacteria; phylum Bacillota; class Clostridia; order Christensenellales; family Aristaeellaceae; genus UBA11524. Next base: position 13,128 of record JBGUSK010000124.1, on the reverse strand, counting down.
CAGTGGAACTCACCCTCAAGGAGCTGCGCACAAACCTGGAAGCCTACAACGGCATTAAGGTTGCCTTCAATGGCGTCGTTACGATCAACGATTCCAATTCTGTGTATGTGGAGAGCTACGACGAGGAGACCGGCCTGTACTACGGCATGCCCGTGTACTACGGCTTCAACCTGTCGGGTTCCGGCCTGAGCATCCTGTCCGTGGGCAACGAAGTCCGCGTCGTCGGTACGGTTCAATACTACGAGGCTGGCGACTCCTGGCAGGTCTCCGACCTCACTTACCGCAGGATGAAGCCCAAGGATCCCAACAACATCCAGCTGCTCTCCGAAGGCCACAGACCTGCCTATGTGCCAACTGATGCTGACACCTTTGCCAGCCAGGTCACACTCCAGGGCGAGGACGCCGCGCAGACCTTCGACTACGCGGAATTGGCCCTGGCGACCTCCGTGGAGATAAAGGATCTCACCGTCACTGAGGTGTACACCACCACCGATGAAGAATCCTCCTCCCGCGGCGCACTGACGCTGACATGTCAGTCCGGCGAACACACTGTGATCGTGCGCACCATCCCCCTCTACGGCGCGGACGGTACCCCCGTCACCGCAGATATGTTCACAGACAAGACCATCAGTGTGAAGGGCATCGTAGACTTCTACGAGGGGCAATATCAGGTGAAGGTATTCACCATGAACAGCATTACTTTCAACGACTAAAGATAGAAAAGGAGCCAATCGACCATGAAGAAGCTGCTTGCTATGCTCGTGCTGGCGGCTCTGGTGATGACCGCGTGCTTCGCGTCCGCCGAGACCGCTTCCGACCCCTACATGGGCAACGCTCGTTCCTACCTGCGTACCATGTACAAGAACAGCCCCGTGACCACCATGACCGACTATAACCTGGTTGGCGCTGTGAACATCGGCGGCACCACCTACCCCGTGACCTGGACCGTTGACAACGAAGCCGTGAAGGTCGTCGCCAATGAAGACGGCACCGTCACCATCGACGTGAACGAAAAGAACCCCGAAGAGGTCGTCTACGTCCTGACCGGTACCATCACCTCCCCCGTCACCAAAGAGACTGTCGCTGTCACCTTCAAGCACAACGTGCCTGCCATCGCCACCACCGGCGTTGTGTATGCCGAGATCCCCGAGGTGGGCAAGACCTACAAGTTCGCCCTGAACCAGAATGGTCTGACCCCTCCCACCACCCTGTACCTGACCGGCGAAATGTCCGGCAACTACCTGGCCACCACCGCCAATGTCATGGAAGCTGTTGACGTCTACCTCGAGGAGACCGAGGGCGGCTACTACATCTGCTTCAATGTCGGCGAGGCCAAGAAGTACGTCAACATCACCACCTACACCAAGGACGACGGCTCCCTGAAGAACACCCAGAAGATCGAGGACGCCCCCTCTGTTCCCTACACCTGGGATGCCGAGCGCGGCACCATGATCGCCGATCTGGGCGAGCTGGGCAAGTTCTACCTGGGCACCTACGGCACCTACAACACCATGAGCACCTCCAATGTGTCCTACATCTCCGATGTCACCAAAATCGGCGCTTCCCAGTTCCCCGCTGGCTTCGCCACCATGGTGCCTGAGCTGGTGGAGAATCCCGAGGTCGGCAAGGCCTACGTCTTCGCGCTGCAGCAGAACGCTCTGGAGACCCCCGCTATGCTGTACCTGACCGGCGAAATGTCCGGCAACTACCTGGCGACCTCCACTTCCCTGTCCGACGCTGCACCCGTTTACCTGGAGCAGGCTGAAGGCGGCTACTACCTGTACTGCCTGAAGGACGGCGTGAAGAACTACATCAACATCACCACCTACACCAAGGACGACGGTTCTCTGAAGAACACTCAGAAGATCGAAGCCGCTCCCTCCGTCCCCTACACCTGGGATGCCGAGCGCGGCACCCTGATCGGTGATCTGGGTGATCTGGGCCAGTACTACATGGGCACCTACAGCACCTACAACACCATCAGCACCTCCAACGTGTCCTACATCTCTGACATTGCCAAGATTGGCGTGTCTCAGTTCCCCGCTGGCCTGTACGATGTGCAGCTGCCCAACGAGTAAACAGTTCAATCTAAACGAAGCCGCATCCATATAGGATGCGGCTCCAACTTTGTTTTGGCTTTCCAGCCATCACTGCTGAAATATCTTGAAAGTATTCCAGTCCGTACGGTCAATCGTTAACGGCGAAAGGGAAATGCAGCGGTCACGCAATGTGCAATCAGTGTCGAAATCGGAGTTCTCGACAGGTTCATAAACCGCCTTCCCAACTGGCCGGTACATGTCATTCGCTTCGGGCGCGAAATCATCTGAGTAGTAGGGCCCACCCTGACGGGTAATGCGGATTTCGCCTGTCGTCTTCAACGGTATATTGACATTCCACAAACGACATTTGCCATACAGATCATTTTCCGTGATAAATTCCCACACATGATCCAACTGCGCAAACGCGTCATCAAAGGTCTCCGGTTCGGTGGAAAGTGCAAGCCCCTTTGCCCCCAGTGCAACCGCCTCCATCGCCGCACTGCAGGTGCCGGAATACATGATATCCTGGCCGATGTTCAGTCCGCGGTTCACACCAGAGATCACCAGATCAAACTGCTCATGCAACCCCAGAACTGCAAAGCGTACGCAATCTGCCGGGGTGGAATCCACCGCCCAGGCCATGACCGTGCCAGGCACCTCTGCAGGTTTTGCCTCAAAGGCCTTATGGATCTCCACTGCATGGGATTTTGCACTCTGTTCCACCTTAGGTGCAAATACATAGACGTCACCCAGCTTTTTTGCCCACTGCACCAAACGCAGTAAGCCTTCGCTGTGGATGCCGTCATCATTGGTAATACAGATTCTCATAGCCATCCTTCGTTATTCTCCTTGTATTCCTTGACGTGGGCGTCCGCATCCTGAAGGAGATCATGCATCTCACGCATACTGTAGACCGTTGCACCGCTGGCGCATGCATGCCCACCTCCATGATATTTCTCGGCAATATGGTTAATGGCTGCAAAGCGGCTACGCAGCCGCACTCGGATCGCATGATCCTCATCGCCTGTTTCAATGAAGGCAATCCAGCACAGACAGCCGCGGATCCCGCTCAGACTGCTGATAGCGGCGCTGGCGGATTCCATGTTGAGGTTGAATTTCTCCTGCATTTCCTTATCCACCAGCAGCCAGCACACGCCATTTTCAGTTACGTTCATGTGCTCATAGATGTAGGCAGTAAATTTGAGGCTATCAAAAGTTTTTAGGTACAGGTTGGCATAAAGCCAATCCGTCTTGACTCCCTTGTCAAGGATCAGACCCGCCAGACGCATGGATTCACCGCAGACACCCTCGTACATAAACCGACCGGAGTCCGTCACCATGCCCGTATAAATGCAGGTCGCGCCCCACTGCGTCAGAGTCAGCTCATCCTGAAAGGTCGCATAGAAATCCGCGATCATCTCACAAGCGGAGGAACGTCCATCCTCCACCCAGCTGATATCGCCGAAAGGCGTGCGATCAATGTGGTGGTCGATTTTGATGATTTCTCTGCACAGGCTGAACTTCTGATTTGATATGCGGTCCGTATCCGCTACATCCACCACAATGCCAAGTGCGGAAGTATAGTACTCATCGGGCACAGCCTCGTCATCCGGCCCCAGGAAGGCAAGATAGTCAGAGTGTTCATCATCAATAATCCGCACATCCTTCTCGGGGAAGGAAGCACAGATGATATCCTTTAAGCCCTTGGTTGCGCCAACACAGTCGCCATCGACACGACGGTGCCTAAAGATCAGAATGCGGTCGTACTCTTTGATTTTGTCAAAAATACTTTGCTTGATGGCGGTATTCATTCGTTATCCTCCATCAACTTATCAAGATCAGCCAGCATGGCCATGGCTTCCGCCCGGTCACGAACTGTCGCGCCACTTGCCTTCGCATGTCCGCCGCCACCGTACTTGACTGCGACAGGGTTAATATTAAAGCGACTGGAACGCAGTTCACAGAGAACCCCCTTTTCCGTCTCTGTGAAGTTGACCCAGATATCCACACCCTTGATATCAGACATGGTGCTGACCATGCCTCGGCTGATACCGAACAAGTCAGCCGGGTACGCCTTTACCTCATCCAGCGTGGTATAGATATAAGCCACATTCCTCTCTGTGAACTTGATCTTCAGCACAAATTGAGCACGCAGTTTCATCTGTTCATAATCACTGGCATACAGATTTCGATAAAGCTCCCCTGTGTCAATGGGATGCTGCATCAGAAATGCAGCCGCACGGAAGCTTCGCGCACTGACAGAATCAAAACGAAAACGGCCGGAATCCGTCACCATACCAGTATAAAGCGCAGTGGCAGCAGCAGCTGGCAGTTTCAACCCACAAGTCATGCAGAAATCTGTCACCAGCCCACAGCAGCTCTCACATTCGCTGTCCACCACCTCGAGCTGCGCGATCTTTTCACAGAACAGATGATGATCCATACGGACGGTCATCGCCGCCTTTTCATACCGGTCGTCGCTGATGAGTTTACGGGCAGAGGTATCGAGGATGATCGCCAGCGCGTCCTCATATACATCATCGCTGATAGTATCCATCACGGAATCTGCCATGAATGCATACCTCCCGGCCTCGTCGCCCACTGTATATACTTTTTTTTCCGGGAAGTTCGCCAGAATGATATACTTCAAGCCAATCTGACTGCCCAACGCATCGCCATCTGGATTTGTATGTCTGTGAATGATAATCACCTGATGGTCGGTGATAGCCTTCAGTACCTGTTCAAACATGGGTTGCACCTCATTCTCTGTAATGTTGACATTATACCAGATTTTTCGCTGTATGACAACACAGAAAGGTGCTGGGAATGTAATCCGAAAAAATCAGCGGAAAGACAAAAAAATTCAGAAAAAATTGAATTTAACTCTTTCCAAATCGACAAGATAGTATTATAATACTGAAGTAAATGGACTTCGGCAAAAGCCGTATTCGTTTGCATATGTCGCTGCTTTATGCAGATTAGGAGTGTTTCATATGAGCCGTATGCTGGGAACTGTTTCTATGGGCGTGCGTGCGCCGATCATCCGCGAGGGCGATGACCTGGCTCAGATCGTGACCACCTGCGTGGCTGACGCCGTCAAAACAGGCGAAATCGTCGTCCGTGACCGTGATGTGATCTGCATGACCGAAGCCATCGTTGCCCGTGCACAGGGTAACTACGCATCCGTTGACAACATCGCCGATGATGTCCGGACCAAGCTGGGCGGCGAAACCGTCGGCGTCATTTTCCCTATCCTGAGCCGCAATCGCTTTGCCATCTGCCTGCGCGGCATCGCAAAGGGCTGCAAGAAGGTCGTGCTGATGCTCTCCTATCCCTCCGATGAAGTTGGCAACCACCTCATCGACTGGGACGTGATGGACAAGCACGGTGTTGATCCCTACCGCGATGTGCTGAACGAAAAGCAGTACCGCGAGTATTTCGGCTATGTCAAGCATCCCTTCACCGGCGTGGACTATGTGGAATACTACTCCAACCTGATTCGCGAGATGGGCGCTGAGGTCGAAGTTGTCTTCGCCAATGATCCCCGCGCGATCCTGAACTACACCAAGAACGTGCTCAACTGTGATATTCATACCCGTGCCCGCACCAAGCGTCTGCTGAAGGCCGCAGGTGCTGAGCGCGTGTTCGGTCTGGACGAGATCATGACCTCCTCCGTGGATGGCAGCGGCTATAATGAGCGCTACGGTCTGCTTGGCTCCAACAAAGCCACCGAGAATACCGTGAAGCTCTTCCCCCGTGATTGCCAGGGGCTGGTGGAGGATATCCAGGCCAAGCTGCTGGAAATGACCGGCAAGCATGTCGAAGTCATGGTGTATGGCGACGGTGCCTTCAAGGATCCTGTGGGCAAAATTTGGGAGCTGGCCGATCCGGTTGTCTCCCCTGCCTACACCGCTGGGTTGGAAGGCACCCCGAACGAGCTGAAGCTGAAGTATCTGGCGGACAACGACTTCGCCACTCTGTCCGGCAAGGCCCTGCAGGATGCCATCAAAGCAAAGATAAGCGCAAAGGACGGCTCCTCTCTCGTGGGCCAGATGGCTGCCCAGGGAACCACGCCTCGCCGCATCACCGACTTGATCGGCTCCCTGTGTGACCTGACCTCTGGTTCTGGCGACAAGGGAACCCCCATCGTTTACATCCAGGGCTACTTCGACAATTATACTGCTGAGTAACATTACATGCGCAAAGGCGAACCGGTAAAAAGCCGGTTCGCCTTTTTTAGTAACAAATCTTCCCTCCAGAGATGGTCATCACATGGTTTGTTGCCAGCAGAAGCGGATCGCCATCGTATATACCGAAATCTGCCCGAGATTCCATTTCAATTCGCCCCCCTCTTTCAAGCCCGAGAAGAGCCGCAGGGGCCGTTGTAACCATATGCAAAGCTTCTTCCCGAGGCAGTCCTTCACGAACGCACAGAGCCGCACACAGCGGCAAATGACGCAGCTTTGCATTCGGATAGCTGCAGCTGACGGATACCGATACCTTCAGCTTATTCAGCCGTACTGCCATTGCCCAAGGCGTTCCCGTCCTGCTGCATACCCCGATGATAACAGGGCAAGCGGATATTGCGATTGCCTCTGATAGTTCCTCACAATCAGTCAGAAGTAAAAGGATTGCCTTCACCCGTGTACTATGCACAACCTGCAGCACGCGCCTGCAATCCTCTCTGCTCCTGATTCTGCATGCAGGCCGTAATCCTTCGTAAGCCATTGACAGAAAGCGATCATGCAGCCTGGCGTCGCTGTAGAGACTTGGTTCGATGACAAAGATGCTGCAAGTTTTTGCTTCGTCAGTTGTGAGGATGCAGCATTGTCCTTCTTCTTCCGGCCAAAGCAATCCGACCGTCACACCTGCTGCCTGATCAAGTGTTAGAAGACGCTCATTCACCTCTGGCCCATTCTGGATCTGCGCATCAATCAAACCAGGGATTACCGTCAACCCTCGCGCATCGAGTATACAGTTGTCATCCGGTTTTTCCAGTTTTTCACCCATCGCCGCGATTCGTCCATTTTTAACGTAGATGTCACCAACGATGCTTCCCCGAGCCGTCATTGTGTGTATGGTTCCTCCGCAGATCAGCATAGTGCACCTCTTACAGGAGAATGCAGATCATGCCGCCGTCGCCTTCATTGATGATGCGCGTTAGTGTCTGCTGCACCTTGTCCTGCGCGTCGGCAGGCATACGCAGCAGCTTGTTGTTCAATCCTTCCCGCACCATTGCGTCCAGTGAACGGCCGAAAAAGCTGGTTTCCCATACCTTCTGCGGGTCTGTGGCAAACTCGTCTGTCAGCTGACGGACGAGGTCAGCTGATTGCTCCTCCGTACCGACAACCGGTGTGACCTCCGTTTCAATGTCAACACGGATCAGGTGGAGTGACGGTGCGTTTGCTTTCAGCTTCACACCAAACTGACTCCCCTGGCGGACGATCTGCGGCTCCTCCAGCATCAATTCCGACATGGAAGGCGTCACGAGGCCATACCCGGTTGCACGGACTGACGCCAGAGCATCCGCAATTCTGTCGTACTCAGCCTTTGCGCTGACCAGTTCCTTCATCAGGCTGAGCAAATGCGCATCTCCCTTTATCTCCGTACCGCACTCTTCGCCAAGGATTCGGTTGAACAACCCCTCCTTCAACGGGAGCGAGAAATCCATGCGCCCTTCCCCTGGCTCAATCCGTTCTGTACGAATAGGCTCAGCATATTCAGAATCGGCAAACGCAGTTTCAAATACATCGCTTTCCCGCATGACGCGGCCTGCCTTGCCGCTGTTGCGAACGCCCTCCAAAACATGCTGCACCAGCCAGTGATCGTCCTCCAGTGCTGCCAGCCAGGCTGGAACTGCCAGATGCGCCTCCCGCAGCGGGAACTCCAGCAGCACCGATTCCAGCACCCGCTGAATATCATCCACCTGCATTTCCTTCACGTTCAGCAACATCACGGGTACATCGTAACGATCCTCCAGAGCATCACGGAGAGTCAGCGTGTCTGCACTGCGAGGTGATGCGGAGTTCAGCACGATCACGAAAGGCTTGCCCAAGGCTTTTAGCTCACTGATGACCCGTTCCTCCGCGTCAACGTAAGCGCTTCGAGACAAGTCTGCAATGCTTCCATCCGTCGTTACGACCAGCCCGATCGTTGCATGATCGGTAATGACCTTCCTGGTACCGATCTCCGCCGCCTGGTCGAAGGGAATGTCGTGTTCAAACCAGGGCGTGTGCACCATGCGTGTTCCATCCTCATCGGAAACGCCCAATGCGCCCTTTACCAGGTAACCCACACTGTCCACAAGGCGGACACGCACAGGTGTATTTTCCCCCAGGGAGACTGTCACAGCCTCGCCCGGAACAAATTTGGGCTGGGTGGTCATGATCGTACGCCCAGAACCGGATTGCGGTAATTCATCAGCGATTCGAGCCTTTTTGGGGCTGTCCGCCAGCCGTGGAAGCACCAGCTGCTCCATGAAACGGCTGATGAACGTGCTCTTGCCCGTCCTGACCGGACCGACAACGCCGATGTACACATCGCCGTCAGTGCGTTCTGCGATATCGCGGTACAGGTTAAACTCGCGAGATTGATCCATTGCGATCCCTCCATTGGTCAGCGGTTTGATGTCTGTCCAATGGATATGGCAAAGGACCTTTTTTTATGCAAAACAAAAGAGAGAGCCGAAGCTCTCTCTGATGTTGCTGTTCCAACGACCTGGAAAAGTGCGTATTACACGCGCTTGACTTCCTTGATCTTGGCGGCCTTGCCCTGCAGAGAACGCAGGTAGTACAGCTTGGCGCGGCGCACCTTACCATGACGGATCACGGTGATGCTGCCCAGACGGGGGCTGTGGACGGGGAAAGTACGCTCCACACCGATGCCGTAGGAAACGCGGCGGACGGTGAAGGTCTCGCGAATGCCGCCGTTGCGCTTGGCAATGACAACACCTTCGAAAGCCTGCAGACGCTCATTCTTGCCCTCAACAACCTTCACCTGAACACGCACGGTATCGCCGATAGCGATCTCGGGAATGTCCTTGCGCAGCTGCTTAGCTTCAATAGAACGGATGATTTCGCTCATGTTGGTTCCTCCTTCCATCATAGACGTTCATATCCGGGTCTGCATGAGTTCAGATCTCCGGAAAGCGGACCGTCCGTATGCACGCCTATTATTATAGCACAAGGATGCCTGTAATTGCAAGAGGTTTAGCAAAGTTTTTTACAAAATTCAGGTAAGAAATTCAGGCAGACGTGTCACACTCGTGCGCAAAGCCTGGATGGTCTTTGTCTCCAGCACAACGCGGGCGCCGCAGCGTTTCGCCCAGGCGAAACGTTCCCGCAATTTGATCTCTCCATCCCCCAGTGCAAGGTGGTTCTTCCGTCCCATCCCATCATGCCCATGCATGTGGATCAGCCGGTCTTCATGTTTGCAGAAGAACGATTCATCCACATTGTCAACGCCATGGCAGTGGCCAATATCCAGCGTCAGGCCAAATACAGGCGACTCCAGCAGATACTCGATCGCCTGCTGCTCATACGGCTTCCAGCCGTTGGTGTTCTCAATGGCGATGCGGGTGTTCGTGTCAGACAGCGCCTCCTCGCACATGGCACGAAAAGCTTGCAGTTCAGCATGAAATACATCCGCGTAGCGCTCAAACATACAGACACGACGGTCAGGCAGGGTGACATAATCGCCTTTGGGAAAGTGCATGTTAACCACCGGCATTTGAAGTGCAGACGCGATGCCCAGGGCGTGTCTGCAGGACTTTAACCAGGCAGCGCGAACCATGCTGTTAAAGGTAAAGGGATTGCACTCCTCTTCGATATGGAGCGTGAAATACACCCCGTATCTGCGCCCCAGCTGATGAAGCTCCGCCGGATCAAGCTGTTCCAGCAAACAATCTGGAAAATTCGCATTCAGCTCTACAAAGGAAAGCCCCAGCTCATGAGCCAGGGCACAGCATTCCTCGATCGAATGCATCTCCAGCAGATAAGGCATGCCGAAGTCCATATTAGTCCTCCCGATAGGCAATATCGTCCCGAAGACGGTAGATGGTCGCACCGCGGCCCTTCACGCAGAAGGTAGACGCCCACCATTCCACGCTCTTGACCTCATCATACTGCACCAGGCCATAGCGTATGCCGTTGCGCTTACCGCCGCGCATGTTGGAGTCTATCCAGTGGATTTCATCCTTCTCCGCGTCGTAGCCCAGCATGATGGCACTGTGCGCGCCTATGCCATATTCATAATTCGCGCTCATCTGGAAAAAGTCGCCCCGCTGCACCTGACGCATAAAATCCATCGCCAGGGCCATGTTTTCTTCCTTGCTGAGCTTGGTATCGTAACGGAACGCAGCCGCCTCATAGAAGGGATTGCCGTCCTCAGCGTCGATCTTCTCCCAATAGAAGCCGTAATAGTAGGGCTTGCACTTGGCGGCAGGCAGGTTGTTGGGAATACGCAGCTTCACGTCCGGGTACTCTGCGATGCAGAAATCTCCCCTGTTCTTGTTGAACAAGTGAACGGTGAAGTTCTTGCAGACGTAGATATCTTCCTTATAGTGCGCCCGCTGGGACTTGCCGTTTGCCTTGATATATAGCTCCTCGCCCAGCTTGATGATCCGGTTGATAAAGTCCTCCCGGGCAGTCAACGGGGCTTCCTCTTCCGGTTCAGGCATAGTAACAGGCTCTGCCTCATAGGCGGTCTGGCCCGACATATCAATCACGTCCAGAATAGACCACTCCTCTTCCTCCGCCAGCACAGGAAGCACCATCATCAACAAAAGGAACAGAGCAAGTAAACGCTTCATAGCATCACCTCATTTGTTTTCAAAACCATTGTACACGGATGCAGCGAAGAATGCAAGCACCATCCGGAAAGTTTACATCGCTGAAACGAAAAAGCTGCCGGAATTTCCGACAGCCTGATTTCACTTTGTTCTAAGCGTGACAGGAGAATCCCCCAGATATTTCTGCAGATTACGCAGCGCCTTTTCCATGTAGCCGATTTGATCCTCACTCATCCCATCCGGTGCCGGCTGGTCACTGGCAACAACGCGGTAATAATACTGTCCATCCTGCTTATACCGCCAGATATAAGTAGGCGTGTAGCACACCTTACCGAAGCTAACGGAATCCCCATCAAAAGAAATCTGAAGCTGAAGAAGCATACCAAGGACGTTACCATCCTTTCTGCTTTCGTTGATCAGACTCCCCAGACTCCACGCGCACAGGGTTTGCCGGATACCGCCCGATGCATCTTTGGATGTGATCCAGGAAACAGGCTGCACAACCCGGCTGCCAGCGCCAACGATCACGTCTGCACCAGCATCAGCCAGCTGCTGAGCCAGCTCCTTTTGCGCTGCAGTAGGTTTCGACGCACTGACTTTTCCCCAGTTGAGGGAGACAATCACCACGTCTGCGCCAGCTTCTCTGGCACCTCGCACCTCTGCCAGCATCGCTTCCGGTGCACCATTGACCAGCGTAGTCGGCAGCGCATAGTCAGCGCCATCGTTGTTGATAGCCTTCTTGCCATTGCTGCTGATGGATTCTGTGAAGTGAAGGAATGCAACCTTCACATTGTTCACCGTTATCATACACGGCGTTTTAGCATCCTGCTCATTCGCATAAACGCCAAGTGGGGTAAGACCGCGTGCTTGCGCTGCTTCAATCGTCGCCCGCAAACCAGCCTGCCCCTTATCATATGCTTTTGCATAGCCCAACGCAACAATATCAACGCCCGCATCTGCCAGCATATCCATCACAGCGGGCGGTGCATTGTTCGTCGATACCTTCTCCGTATCACAGGTTACGTTTTCCAGCGTAAGTAGGGTCAGATCAGACTGCATCTCATCCCGCAGAAGCATCATGATTTCTGTGAAATCATACTTCTTTGACTCACTGTAGTATGCAGATTTACGGATTGCGTCGTCAATGTTCACACTGCCGCCGATGGTCAGCGAAACAGTTCCGCCCGGCACAGGCGTTGGTGAAGGAGCAGGCGTTGCCGTGGCAACTGGCTCAGCCAGCTTTGGGGTTGAAGAAGGTTCCGGCGTCGCGGTTGCATCGCTGATAGGAATGTCGCTCAGGGTCAATGCGGTCAACGATTCATCCAGCGTCAGCGCTGACAGTACGCCCCCAGCATTCATGTCAAAGTCGGCCTTACCCAGCAGTCGTGGCAAAGTCGCCGCAGACAGGCCAGCAACAACGATCGTGACCGCAATCATCAAAATCGTCCCGAAGGAAACGCCCCGGCGCACAGAGGGGCCGCGCTGCGGATTTTTCACAGAGCACCCTCCCCCTTCTGCCTTTGGCATTATTCGTGGTCGTGACCCTCATGATCCTCGCCATCGGTGACCAGAATAGATTCGTCAATGGACACAATGTTTCCATTTTCGTCCAGCTCGATCAAGCCCATCTCTACCAGATCGTCAACCGTGAGCGTATAGGACTCGTTGTTGTCCTGGAAGAGAGAAGGGAACATAGCAAGCAGAGAAGTAACCGCCAGGGCCACCACCAAAACCATACAGATGATTCGGACAGCCAGCTTCTTCTGTTCTTCCTTCTTATTGCGCTTGTTATTGGTCTTGTTCATCGGTCGTTACCTCCAAAGTATTGATTATTCGTTTTCAGCTGTACCTGCAGCAGGTTCGTCCTTCCTCCAGATCCGCACTTGAACCACGCGGCGCTTTTCCATTTGCGTTACCAAGCCGCGGATCTCATCGGTCTCAAAGGCGGCACCCACAAAGGGAATAATACCCAGCACTTCCGCTGCAAAGCCGCCGACGGTTTCTGCGTTGTAAATATCTTCAACGTTGAGCTCTTCCAGAAGTTCGGCCAGCTGCATACCGCCGTCCACCAGGCGGGAACCATCGTCCATGGTCACGGATTCCTGCTCCACATCATCGTGCTCGTCGTAAATCTCGCCTACCAGCTCTTCCAGCACATCCTCCATGGTGACAATACCCTCTGTGCCACCAAATTCGTCCAGCACGATGATCAAATGAGTTTTCTGCGCCTGGAACAGCTTCAGCAGCTTGGAAAGCTTCAGGGTAGTCGGCGCATAAACCGGCGCCTTCATGATTTTGGTG
>JBGUSK010000123.1:0-21721 GCA_045132495.1 Christensenellales bacterium | reverse complement strand
CGCACCTTGGATGCGCCCATGCCCACAAACATCTCCACAAATTCCGAGCCGGAAATGGAGAAAAAGGGCACCTCTGCTTCGCCCGCAACGGCCTTGGCCAGCATGGTCTTGCCCGTGCCGGGAGGGCCGACCAGCAGCACGCCCTTGGGCATCGTTGCGCCGATGTCACGATACTTGCCCGGATCGTGCAGGTAATCAACGATCTCCTGCAGGCTTTCCTCGGCTTCGTCCACGCCCTCCACATCGTCAAACTTGATGCCGTCGGAGGCCTTCACATACACCTTCGCGCTGGATTTCCCCATGCCGAAGGACATCGACCCGGCTTTTTTGTTCATCTGTTTCATCAGGATTCGCGCCAGCAGCGTGAACATGAGGATCGGCATCACCCAGGAGAGAAAAAATGCCAGCAGGGGCGATGTTTCCTCCACGATCTCATTGGTGAACTTCGCGCCGCTGTCGTACAGGCGCTGGGTTCTGCCCGGATCATCCGCCACACCGGTGCGGTAGACGATCTTTTCTTCCTTGTCAGTGAAGATGATCTGATTCTCCTGGATGCTCACCAGACCGATCTGGCCCTCCAGGGTCATGGTCATGAATTCATCATAGGTCGCCTCAACGATGCGGTTGTTGCTGATCATCGGCATCACCAGCGCGTTGAACAGAAACACCACCAGCAGGACGATCACATAGTAATACATCAGCGGCTTTCGCGGATTCTTGATCTCATTCATGTGTATTCCCTCCCAACGCGATCATGCTACCATGGTAGTTTGAACTGAAGGTCAAATGAATATCAACCCAATATGAACTTTGGGAAAGAATGCACACAAAAAGGCAGGCCCTGCGACCTGCCTCTGCGTGTCGAAAAAGTGCTTCAGGCACTTTTCCGAGACATTGCACTCGCGCACTGGTCGAGCCATATAAGGCTCTCCCGGCCAATTGCTCGTGTAAGGAAAGTTTTCCGCACGCGGAAAACAACCCCGCCCCGCCGGGAAACCCGGCGGATACGATTACAGTCAGAGGGCCTGCGGGCCCTCCGACACCTCCCAAGGAGCTATTCTGACAGTCTGAAGGCAGGCCCTGCGACCTGCCTGTCAGATATGCATTTACAGCTTGCCGACCACATCGTCCATGGAGTACATGCCCGGCTTCTGATCCACGAGGAACTCCGCCGCCTTGAGCGCGCCCGCCGCAAAGACGCTGCGGTTTTCCGCGCTGTGGCTGATCTTCACCCGCTCGGAGGTGCCGAAGAAGCACACCTCGTGCTCGCCGGTGATAGTGCCGCCGCGCAGGGCATGCACGCCGATCTCCTTCTGTTGACGCTTGCAGTCCCGGCCATGGCGGCCATAGACGGCCTCACGGGGGGATTCGCAGCCTTCCTTGACTGCATCCAGCAGCATCAGAGCGGTTCCGCTGGGCGCATCCGCCTTGCGGTTGTGGTGCGCCTCGACGATCTCGATGTCGAAGGTTTCGCCAAGGACGGAAGCCGCCTTTTTCGCCAGGGCACGCAGGAGCGCAATACCCAGGCTCATGTTTCCGCTGCGGAAGATCGGGATGACCTTGGCCGCCTCGTCAATGGCAGTCAGCTGCTCCTCGCTGAGGCCAGTGGTAGCGATCACCGCAGGGATGTGGTGCTTGAGGGCATAGGTCAGCAGATCAGCGCCGGGCTTCCAGGTGGAGAAATCCACAATGACGTCCACCGGAGGACAGTCCTCAAAGGTGGTATACAGCGGGAAGTCCGCTGTGCCGGGCACCACGTCCACACCGCAGGCAACCTCAAAGCCAAGCTTCTGCGCCTGTGCGGCGACCTCGCGGCCCATAAAGCCCAATGCGCCTGCAATCAGAATCTTCATCGGCGTCGCTCCTTACTTGATCATGCCCAGATCGCGCATGATGGCGTACATCTTCTCACGGGGGCCCTGCGTCATGGGGACGAGGGGCAGGCGCACTTCATCCTCCAGCATGCCGACCTTGGCCATGGCAGCCTTGATCGGGATGGGGCTGGTTTCGCTGAAGAGGGCGTTGATGAAGGGCAGCAGCTTCAGCTGGATCTCGGTGGCCTCCTGGAACTTCCCTTCCAGGGCAAGATTCGCCATGCGGGAAGTTTCAGCCGGCAGGATGTTGGACACGACGGAGATCACGCCCTTGAAGCCAAAGGACATCATGGGCACGACCAGGTCATCATTGCCGGAGTAGAAATCCACCTTGTCACCGCACAGGCGCACCTTTTCCATCGCCTGCCCCACGTCGGAGGATGCCTCCTTGACAGCGATGACATTCTCATGCTCGCAGATCTTCGCCAGCGCCTCAGGACCAATGTTCAGTCCGGTACGGCTGGGTACATTGTAGACGATGACCGGCAGCGTCGCCGCGTCCGCGATGGCGTTGAAGTGGGCCACCAAACCAGCCTGACTGGTCTTGTTGTAGTAGGGAGTGACGACCAGCTGAGCATCCGCGCCGAATTCGGCGGAATGCTTGGCGGCATACACGGCCTCAGCGGTGGCGTTGGAACCGGTACCGGCAATGACCGGCACACGGTGATCAGCCTTTTCCACCACGCGGCGGATCACCGCCAGGTGCTCATCCCAGTTCATGGTGGCAGGCTCGCCGGTGGTGCCGACAGCGATCAGCGCGGTCACGCCGTTCGCGATCTGATCCTCCACCAGACGGTCGAGGGCTTCATAATCGACTTCACCGTTCTTGAAGGGGGTGACAAGGGCCGTGCCGCAGCCGGTGAACAAAGGCTTTCTCATAACGAATACCTCCTAAAGGGTTGAGAGCTTACTTACGGGTAATGTAGCCCTTCGCGCAGAGCAGCTCTGCGGTCAGCATCGCGCCGCCGGCAGCGCCGCGCACGGTGTTGTGGGAAAGGCACACAAAACGGTAGTCGAACAGCTTATCCTCACGCAGACGGCCGATGGACACGCCGAAGCCATTCTGGAAATCGCGGTCCAGACGGGTCTGGGGACGGGCAGGATCCTCGAAGTACTGCAGGAAGGGCTTGGGCGCAGAGGGCAGGCCCAAACGCTGCGCTTCGGTCTCGAAGTTCGCCCAGCGCTCCTTGATCTGCTCGATGGAGGGCTTATTCTTGAAGGTCACAGACACCGCCGCCATGTGGCCGTCCGCCGCAGAAACGCGCAGGCACTGGGCGCTGATGACCGGCTCCGTGGCATTGACGATCTTGCCGTCCTCCACATGACCCCAGATCTTGAGGGGCTCGTTCTCACTCTTCTCGTCCTCGCCGCCGATGTAGGGGATCACGTTGTCCACCATCTCAGGCCAGGTCTTGAAGGTCTTGCCGGCGCCGGAGATGGCCTGGTAGGTGCACACGCTCATCTTCTCAGGGCCGAAGTCCAGCAGGGGGGTGATGGCAGGCACATAGCTCTGGATGGAGCAGTTGGGCTTGACAGCGATGAAGCCCTTCTTGGTGCCAAGGCGCTTGCGCTGTGCCTCAATGACCTCCAGATGCGCTGCGTTGATCTCCGGCACCACCATGGGTACGTCCTCAATGCCGCGGCAGGCGGAGTTGTTGGACACCACGGGGATCTCGTGCTTTGCATAGGCTTCCTCAAGGGCGCGGATTTCATCCTTCTTCATGTCCACAGCGCAGAAGACAAAATCAACCTTTTCGCCCACCGCATCAATGTCGGAAGCGTCCATGACGACCATCTCCGCCACATCGGCAGGGATGGCCCAGTCGAAGGCCCAGCGATCGCCCACAGCCTCGGCATACTTCTTGCCGGCAGAGCGGGCAGAGGCCGCCACGCAGGTCACCTGGAACCAGGGATGATCCTTCAAAAGGGAAATGAAACGCTGACCCACCATGCCAGTTGCGCCAACGATACCAACGCGATACTTCTCCATGTTCTTCTCCTCCATATTTGTGCAGGGATACAAAAATGCCCGCAAGACTCTCCTGCGGTGCGCACAGAGCATGCGGGACGCAAAGCGATCCCCTGCCCATTGACCAGCGCTCCGCCAGGCAAAGCCTGATGACAGCCACAGACCCGTGCGGCCTGTGCCCAAGCGCAGAAGCGGCGGCTCCCCTTCTGCCTTTCGGCGCAATGCTCCTTCACACGGCCTCAACGGAAGCCTGTCCTCCGCCGCGTTACCGGCACTGCGCGCCTCTGATCCCCTATTTATTTTCGGTTACCAAAGCTATCTTATCACGTCTGACCCATGATGTCAACGCTCCCGGAAAGAAGAACAGGGAAAAGACAGGGGCGGAGGTCAATTCCGCCGCCTGCCCGTGATCCTGCGCACCACGCCGCCCATGAACTTCGGCAAGCGGATACACACCATTCTTACGCGCATGTTGTCACCTCCTGCAAGTGTTGATCAGCGCCCAGCCGGAACAGATCAGCGCAGCCCCAGCCATCGCCGCCCAGGCCCAGCCCGGGATGCACAGAAACAGCAGCAGCAGTCCCGCACTGATGAATACGCAGCCCAGCAGCTTCCACAGCCCGTCATCCGGCGGACGGCGATGCTGCGGCATTTGCTGACAGGGCTGATACCGCACCTTCCGCATGAAGATCCCCCCGCTTCACTGGCAGAATATGCATTTTGCGCAGATGAAATGCTGTTTTCTCCCGGAAAACTTTGTGCAGATGACAAATCTGTTACATTCATCGTTTACAAGCGGGCCAAAATCGTGTAAAATAGAAGGTGTATCTGTATATTGCGCGTTTTGCGTTCCACTATAATACCCAACAGGAGGACATTATGCCCACGATGACGACTTTCGCATCCGACCTGATGGCCAACATGGTCGATATCCTCGTCTACGCCGCGATCGCTGTGGTGACGCTTATCGGCGTTTTCAAGTGCCTGCTGCCGCTGACGGTGACCACCCGCGCCCTGCGCCGGGCCATCCGCCGCATGCAGCAGGACGCAGGCACCCGCCAGGGTACGCCCGTGTGGCAGGAGAAGCGCTTCATGGGCAACCGATTGAAGGGCTCCTGGCTGCGTTTTTTGCAGAACGCTGAGCAGCTGGATCGCCGCGGCCTCCCTTGCAATGTGGAAGACTACATCAATGACGATACCGTCACCCATGGGCCTGGCAACGCCCCCCTGGCGGAGCTGATCCCCGGCTTGCTGACCTCGCTGGGTATTCTGGGCACCTTCATGGGCATGATGCGCGGTCTGAGCGGGCTGGACTTCTCCAATTCCGACGCAATCATCGAGGGCATCCCCGTGCTGCTGGACGGCATGCGATTCGCCTTCGGCACATCCGTGGCGGGCGTGAGCTGCTCCATCGTGTTCAACATGCTCAACCGCATCCTGCAGGGCAGCTCCTACCGCGCGATCGACGATTTCGTGGAGTGCTTCACCAGCCTGGCCATGCAGCGCCCGCTGGATAACGATGTGCAGCTGATCTGCCAGAATCAGGACTCCAACCACATGCTCTCCAGCCTGACGGAAGTCCTGCCCGGCCAGCTTGCCAGCGCGATGGAAGGCAGCGTCACCCGGGCGATGTCCCCTGTGGCCAAGGCGATGGACAACTTCCTCGTCGGCGCAACCCGGGCGCAGGTGGACGGCGTGGGCCGCATCGTCGGCGCATTTGTCCAGCAGATGAACATGTCCCTCAACGACCAGTTTGTGCAGCTGGGCCGCACGATGACGGAGATCAACCAGAATCAGCAGCTGACAATGGAGCACATTCATCAGTCCATGGCCGCTGCCAACACCATCTTGGCGGACGTCACGCAGCTCCACGCCGTGAGCAATGACGTGATCAGCCACTTTGAGCAGTATGTCCGCGAACTGGGCGACGCCCGCCGCAGGGACGAAACCTTCGAGCAGTCCGCCTCCTCCCTGCTGGAAATGATGCAGCAGATGAACGCCGAGCAGGCGAAGGTGCTCCAGCAGGTATCAAGCAGCCACAGCGCGCTGCTGGGCAGCCTGAACGCCTTTTCCGCAGAGAACGAAAAGGCCATCACTCGCCTGCAGCACAATGCCTCCGTCACCGGCGAGCACCTCGATCAAGTGGCTTCCGCCATGGGCAGCGCCGGTCAGGAGCTCTCCAAGAGCTGCCAGTCCTTCGTGCAGAACGTGGTGGGCGGCCTCAGCCAGGCGCTGGGTCTGTTCGACCAGAACATGACCACCCTCGTCGCGGCGCTGACGGAGAAGATCGACCGTCTGAACGCCGACGGCGCTTCCGCTGAAACCGCCCAGGCCACCGCCGAGCTGCAGAAGCTCCTGACCGAACTCAAGCAGCTCATCCCCGCGAAGGAGGTGTGACGCCATGGCGCGCCAACGCATCCATAACAGCCGCGCTGGCCGTGGCAGCGGCAACTCCGGCGCAAGCTGGATCAGCTATTCCGACATGATGGCGGCATTGCTGCTGGTGTTCGTGCTGATCCTCTCCATCAGCTTGCATCAGTATTTCACCATGCTGGAGTCCAAGACCGCCGAGCTTGACCAGCAGAAGCTCCTCATCACCGACCAGCAGCTCAAGCTGGATGAGCAGACCCTCCAAATCGCCGCCCAGCAGGTGACGATGGATCATCAAAACGCGCAGATCGCCGTCATCATGACCCAGCTGGATGAACAGCAGACCGCCCTGGAGGAAGCCTACATCGTGCTGGGTGAGAATCAGGCGGCCCTGAAGGAAGCGCAAACCACCCTGGCCGGCAAGGAAGCCCAGCTCATCATCCTCCAGCAGGAGCTGGCCAACAAGGAGAACGCCCTGAATGCCGCCGTGCAGGTGCTCAACCAGCAGCAGGCGGCCCTGAACAGCAAGACCGACAAGATCGAAGACATGGTGGGCATGAAGGCGGAGATCATCGCCGAGCTGTCCTCTTCCCTCTCCCGGGCGAATCTGTCCGCCGCGGTGGACAGGAACACCGGCGACATCGTGCTGGACAGCGCGGTGCTCTTCAAAACCAATTCCTCCGATATCATGGCGGACGGCAAGTATCTGCTCAACCAGTTCATCCCCGTGTATCTGGAGGTGCTGCTGCGCCCCGAATATGCGGATTATCTGGGCCAGATCGTCATCGAGGGCCACACGGATGATTCCGGCTCCTACGAGCATAATATGAAGCTCTCCCAGGAGCGCGCCTACGAGGTCATGATGTACGTCCTTGGCATGTACCGCACCGGAACGCAGGAGCGCGCGCTGCTGGAAAAGCTGCTGACCGCCACCGGCCGCAGCGAAACCGACCTGATCTATTACCCCGGCACCTCCATCGTCGATCAGGACGCCTCCCGGCGCGTGGAATTCAAGTTCAGCCTCAAGGACGCCGAGATGATCGAGGAAATGAACCGGCTGCTCCAGGGCAACTAATATCGCAAAGCAAGGAAATCAAAGCATGAAATATTTCGCTATTCTGTCCGTCCTCATCCTCATCGTGACGCTGGTGGGCGTGGGATACATGTACATGTCCGCCAACATCTTTGTGGAAGCCGTGGGCGTTGTCGCTGCCGATGCGCCCAGTCAGATCACCCTCTTTGAGGAGCTGCGGGAACAGCTCCGCCTGGGTGCAGTGGTGGGTACGCCCTATGTGCAGGCGCAGGAGCTTTCTGACGCAGAAAACTACCAGTTCTACACCTACACCGTGCGGCTGCGCAACGACTGCTCCGTTCCTGCGGATATGATCGAGCTGCAGGTGACCCCCATGGCTGGCGATATCCTCCAAATCGGTTCCTTCAGCGATGTGAAGCTTCCCGCCAAGCAGACTGTGGATGTGAACGCCACCATCCTCACCGCCCGGGACATGCACCCCATTCGTGAGGTGACGATCACCTATTACATCTGGGGTGTGCCCTTCACAATGAAGACGACGATCAAGTAAACACGCAAAAGGACGGCCTCCCGCTTAAGGAAGCCGTCCTTCATTTTTGTATTCTCAGCCCTTCATGTCATCCCAGGTGATGAGGTCAATGGTCGTCTGCGGGATGAAGCCGCGCAGCAGCTGCCCCTGTTCATTGGTCACCTCAATGTAGTACCAGCTGCCGAAGCTGGAAAGCACCCTCACGGTGTCGCCTGCACTCAGCCAGCAGATGCTTGTGCGGCTGGAAAGCGGATCATCCGTCACGTAGGTGTTGGTACGGACGGTCTGCTCCGGCAGATCATACCATACGAGACTCTGCGCTTCGACATCCCGGGGAAGAACAGAGGCGTCCACATAACCAAAGCGCATCTGTTCCCGGCTGATGTCATACTGCACCAGCACCCAGCCATCCTCCTCACCAAAGATCTGAACCCAGTCGTTGGTGGACATGACAGCCTTTCCATTGGCGGCGCGATAGCTGCCACGGCCCGGCGCGGCGAACACATCGTACTTCTCCCGGGGACGCAGGGTGACGGACATGGGGGTGTAGAAATCCGTGGGGGTGACAGGCGGATTGGTCAGCGCCTCGCTGGCCTCCTCGTAGGTTTTGGGGAAGGCATAGATGTTGAACGCCGCGAAACGGTTGTCATAGGTGCCGTAGGCGTACTTCATCTTGTTGTGCTCCCAGTCGATGTAATCTTCCTTCTCCTCGCCTTCGCGGTAGCCGATGCGGTCATCGTAGACGAAGGAGATCACATCGTCCTTGCCGTTCAGCACGACCTTGATGCGCCAGACGCCGTCAAACTTGGCAAAGAAGATCATGTAATCGCCGGTACTCATTTCAAAGCCAGACTTGAATCCCCAGGGCAAGTCGATCTCCTGGGCTGTATCACCATAGCCCTCCGACAGGTAAGAGCAGCCATTATTCCCCACCACCATGGTGTAGTTGCGCTGGGTAATGCGCAGATTGCCATCCTTGTCCGGCTCGACAATGCACACGATGTGCAGATCGCCGTTGCTCATGATGACCACGGCGGCATTCTGCGACTCGCTCCACGCCCAGTTCATGACCTCATATTCTTCCCACGCGGGTACGTCAAACAGCACGGCGATCTCCTCCGGCACGGGAGGATACCATCCATCCGCCATCGCCGGAACAGCACCCAGCAGCATCAGCATCGCCAGCAGGAAGCTCAGCATCTTCTTCATCTTCGTCCACCTCGTTCATTTTGTTTGGAACAGCTGTCACCTATAGAACGCACATGTGCAGGGTTTTCATCCCGGATTTGGAAAAATTTCTGCAAAAAACTGCCGCCTCCCCTTTTCAGAGAAGCGGCAGTTGCTTTAGTCGTCGAGGAAGCTGGTCATCATGTAGCCGGTCTTGCCGTTGTACTTGATCTGCGACCAGGTGGAGCCCGGGGTCAGCACCGTGACCTTCGCGCCATGAGGCACCCGGAGGATCACCGCGCCGGTAGACTTAGAGGGCGCGTTGCGCATGTTCACATAGGTGCCGTTGGGGTGGTCCACATAGGCTGTGGCAACCGCGCTCAGGCCATGGAATTTCAGGTATTCGGTCATCATGTAGCCGGTGGTGCCGTTCACCCTGACCTTGCACCAGGTGTTGCCCTGCTCCAGCACGGTCACATAGGTGCCGCGGGGGAAGAGCCCCAGGCTCTTGGAGGACTTTGAGGCTGAGGAGCGCAGGTACAGCTTGCCGGTATTGACCGTTGCGTAGCCATCGGCGGAAGAGCTGCTGCCAGAGGAAGTGCCGCCGGAAGACCCCGTCGTCTTGCGGACGACGCCATCCTGCAGGTAGCTGCTGTCCATGTACCCGACAGTGCCGTTCGCGGAGATCTTCCACCAGCCGTTGCCCTGCTGGAGGATCATCACATAGCTGCCGTTTTTGACGGATTTGATCACGCCGTAGCTCTTGTCAGGGCCTTTGCGCAGGTTGACATTGCCGCCGTTGGCATTCACCACCGTGGCCACATCCGGCGAATAGGTCATGTACTTCTTTTCCAGGTAGCTTTCGTTGAAATAGCCGTTCTTCCCATCCACGGACACATGATACCAGCTGCCCTTTTCGCTCAGGAGAATGCAGGGCACGCCGTCGGGATAAGAGGCGATCACCCGTCCGGAGGAGCTGGCTGATGCGCGCAGATTCAGGCTGCTGCTCACATCCACAATGCCGATGATGCCCTTGGCTGCAGAGGAGATGTATACATACTCCTTCATCATGTAGCCGGTCACGCCATCCGGGCCCTTAACCTTGTACCAGTCGCCGCTTTCACCGGTGATCCGCAGCCAGGTTCCCTTTTTGTAGGAACCAATAATGTCATAGCGTTTGGATGCGCCCTCCCGTAGATTGACGGAATTGGCATTTCGCACCGTGCCGAAACGCAGCGAATCCGCCAGTGCCGTGGAGCTGCCAAACAGCAGCATCAGCATCGCTGCCAGCGCGAACAGCAGCTTCATGCTCTTCTTCATTGGAGTCCCCTCCAGTCATCACAGAATATATCACATATCATTATATAGTATATAGATGGAAAATGCAATACAATCAGCAGGATTTTACATTTTCTGCGCATCAAAAAACGGCGGACATTTTCCGCCGCATCAGGCATCAATCCTCGCAGATATGCTCCATACCCTGCCGCAGCAGCGTCGCCACAAGGGTCTTCGACCCTTGACCCATTCACGCGATTGAGTTGGCTGCTCTTTCATAGTACATGCGCGTGAAACCTCGGTTTTGTCTGCATTTGCACACCGCGCCCTCATGGCGCGGGCTACCGGGTTGATCAATCCTCGCAGATATGCCCCATACCCTGCCGCAGCAGCGTCGCCACAAGGGTCTTCGACCCTTGACCCATTCACGCGATTGAGTTGGCTGCTCTATCATAGTACATACGCGTGAAACCTCAGTTTTGTCTGAAGTTGCACATCCGCGCCCTCATGGCGCGGGCTACCGGGTTGATCAATCCTCGCTGATATGCTCCATGCCCTGCCTGAGTAGCGTCGCCACATGGTCGTCCGCCAGGGAATAAAACACAGTCTTGCCATCGCGCCTTGCCTTGATCAGCCGCGCCGTTTTGAGGATGCGCAGCTGATGACTGACCGCACTCTGGGTCATACCCAGCAGATTCGCAAGGTCGCACACGCAGACCTCCGCCTCGAGCAGGACGTAAAGGATGCGGATGCGGGTTCCGTCGCCGAAGACCTTGAACAGGTCCGCCAAGCGCAGGAGCTGTGTTTCCTCCGGCAGGCTATTGCGCACCTGCGCCACCACGTCCTCATGGACGCAAAGGAAGGAGCAAGCTTCGATGGGGCGTTCAGACATAGCGGCGGGCCTCCTTTTCTGTGATGGGGCTATTATATCATGAATCCGCCGGAAAGGCAAACGAAAAGGGCAGAGGATCGCTCCCCTGCCCTGTATGCGTATTAGCCGCTGACCTTCAGCGTGCCTACGTCCACAGACGGGCTGCCGATGGAGCTGCCGGAGAAGTCCAGATCGCTGCCGACGGCCACGATATTCTTCAGCACCTCGTAGAAGTTGCCCGCCACGGTGATCTGCTCCACCGCGTGGCCACGCTTGCCGCCTTCGATGGTGTAGCCCTTGGAAAGCAGGGAGAAGTCGCCGGAAGTGGGGTTCGCGCCGGAATGCAGGCCAGCCAGGTCGGTGATGACCAGCCCTTCGCCCACATCCGCCATCAGCGCGGTCAGATCCTTCTCACCGGGCTTAAGGAAGAAATTCGTCGGAGCCACACGGATCGCGCCGCCTGCACGATGGGCATTACCCGTGGTCTGCACGCCCTGCTTACGGGCAGTCTTGCGGGAGTGCAGAAGCGTGGTCAGCACGCCGCCGTCGATGACGGCCTTGGTGCGGCTGGCACTGCCCTCTCCGTCAAAGCGCTGAGAACCAAAGCCGCCAGGCAGCAGCGGGTCATCCATCAGGGTGACGGCGTTGCTGGCGATCTTTTCGCCTTCCTTGCCCTTGAGCAGGCTCAGATTCTGCTGCACATTCTCCGCGGAGAAGATCCCCGCAAAGGTCTGCAGCAGGCTCTGCATCGCGTCAAAGCGCATGATGATGCGGTATTCGCCGCCGGGCACGGGCTTGCCGCCCAGCTGGCAGACGGTTTCTTCCACCGCCTTCCTGCCGATGCGTTCCGCGTCCAGGTCGGCGAACTTGCTGCCCGCCTCCATGTAGCCGCCGGTCGCGGTCTTGCCGTCCTCCTTGGCGATGGGCGCGGCGTAAGCCATGCAGTAGCTGCCTTCGTCGGTCAGGTCGAGGCCATAGCTGTTCTTCATGCGGATGCTGGACGTGCCGGTGGACACCATGGCCCGCTGCACCTTCCACACGCGCTCATCGGCCTCCTTGGCGGCCTTTTCCATCGCCAGGCACAGGGCCAGCTTGGCTTCCGCAGTAGTTTCTTTGACGTCGGATTCTGTCTTGGGGATCTCGGGGTATTCCGCGTCGCCCGCGTAGATCTCGTCCTGCTCGTCGGTTTCGATCAGGGCAGCAGATTCCTTCACGCCATCCACCAGCTGCTGGATGGCAGCATCGTCGAAGGCCTGGGTGGAGCAATACCCCATCTTACCGTTCACAGTGCCGCGCAGAGAAAGGTTCGCGCTCGCGGAGACCTGATACTGGTTGATCTCGCCGTCCAGTGCGCTGGCGCGGAAGTTTTCGCCGGTGGTGTAGTAAACCTCAGCCGTGTCGATGCCGTTGGCCTTGGCGGCTTCCAGCACGCGGTCAATAAACAGATTCATATCCATTTGCAATCTCCTCCTTAACGGCCGCCGACGGTCAGGCTGCCCACGCGGATCATCGGCTGACCCACGTCGGTGGGCACGGAGCCGGACATCGAGCCGCACATGCCCTGCGCCAGGTCGAGGTTCTTGCCCACGCGGTCGATCTTCAGCAGCACCTCGCTACCGCGGCCGATCAGGCTCGCGCCGCGCACGGGATGGGCGATCTTGCCGTCCTTGACCAGATAGCCCTCGTTGACCGCGAAGTTGAACTCGCCCGTCGCGGGGTTGACGGAGCCGCCGCCCATCTTCTTGGCATACAGGCCGTCGCCCATGGTGGCGATCATCTCGGCCTCGTCGTCCTTGCCGGGCGCAATGAATGTGGAGCGCATGCGGCTGGTGGGCGCAAAGGCATAGCTCTGACGGCGGGAGGAGCCGGTGATGGGCATGTTCATGCGGCGGGAACCAAGGCGGTCGATCATGTAGTTGGTGAGGATGCCGTTCTCCACCAGCACGGTGCGCTGGGCAGGCGTACCCTCGTCGTCCACATGGATGGAACCCCAGGTATTCAGGATAGTGCCGTCGTCGATGGCGGTGACGCAGTCGCTGGCGATTTTCGATCCCAGCTTGCCCGCGAACTCAGACACGCCGATGGACACGCTGGTTGCCTCCAGGGAGTGACCGCAGGCCTCGTGGAAAATGACGCCGCCAAAGCCGTTGTCGATCACAACCGGCATGATGCCAGCCGGGCACAGCGGCGCGTGAAGCATGGTGACGGCCTGCTTTGCGGCGGTCTCGCCAACCTTCTCCGGATCAATGCGGCTGTCGAAGATCTCGAAGCCCATGGATGCGCCGGGATTGTCGGAGCCGGTCTGATTCTCCGTGCCGTTGGAGGCCACCGCCGCAATGCTCAGCCGGGTGCGCACGCGCTGATCGGTGACGAACACGCCCTCGGTGTTGCAGATGCACACGTTCTGCACATGGTCGATGTAATTGCCGATGACCTGCACGATCTCCGGGGACACGCGGCGTGCAGCAGCCTCGGCGGCGCGCACCTTCTCCGCCTTGACGGCTGCCTTCACATCGGTGGGCAGCAGGCGGATCTCCTCGGGACGGGCGGCATTCCAGGCCTTGAAGGGCTGGACGATGCAGCCCTTGCCGCCAGCCTTCACCGCTGCGGCAGCCTGACGTGCGCAGGCCATCAGGCCCTCGCGGGAGGTGTCATTGGTGTGGACATAGACAGCGTTCGTGCCGGAGAAAACGCGCACGCCCGCGCCATGGAGACGGCCTGTATTCGCCGTTTCGATGCGGCCGGAGCGCATCATAAGGGTATTGTCGATGCGATCCTCGACGAAGATCTCCGCAAAGTCGCCGCCGGT
The DNA here is from genome assembly GCA_045132495.1 of Christensenellales bacterium. Taxonomy (GTDB): domain Bacteria; phylum Bacillota; class Clostridia; order Christensenellales; family Aristaeellaceae; genus UBA11524. The sequence goes on along the minus strand of JBGUSK010000123.1, from coordinate 7,821 downwards.
GCGGACTGCTTCCTGCAGCACCTCACGGGCGATATTCTGATCCAGCATATGGTTGCCTCCTCGTTGATTCAATTGGATGCTGTCTTTCATTATACACCCCTTTTCACGGATTGTACAGCCCTCTCAAACCAAAAGGCTCTCCCGTTGGGAAAGCTGGCGCCGTCAGGTGACTGAAAGGGTTCCCATGCAGGAATATCAGTCGTTATTGTCGAATAACACCTGCACTTTAGGAGGTGCATCATGATGGAGCTTTGGGATCTGTATACCCGTGACCGCCGCCTGACCGGCGAAACCCACATCCGCGGCGAGAAGCTGCCGCCGGAGCGTTATCATCTGGTGGTGCATGTGTGGATCAGAAACAGCCAGGGCCAGTGGCTCATCAGCCAGCGGGCAGCGAGCCGTCCGACCTTCCCGCTGAAATGGGAAAGCGTGGGCGGCAGCGTCACCAAAGGCGAGGACAGCCTGACCGGGGCCATCCGCGAGGCGAAGGAGGAGGTCGGCGTTGACCTTGATCCGGCACAGGGCAAGCTGGTAAGCAGTACCGTGCGCGAGCATTTCCAGGACATCAAGGATGTGTGGTGCTTCCCCTACGACGGGGAAATCGACCTGCGCAACGCCACCACCGACGAGGTCGCCGACATGCGCTGGATGACCGTGGAGGAAATCCGCAGGCTGTACGATGCGGGCGAGCTTGTGCACACACTGGGGTACTTCTTCGACGACCCGTTGCTTGGGGGCCGCGCGTAACATGCCCGATCTCAAATGACCACAAAACCGCCGCCGGAGGAGTACATCCCCCGGCGGCGTTCGCTTACCGATTAGTATTCAAATTCCTTGGCATTCTTGATGAACGCGCAGTAGCACTTGTATTCCTGCCACAGATCGACCTTGGAGATGGCCTCCCAGGGCGCGTGCATGGAGAGCACCGGCACGCCGCAGTCGATGACGTTCATGCCGTACTTCGCGCAGACATAGGCGATGGTGCCGCCGCCGCCCACGTCAACCTTGCCCAGCTCGGCGGTCTGCCAGGCGACCTCCGCGTCATCGCAGATCTTGCGCACCTGAGCGACAAACTCGGCGTTGCAGTCGTTGGAGCCGGACTTGCCGCCGCGGCCGGTGAACTTGTTGAAGGTCACGCCGTTGCCCACGATGGAGGCATTGTTCTTCTCGAAAACGCCGGCGAAGTTGGGATCGTAGCCCGCGCTGACGTCGGAGGACAGCATGCGGCTGTTGGCCAGGCAGCGGCGCAGGGCCAGGGGGCTGTCATTGCCCTTGAGGTTGGCAACCAGCTCGGCCATGATGTTCTCGAAGTACATGGCATTCATGCCGGTGGCGCCCACGGAGCCGATCTCTTCCTTGTCGGTCAGCACTGCGCAGACGGTGTAAGCCGGGGTGCCCTCGTAATCCATGACAGCCGCCATGGAGGGGTAGGCGCACACGCGGTCATCGTGGCCGTAACCGGCGATCAGCGCACGGTCAAAGCCCACATCGCGGCACTTGCCGGCGGGAACAGCCTCCAGCTCGGCGGAGATGAAATCCTCCTCCTCGATGCCGTACTTGTCCTTGAGGATGGCCAGCACCTGCGCCTTGACGGGGTCCTTCTCTTCACCCTCCATGGGAGAAGAGCCGATGATGATGTCCAGCGCGTCGCCCTCGATCACCTTCGCGGCGGGCTTGCCCATCTGATCGGCTGCGAGGTGGATCAGCAGGTCGGAAATGTAGAAGACAGGATCATTCTCGTCCTCACCGATGGCGATGGTGACGGTGGTGCCGTCCTTCTTGCAGACCACGCCGTGCAGCGCCAGAGGAGACGCGACCCACTGGTACTTCTTGATGCCGCCGTAGTAGTGGGTATCCAGGTAAGCGAAGCCGCCGTTTTCAAACAGAGGGTTCTGCTTAACGTCGATACGGGGGCTGTCGATGTGAGCGCCCAGGATGTTCATGCCGCGCTCGATGTCGTTCTCGCCGATGACCCAGGCCAGGAAGCACTTGTTCATCCAGTTGCAGTAAACGCGGTCGCCCGCCTTGAGCTGCTTGCCGGACTTAATGACGGCGTTCAAGTCAACGAAACCGGCTTCCTTGGCCTGACGGACGGACTCGGTCACACACTCGCGCTCGGTCTTGCCCGCGTCCAGATACGCCTTGTACTTCTCCGCAAAGGCCTCCAGCTGAGCCTTTTCACCCTCCGCGAGGGCTTTCCATGCATTCTTGCGATACATATCGGTATTCTCCTTTATTCAGCATATTTCGGCAGATGCCAGTGATGCATATTATACTGCTTTCCTATGAAAAAGGCAAGCAAAGTGCAAAGCAAGTACAATCAGCCGCAATGGCCGCCGCAGGTATGCTCGCCGCAGCCGTGATTGCCGCAGTCATGGCCGTGATCGTGGTCATGGTGATGATTGCAGGTAGCCTCGCCGTTGAAGTCCAGCTCCCCCTTGATCAGCGCCTGTACAGCCGCATCCGCGTCGCCCTGCACGCCTGCGTAGAGCTCGATCCCCGCCTGCGCCAGCGCCTGACGCGCACCAAAGCCGATGCCTCCGCAGATCAGGCCATCCACACGGTAGGTCTGCAGGAATCCCGCCAGCGCGCCATGGCCGCTGCCATTGGCGTCCAGCACCATCGCGGAGGCAACTGCGCCATTCTCGATCAGGTAGAGCTTGAACTGGGCCGTATGGCCGAAATGCTGAAATACCTGTCCATTCTCATAGGTGACTGCGATTCTCATATTTATTTTCCTCCTTCATATTGCAGGAAAGCCGGAGCATCCATCACGGACGCTCCGGCAATAGCCTTACTTGGTGGGGAAAGCGAAGTACTTACGGGCGTTGCCGCAGGAGATGCCGGTCACGATCTCGCCGAGGATGTCGTAGTCCTGGGGGAAGCGGCCGTCCTCGACCCATTCGCCCAGCAGGCGGCACAGGATGCGGCGGAAGTACTCATGGCGGGGGTAGCTCAGGAAGGAGCGGCTGTCGGTCAGCATGCCCACGAAGCCCGCCAGATAGCCCAGGGAGGCCAGGCTCTTGAGCTGGTTGGTCATGCCCTCGAAGTGGTCGTTGAACCACCAGGCGGAGCCGTGCTGGATCTTGCTCACAGCCTCGCTGCCCTGGAAGCAGCCGCACAGGGTGTCGATGGCGGCGTCATCCACAGGATTCAGGCTGTACAGGATGGTGCGGGGCAGGCCGCACTTGACTTCCACCGCGCCCAGGTAGGCAGCCATCTGATCCACGGGGGCGAAGTTGTTGATGGTGTCGTAGCCGGTGTCGGGGCCCAGGATGGCGTACTGGCGCTGGTTGTTGTCGCGGCGGCAGCCGTAGTGCAGCTGCATCGTCCAGTCGAGCTTCTTGTACTCCTCGCCGAAGAACAGCAGGCAGGCGGTCTTGTACTGGGCGACCTCGCGCTCGGTGACTTCCTCACCGGCGGCCTTCTTCTGGAAGATGGCCTCGATATCCGCATCAGAAGCGGGCTCATACACCACGTAGTTCAGGCCGTGGTCGGACAGGCGGCAGTTGTTCTCATGGAAGAAGGCCATGCGCTTGCGGAGAGCTTCCTTCACATCCTCGAAGGACTTGATTTCCATCTCAGCCGCAGCAGCCAGCTTGGCGATGTAGTCCATGAAGTCGGGCTTCTCGATGTTGACGGCCTTGTCAGGACGCCAGGCGGGCAGGACGTTGGTTTTGAGGGTCTCGTCCGCCAGCATCAGCTTGTGCCACTTCAGATCGTCGATGGGATCATCGGTGGTGCAGATGGTCTCGACATTGCTCATGGCGATCAGGCCGCGAGCGCTGTAGCCAGCCTGGTGCAGCTTCTCGTTGCACAGGTTCCACACTTCGTCAGCGGTCTTGGCAGACAGCACGCCGTTGTAGCCGAAGAAGCGCTGCAGTTCGAGGTGGGTCCAGTGATACAGGGGGTTGCCGATGCCCTTGCCGACCACTTCCGCCCACTTGCAGAACTTCTCATAATCGGAAGCGCCGCCGGTGATGTAGTACTCGTCCACGCCCGCGCAGCGCATCAGGCGCCACTTGTAGTGATCGCCGCCCAGCCACACCTGGGTGATGTTGTCATAGCGCAGGTCGGTGTAGATCTGCTCGGGGCTGAGGTGGCAATGGTAGTCGATGATGGGACACTTGGCCGCGTAGTCATGGTAGAGCACGCGGGCAGTCTCGGTGGAAAGCAGGAAATCCTTGTCCATGAAAGCCTTCATACAAAACACTCCTTAAATTTTTCTCGCTGAATGCATCAGAATTCCGAATGGTTACTTTGTAGAAGCGCGCTTCACAAGTTCGCCGGTGAAGACAGTCTTCTGAGGCATTTCCTTGCCTTCCAGTACGCCCATCATCGTGGCGACGATGTGCTCGCAGATGGCGAGGAGCTTGTTATCCACGCTGGTCAGCTCCGGCTCGGTGCACACGCACAGGCTGGAGTTGTTATAGCCAATGACCGCCAGATCCTCCGGCACACGCTTGCCCGCCGCCCGGGCGTACTTCAGCGCGCCGACGGAAAGGATGTCTTCCGAGGCCAGCACAGCATCAAACTGCAGCCCTTCCTTCTCCAGCTGGAGCAGTGTCTCGCACACCTGATGGACGCTTCCCTTGTCATGGTCGAAGTAGCACAGCAGCTTCTCATCCACCTCGATGCCGCGCTGGGCATGGGCGTCGCGGTAGCCCGCCAGCTTCTTGCGTCCGGAGTAGTTGCTGGAGTGATACAGGCACAGGATGCGCTTGCAGCCGCTGTCCAGCAGGGAAAGGGTCGCCTCGGTCACCGCGCGCTGGTCATCACACTGCACGCCGTACACATTATCATAGGGGAAGGCGCCGTTGAGCAGCACCACCGGCACGTTTTTCGCCGCGTCGCGGATGTAATCATTATCCTCCGGGTGATCCTCGATGAAGGAGGAGCCCATGAGCACGATGCCGTCCACATGGCGGGATTTGAGCAGCTCGACGCCCTGCTGACGGGCATGCAGCTCCTTGTCCGTACAGGACAGGAGGCAGTCGTACCCCTGCTGGCGGAAGGCGCGCTCCAGAAAGGTCAGCGCCTGGGACAGGTAGGGGTCGGAGGCGTCCGGGCAGAGCAGGCCGATGGTTTTCATGGTATTCAGGCCAAGGCCTCGGGCGAAGGCATTGGGCACATAGCCCGTACCCTCGATCACAGCCATGACCTTCTTGCGGGTATTCTCCGACACATGGGGGCTGTTGTTCAGCACACGGGAGACCGTTGCGATGGATACGCCCGCACGCCGGGAGATATCATAGATATTCATCGCCGCATCATCCTTTCGGGATTGTAAGTAGTTTCAGATTTCTTTCATGCCCATTATACACGTTTCCGGATGTAAATGCAAGGGGCTTTTGCGCCCTTTCTTTGCATTTCGCGACAAATAAACTTGCTTTTACGCTGCAAAAAGGATTGACGCAAATCCAAAAAAAGAGTACAATGTTGTCGGTTGGGATGTAATCGTTTACACGGCATCCGCCACTCCCTTTGGCCTGTTACCATGACATATATATGGAGGGAAATACCGATGGATCGACTGAATGCTGCCATGATCCCTGCCGAAAATCGCCCCGTGAAGGTGCTGCAATTTGGCGAGGGCAACTTCCTGCGCGCCTTTGTGGACTACTTTATCGACATCGCCAATGAGAAGACCGACTTCAACGGCTCTGTGGTGCTGGTGAAGCCCATCACCTTCGGCAATCTGGATATGTTCCACGAGCAGGACTGCCGCTACACCGTGATGCTGCGCGGCCTGGTGGACGGCGAGGCTGTGGAGCAGTCCCGGCTGATCACCTCCGTGTCCGACGCGGTGGATGCGTACAGCGAGTACGAGAAGTACGCAGCCTACGCCAAGTGCGAGACGCTGCGCTTCGTTGTGTCCAACACCACCGAGGCCGGCATCGTCCTCAAGGAGGACGACGACTTCAACGCCTGCCCGCCGGTGTCCTTCCCCGCCAAGCTGTGCAAGTTCCTCTACGAACGTGCTGAGCACTTCAATTATGCCGAGGATAAGGGCCTGGTCATGCTGCCCGTGGAGCTGATCGACGACAACGGCATCATGCTGAAGAAGTGCGTGAAGGCCCTGGCGAAGATCTGGAACCTGGGCGAGAAGTTCGAGAACTGGCTGGACACCGCCTGCGTGTTCACCTCCACCCTGGTTGACCGCATCGTGACCGGCTATCCGCGGGATGAAGTACAGTCCATCTGGGAGAAACTGGGCTACGAGGATCGCATCCTGGTGACCGCCGAGCCCTTCGGCCTGTGGGTCATCGAGTCCGACCGCGATATCTCCTCCGACCTGCCCCTGCCCCAGTGCGGCCTCCCCGTCATCTATACCGACAACCAGAAGCCCTACAAGCAGCGCAAGGTGCGCATCCTCAACGGCGCCCACACCTCCTTCGTGCCTGCGGCCTTCCAGTGCGGCCATGACATCGTGCTGACCGCCATGAACGACGAGCTGATCCTCAATTTCATGCAGAAAACGCTGTACGATGAGGTCATCCCCACCCTGGCCCTGCCCAAGGAAGACCTGATGGCCTTCGCCGAGGCTGTCACCGGCCGCTTCAAGAACCCCTTCATCAAGCACGCCCTGCTGTCCATCTGCCTGAACAGCGTCAGCAAGTGGCGCGCCCGCTGCATGCCCAGCCTCCTGGGCTATGTGGAAAAGACCGGCGAGCTTCCCGCCCGCCTGACCTTCTCCCTGGCCAGCCTGATGAGCCTGTACCGCAATGGCGTGCTGGTTGACGGCAAGCTGCAGTGCAAGCGCGGCGAGGAGACCTACACCCTGCAGGACGACGCTGCCGTGCTGGAGTTCTTCGCCACCACCACCGATATGTGCCCCTGCCAGCAGGTCAAGGCCTTCCTGTCCAACGAGGACTTCTTCGGTCCCGAGCTGTGCAAGGTGCCCGGCCTGATCGAGAGCGTTACCGAGTCCCTCAATGCCATCCTTGACAAGGGCATGCGCGCCGTCATGGAAGAAAAGTTCGGCTGCTAAGACATTCACATCGGATTGGAGTCGTAGGCCCCAATCCGATTTTGCTACATCTATGTTAAAGGAGACATCACCATGGCTGAATTGCTCCGCATCACCCCAAAGGACAACGTCGCCGTTGCCCTGACTGCGATTGAAAAGGGCGCAGTCCTCACCGTGGACGGCATCACTGTCACCGCCATCGACGATGTGCCTGCCGGCCACAAGATCGCGCTGACCGCCATCGCCCAGGGCGAGAACGTCATCAAGTACGGCTTCCCCATCGGCCACGCCAAGGAGGACGTCGCTGCCGGCGCGCACATCCACGTGCACAACCTGCACACCAACCTCTCCGGCGAGCTGGAATACACCTGGAACCCCACCTGGCCCGCGAATGAATCCACAGAAGCTGCCACCTTTATGGGCTATCCCCGCAAGGATGGCAAAGTCGGCGTCCGCAATGAGCTGTGGATCCTGCCCACCGTCGGCTGCGTGAACGACATCGCCAAGGCTCTCGAGCGCGAAGGCCAGAAGCTGCTTGGCGACGGCGTGGAGACCGTCTACGCCTTCCCCCACCCCTACGGCTGCAGCCAGATGGGCGACGATCAGGACAACACCCGCACCATCCTGGCTGACCTGGCCACCCACCCCAACGTGGGCGGCGTGCTGGTGCTGGGCCTGGGCTGCGAAAACAGCGGCTGCGCGATCATCGAGGAGCACATGGGCGATTACGACAAGGATCGCGTGCGCTTCCTGATCTGTCAGCAGGTGGAGGACGAGTTCGAAGAAGCCATGAAGCTGCTCACCGAGCTGGCGGACAATATGCGCGAAGAAAAGCGCGTCCCTTGCCCCGC
>JBGUSK010000122.1:0-41838 GCA_045132495.1 Christensenellales bacterium | reverse complement strand
CATCGCCAGCGATAAGGCCGCTGCGCGCAGAATGTGCTTCTTCCACATGGTTGCTTCCTCCTGGTAAGGGGTGCTCCGCCGATGCAGAGCTTCATCATGCATCAGTATATCACGGTTTCTTCCTTTTGTAAATGGATATTACGATTTTGTTACATCTTTTCATCTTCTGCACACATAAAAACCGCCGCAGGTAATCCCACGGCGGTATGAAAATCAGAATCAGCCGTCACCGGGCACAACAGCTTCAGGCGCATCGCCGGAGCCTTCGCCGGGCACAACCGTTTCAGGGGCGTCACCGGAGCCAGTGTCATCACCGGTATCCGGCAGCTCAGGAACCACAGGCGCAGCACCCTCAGCGGGCACGGCGTCCGCGCTGAAGAGACGATCCAGCGTACGCTGCCCGACCTTGCCGTCCACGGTCATACCGTTGCGGGCCTGGAAGAGCTTCACCGCATCCTGGGTATTCTTGCCGAAGATGCCGTCCACCTTGCCGACCTTGTAGCCCAGCGCCTTCAGCTCGGCCTGCACAGCCTTGATTTCGTCGCCCTTGTCGCCCTTCTTGTAGGGCAGCTTGAGGGGTTCGGGATCGGGCTGGGGCACGAGATCATCAGCATCCAGCGCGCCGGCGGAGAAGAGCACCTTGACAGTGGCAGGGCCGACCACGCCGTCAGCCGTCAGGCCATTCTTCTTCTGGAATGCCTTCACCGCCGCCAGCATACCGGAACCGAACTTCTCATCCACCTTCTTGTTGTAGAAGCCCAGATCATACAGGCGCTGCATGACATACTTCACGTCCAGACCCTGGGCGCCCATACGCAGCGTGCGCTCAGGGATGCCATAGGCGGGGGCGTCGGGATCGGGTTCGGGATCAGCGGGCTTGTTGCCGGCAATGGGGCCGGAAATGCAGTTGCCATCCTCATCGAAGTATTTTTCCAGCTTCTGCATGGTCTTCTTGCCGCACTTGCCGTCCACAGTCAGTCCGACGACTGTCTGGAAGGCCTTCACCGCCGCATGGGTGGCAGAGCCATAGTCGCCGTCCACCTTCACGCTGAAACCAAGGGCCAGCAGCGCGCGCTGCAGCACGCGCACGCGGGGGCCTGCAGTGCCATACTGCATGGTGCGGTAGTCGCCCGCGAAGAGGGTCTTGGGCTTGTCAGAGGTATCAGGCACGACAATGTCATCGTCCTCTTCCTCAAAGACAACGCCGGTCAGCTCGGTCAGACGGGCCTGGGTCGCCTTGCCGGCCAGGCCATCCACCTTCAGGCTTTCCGCCTTCTGGAAGGCCTTGACCGCCTTGAGCGTGCCGGAGCCGAAATTGCCATCCAGCTTGCCGGTGTAATAACCCAGCTGGGTCAGACCGGTCTGCAGGGCAAGGACATTATCGCCCTTGTCACGGAGCTTGAGGGTCTCCGCCAGACCGACGGAAGCCAGCAGCATCATGGCAGCCAGTGCCAGAGCAAATACGCGAAGGATCATTTTCTTCATGGTCATTCCTCCATAGGTGCGAAATAGAAAAACATACCATATCTTACTGGTAATCATACCACATCTTGTGGTGAATGTAAAGTAGAAAATACATCTGTTACACTTATTACGTTCACAGCATCGTCAAAATGTCCTTAGGATGCGCGGCAATCTGTTCTGCTCCGCTGCTTCTCAGTTCCTCTTCCGTGCGGAACCCCCACAGCGCTCCCACGGGATGCATGCCCGCATTCAATGCACACTGCATGTCGGTGGAAGTGTCCCCCAGATAGAGCACCTCATCCGGCACAACGCCCAGTGCTTTCGCCGCAGCAATCGCCCCTGCCGGGTCGGGCTTTACCGGGACGCCCTCCACCTGTCCGCGGACGACCGTCCATCGGATCTCCGGGAAGAAATGAGCCACGACGTTCTTCGTATCTGCGTCAGGCTTATTGGAGAAGACTGCCAGCGGCACTCCCCTCTCCTGCAGCGCCCGGAGCATCTCCGGCACGCCGTCATAGGGCTTTGTTTTGACCCTCGTGTGCTCCTGATAGTACGCCTGATACTCCCGCTGCACCGGCAGCGCCAGCTCCTGATGCTCGCGTACGGCCCGCTCGGCAAGCTTCTTCGCGCCGTCGCCCACCAGGTAACGGTAGGCATCCACCGGCCACTCCGCAAGGCCGTGCAGGCGCAGCGAGCGGTTCATCGCGTCGGCAATGTCATCAAGGGTATCGGTCAGCGTGCCATCCAGGTCAAACAGGACTGCCCGGATCACCTGCTTCAGCTCCTTTGCAGGGAATAATCGCCAGCCTTCCCCGCCATACTACAGGCAAACAGAAAGGAGCGAATCCCCATGAATGATATTGATCGTTTCAATGGACAATACCGCCGTCCCCAGCCCCATTTTTCCGACGAAAAGGTCGAAATCCGCCCCACCGTCGACCGGCGGCAGCTGCTGACCGGCGGCGCAATGCTGTTGGGCATGGCGCTTTTGCTGATCGTCGCCCTGGTGCCCAAGAGCACCGTGGACGACACGACCCTCCCCGAGACCGCGCAGGTACGCACCGACGTGCAGCAGACCACAAATGCGGACTGCCAGATCATCCAGCACATGACTTACGCCCCCTGCGGCCACGAGCTGACCCGCCGTCAGGTGATCCCCACCGAGCTGGCCGGGCAAAACCGCGAGGCACTTTCCGCCGCGTATGACGCCTGGCAGATCACCTCCTTCGCCTCGGCGGAGGTGGTGATGGAACAGACGCTGTCCCTCTACTGCCCGGAGCACGTGGTGCTCATGCCGGACGAGGGCGGGATGCTGTGTATCTTCCAGAACAAGTACGGCGACGCATTGGCGCTGGTGAAGGAGCTCGACCTGCTGCTGTCCGAGCTGCCGGACAATGTGCAGCAGACGGTGCGGCAGGGAAAGGGCTTTGCAACCATCGAAGAGCTGGAGAAGTGGCTGGAAGGGGCGGATAGTTAACAAACTGAGGCTCTCCCTTTGGGAGAGCTGTCAGCGAAGCTGACTGAGAGGGTTTACTTCTCCACTTCCAGCAATCGGCCCATGATGAACCGGCCTTCGGGGAGCCATTCGCCCTTGGCGGCAGTTTCCTCGTCCAGTCGGGAGGGCTGACCGGGCTTGCGGCTGTCGTAGATCGCATAGGGCACCGGCTTGCCGTCGTGGGTGCGGGTGGACATGAGCGTCTTGTGATCGCTCAGCAGCAGGATTCGGAAGTCGCCCAGCTCCGGCAGCTTCTCCAGCAGGGGCTTGATCACCTGCTGATCCAGGCGGCGAATGGCTTCCAGCTTCTCCGGCAGCTTACCCGCATGGGTCATCTCATCGGGGGCTTCCACATGAATGGCGGCAAAATCGTCGCCATTTTTGAGTGCAGCGATGGCAGCGTCCACCTTACCGGCATAGTTGGTGTCCAGGTCACCGTTGGCGCCGGGGACTTCCGGGTGCTTGAGGCCTGCCAGCTCGGCAATGCCCCACACCAGCGGCACCGCAGAGATCACCGTGCCCGTGCGCCCATACTTTTCCACGAAATTATCCAGCAGCATCGCGCGGCCCGCGCCCCAAGGCCAGATCATGTTGGCAGGGAGCTTGCCCTCGGCAATACGGGCCTTGTTGATGGGGTGATCCTTCAGCACTTCGTAGGAAACTTTCATCAGCGCGGTGATCTCCTCGGCCATCGCACCGGTGGGATAGTGCAGCGCCACATCCTGCTCCAGCACGTTGTGGGGCTCTGTAGTCTTGAACACGGCAGATTCATCCACATCAGCGAACACGCCGATATGGCGGAAGGTGCGGCTGACATGCACATGGAGCTTCGCCGCCTCCTTGGCAGGCTGGAAGCGCGGATCAGCCAGCAGGTCGTTCATCAGCGTTTCCGCCTCGTCGCCCTCGATGTTGCCTCCGTTGTGGCTGTGGATGATCAGCTTACCGTCGATCTCCTCTACCGCGCAGAGGTTGACGCGCATGGACACCTCACCCTTTTTGAGGGTCACGCCCACGCCCGCGGCCTCCAGCACGCTGCGGCCGGTATAGCTCCAGCGGGGATCATAGCCGAAGATGTTGAGGATGGCAGTATCGCTGCCCGCAGGCACGCCCTCGGGAACAGTCTGGCAGGTGCCGGTATCACTGCCCGCCAGCACGCCGAAATGGGGCAGGTCAAGGTACTCCAGCGGGGTTTTGTTCCCCAGCTCCGGGATGGGATCATCGCTCATGCCGTCGCCGATGACAAGGATATACTTCATAACCAATCCTCCTGTATAACGAATGGGAAGGTTCTTTTCTTCCCGTTTTCGCAGATTTTGCATACAGGATTATTGTACGCGATGGCGGCGGATTTGCCAAGGTGTGCCGGGCGAAAATACATCAAAAAGACGGCGGGGGATTGCCGCCGTCTGATGTATTCTTACCTTCCCACCTCAAACTTTGCTGAAGAAGGATACTTCTTTTCCGCAAGTTCTGCCTTCACACGGATAACTTCCTCCATGTCAATGTCGTACACATTGGCAATTGCCAAGGCGTAGTAGATCACATCCCAGAGTTCCTCGTCAATGGTGCCTTTGATGCAGGAAAGATCGGAAGCTTTGCTCCCCTTTCGCATGGCAGAAGCCAGCTCACCCACTTCCTCGGACAGTTTTAGGAAATACTGCATCCGCAATTCAGCATTACAATCCTTCTCACGGATGTATGTTTGCAGGTATTTGATCGTCGTATTGCCATCCATGATACTTCCTCCTTATGTCAGCCAGAAACGCTTCATCTCTTTCTCCGCATCTCCCCGCCGGATCGTCCAGTGCTCCGGGCACAGCCTGCGGTACGCCGTCTGCCGATATCTGTCATCCAGCAGCAGCGCCACGCCGCGATCCGTCTCCGTGCGGATGACGCGGCCCACCGCCTGGGCCACCTTCTGCATGCCCGGCAGCATGTAGGCGTAAAGGAAGCCGGCCCCCAGGGTACGCTCGTAATAGGCCCGCAACGTCTCCTGGAAGAGATTCACCTGGGGCAGACCCACGCCCACGATGACCACGCCGTCCAGCGCATCGCCGGGAAGGTCGATGCCCTCGGCAAAGATGCCGCCCAGCACGCACAGGCTCAGCGTTGCAGGGCCATCCGGGGTGTAGGACGCGAGAAATTCGCGACGCTCGTCGTCGGACATGCCGCTGCGCTGGGCCTGATGGGGAATATCCAGCAGCTCCGACACCTGGCGCAGATAGGCGAAGCTGGGGAAGAACGCGATGTACTTGCCCGGCTTGGCGTCCACCATCGCGCGGACACCTGCGGCGATGTCCTCGCAGGCCGCGTCACGATAGCGGTAGCGGGTGTTCACGTCACGCTGGAGAACCAGCAGGTTTTTCTCTGGGAATGGCGACGGCATGGCGAAGCATGCGTCGTCCTCCTGTCCCCCGAGGAGCAGCTTCATGTCCGCCAACGGATGCATGGTCGCGGAGAAGCACACCACGCCGCGAAGCATGGTCGTGACCTCCTCGAAATAGCTGGCGACATCCAGCGCAAAGGCTGTCAGCACCTTGTTTTTTCTGCCCTGCCAAAGCCAGGCGTATTCGGTTGTATCGCGCCTGCGGGCCCGCACAAAAGAGAGCAGCGGCAGCAGCGTGTCGCTGACCTTCTCCCCCGCCTCGTCCCATGGAAAATACTCATTCTGCGCAGTCATGAAGGCGTCAGCGAGTTCCATGCAGGCATTGTCAAGACTGGTCGGGAGCTTCGCCAGCTCGCCTTCAGTGGATGCATCCTCAGGAATTGGCAGATCGTCGAGGACCTTGAGCACCTCGGTCATGGCCTTGTACAGAGGGTGTTTTCGCCCGGCTGCCTTGCCAACCACCGTGCGCAGCTTGCGGATGCGTCCGCCATCCACAGTACCAGAAAGCATGTCCCGCACGCGGGAGAGCAGGTTGTGGGCCTCGTCGATCAGCAGGGTCACATCCGCCGTTTTGTCGAAGATGCGCTGAATGTGCACCGCCGGGTCAAGGGCATAGTTATAGTCGCAAATGGTCAGATCGGCGATTTCCGCCAGGGACAGGGAGAATTCAAAGGAGCAGATGTGATGCTTATCCGCCATCAGGCGAATGTTTTCCGGCGACCAGTCATCGGTTTGCAGCATTTCCTCGATGGCGGCATGATCGCGCAGGAAGTGGCCCTTTGCCCGGGGGCAATAATCCGGATGGCAGAGGGTCTTTTCGGGGCATTGCTTGTCCTTGGCATCAAGGGTGAGCGTCCACAGGTGGAGCGGCTGCTCCCGCAGGCGGCGCAGGGCTTCGAGCGCGCCCTGACGCTGGGTCGTGCGGGCGGTGAGGTAGTAGACCTGCCCGGTGAGCCCTTCGCCCAGCGCCTTGAGCGCCGGAAACAGCGCCGCGATGGACTTTCCTGTGCCGGTGGGCATGGATGCAAAGAGACGCTTTCCAAGCCGCACCGCAGTGTAGACCTGCACAGCCATTTCCCGCTGACCAGGACGGTAGCTGCCAAAGGGGAAGGTCAAGTTTCTCAAGGACGCATCCCGTTCCCGGCGGTGCCTGCGGAGTATGCGCATCCGGCGTGCCCAGGGCTCAAACACCATCTTGAAGCGCGCCCGGCACTCCTCAGCCGTGAGAGGTGTATCGAATTCACCACGCACCTTGCCGCGGCGGTCAACATATACCACGCGGATGATGACGTTTTCGACGCCCCTCGTTTCGCAGAGCATATGCCCGTAGCAGATCGCCTGCATCTCATGGGCCTCAAAGGGGGCAAGCGGCGGCTCTTTGCGTTGCCAGAGCTTGATTTCCTCGATGATGGGTACTTTCCCATCGCAAAATGCGTCCATGCGCCCGGAGATCAGCAGCTCGCTGTCCTCGTCCTCCACCGGGACAGTCAAAGACAGGGGAACTTCTGCCTCCCAGCCCTCGCCCAGCAGCGACTGCCGTGCCTTGTGGCCCAGCATGCCATCCTGCATGTCCCTGATCTGTCCGCCCAGGCGGCGGATGTCCGTGCCATGGAGGGTAAATTCCACCAGCGTACGCACGGCAATGCGGATCGTTTCCATGGCACAGACCTCCTTTTTCGCAATTTCTCACCGCAGGCTGACATTCATCAGGCTTTCTCAGCCCCTGACATATTGCAAAAGGCGGAACAGCCTTGCGCCGTCCCGCCTTGCAATCAATTACAGGTCAAAAGCCGAATCCAGCGTTTCCTGGGCAGCGGCGATCACTTCAGCGAACTTCGCCTTGTATTCGCGGGCAGCGCCCTTGATGGATTCGATCTCTGCCTCCAGTTCATCCTTTTCCTCATTGAGGCTTCCCAGACGAGTCTTGACCTCGATCTCGGCATTCGCGATGATCTCCGCCGCCTTGGCCTGCGCATCCGCAATGGTCTGTTCCTTGACGCGCTGAGCCATTTCCAGGATTTCCCGGAAGGTGCCCTCCGCAGAGGCAGCAGCCGGCGCATGATGGACGGGCTGGGGCACAGCCTGGTGCTGCAGACGATCATTCTCCGCCTTCAGGGCCGCCATTTCGCCCTCCAGGCGCTCCAGCTCGTCACAGATGCTGTCCAGGAATTCATCCACCTCATGCTGATTGTAGCCGCGGGCGGCCACATGGAATTCCTTGCTTTCGATCACTTCGATGGTGATTTTCTGGTTCTGCATAGCGGTGTACCCCTTTCATTGGCAAATCTCAATAACCATTACGGTTCAGTATATGCTCAGCCCTTGTGGAAAATTTCCAGCATGACGGGCAATCTGTCCTTTCGCGTAGGATTTCCGACCTCCAGCAGGCGGATGCGCCCAAAACCACGAACAGACAGCAGCTGTCCGGCTTCCAGCAAACGGTCGATCCTTTCCTCGATCATGTGATCCACCGCCACAGCGCCCATGCGGATGATCTCCGCCGCGCGGCTGCGGGAGGTTTTCATGCCGGACGCCAGGATGCAGTCCAGCCGGAGCGACGCCACGGTATCCCGCAGGAAATCCCCCTTGGGCGGCTCAATGGCGGGTGCTTCCTCCAGGGCGCGCACCTTGATGGGCACATTACCCGCCTGGTTCCACTCCACAGGGAGACGAGCAGCGACCTCGGGCATGCACAGCAAATACGCCCTGTCCTCCAGGGCGATCAGATCGCCGAAGAAGGCGCGATCCATGCCCAGCGCCATCAGACTGCCCAGCAGGTCACGATGCTCCACACGGGCGAACTTCGCCGCCCAGCGGATCTCCAGCCAGACCGCTGTAAACTCCGCCTCCGCCCATGCCGGGTGGAAGCAGACCTGCACCCGTTCTGCATCCGGCCAACCGCCGTCAAAGGAGGCGGCCACCCGTGCTTCCCGGGCAGCGCGAAGGGCCAGGGAACGTTCCTCTCCCGTGACGAATCGTCCCGGCACAGGAACGTCCAGCCTGTCCGCCCTTTCAGCATGCTGCCGCAGCCGGAGGGCCAGCTGGGCAGCATCCCTGTTTCTTACAGGATCCACTGGATGATGGTGATCACGATGAACAGGGCCACAGGGGACCAGTCAGCGATCTGCCAGTTCTTGGGCAGGTGCTTGGTCAGCAGCTTGCGGAAGGGCACCAGCGCGGGCTCAACGATGCTGGCTAGCAGGGTGGTCCACTTGTTGGAGGGCGCCTTCACCAGCGTCAGGATGAAGTGCACGATCACCAGCAGCTTGTAGACATCCAGAACGAGATTGATCAGACCAAAGATGATACCCATAGTATTCTCTCCTTTGTGTATGTATTATCGGCCCTTTGTGCCGAATCCACCATAGTCGGTATAGCCATTGGTATGCATGGCATTACGGGCAGCGCGGCGGCCGAATCCGCCGGCAAAATCATCTTGCCGGGGTTGATTGTACATCGGCTGCACATTCTGCGCACCCATGGGCTGCATAGACTGGACGTTGTTCACCATCGGCTGGGCCTGCATGTTGGCCTGCATGGCGCCTGGCCAGCGGCGTTCGATATCCGCCATACCCGCGCGGCGCAGCACATCAAAGGGCGCGACATACACCTGCGGCGGGGTGATCACGTAAATCTGCTTGCCGGAAACCCGCATGAGGCGCTGCTTCATCGCGCAGGCCGCGCCGAAGATCAGATCCATGCAGCGATCAGCCTCGACCAGATCAGTGACCTGCTCGGCATTGACGATGACTGCTTCGTTGTTATACATGAACTCGATCACCCGGAAGCAGCTGGGCACGCCGGTGATCTGGGCCACACGCAGGATCATCTTGTACGCATTGCCATCCACCACATAGCTGTCTCCGCCGGGGAAGGCAAAGGACTGGGGCTCGTTCTGCGTCGGAGCCGCGTTCTGCTGGGGCGGAACTGCCGCCTGAGGTGGGAAGCCCTGGGGATTCTGCTGCGGCGGAACCGCGCTTTGGCGGGTGGTAAAGCCCCGCTGAGGCTGCTGCACCGGCTGCTGGAAGGTCTGGCCCATGGGCTGCTGGCCCTGGAACTGGGCCTGCGGACGCGGGGGAACCTGCTGTCCCATCGGCTGCGGCCCGCCAACCGGCTGCTGATAGCCAGTGCGGCCAAAGGGCGACTGCTGGGGCTGCGGGGGCATCCCCTGCTGAGGCATCGCCTGCTGGGGCGGAACCGCGCCTGTCTGGCCGCCAACGGGCTGGAACTGCTGCATCATGCTCGGATCAACGCCATCGGGCATCATGTGGGCATAGCCTGCAGCGCCGCCCTGGCGGAAGCCGGTCTGGCTCTGATCATTCTCCTGCTTCTTCATCTTGGGCACATAGCCGCTGAAGCCGCCGTCTGCACGGTTGGAGGAGTACCCGGTGGCCTCCTGCTGCTGCCGGGGCTTCATGGCCTGCAGCATTTTCTTTTTCGCGTCATCCCAGAACGCCATGTATCTTCATTCCTCTCAAAGGTCACTTATTCACATTGCCGTAATCGCGGGGGCCCATCAGGGCGCTGCCAAGGCGCACCATCGTTGCGCCGTGCTTTGCGGCCAACAGATAATCGCCGGACATGCCCATGCTCAGCTCGCGCATCTCCACGCCGGAGATCGCCTCCGCCTGCAGCCGTTCAAACAGGCAACGCATCTCCCAGAAGAGCCCCGCCAGATATTCCCGGTCAGGGGTGTTGGGCATCACCGCCATCAGCCCCTCCACACGGAGGCCGGGCATATGCCGTACCTCCTCCAGGAAGGGACGCACCTCTTCCGCAGGCATGCCGCCCTTCTGTTCCTCCCCCGCGGGGGAAACCTGCACCAGCACGGGCATCACCCGCCCGACCTTCTGAGCCTGACGATCGATCTCCAGGGCAAGGTTCATCCGGTCAAGGGACTGGATCAGGCATACCTTATCTATTATATACTTAACTTTGTTGGTTTGCAACCGCCCAATGCAGTGGAATTGGAATTTTTCCTGCAATTCCGGCCATTTTTCGACGATCTCCTGCGCCCGGTTTTCGCCGATCTCCGTTACGCTGAGGTCAGCCAGGGGCAGGATCTCCTGCACGGAATGGGTTTTGGTGACGGCGATGATCCTGGGCGGTGCATATACGCCGCCAGATGCCGCATTCAATGCCGCCAGGGCGGATTCATACCTTTCCCGAAGCAGGGAGGCGTCCATTTCTTTTCCTCCTTCGATACCGGCCATCAGAAGAGCATCACTGTCATGCCTTCAAACAGAAGGCCCTGCTGGATCGCCTGGAAATAGGCATTGCCGTTGTCATAGTGGATCACGTTGACGGGGATGAAGGACTCCGTGTTGCCATTCACCATGACCACACCGGTCATGCCGTCCTGGGTATAAATGGCGCGTTCGGGCACGCACAGGGTAGACATGCTCTCGCCCAGCACCGCGCCGCAGGTCCGCATGTAAAGCACCGGCTTGACCTCGCCGGGCACGCGCAGACGCACCAGCAGCTCGCCGCCGGAACGGGTGAAGTTCACCACCTCAGCATAGACCGCCGCATCCTCAAAGCGCTCCAGCTGCAGCTGATATACCTGCCCCTTGACCGGGTTCCAGTCCGTATCATCGGAGAGGAAGAGCACATACCACTCGCCGTCCTCCACCATGCGGTAGATGGTGGTCTTACCCTTCTGGGCAGTGGTTTTTTCCGGCACCGCGCCGTTCATCATTGAGCGCACCTGGCGGGGCTCGAAGGATGTATAGTTATCACCGGTCAGGCCGTATTCATAGCCATCGGAGTAGAAGCTGACCACACCGGCGTCAGAGGCGGTGTACTGCTTCGTCCAGGAATCAATGCGCTGGGTCTGGCTGAGCTCGTCGTCATACAGACGGGAGAAGCGCTGATCCGAAGCATACTTGGACTTCATGTACGTCTGACGGGCCTTTACCGCGCCAGCCAGCAGCTCCTCCTGATTCTCCAGCGAGCCGCGGGAGCCGCCGATCAGATCGCGCACCGCCTTGGCATAGGTCAGCACGTCGGAGGTCACCCGGTTGAGCTTGGCGTCATAGGTGGTTTCCGCCTCAATCAGCTTTTTCTGATAATCGCGGATGGAGGAACGGTAGCCCTGCAGCGTGTTCATCTCACGGGTGGAATAGCCGGAGGAGTACACTTTACAGATATAGTCGCCGCGCACGACGCTGCTGCCCTCCTCCGCGTCGTAGACCACGCTGGTCACGCCTTCAGCGTCATAGGGCACCTCGTTGCGGACGATCAGGCAGTCGCCGGCGTGATTTGCGCTCAGATTACCGGAGGTGATCTGCCCGTACTTGGCGGCCTCCGGCACGAGGGTCGCATACAGATACCAGCCCAGGAAGCCCAGCGCCGCCACGATAATCGCCACATGGAAGGCCGTCAGGCGCAGTTTGGGCCTCTGCTTTTTGAGCTGCTGGGGCGGGAAGCCCATGGGGGCCTGCTCCTGCATCACTGACTGACTGTGGTCAAAATGATACTGATAGCCGTCCTCAGCATAGGGCTGCTGCACCCCGCCATAGGGCTGCTGATAGCCGGTCTGATACGGATTCTGCTGCAGGTCCTGCTGAACAGGCTGCTGGCTCTGGGTATAGGCCGCATAGCCCGCCTGCTGCAGGTCGTAGGGATTATAAGCGCTCTGCTGCGGATAGGCCGCTTCAGGCTGCACGCCATAGGGGTTCTGCACACCCTGCTGCATCTGTGTGCCATAGCCCTGCACGATCTGTCCCTGGGCGTCAAATACCATCCCGGGCTGTACGCCTTCCATCGGCTGTCCACCGAAGTTCGGCTGCCCATTTTGCGGATATCCGCCGCTGGGAGGATAGAACTGGTTATCCATTTATGTGTACTCCCCTCTTCTGTCGTGGGAAAGGAATCGGTCAATGTAAGGTGTGCCAGCGTTCGGTCATGTTGCGCAGACGGGCAAGAAGCTTCCGCTCCATCCGGCTGACCTGCATCTGGCTCACGCCCAGGGCCTTGGCGGTTTCCCGCTGCCCAAGGCGCTCAATAAAGCGTTTTTCCAGCAGCAGCCTTTCCTGCGGCGTTACCTGCTGGAAGACCCATTGCATCCACTGCTGCTGCTCGACCCTTTCAAAGCCGTCGTCCGTCACGCCAAGGCGCTCCTCGAGGCGCTGAGCGTCCTCATCGGAGCCCATAGCCGCATCCATCGAAATGGTATCGGAAGCGTCGCGGGCGTCCAGCAGGGACAGCAAATCGTCCGGGGTGATCTCCATCGCAGCGGCGATCTCCTTCAGAGAGGGCTCGCGCTGGAGCTGCTGGGTCAGCTGGTCGGTGACCTTGCGCAGCTGATACAGGCGGGAGCGGGTATCACGGTTGACGCGGATCGCCCCACCCTTATCGCGGATATGATTGCGGACCTCGCCCGCAATGGTCGGCATGGCAAAGGTGGTGAACTTGAACCCCCGTTCCGGCTCAAAGCGCTCGATGGCCTTCATCAGCGCGATGGCCGCAACCTGCTCCAAGTCCTCCGTCTCCACACCCTGCCCGCGGAATTTCCAGGCAATGGCCCTGCACAGGGGAAGGTAACCTTCCACCAGCGTGGCCATCACGTCCCGGTCGCGGGTTCTGGCATAGTCGGCCAGAAGCGGCGTCAGGCGCGTATCGTCCATATCGTTACGCCCCCATTGCCACAGCTTTTTTCAGCGTCAGAGAGATGGCTTCGATGCAGCCGCAGTCCTGTGCGCACATCTCCACCTCAGGAATCAGCGTCTCCAGCACCGCGCGGGAGACTTCCACCTCGTCTGCATCTGCGGTCAACTCCCCCGCTCCGGTGAATTCCGCGCAGATGCGAATGGTCAGCTTGTCGCCGCCGTCCATGACATGCAGGGTCAGCCAGGAGACCTCGCGGCCCTGATGCAGCAGGCAGTCCACCGCCTCGTCGGACGCACTGCGCAGATCGTCCAGCGCACCTGCATCCAGATCCTTGAGCATCGCCACGCCGCCAAGGGCAAGGCGCAGCACCAGCGCGTATTCCTGTTTGCCGGGCACGCGCAGGGTGATCTCCTGCTTGATCATGCAAATCCCTCCTGAGGGTCCCAAAAGTCATACAAAGCAATCTGACAGATTACCATCTTACATTATAGCACATCCACCACCATTTTGGCAAGCAGGAGGAACAGCACCACCAGCAGCATGTACCGGATAAAACCAGCGCCTATTTTCATCGTCAGGCCTGCGCCCAGCCAGTTGCCCGCAATGCCGCACAGCGCCGCAGGCAGGCCCAGGGCAATGAGCACATTACCCGTCGTAGCCAGGGAGATCAGCGCCGCCACGTTGCTGGTGAGGTTCACGACCTTCGCCGTGCCGGAGGCCATGACCGCCTCCATGCCCAGGGCCATGGTGAACATCAGAATCAGGAAGGTGCCCGTACCAGGGCCGATCAGGCCATCATAGAAGCCGATCACCAGGCCGATCACGAAGGCCAGCGGGCGGTAGAAGATTTCCTCCACCAGGCAGCGGCCCGTCATCTCCCGCTTACGCAGCACGACGACGGCCACCAGCGGAATGGCGCAGATCATCAGCACCCGCACCATGTCCTCCGGGATGTGCTGGAGCAGCAGCGTGCCCAGCCAGGAGCCGGGGAATGCGCCGATGGCTGCGAAAACGCCGGCCTTCCAGTCCACCTTTTTGCCCCGGACAAAGCGGGTGGTGGATGCTACCGTACCCAGGCAGGCGGAGAGCTTGTTGGTGCCCGCCGCCAGCACCGGATTCAGCCCGGCCAGGTAATACGCAGGCAGGGAGATCAATCCGCCGCCGCCAGCCACGGAGTCGATCAGGCCCGCCAGAAACACCAGCGGGCAGACAATGAGATAGGTCGTGAGCGTCAGTTCCATCGCAGTATCATCCTTTCGTATAAACGGGGAAAACGGAGCGCGATCAACTCACGCTCCGCTGCATATCACTGATTCACAAATGCGCCGTAAATAGCCTTGATGGTCTCGGCGTAATCCTTGTCATCCACGCCCACGATGATGGACAGCTCGCTGGAGCCCTGGTCGATCATGCGCACGTTGATGCCCGCCTTGGACATGGCACCGAAGAGCTTCGCCGCAGTACCGCAGTTGTGCACCATGCCCCGGCCGACGGTGGCGATGATGGACATGTTGTCATGCACGGTGATGGTATCAGGGTTGGTGGTCGCGACAATACGGTTGATGATCTTGTCCTTCACCGGTGCGAAAGCCTCGCCGGCTACCACCACGCACATGGTGTCAATGCCTGTGGGCAGGTGCTCGATGGACACGCCGTACTGCTCGAAGGCGCTGAGCACCTTGCGGGAGAAGCCCAGCTCAGTGTTCATCATGGCCTTGGCAATGGACACAACGCAGAAGCCCTTACGGCCAGCGATGCCGGTGATGGTGGGGTGCGCCTCGTCGTAGGGGGCATCCAGGCTGATGATGGTGCCGGGATGGGTGGGATTGTTGGTGTTGCGGATGTTGGTGGGGATGCCCGCCTTATGCACGGGGAACATCGCGTCCTCATGCAGGACGGAGGCGCCCATATAGCTCAGCTCGCGCAGCTCCATGTAGGTGATGCTGCTGATCTCGCGGGGATCCTCCACAATGCGGGGATCGGCCATCAGGAAGCCGGAGACGTCCGTCCAGTTCTCGTACACCGCCGCGTTGACCGCGCGGGCCACGATCGCACCGGTGATATCGCTGCCGCCGCGGGAGAAGGTGCGCACCGTGCCGTCATAGTAGGAGCCGAAGAAGCCGGGCACGACCGTGGGAATGCCGTCCGCCAACCGCTCGGACATCAGGCGGTTGGTCAGCTCCGCGTCCAGCAGGCCGTTCTGATCAAACTTGATCACCTCAGCGGAATCAAGGAAGCGCCAGCCCATATAATCAGCCAGCAGCAGGCCGTTGAGGTATTCTCCGCGGGAAGCGCAATAGTCCTCGTCTGCACCGGCTGCGATCTTCTCGTTCACCTCATCCAGCGCCGCGCCCAGATCAACCGTCAGGCCCAGTTCCTCCGCGATATCCATGTAGCGGGCGGCAATCAGGTCAAAGGTCTCCTGGAAGTCCTCACCCGCCTGCGCCTGACGATGGCACTTATACAGCAGGTCGGTGACCTTCACATCATCCTTGAAACGGCGGCCGGGCGCAGAGGGCACCACATACTGGCGGTTCGCATCCAGCAGCAGGATGGATTTCACCTTTTCAAACTGGCCCGCATCCGCCAGGGAGCTGCCGCCGAACTTGGTGACGATCTTGTTGGACATATGGATCAACCTCCATCAATCATTCAAAAAGCGGAAATCGTTTTCCATGATACAAGGCCGGGCCTTGATTGTCAACGATTTCCGCTTGAAAAAAACGCGAAAAAACCAGAATCTATGCGGCTTTGCAGCCCTTTTGCAGGAAACGGATATTATTCGACCAGATTGCCCCATCCGGTCTGGCTTTCTGTAACAGGATGCCCCGGCTTGGCTGGAATTATCACAGCATCAGGCTGTCCGGCACGAGGGTAGACACATGCAGCAAACGCTCGCACAGCGTGGTGTAGCGTTTCAGCACATGGTCGTTTTCCACCATCAGGCGGACGACCTCTTCCCGGCCCACCAGCACCACCAGCGCACGGGCGCGGGTCAGCGCAGTGTAGAACAGGTTGCGGGTCAGCAGCATCGGCGGACCGCCGACCACCGGCATCACCACCACCGGGAATTCGCTGCCCTGGCTCTTGTGGACGCTCAGGCAGTAGGCCAGATCAAGGTTTTCAAACTGGGCAGAGGCATACACCGCCTCCTTCTCCTCGTCGAAGCGCACCGTCAGGCAGTGCTCCTCGGGATCGACGTCCACGATAAAGCCCACATCGCCGTTGAACACGCCCTGACCGTCCTCCCAGCCGGAGGAAGTCAACCTGCGCCACTCCAACTGGTAGTCGTTCTTGGTCTGCATGACCTTGTCGCCCAGGCGAAAGATGGTCTCGCCATATTGCAGGGAGGGCTTGTCCTTCGCCGGGGGATTGAGGGCGGATTGCAGCATCTGGTTCAGGGTGATCACGCCGCACTCGCCCTTCTTGGCAGGCGCCAGCACCTGGATGTTCCGCACCGCCTCGGCGGCAATATGCGCCGGATCATATTTGAGGAACTTTGGCAGACGCTGCGTCACCAGGGACACGATGGTTTGCGCCGCGTCATAGAAGCCCTGCTTGCGCTCGAAGAAGAAGTCAGTGCCCTTCTCGTTCAGCAGGGGCATTTCGCCGTGGTTGATGCGGTGGGCGTTGACAACGATGCGGCTGGTTTCGCCCTGGCGGAAGATGTCCGTCAGCATGCATTTGGGAATCACGCCGCTTTCCAGCACGTCGCCCAGCACATTGCCCGCACCGACAGACGGCAGCTGATCAGCGTCGCCCACGAGGATGAGCCGCGTACCCGGTTCGATGGCCCGCAGCAGAGAGCGCATCAGCATCAGATCCACCATGGACACCTCATCCACAATGACCACATCCGCCTCGATGGGGTTCTCCTGATTGCGGGCGAATTGCCCCTCGTCGCCGCCGTATTCCAGCAGGCGGTGGATGGTCTTCGATTCCACCCCGGTCGCCTCGGTCATGCGCTTGGCTGCGCGGCCCGTCGGGGCGCACAGCACGACCTCCCCTTCCCGGGAAAGCAGGCTGATAATGCAGTTGATAATGGTCGTTTTACCCGTGCCGGGGCCGCCGGTGATAACCAGCACGCCTTCGCGGACGGCAGAAATAATGGCCTCCCGCTGGCGGGTCGAAAAGGTGATGCCGTGCTTCTGCTGGAATTTGTCGATCTCCTTGTCCGCACCGGCTGCATTGCCTGTCCCATAGGCAGCCATCAGCTCGCACAGACGAAGGGCAACCTCCCTTTCCGCGCCGTCGAAAACAGGCAGGTAGACCCGCTCCTCGCCATCAGCACCGGACTGGATCAGCTCCCGCACCATGGTCATGCGCAGCAAATGATGCTCCGCCAGCTCCGGCTCCACCCGCAGTAGCTGGCTGGCGCGGCTGAGCAGCTCCGTCCGCGGCAGATAGATATGCCCCTGCGCCGCGGCAGCTTCCTTCAAAATGTACTTGAGCGCCGCGCAGATGCGGCCCTCGCTGTCCGGCGGCACGCCCAGGGAGGTGCCGATGCGATCCGCCGTGAGGAAGCCCACGCCGTCGATATCCTCACACAGGCGGTAAGGGTTCTCGCGGATCAGGGCGGGCGTGCGGTCGCCGTAGAGCTTCGAGATCTTGATCGACAGCGTCGCCGGAATACCGTAGGTCTGCAGGAAGACCATCGCTGTACGCGCACCTTCCTGCTCCCGGTAGGCTTCTGCGATCTGTTTCCAGCGCTTTTTGCCCATCTTGGGGACTTCCTGGAGCATCTCCGGATGCTCGGACAGCACCCGCAGCGTATCTTCGCCAAAATGCGCCACGATGGCCTTCGCGGTAGAAGGCCCTACGCCGTGGATGATGCCGCTGCCAAGATACCGCTCAATGCCCAGCAGGGTCGTGGGCTTCTGCAATTCAACGGAGGAGCACTTGAGCTGGCGGCCATAGGTCGGATGAGAGATCCACTCGCCGGTAAAGACAGCCTGCTCACCAGGATGCAGCTCCGGCAGCGTGCCCACGATGGTGATCTCGCGTCGGCCTTCCCGGGCAGTCAGCACGGTGTAGCCATTGTCTTCATTGCGGTAGATGGTGCCAAGGACACTGGCTTCGACCTGTTCCATGGGCGCGCCTCCCTTCCTGTTGGATAGAAATCCTGACCATTATACCACTCTTTGGGCAAAAAGGGAATGGGAACAGAGGAATAAATCCGCCTTCCCGCGCGTTTGCCGCGGCGCCTTCCGGCCACTTCCTAAAACGTTTTCCGGAAACGTTTCCGGAAATTTCTTTTCTTCCATTCAAATTGCACAAAATCAGCTGTTCTCCTTGGTGCGCGTCATACATAACACTTGGGAATTTTTTATGTTTCCACCGCTTGCTTTTTCTGCGCAAACATGGTATATTATCCCCGTACCAGAAAGGTACCAAGACGACACGGAGGTGCTTCTAAAATGAGGTCTGTAAACATTAAGCTGAACCTGATGACCGACGGCGCGAAGTTCGTGCAGATCGTTGGCGCTTACCCCTACGACATGGACCTGCGCTCCGGCCGCCACGTGGTTGACGCCAAGTCCATCCTGGGCATTTTCTCCCTGGACTGGTCCAAGCCCGTCACCATGGAGATCTACAGCGACGATTGCGAAGATCTGCTCAACGAGATCAAGCCCTTCATCGCGTAAGGCCCGCGCATGCGGAACAGGCTGCAGCCTGTCAACCGCGATTTCCACATGTACTTACCGCCCTTCCGCTGCAAAGCCGGAGGGGTTTTTCCTTTTCCCGGCAGGAATCCGCAGCCTGCACGTCAAATAACTACCGTCAGAATCTGATTCAGGAGCAAGAAAACGCAATGGAACGCAGACACATCCCCGAAACGGAAAACCGGCTGATCATCCTCTACACCCTCCGCCGCCTCGGCCCGGTGACAGCCATGCAGCTGCTTCAGGCCATGGCGGAAAGTGATCTGATGAACTACATCACCATGCAGCTGTCCCTGTCCGATATGGAAAGCCAGGGACAGATCACTCAACGGGCACACCCCCTGGGTAACCTGATCGAGATCACCGGCGAGGGCGATTACATCCTCCGAAGCTTTGAAAAGCGTATCCCTGCCAGCAGACGGACAATGATTGACGAACGTGCCGAAGGCTGGCAGCAGCGCTTTGCCACCGAACAGATGGCTCCGGCAGAGTCCTTCACCCTGCCGGATGGACGCACGGTCATCCACCTGCGCTTGCTTGACAAGGCGGCCACCCTTATGGACCTGATGCTCTACCTCCCCGCCGGGAAGGGCCTCACCCTGCTGCCCGAGCGGTGGCATGGCTGTGTACAGGTGACCTACTCGACCGTGCTGGCTCAGCTCACGGCGGATTACGACCCGACCCTGCCCATGCCTGACGCATCGCAGACGGACGCCGTCCGCCAATGCGGACTGAACGACTGGCTGCTTACCCTCACAGATGATCCCGCCGCTCCTTCCATTGACCTGATGATGTCCCTGCCCGATGAGCACCTGGCCCGCTGCAGCGCACTGCGGTGGCCGCTGGTTTCCCAGGATATCCGCCAGTTTGTGCTGGAAGTGCTGGAAACTTCATTGCCCGAAAGATAAGGAGGAGTCCCCATGAAGCTGCTGCTGATCGCCCTCGTACTTCTGCTGACCTTCGTTTCCACTGTCTGCGCAGAGGATGCCCCTGTCCTCAAGTGGGGCCAGACGGACGCGGCAATCCCCTACACCGCACCGGGCAAGCTGCCTGTGCGCGAGGAAATGCCCGACCTGATGACCTTCGAGGACGGTACGCCCGTCGTCACCGCTGAGGACTGGCAGAAGCGCCGCGCGGAGATCAAGGGTCTGTACGAATATTACATGTACGGATACATGCCCGATGGCTCGGAGGAGATCCTGACCTGGCGCGTGGAGGACAGCGTGCTGTACATCGACATTGCCCGCGCAGATCAGTCAGTCACGCTGAAGGTGCCCTTTGTCCTGCCCAAGGGCGAGTCCCCCGAGGGCGGCTGGCCCTACTACATCGAATACAGCTTCTGGGGCATGAGCGATGTGGTGAAATATGCTGCTTCCCGCGGATATGCAGGCTTTGCCTATTCGCCCTATGACGTGGCGTCGGACAACTCCTTCTACATGGGTGCGTTCTACACCCTGTATCCCCGCGGCATCCATGCCACCAACCGCACGGGCGCGCTGGTCGCCTGGTCCTGGGGCGTATCGAAGATCATTGACGCGATGGAGCAGGGGGCTGCGGCGGAGCTGGGCATCAACGCGGAATATTCCCTCGTGGGCGGCGTGAGCCGGTTCGGCAAATCCGTGGCGGTGGCCGGCGCTTATGATGAGCGCATCAAGGTGGTCATCCCCTCCTGCTCCGGTGCGGGCGGTCTGGGCATGCTGCGCTATTCCTGCCAGGGCAAGACCTTCGATCTGTCCAGCATGAACTTCAAAAACGAGGACGGCACCGGCGCCTGGACCAACGGCACCTGCGAATCCTGGAACAACATCCGAGGCTCCGGCGAAAGTCACTGGTTCTGCGGAAATATCCAGCTGGTGAAGGACCCTGCCCAGATGCCCTTTGACCAGCATTTCCTGGCTGCCCTGTGCGCCGATCCTGACCGCCACTACATCGTGGTCACCGGCATCCTGAGCGAGGAATGGAACAATGTGGAGGGCCAGACGATGGCCTTTGTCGGTGCACAGCCCGCATGGGATCTGCTCGGCGCATCCGGCAACAACAACATGATCGTTCACCTGAGCGGACATGCCATTCTCCAAAGCGATATGGAGCTCATCCTGGACTACTGCGACAAGGCCTTCTACGATAAGGAACCCTCCCGTGACCTGTCCGTCATGAAAACCAATGTGTTCATGGAGGAGAGCAACGCCTCCGAGCTGCTGAAGGCATTCATGGCAAAATAACCGGATAAGAAATTGATGGGATGCGCAGATGCAGAACGTTTGCCTGCGCGTCCCTTTTTGTTTTCTGCAAATTTACGAACGTTCAGAAAAAAAGCCTCAAAAAAGACGAACATTTTATGTTTTAGGGGCTTCCATTATTCGTGGAAGTGTGCTATAATGTTCCGGTATCCTCCAAAGGGAAGGTCTTCCCGCCGCCTGAAACATATTCAACCTCAACGAAGGAGTATCAATACCGTGGAAAAGATCCGCCGCAATGAACGCATGAGCGCCATGATGAAGATCCTCTCCGGCGCTCCCAACCGCATTTTCACCCTGAGCTATTTCTGCGAGATGTTCGGCACTGCCAAATCCACCATGAGCGAGGATATCGACATCCTGCGCGATGTGGTGAGCCAGTTCGGCCTGGGCGAGCTGGAGACGGTGACCGGTTCTGCCGGCGGCGTCCGCTACCGCGCGAAGGTGAAGCGTCCCGACGCCCGCAAGTTCGTGGGCGATCTGTGCCAGATGCTGGCCGGAAGCGATCGCGTCCTGCCCGGCGGCTTCCTGTATTACTCCGACATCCTGGCAAACCCGGCCATCACCAATCGCATGGGTGAGATCATGGCGACAGAGTATTACAGCCAGGCCCCTGATTTCGTGCTGACGATGGAGACCAAGGGCATCCCCGTGGCCTTCGCCACCGCCAATGCCCTGGGCGTGCCGCTGGTGATCGCCCGCCGCTCCTCCAAGGTGTATGAGGGCAGCGCTGTGAACATCAACTATGTCTCCGGCTCCGGCAGCATCGAGACCATGAGCCTGTCCCGCCGCAGTGTCAAGGAAGGTCAACGCTGCCTGATCGTGGACGACTTCCTCAAGGGCGGCGGCACCGCCAAGGGCATGGTCGATCTGATGCGGGAATTCGGCGTGGAGGTGGTCGGCATGACCTTTGTGATGTCCACCGCAAAACCCCTGAAGAAGCGCATCAGCGGCGAAAAGAGCCTGATGGTGCTGGAAATGGATGCGGAAAACGAAACCGCCCATGTCAAGCCCGCGTTCTGGCTGAATGGTGACGCGTGACGCTTCTCGTCAAGTTGCAGCGATTTTCTGACGAATGAGGTTACCCTCCGTCACCCTCCGCAGAGGATGTTTCCCTCCGTTACAGATGATGCCATGCAGGGTTTTCCCCCGCTTGTTCGTTATATATATCGTATCACCAACGAAAGGAAGTTATCGCGATGTCCCAGATTGAAAAGGTACAGGCGGAATCCGCCAAAGAAGAGCAGAAACCCAAGGAGCAGAAGGAACCCTGGCTGAAAAAGTACATGCCCTCCTGGTGGGTCTTTCAGCCCAAGCCCGAAAAGGTCAAGAAGCCCCTCAAGCAGGAGCTTTGCGAGTGGGGCGGCACGCTGGTGGTAGCCTTTATTATTGCCTGCCTGGCCCGCATGTTCGTCTTTGAGCCTGTGCGCGTGGATGGCGACAGCATGTACCCCACCCTCCACCACGGCGAGTTCATGTATGTCTCCAAGCTGGATTATGGCTCCTCTTTCTTCGGCATCCCCTTCACCGGCATCGGCACCTACTTCTCCGTCGGCGGCGAACCGGAGCGCTTCGATGTGGTGGTATGCAACTACCCCGATCGCGTGGACGCTCACGGCCGCCGGCTGAACTTTGTCAAGCGCGTGGTCGGTCTTCCCGGGGATACCCTTGAGATCCGGAATGGTTACCTGTACGTCAACGGCGCCAAGGTCGAGGAGAAGTTCCTGCACGAGCGCATGGACGCGGACTTTGGCCCCTATACCGTGCCGGAAGGCCGCTACTTCCTCATGGGCGACAACCGCAATAACTCCAACGACAGCCGCAACTGGAAGGTCGGCCCCGTAACCCGCGATATGATCGTGGGCAAGGTCGAAGGCGTGATCTGGCATGACATCCCCTCCACATTGGAGGATTCCGGCGAGAAGGACTAAGGCGCCCGCGTATTTCAAGCCCTGCATCAGCAATGGTGCAGGGCTTTTTCGTGTTGTGCTTTCGGTGTACTTTGGTTGAAAGAGAGGTATTTGCATGGTATAGTAGATGTAGTGAAATTCATTGCGAATTTCTTCACAAATTCCCTTGACAATGGACATTTACCATGCTATAATTCATCGCATTAACACTTTATCGCGCTAAATTATCAGCGCATCGAGGAGGTCCACCATGGCCCAGCGAAGGCTTCAAATCCCCAGCGGTATGCAGGATACCCTGCCCGGCGAGTGCTCCCGCAAGCGTCAACTGGAGGGGCTACTGCGACATTTGTTCACCATGCAGGGGTATCAGGAGGTCGAAACCCCCATCCTGGAGTTCTACGACGCGCTGGATGACCGCACCTGGGGCTATCGGCCCGAGGACGTGTGGAAGACCTTCGACAGCGCTGGCCGTATCCTCGCAGTCAGGCCGGACTCCACCATTCCAGCAGCACGCATGGCGGCGGGTCGTCTGGCAGAAGCGCCGCTGCCCCTGCGGCTGTGCTATCTGCAAACCGCTACCAAGACGCTGACAGATACCTCCTCCCTCCTGTGCGAGGAAACGCAATGCGGCGTGGAGCTGATGGGAGAAGCCTCCCCCGAAGCAGATGCGGAGGTCATTGCACTGGCTGTGAAGGCCTGTGAGGACGCAGGATTGCGGGACTTCCAGATGGAGCTGGGGCAGGCCCAGTTCGTAGCGGGCTTCCTGCAGGAGGCAGGCCTGACCGAGGAGCAGAGCGCCGTCATCCGTGGGATGATCGAACGCAAGAATACCCTGGACATGCAGCTCTACCTCGATAAGCTGGCCGTCTCGGAGGACGTGGCAGCCCGGCTGATGCGTCTCCCCCGCCTGTACGGCGACACCGCCGTGCTGGACGAAGCAGAATCCCTCACCCGACACCCCCTGTGCCTGAGCGCCATCAACAACCTGCGTCAGGTGCTGGCCATGCTGGTCGAATACGGCTGCGATAAATACGTGAGCATCGACCTGGGCATGGCCCATCAGGCGAATTATTATTCCGGCACGATCTTCCGCGGTTTGGTCGCAGAGCTGGGTCAGCCGCTGCTTTCCGGCGGACGGTATGATGATCTGCCTGCCCGCTTCGGGCGCGCGCTTCCCGCAACGGGCTTCGCGCTGAGCATGAAGCTGCTGATGATCGCCCTGGAACGCCAGGGGGCAGCCTTCCCTGCTCCCATCCCCGATGTGGCGCTGGCCTTTGATCCCGGGTGCCGGCAGATGGCCATCGCCTATGCCAAAGCTCAGCGGGAAAAGGGCGTGTCCGTGGCGATGATGTACGGCATGTCCGCCGATGCACTCCGGCGCCGGGTGGATGAAAAGCTGGCCCAATCCGCTGTGTACATCACATCGGACGGCATTCAACAGTACGGAAAGGCGGTGTTCTGATGCAGCCTGTGATCACCTTCGCACTGGCCAAGGGTCGGCTGGCAGAGCAGGCCTTTGAGCTTCTGGAGCAGCTGGGCATTGACTGCTCCGAGCCCCGGCACCCCGGCCGTCAGCTGGTCCTGTGGGACAGGAAAAACAACGTTCGCTTCATCCTCGTCAAGCCCAGCGACGTGCCGACCTATGTGGATCACGGCGTGGCAGACATCGGCGTGGTGGGCAAGGATACCCTGCTGGAGTCCGGCAGGCCCCTGTACGAGGTGCTTGACCTGACCTTCGGCCGTTGCCGTCTTTGCATTGCAGGCTACGCCGAACAGCACCAAAGCGCGACCCGCGCCACCTTCCGCGTGGCGACCAAGTATCCCAACGTGGCTCGCAGCTACTACGACGCCAAGGGCCAGACGATTGAGATCATCGAGCTTCACGGCTCCGTCGAGCTGGGCCCGGTCATCGGGCTCTCCGACGTGATCCTGGACATTGTGGAGAGCGGCTCCACCCTCAAGGCCAACGGCCTGACCGTGCTGGAAACGGTCTGTGAGTGCTCCGCCCGACTGGTCGTCAACCGCGTATCCATGAAGACCAAGCGCGACCGCATCCGCGAGATCATCGACGGCATGAGCGCACTTGTAGAACAGATGAAACAGGGGGAATAAAACCATGATCCCGATTCTGAATATGACCGACGCGCAGGCCCTTAAAGCACGTGTGATGAACCGTTCCCAGCTGCAGAATGAGGAAATCTCCCGTCGTGTGAAGGAAATCGTCGCCCGTGTGCGCGAGGAAGGCGACGCTGCGCTGTTCGAGTACACCGCCCGTTTTGACAAGGCGGACATCAACGCCGGCAACGTCCTCGTCACCCGCGAGGAGATCGACAAGGCCTACGAGGCCGCCAGCCCTGAATGGCTCGCCGCCATGAAGGAAGCCGCCAAGCGCATCACCGCTTTCCACGAGAAGCAGAAGCAGAACACCTGGATCAACTTTGACGCAGCCATTTCCCTGGGGCAGAAGGTCACGCCCCTCAAGCGGGTGGGCGTGTACGTTCCCGGCGGCACGGCGGCGTATCCCTCCTCTGTACTGATGAACGTGCTGCCTGCCAAGGTCGCTGGGGTAAAGGAGATCATCATGGTCACGCCTCCCGGCAAGGACGGCGGCATCAGCTATCCCCTGTCTCTGGTCGCGGCGGACATCGCCGGTGTGGATAAGATCTACAAGATCGGCGGCGCGCAGGCTGTGGCGGCGCTGGCCTTCGGCACGGAATCCATCCCGCGGGTGGATAAGATCACCGGCCCGGGCAACATTTACGTCGCCAACGCCAAGCGCGAGGTTTTCGGTCACGTCGGCATCGACATGGTGGCCGGCCCCAGTGAAGTGCTTGTCATCGCCGATGACAGTGCTGATCCCCGCTATGTCGCCGCTGACCTGCTGAGCCAGGCGGAGCACGATCCCCTGGCTGCAGCGATTCTCGTCACCGACAGCGCCAAGCTGGCCGCTGCAGTGGACGCCGAGCTGGCCCGGCAGACGGCGCTCCTCCCCCGCAAGGAAGTCGTGGAGCAGAGTCTGACTGCCTATGGCACCATCGTGGTCGCCCCGACCCTGGCGGACTGCGCTGACATCGCCAATCAGATCGCCCCGGAGCACCTCGAGCTCTCCGTGGCCGACCCTTACGCCCTGCTGCCCCTGATCGAAAACGCCGGCGCGATCTTCATGGGCCACTACTCCCCCGAACCCCTGGGCGACTACCTCGCCGGCCCCAACCACGTCCTCCCCACCTCCGGCACGGCGCGATTCTTCTCGCCCCTGTCGGTGGACGATTTCGTGAAGAAGTCCAGCCTGATCTGCTGCTCCCGCGCAGAATTGGAGCGCGTCGCCGATCAGGTGATCCTCCTGGCGCAGGAAGAGGGCCTGGACGCCCACGCCAATTCCGTCGCCATCCGCTTTGGTAAGGAGCTGAAGTAAATGCGTACCGCAACCTTTACCCGCAAAACCAAGGAGACCGACATCCAGCTGACGGTCAGCCTGGACGGCTCCGGCAAGACGGAGCTTTCCACTGGCGTGGGGTTCTTCGACCACATGCTGGATGCGCTGTGCCGCTTCGCCCAGTTTGACCTGGTGCTCTCCTGCGCCGGCGACCTGCAGGTGGACGCTCACCACACCGTGGAGGACGTGGGTATCTGCCTGGGCAAGGCCATCCGCGAAGCCCTGGGCGACCGGGTGGGCATCCGCCGGGTCGGCAGTGCCTACATGCCCATGGACGAGGCCCTGGCCTTCGCCGCCATCGACATCAGCGGTCGGCCCTACCTCGCCTGGAACGCCGAATTCACCGCGCCCATGTGCGGCTCGATGGATACCCAACTGGCAGAGGAGTTCTTCCGCGCCGTGACCGTCAACGCAGGCCTGACCGTTCACATGAACCTCATCGCCGGCCGCAACGACCATCACAAGATGGAGGCCCTGTTCAAAGCATTCGGCCTGGCCCTGCGCGACGCAGTCCGCGTGGACGCCAACATCCAGGGCGTGCTCTCCACCAAGGGCGCGCTGGACTAAGCCCTCTCAGTCAGCGATCGCTGACAGCTCTCCCAAAGGGAGAGCCTTTTGGATATGAATGGAGGTTGTAATATGATCCTCTATCCCGCCATTGATATGCTGGACGGGCAGGCTGTGCGCCTCCGCCAGGGCAAGCGCGACGATGTGACCGTCTTCGGCAACCCGGTTGAGCTGGCGAAAAAGTGGCGCGCCACCGGCGCCGAGTGGCTCCACCTGGTGGATCTGACCGCTGCCTTCGAGGGCAAGACGGCCCATCTGCCGCTGATCCGCGAGGTGGTGAAGGCCTTCGACGGCCGGGTGGAGCTGGGCGGCGGCCTCCGCACGATGGAGGACATTGCCCTGCGGGTGGAAGCCGGTGTCAGCCGCTGCATCATCGGCACGGCGGCAGCGGAGAATCCCGCATTGGTGGCAGAAGCCTGCAAAGCGTTCCCCGGCAAGATCGCCGTGGGCATCGACGCGAAGAACGGCCTCGTGGCAACCCGCGGCTGGGTGGAGACCTCCACGCTGACGGCAGTTGATCTCGCCCTGCGCATGAAGGACATGGGCGTGACCACCATCATCTACACTGACGTAAGCCGCGACGGCATGATGCAGGGCCCCAACGTGGCCGCCACCCGCAAGCTCATCGAGCAGACCGGCATGAATATCATCGGCTCCGGGGGCGTGAGCTGCCTGGATGACCTGCGGAATCTGCGCGACGCAGGCTGTGCCGGTGCGATCCTCGGCCGCGCGATGTACGAGGGCGCGTTTACCGTGGAGGAAGCGCTTGCCGCTGTAAAGGAGTAAGCTATGCTGGACAGAACCATCCCCTTCTACCATATCATCATGCGGTGCGACCGCATCCTGCCCATGGAGATCAAGCTCCCCGAGGGTTATGCCATCCGCAGCTATCAGCCCGGCGACGAAAAGGCTTGGGCTGAGTTGGAGTGCGCCATCGGCGACTTCACCACCCGGGAAGCCGCTGTGGCGCTGTTCACCGAGCGTTACCTGGCAGATGCTGCCCTGACAGACCGCATCTTCTTCGCCATTGCCCCGGATGGGGAGATCGTCGGCAGCGTCATCGCTTGGGAGCATGATCCCCGTGGCATGGGCATCCGCGCGTTAAACTGGGTCGTTGTACGCGATGACCACCAGCGCAAGGGCTTGGGCAAGGCGCTGTGCCAGACCGCGCTGCGCCTGTTCCGCCGGGAAGACAACAGCCTGCCCGTCTACCTCCACACACAGCCCTGGAGCTGGAAGGCCATTCTGCTCTACATCAAGCTGGGCTTCAAGCTGCAGCCCAAGGACACCTTCTACGGCCACGAAAACCAGTACGCGCAGGCCATGGAAACGCTGCAGGCCATTGTCACCCCGGAGCAATACGCGAAAATGCAGGCCAACTCCGCCGTTGTCGCTGCGGACTTTGATCCTGCGTCCCTCAAGTGGAACGACGCAGGCCTGATTCCCGCCATCGCCCAGGACGCCTCCACCGGCGAGGTGCTCATGCTGGCCTGGATGAATATGGAGTCCCTCCGCCGGACGCTGGAGAGCGGCTTTGCGACCTATTACAGCCGAAGCCGCCAGCAGCTATGGCTCAAGGGCGAGACCAGCGGCCACACCCAGCGAGTCATCCGACTGAGCTACGACTGCGACGGCGACGCCATCCTCATGCAGGTGGATCAGATCGGCCCGGCCTGCCACACGGGCAAAAAGACCTGCTTCCATAACCCGGTGGTGGACGGCGCCATGCCTGCCACAGCAGGTATCATGGACGCCATCGAGGCCACCATCGCCGACCGCGCCGCAAACCCCAAGCCCGGCAGCTACACAAACTACCTGCTGGACAAGGGCGCGGAGAAGATCTGCAAGAAGGTTGGCGAGGAAGCCACCGAGGCGGTCATCGCTGCGATGAAGAACGATGCGGATGGTCTGGCTGGTGAGGCTGCCGACCTGCTGTACCACCTGGCGGTGCTGCTGCAAAGTCAGGGCGTGGAATGGCGCGACGTGTGGGAAGTGCTGAGGAAGAGGCACACTTGATCGGACGCAAAAGGATGCAGGTTCCCCGAAAACAGCCGGGGGCTTGCATCCTTTTCCCTTTTGGGCTATAATAGAAGCAATACGAACGCTACAAACAAATGGGAGCTGATCCACATGTCCGCCATCCGTGAACACGTTCTGCCCAACGGCATGACCATCCTGTGCTGGCACAACCCCTACCTCCATGGGCTGGAAATGGGCCTGTACCTCAAGGGCGGGTCGATCTATGAAACCGTGGAGACCCAGGGCATCAGCCACCTGCTGGAGCATCTGTGCTTCCGCAACCTGGGTGGCCTGGATCATGAAGCCCTGCAGCACACGCTCAACCGCTTCGGCGCAGACTTGGACGGCATGACCACTGCAGAGGCCATCGTGTTCCGTCTGACCAGCCTGCCCCGCTTCTTTGACGGCATGCTGGATCTGTTCACGCGTTTCTTCGCGCTGCACCCCTGGTCGCCGGAGGAGATTGCCAAGGAAAAGCAGATCGTCATCCGGCAGATCGAAACGGCGGAGGAGGACTTCGATGAGCTGGTCGACCGCGCCTGGCGGGAAACACCGGCCGGCGTGTTCCCCCGGATGGGCACGGTGGAAGCCATCGAAGCCCTTGACGAGGACACCATCTGGAACTGGCAGCGTCTGATCTTCCAGCCGCAGAATGCCTGCCTCGTGCTGACGGGCAACTTCTCCATCGGCATGGAAAACGCCGCCATCGAGGTGTTCTCCGCCCTGCCCAACTACACCAGCGAGCCTCCCTTTGAGCAGCATGTTCCCCTCGGCTTCTGCATGCGGGATGAGGAAAGCGACATGATCGTGGACAGCGACTCCCCCGACGCGCAGGCACAGGTGCACATCGCCTTTGACATCGACGAGGAAAACGTCTATCCCCTGGCGGCCCGCATGGTGGACGCAATCACCGCTGGCAATGACGATTCTCTGCTCTTCCAGACCCTGCGGGAGGAAGAAGCTCTGGTTGCCGAAATCGAGAGCTACATCCAGGAGATGGGGCAGTTCCACCGGCTGGTGATCCGCTACGACGTCCGCCAGGAGAAGCTCGTCGAGAGTCTGCGTAAGGTGTTCATGTATCTGCACCGACTGAGCATGTATGTGCGGCCCATCCGCCTGGAGCAGGTGCGCAGCCACTTCAGCGTCGGCCACGCGCTGGCGCAGGACAACATCAGCGAGATGAACGAGCTGGCAGGCTGGGCCTGGGTAGCCGGAGACTGCTCCCGGGCTGATCTGGACGCACAAGCTACCCAGCTGAACGACCTGTCCGCCGAGGAGCTGCTGGATGCAGCACAAACCATCTTCCGGCCCGAGAACCTGACAATTTCCATCGAGCGCGACCCGAATGCAGTCGCCGAGAATCTCAACAAGCTCTTCGCTGAGCTGCGCGCAATGCTGTAACCAAAAGCACGAATGAATCACCGGGGTCTTCGCCGCACTTCGCCGAAGGCCCCGCCTTTGATTATCAACCTCACAGGAGGTGATTCCCATGGACGCAAAGGTATACGAAGTCCTATCCCTTGCAATGCGTTACTTTTTCACCTGCCTGGGCGTCGTGATCGTCTGGCGCTCCTTCTCCTGGCTGCGCAAGGATCGCAAGCTGAAACATCGCCGTCTCAAGCAGCTGCCGGATGCAGGCACCATCGGCATCTTCACCGTGGAACAGGGCAGCAAAGCCCTCAAGCCCGGCGAGATCATCCCCGTCCCCCACGAAGGCGTGCTGGGCTATCTGCGCACCTGCGACGTGGTCGTCCCCGTGGACGACGTGGCCACCATGCATCTCGATTTCACTTTCGTGGATGGCAAGGGACTGTTCATCTATCCCCGCCGCGGCTGTGAAGCCAGGGTTGACGGCATACCTCTGAGCACCCGCCGGGAAAGCAATCGCTATCCGATGCAGCATGGCTCTGTGTTGCAGGTAGGACAGGCAATCCTGCGGTTAGGCGTCTTTGCCGGCCTGGATGTGAAAGAAGCCCGGTATGCCCCGGTTTCGGAGGAATATCCAATCGAGGACGAGGCGTACATCCCGGATATGCCTGATGCTTACGCTCCGCCGCAGGCCTGGCCGCCCTCCAATCAGCCCTTCGGGCAGCCCCCCTATGCTCCCCCGGTGAATCCGCCGGAGCCACCCTATGGGCAGTCCCCCTACGCGCCGCCTTATCAGCAGTCCAACCCGTGGCAGGGAGGTGACGACGATGCGCCATAAAGATCTCGGCAAGCCTCTTTCCCGGGCGGTGACGATTTTCTTTTTCAGTGCGTTCCTGCTGCTTTTCCTCCGGGATTTCAAGTGGCAAGGACTGGTACTCGCCATCGCCGTGCCGATGCTGAACGTGCTGACCACGAATATCCTGCCGCGGTTGTTCCCGTCGGACAAGCTGCTGCTGTCGCTGACGAATTTCCTCTGCGCGCTGGGCATCCTTGTGCTTTACGACACCAACCCGACTTACGCCTATTCCCAGGCGACGTACTACTTCGCCGGGCTGCTGGCGATGGTGATATGCATCTACATCGTCCGGCTGATCCGTTCCTTCCGCTTCCTCGTCTGGCCGATGATGCTGGCGTCCCTGGCACTGCTGGCGCTGCCGCTGCTCATCGGCAAGGAAACCTACGGCGCGAAGAACTGGTTTTACATCGGCAGCCTATCCGTGCAGCCGAGTGAAATCGTCAAGCTGGTGCTGGTGATCGTCCTGGCCCGCTTCATGGCGGACAGGCGGATGCTCCCCTGGCTTTTCTTTTCCGTGGGCTGCCTTGGCATCCTCATGCTGCAAAAGGATTTGGGCACGGCGCTGCTGTATTTTTTCACGACGATTTTCCTCTTCTACGCCTCTACAGGCAACCTGGCGCTGACAGGCATCGGCCTGGCAGGCGGAGCGGGCGCAGCCGTGGCCGGATACCACATGTTTGCCCATGTCAAGCGCCGCGTGGCGATCTGGCTGAATCCATGGAGCGACTACGACAATGCGGGTTACCAGATCATCCACAGCCTGATGGCGATCGCTTCCGGCGGGCTCTTTGGCGTAGGTCTGGGACTCGGTTCCCCCAAGACCATCCCCGTCTACCACACTGACTTCATCTTCTCCGTCATCTGCGAGCAGTTTGGCCTGATTTTCGGCTGCTGCGTGCTGCTGATGTATGTGGCCATCATCTGGCGCGGCGCAGCGATCGCCATGTCCACGCGCACGTCCTTCCACGGGCTGCTGGCAATGGGCATCACCGTGCTGCTTGGCCTGCAGACCTTCGTGATCATCGGCGGCGTACTGAAGCTGATTCCGCTGACGGGCGTGACGATGCCCTTTGTGTCCTACGGCGGCACGTCGCTGGTATCGAGCCTGTGCCTGGTGGGCCTGCTGCAGGGCGTGGCCTCGCTGAACGAGGATAATCTGAAGGAGGACACCCGGCTGGCGACCTATGGCGGGTAAAAAGTCCAAAAGGCTCTCCCTCCGGGAGAGCTGTCAGCGCAAGCTGACTGAGAGGGCGCCCCGGCCTGCGTTCCTCGACCACCAGGTTTAGTTAGCGGACTTGGCTGACTTTTCCCTTTGGGGCTGCGTGAGCTGTTTCGGCGAATCCGGAGGATTCGCGAAAGGCGCGTGGGGCTGATTAGCGCTGCGGCGCAGAGGTCTCCGACGGCAAGGGCTCTGCCCTTGACCCGCGAAGGGCCGTCGGCCCTCTCGACACCCATTTTTCGTACCCGTCTTGTCTTCTCCTTTTGAGACCTACTGCGTGTTACTTTTCTACCCTTTTGGAGGTTGTCGTGAAACAACAGCGTTTCCGCTTCAAAATTCTCGCATTGCTACTCTTCGGATTATTCGCCCTGCTCGCCGTCTATGGCGTTTATTCCATCAACACCTATGGCAACCGCTGGTTCGCCTACGCACGCAACCCTCGCGTCCGCGAGCAGAAGGCCAACGTCATTGCCGGCAGCATCTACGACCGCAGCGGCATCCTCCTCGCCTCCACGGTGGACGGCAAGCGCGTCTACCAGTCGGACGAAGCATCCCGCCGGGCTGTCGTTCACGTGATCGGCGATAGCGAAGGTCAGGTTTCCAACGGCGTAGAGGGCTTCCAGACGGCCTATTTGTACGGCTTCAAGGCATCCCTGGTGGAGCGCTTCAACGACCTGTTCTCCGATACCCCCCGTCACGGCGATGACGTTCATCTCTCCCTGGACAGCGAGCTTTGCACCGCCATCACCTATTACTTCAGCGCCCATCCCCTCACCAAGGGCAAAAATGGCGCTGCGGTGGTCATGAACTACAAAACCGGCGAGGTCGTGGCGGAAATAAGCCTGCCCTCCTTCGACCCAATGAACATGGGCAGCGTATCCGCCGGCAGCGAGGTCTACTGGAACCGCGCCACCCAGAGTCTCTATCCCCCGGGCTCGACCTTTAAAGTCGTCACCACCGCTGCGGCGCTGGAGAACATCCCCGGCGTGACCACCATGAACATCACCTGCAACGGCGGTCTGGATGTGGACGGTCAGGCCATCCGCGATTACGGCAATGCCGTGCACACCTCGCTGACCCTCAAGCAGGCCTTCACCAAGAGCTGCAACAACATCTATGCCCTCCTCGCGCTGGACATGGGGGACGCCGCTCTTCGCAAAACGGCAGAAGACTTCTGCTTCAACGCGAATTTCCTCTTCCGGGACTTCGTCGTGGAGAACAGCGCCTACCCTACCGCCAACCGCAGCCGCTTCGAAGTCGCCATGAGCGGCTTCGGCCAGTCCTCCATCGGCGCGACGCCCATGCACCTGTGCCTGGTAGCTGCCGCCATCGCCAATGACGGCGTGATGATGGAACCCACGCTTCTCACAAGGACTACCACGCCGACCGGCTCCCTCCGCGACACCTTCGGCCCGAAGGTATACCGCACTGCCCTGTCCCCCGAAACTACTGTAACGCTTCAGCAGTACATGCGAGCGGTAGTCACCAGCGGTACGGGTACGCGGGCCTCCGTCAGCGGGCTGACCATCTGCGGCAAGACCGGTTCGGCAGAATCCAGCCGCAATGGCCGCGACGTTACCCACGGCCTGTTCATCGGGTATATTGACAGCGATGAACTGCCCTATGCGGTGTGTGTCGTCGTGGAAGACATCGTGGACGGCGAAGGCGGCGGCTCCACCGCAGCGCCCATCGCCGGGGATATCTTCAAGTACATCCGCGATCACAAGGAACACTTTGTCCATTGAGGAGGTATTTCAGTGATCAATATATGCCCTCGCTGCGGCAGCAGCCATTGGAACAAATCCGCCACTGCAACCCACATCACCTGCCCGGAATGCGGGCACACCTGGCCTTACCGACGCGGCCCGCTGCTCCTGCTCTCCGGCTGCAGCGGCGTGGGCAAGACCACCACGGGCGTTGCTCTCACGCAAATGCAGCAGGACTTTGCTGTGCTGGACGCTGACATGTTTTACCTCCCGGATGACAGCCAGATCATCACCGGCATGCTGGAGCCGATCTGCCGCTTTTCCGCCGCACTTAACCAGCAGGGTACAGCGATCCTATGGACGATGGCCGGCGGTCTGGACTGTATCAAGGATACATACCACCGGCAGTTCTTTTCGGAGATCAAATGCCTGGCCCTGACCTGCGAGCCCGATGAGCTCCGCCGCCGCATGACCGAAGGGCGCGGCATCACCGATGAGCGCTGGCTGAATGGTTCCCGGGAGTACAATGAATACTTCCGCACCCATGATGCGCTTGGGGATGTTCACTTTGACAAGCTGGACATCACCCGCCTGTCCCCTGTTGAGGCAGCAGAACAGGTGCTCAACTGGGTAAAAAAGTAGCTGCATACATGATGAAACACGCCGGACTGACACAGCATCAGTCCGGCGTGTTACTTATTTTCTGCCGCAGAACAGACCGCCCTGCCCCACTTGTACAGCACCGATCAGAAGGCAAGCAATGCCGATCAACAGAATCAGAATTGCCATCTTGTTTGGAATCTTCACCACAAAACGATTGACTATCTGAAAAGCTACATTGATCAGCAGGCCAATAACAATGAAAGCGTTCATTCCGCCGCCTCCTTCCGGCCCAGCAGACGCCGCTTGAAGGTCTGCACCTTCGTCAGGCTGCCAGTCGCAAAGAGGATGCCCATCATCAGCGCCCAGAACATGATGCCGGTGCAAGCGCCCTCCGTGAAGCCCAGCCAGAACCCTTCTTCCAGCTCCACAAATTTCAGCACCGTACTGATGATGAGAGCCACGATGCCGATCGTCAGGTACACCAGCACCGTCGTTGTAATACGCTTCTTTTCCGCATTGGAATACTCCGCCACCTTCAGGGCGGTCTCCTTCAAAACAGGGTCCATTTGCTCGCTCTTCCTTTCTCCGTCCAGCAGTTCACGCAGCTCCACCTCGTAGTAATCGGCCAGCTCCATCAGCACGTCCAGGTCAGGGAGATTGCTGCCAGTCTCCCAACGAGAAACACTGCGGCGGGAGACGTTCACCCGTTCCGCCAGCTGCTCCTGAGTGAGGCCCTTTTCATTGCGCAGCACCTTGAGGAAGCTGCCGATTTTGACTTGATCCATGATCATGTCCTCCTTTCGGATGAGATCGTACCGCGTTTTCCCCGCAAAAACCAGGACACAGAGCGAGCAAAAGGCCTGG
Source organism: Christensenellales bacterium (assembly GCA_045132495.1). GTDB lineage: Bacteria > Bacillota > Clostridia > Christensenellales > Aristaeellaceae > UBA11524. The sequence goes on along the minus strand of JBGUSK010000122.1, from coordinate 6,434 downwards.
TTTTGCCATAGGACACGGGGTGTCTCCTGGAAAATGCAATGTAATATGAAAAAAAGAGCCGTCCATTGACGACTCTTGATGGAGCGGTAGACGAGGCTCGGACTCGCGACCTCCACCTTGGCAAGGTGGCGCTCTACCAACTGAGCTACTACCGCAAAACCGCATACGCGGTGAATGGCAGATGGAGCGGGTGACGGGAATCGGACCCGCGTAGCCAGCTTGGAAGGCTGGAGCTCTGCCATTGAGCTACACCCGCGAAGAAAATGGAGCGGTAGACGAGGCTCGGACTCGCGACCTCCACCTTGGCAAGGTGGCGCTCTACCAACTGAGCTACTACCGCATATCGGGTGCCATGGAAAGTGTGCGGGCGATGAGACTCGAACTCATACGCCATAGGCACCAGATCCTAAGTCTGGCGCGTCTGCCATTCCGCCACGCCCGCATGACGTTCCAGAGGGCAGATGGGAATGACCCATTGGAGATTCGAACTCCAGACACCTTGATTAAAAGTCAAGTGCTCTGCCAACTGAGCTAATGGGTCATACAGCTGGGGTGGCAGGGCTCGAACCTGCGAATGCGGGAGTCAAAGTCCCGTGCCTTACCACTTGGCGACACCCCATCGCAGGTTGCCCGCCGCATGACGCAGCAGACCTGATTTCGGCCATCCCGTGCCTTTCGGCGCGTGCTGGCTACGCTCGGCGATTGCAAGCAATCGCTGTCGCTAGTCGGACTGCCGTCCGACCTGATCTCGGACTTCGTCCGATCTATATCCGACCTTCCCACACCAAACAGCGCAGGCCGGTTAGATTAGCAAAGAAAAGGGAGAATAGTGGGGCTCGAACCCACGACATCCAGAGCCACAATCTGGCGCTCTACCACTGAACTATATCCTCCATAATCGTTGGGAAAATCCCCAACAATCAGCGCGCCTGGAGGGATTCGAACCCCCGACCCACGGCTTAGAAGGCCGTTGCTCTATCCGACTGAGCTACAGGCGCAGACCGGAAACCAGGCAATCCATCCCGCAGGACTTCTTGCTGACAGGTATAGATTATACCAAAGGTCGGAAGCTTTGTCAACACCTTTTTATAAAAAAATCGCAATTTGATGGACGAAAACGGGAGGGGCAAGCCCCTCCCCGACGTTCCAAATAACGTTACCACTTTGGCGCTTCCCAGCGTACGACCTCCCCTGCCGCCAGGGACTTCTGCACGTCGATCAGCCGCTGATTCCGACTGCCGCAGTACTTCAGCTCCAGCGAGCGCTGATCGAGAATGAACGGGCCGTCTACCAGCACGTCGATCTCCTGCAGCAGTGCCATGCGGGCTGGGTCGTTCTCCTTGAGCAACGCATCCCAGGTGTATCCGGTGTAGCACCAGACGTTCATGCGGGCTGCATGAGCCGCTTCCGCGAGGATGCGGCAGGCCTCGGGCTGGCACATGGGCTCGCCGCCGGAAAGGGTCAGGCCATCCAGCAAGGGATTCGTCTTCATCGGACGGATCAGCTCGTCGGTATCGGCCATGCGTCCGCCGGAGAAATCGTGGCTCTCCGGGTTATGGCAGCCCGGGCAGTGGTGAGGGCAGCCCTGCACAAACACGCTGTAACGAAGGCCCGGTCCGTCTACGATGGAATCCTCCACCGTGCCGAAAATACGAATTTCCATGGTGCTTCTTCCTTAATCACGCTGCTTGCGGGTGGTCACGCCATCCTCGCAGCGGTAATACACAACATCATTTTCCAGCGTCACGCCATCCTTGGCGAACAGTTCATCAATGGTCAGGCAGATGTAGCCGTTCTCCTGCAGCCACTCAATCAACGCCTTGGCCAGCTTGGGCGTGCGATCCTTGATGTCATGCATGAGAACGATGTCGCCATCGGTGAACTGCTTCTTGACATTCTTGAGGATCGTTGCGTTGCTGCGCTCCTTCCGCCAGTCATAGGTATCAATGGACCACTGGATCAGCGGCATACCGCCATCTTTTTTGATGTAGTCATTGCACAGCCCATAGGGCACGCGGGCATACCGGGCTGAAATGCCCAGCACCGGGTAGCAGACCGCATCATAGCGGGTCTTCTGGCTGCGAACAGTGGCTGCGGACATCTTGGACACATTGCCGTGGGTATAATTGTGGCTGGCGACGGCATGGCCTTCGTCGTGCTCGCGCTGAACGAGGTCGGCATTGTCCTTGATGCGGTTGCCCAGGACGAAGAATGTCGCGCGCTCGCCCAGCTCCAGCAGGTTGTTCAGCATCACGGTAGAGTTGGTGCGCTCCGGGCCGTCATCAAAGGTCAGGGCCACGGTCTTGTAATAATTCAGGTTATCCGTTTCGACATAGGCCTTTTCCGTCATGTACTGGCGGATATCAGGGTAGTACAGCGGCGTCTCGATCAGTGTATTCTTTCCCGCATAGACGCTGCCCGCCGGGATATGGATCACCATCGAAAGGCCATGCAGCGTGAAATCCAGATGACGCAGGCCATCGTCGGTCAGAAGTGCGGCCAACGCGGCTTCATCCGGGTTTTCATCGGGGAAATACTCGCGCACCTTGGCCTCCACAGCCTCGCGCAGGACGTTCCAGCCTTCGCTGCCTTCGGGGAAAATGTCTGTCAGGTATACCCTCTCGCCGGTGGTCATATCGTAGGTGCGGCTGGTGATCTCCTGGCCAATGAGCTGGCGGTGATAGGTGGTGCGCGCCTGCACGAGGAAGCTCATCCACGTCAGGCCCGTGCGGGAATAACGCACTTCAACCTCCAGGCGGGAGTTTTTGCTGGTAGTGTTGGCCGCCTTCTGCAGCGTGGGGCCCAGGCGGTCAACATACTCCTGCGTCAAGGTGGCCAGCTCCGCGTCCACCGTGTCATCATAGGTATCCAGCGTCCACAGGCGGATGACGCTCTTGTTCTTCTGGGTGGTATCCTTGCGGGTCACAGCGACCTTATGGCACTCCTGAAGGGGCATACCAGGTTCAATTTTCTCCGCCATGGCAGGCAGGGTCATTCCCAGCAGCATCACCAGGGTGATGATCAGACAAAATGCTTTGCGCATGTATCCAGCCTCCGTATCAAAGGGATAACAGGTTTATTATACCGCCTTGCACAGCATTCTGTCAATTCCCGGCCCAACGAAAAGGGAGACCCCCTTGCGGGATCTCCCCTTTGTCAATCGTTGGTGGTGACGCCGTCGGTGCAGCGCCAATAAGCCGTATCCGGCTGGAGCGTCAAGCCGTCCTTGGCGAAAAGCTCATCCACCGTCAGGAAAATGTACCCCTTCTCCTGCAGCCGCGGGATGAACTTTTCACTGGCCGTGACAGAGTTTCTTTTCATATCATGCATGAGGATGATTCCGCCGTCGTCCGCCGTACCCAGCACTGCATCGCTGATACGCTGGGGGGAATCGCTGTTACTCGCCATATCCGAGCCCTGCGAGGACCACTGGATCATCGGCCAGCCCAGCTCGGCCCTGGCCATGGGCATCCAGATGCCGCCTGGCGCGCGGGCATATTTGGGCGTAATGCCCAGCAGCTCCAGATGCACCTTGTTAACCTGCCGCTGCAGCTTTTTCAGCTCCGTTTTGCTGACCTGATTGGCATACACATGCTCGTAATTATGGGTCGCGATCGCGTGGCCCTCATCATGGGCGCGCATGACATACTGGGCATGCCCACGCATGCGGTTGCCCACCGGGAAGAAGGTGGCCCGCTCGCCATTTTTGAGCAGCACATCCAGCATCTGCCGGGTGACCCAGCCGTTGGGGCCGTCATCGTAAGTCAGGGCGACGGTGTTGTAGTAGGTCAGGTTATCCGTTTCGATCTGCGCCTTTTCCGTCATGAAGGGACGGATATCCGGATAAAACAGCGTCACCTCGATCAACTGCTCCTTGCCGGGATAGAAATCCGCTGCATGGAAATGCAGCACCAGCGACATGGCGTGCAGCGTGAAGTCCATCTGTTCGATATTCTCACGCCTGCAGGCTGCTTCGTAGGCTTTCTCATCCGGCGTCAGGTCAGGATAATAGGCGTTGATCCCTTCCCGGACAGTCTTTTCCAGCAGGGGCCATGCCTCGCTGTCCGCCGGGAAAATATCCGTCAGCATCAGCCGTTCACCGGTGGACATATCATATGTCCGGGTGGTGAAGCGCACGTCCATGGTCTCCTTGTTCAGCACATACCGGCTCTGCACCATGAAGCTCATCCAGGTCAGGCCTGTACGGCTTGGGCGGATCGCCACATCCAAACGGCTGCTATTGTCATTTGCAGGCCTGCCAAGCGTAGGAGCAAGCTCGTCCGTCCAGGCTTTGGCCAACGCGTTCAGCTCCGCCGTTACCGCCGGATGCGCCGTTTTGATATCCCACCGGTACACCTCGGAGCCATTTTGCTGATTTTCGCCCAGCTGCGTCATGGTCACGCGGTGCGCATCCTGCAGCGGAAGCTTCTGACTTTCCGCACCGGCCCACGCAGGCAGCAGAAACAGGCACATCAGCAGCGCAAGCATGTTCCTGATATGCTTCATCTATATGCACCTCAACTGTGGGATCACTCCGCGTCGGTCAGGCCGTCCAGACCGTTTTCCACGCTGAGCGCCACATACTTTTCAAACACGGCCTGGATGATATCCTCTTCCTCAGCCACGACAAAGGCCAGATTGTCTTCCTCGTCCTTCTCGACCTTGGTGATCAGCACCTGCTCCTCGCCGCTTTCATCCAGCTCCAGTTCCAGCAGCACGGCATATTCCTCCCCAGCATAGGGGATCATCGCGCCGTAGCGGAAGTGGTACACAGTGCCGTCGGGGCCAGTCAGGTCTACCAGCGGAATGCCCTCGAAGGCCTCGTTCAATTCAGGATTATTCATCGTCTTCCTCATCCATCAGGGCGACGAACTGCTGGAACAGCACATCCTGCAGCTTCTCGTCCTCCACGGGAGAATAGGAATCCTCGCCATCCTCGGTGATGATCTCCATGAAGAACACGCCGCACTCCTCGTCATCCTCGGCAGCGTCGGTCACGGCGATGTACTCCTTGCCCTCGTGCATCAGGGTCGCCAGGTGCAGGAACTGCACGCTTTCGCCAGTCTCGTCGTCAATCAGCTCAATGATGTTCTCGTCCATTTTTGTTTCCTCCTGTTGTTTCTGTTGAAGGTTCCGCTGGGTATCCAGCCACTGCTGGAGGATGACCGCCGCAGCAACCTTATCCACGTTGTGCTTGCGCTCGGCGCGGTGCATATTGCCCTCGATGAGCGCATTGGTCGCGGTGACGGTGGTCAGCCGCTCATCCTGATAATACACCGTCAGGCCTGCTTTTTCAAGCTGCTGACAGAAATTTTTGACTTTTTCGGACTGAAAGCCCGCCGTACCGTCCATATTCAGCGGCCAGCCCGCGAGCACCTCGGTGGTCTCGTACTGCTCGCAGATGGCGACCACCTTCTTGGTGTCCGGCCCCCAGCCCACCCGGTAGATGGTATCAATGGGGGTCGCAATGAGCCTGGTCAGGTCAGACACCGCCACGCCGATGCGCGCGTCGCCGATGTCCAGGCAGATGATTCGTTCGTTCATATAACTCCTTTGTGCGTCGCGGATGAGGAACGCGCCTCATCCGTCTTCGCCTGACGGCGAATCCACCTTCCCCAAGGGGGAAGGTTTCAGTTTGTGAGCACAGCAGCTTTGCCTTCTCCTCTGTGGAAGGTGGCATCCGGGCTCGCCCGGATGACGGATGAGGCCGTCCTCCTTACACCCGCACCTGTTCCGCGCCCTTGCCCACAATGGCAATGCACGGTTCCTGGGCCAGCACCTCGCGGGCGACCTCCATCACCTTGTCCATGGTGACAGCCTCGATGGCCGCAAGCGTTTCCTCATGGGCGATGGGCTTGCCACGCAGCAGCGTCGAGCGGCCCAGGCTCTGCATGCGGGCACCGGGGCTTTCCAGGCCCATCAGGTAGCCGGAGCGCAGCTGAGTCACGCTGTCGCGGAATTCCTTCTCTGTGATGCCCTCGTCCACGAATTTCTTCAGCTCGGCCCGAATTTCCTTGAGCACCAGCTCGGCGTTTTTGGGGCTCACGCCCGCGTACAGGCCGAAGGTGCCCACGCCCTTGTAGGTGTTGGGGTAGGAGTACACCGAGTAGGCCAGGCCCAGCTCCTCGCGGATGCGTTGGAACAGGCGTGAGGACATCGCGCCGCCCAGGATGTTGTTCGCCACCGCCAGCGGGTACACGCCGTCTGTACCGTAAGCCATGCCAGGGAAACCCATGCAGATGTGCATCTGCTCAGTATCCTTTTCGCGGATGGCATTGCGGCCGGTAAGCACCTGCCAATCAGGCGTCTCCACAGGGGCGATCTCGTTCTGCCAGCTGCCGAAGTACTCCGTCACCCACTGGAGCACCTTGTCCGGATCGTAGTTGCCCGCGAGAGCAACAACGGTTTCCTTGGGCGCGTAATGCTTCTGACGG
>JBGUSK010000121.1:0-39004 GCA_045132495.1 Christensenellales bacterium | reverse complement strand
AGACGATCAAACTTGTATGCATGTTATGTATGCTTGTACTCATGCTGGGAATGCTGGGTGCTTGCAGCAAAGCACCTCAGAGTGAAGATCCGAAGAAAGAAACTACACAGCAAGTACAGCCGGAATCGGTAGTGACAATTACCGCATTAGCTGTGAAGACCATGCCCGTAAAGACGGAATACTTGCTTGATGAAAAATTTTCCGCTGAGGGTTGTGTACTAACCGCAACTTATTCTGATGGAACGACTAAGGATGTCCCGATCAACGCGGAAGGCGTTGAAGTTACTGCTCCGTCTACGGACAGTGTTGGAAAAAAGAATGTAGCAATCCGTTATGAGGGACAGCGAGCGACATTTCAGATCAATGTTACCAAAGAAAAACTGACTGTTACATTCCATTATAATGCAGATGGTCTGTCGGATCAGACTGTTACAGTTGAAAAGGGCGACAAGGTTGCTATGCCTGCGGCGCAGGAACGGGAGAACTTTGATTTCGGCGGATGGTTCTCTGATGAACAGTGTACAATCGCATATAACTTCGACAGCACCGTGGAGCAGAATGTGAACATCTATGCGATGTGGATCAATAAAGCTGCCACGAATTATGATTTTATCTTTGACCTGAATCAGGAAGGCTTGGAACAGGGCGAGATCGTCCAGCAGGTTCAGGAAGGGCAGGCTGCTGTGCGGCTGTCTGAGGATCCTACCCGTGTGGGTTATGAATTTACTGGTTGGTATACCGAAGCCGAAGGCGGCGTTGAATACGACTTTGCTGCACCTGTGACGGGGAGCATGAGAGTGTTTGCTCACTGGAACAAGACGGTGAGCGGCGAACAGACCTATGTGTTTGAGGCAGAGGACACCAGCCTGGCCGGTAAGTCTGGTCCCGCGTTCTCAGGTACTGCCATGGAAACTGGCATGATCGTCTACGATAACAAGCATGGCGAGAGCAATGACCGTTTTGTCGGTTATCTGTATCAGCGTTACAATTCTTTGGAGTTCTTCATTAACAGCGATGAAGCCGTGACTGGTGTGACGTTGGTGGCCCGCCTGTCTGCAGAGATGCGTGACTACACCTATAACATGAACAATTTCGTCATTTCTGTGAATGGTGAATCACTGGATTATGGCGATATCGTCTTCACCAAGGTCCCGAAGAACAGCTACAGCAGCGTTGAGTGTCTCCCCTTTGAAGACTACGTGATCTCCACGAATGTTACGTTAAAGAAGGGCATGAACCTCATTACCCTGATGACTGACAATGATGACAAGATGGCAGGCTCCACCCTGCTGGCTGCCGCGCCACTGGTGGATTGCATCAAATTGACTACTTCTGCTGTGCTTACCTGGTCCGAAACAATGGGACTGCCGGCGGTTAACTATTGATTGTCAGAAAAAATTTAGCGAGTATAGCTGACGATTTGGTGTGTTTCAATCGTGTGTTCAGGTGTTGGATTACATTTTCAAACACCTGTTGTTTGCTATACGATTAAGACAACAGCTATTGAAGCATGTTGTTAACCACAACAATAACTTTAGAAGTACAGGAGGTGAAGTGCTTGCGTTCCATATTGACCTGGTGGAGGAACTTCTCTGATAAGAACCCGCAAATTGCAAAATGGGTTCGTGAAGGAGGTCTGTATGTCATTGTCTGTAATGTGGTAACGGTGTTCAAATACTTGATACTGCAGTTTTTACCGAAGTTGTTGAGTTCGTTGCCTGAAACAGACTTTGGTTGGCCGGGCGTTGATATGACCCTTTGGGGTGAAAGCTTTAAGTGGAACATCCTTGGCTATGATGTGGCCCATGGTGGTTTGCGCTATTTTGTCGCATACATGATTGCCATGGTTATTGGTGAAGCCGTCAATTTCCCAATTCAGCGAAACTTTGTTTTTCGCAGCAAGGGCAACGTATGGTATCAGATCATGTGGTATGTGATTGCATTCTGCATCGTCACGGTGATTGTCAACAGCGTCAATTGCATTTGGATCGCTGTTGCAGGCAAGTTCGTGCCGGACTGGATCTACAACATTGGTACCACCGTGCTCAACGGCGGCGTGTCTATGGTGATCTTCTTTGTGGTGAATAAGATCATCTTCCCGGAAAGCGAAGCCGCGAAGTAATCGATGGTTATTGCGAATCACCGAGTCCATGTGATGATGGTTCGCTTACCGTATAGCTGCAACGGCTGATCCTTTGCAGGGATACGCCTCAGCTGCTGCAGCCGTAATCCTCCTTTGGCTGCCGGAAGGGCTCCTCCTTTCCGGCGGCGTTTTCTATCTCATTTGTTTCCTTATATTTTTCGTAATATATCCTTTGATGTTGGTCCGTTTTGCTGCGTGCCTCCTGTAATGCTATGATACACAGGAGTGGATATTCCGAGACGAAAGAATAGACAAGTGGAAGCGTCCGATATGTCGTCGGATGTCTCTACATATCACGTTTATTGTTTGTGCAGGTTCCTTCAGTGGTTAGTATACTTGACAAACCTACAAGTGTAATGATAGCAAGGCTACATAGTTTGTTTTCTGCATTGAGTAGTGAAGGCGGTACGGGGATCCAGATGATGATCATGGAAACGTCCATGAGGCAGGCGCAAATATGTACGCCCACCATGTACCTCATACATATCCTGCCCTCACCCCAAAACAAACCAATCCCCCGGAACCTCGCAAGATTCCGGGGGATTTTCACGTACGCCCGACTGGATTCGAACCAGCGACCTTCAGAGTCGGAGTCTGACACTCTATCCAACTGAGCTACGGGCGCGCAGCTTGATTATTGTAGCATAGAAGCAAAGGAAAATCAAGGGGGTGGGGTGTTTTTGTTTGATGTCTTTGTTTGAAATAGAAGCACGAAAAAAGAGTGTTTTTCCGCTGCATAACCCTGTTTTGTCACAACCGTGTCACAAGGCAAGTCCGCAACACCTTGATTTTACTGACTTTGTGGGGCATTAGTTGTCACAGGTGTGTCACAATAGGGGTTGATTTGGGCCAGCTTTTCAACGTTTTCATGCACGAAATGCGTATATCTATCCAGCGTGGTTTCGATGTCCGAATGGCCCATGATGGTCTGTAAAGTCTTGATATCTGTATGCGGTTGAATTAACGTTGCAAAGGTGTGCCCATATGGTGGCGGGATTTGGATTTCCTGTTGAATCGGTTTGCGCTGTAAACTCAGTGCATTGTATTCAGCGATCATTTGCTCCTGCTGTGCGATGGCAGTCTCCTGCTCTATGGCGTCCTACAGATATTGCAGCAATTCCTTGTTATCCATATGCGTCCTCCGTACACATTTCTGCTTGATAATAACTGATATTGGTTAAAATGATTAAACACCGATTTCGATTATTGTGTCAATGAAATGTTTGAAGAATGGTGGGATGCCTGTGATCTCGTATGAACCGTTATGGGAAACCATGCGCAAAAAGGGCGTCACCCAGTATGCGCTGATCCATACGCATGGCGTCAGTCCGGCTCAGATTACCCGGCTCAAGCGCAATGAAAGCGTCAGCCCCCACACCATAGAGGTGTTTTGCAGGATTCTGGCCTGCCGGGTGGAGGATGTCATGGCGTACCTTCCGGAAACCGAGGATACAGCGACCTGATTTGAATGCAAAAACCCGCACCCCTTCTTGCGCAAGGGGTTGCGGGTTTTGTGTATGGCGGGATGCGAGGCGGCATGCGGAGGCGCTTATTCGCCCAGTGCCTCGACCAGCACCGCAAGATTCTGCCGCATCACGTCCTCGTACCAGGTGAGAGGGACGTCGGCTTCAGGGCCGGTGACGATGGGATCAAGGACGTAAAGAGGCGCGCCGGTCTCGCGGGAAATGGTTTGGGCTGCCATGTCCTCGTACTGGGGCTCAACGAAGAGTGGCGGAGCGCCAAGGGCTGCAACGGTCTTGCAAAGCTCTGCCAGGGCGCGGGGGGAGAGCGCATCATCAGGGTCGCGGTTGATCACTGCGGCGACATTCAGGCCGTAGGCTTTTGCGAAGTAAGGGAATGCCTCGTGGAAGGTGACCACATCCTTCTTTGCAACAGCGGAAAGGGCGGCGGTCAGTTCATCGTCCAGCGCGGTCAGACGGGCGACGTAGCCGTCCCGATTGGCGGCGATGGCGTCTGCGTGGGCGGGCAGGGTGGTGATCAGGCCGTCTGCCAGGTTGTTCACCATGAGGATGGCGTTTTGCGCATCCAGCCAGATGTGGGCGTTGTAGGCGTGGTCGTGATCATGATCGTGGTCGTCATGGCCGTGGTCGGCGCAGTCCTCCAGCAGATCAACGCCCGCGGAGGCGTCTACCACCGGCAGGGTGGGGAAGGCGTCGAATACGCCATCCAGGTAGCCCTCCATGCCTGCGCCGTTGATGAGGAATGCATCCGCCCGGGCGAGGGTTTTCATGTCGCCGGTCTGAAGCTGGTAATCATGCAGGCAGCCGGTGCCGGGCTCGGCCAGCGCGGCAATCTCAATGCCGTCAATGCCATCCAGCAGATTGAGCGCAAAGAGGTGAATAGGGTAGAAGGAGGTCACGATGGTTTCGGCGCAGGCTGCTGCGGGAAGAGCCAGCAGCAGGGCAAGGATCAGGAGCAGGGTTTTCTTCATGGGGTGTTTCCTTCCATAATAAGTTGTCGTTCATAGAACGAATCAGGCGGCGGATTTATTCCAGCCAGCCAGAATATCTGTCAGCAGGATGATTTTCCCGGATGATGCGGGCCAGCATCTCCCTTTCCATGGAGGGGAGTACAGCGCCATAGCGCTGCAGCAGCACCCGCATTGCGCACAGATGCCCGCTTTGCAGCGCATACCCCCGCAGAAATTCCAGCGGCAGCAGATCGCCGGGCAGCGCGTCCATCAAAACGCCCAGGGCTTCATCGGCCAGGGTATCCACATCCCGCAGGCGAAGTCGAAGGCGGACGCCGTTTTCCAGCGTCAGCAGCATACCCGGACCCAGAGCGTTGTACAGATCGCCGAAGATGCACTCCTTCACCTTGACGAACATATCCTCCAGTGTCATGCAGGATGGCGCGTATAGGCTCAGGCAGTGTGCTGCATTTTCGCAAACCGGGGTGAGGGTGACAAAGCGTGGGCCCAGCATCGGCGCCAATGCCGTGCGGACGTCCTCTGGCCGGATCGGGATGGACATAACCAGCACCTCCTGCGTGTCATGGGGAGCGGCGGGGAGGAATCCCTGCAGCATGGTAATCTTCGACAGACACAGGGCGGATTCCTGCCTGCAGATTTTTTTCGACCTTTTTTTGCGGAAATCCCCCAAAGAAATTTGCATAATATACATGTTTGTACATAATTATGCATGCGGAATCGCATGGATTGTGCCGAACGAATGTCCCGGCACAAGATGTTCCCGGGAAAGTTATCAACAGGATTTGGGCCATTCACCAAACCGAACCTTGCCGAAATGCTTGAAATTTGGAGATGTCTGTGCTATGATAGGGAGGAATCAAAAGTTATCCACAGGATGTAACAGCCCACAGCCGCATGGTCGTGGGCTTGCATAAACAGTGGGGCGGCCTGATGCCAGGTGTATGCCGCCCTTTTTATGACCGCCGTGAAATAAAGACTTCAAAAGCAAAGGAACGCATCTGCGATGGAAATGAAAGAACTGTGGGAGCGGGCGTGTGCCCTGCTGGAATCCGAGATGAACCGCATCGTATATACGACGTGGATCGCCAATAACCTGACTGTGATCGCTTTGGAGGAGGATACCCTCGTTCTGCGCATCACGATGGAAAACATGCAGCGCCAGCTGATGAACATGCACCATGCCCGGATCACCGATGCGGTGTGCCGTGCGGCAGGCAGGCGGATGAATGTGGAGATCCTTACCAGCGCTGAGCTGCAGGAGCGCAATGCTCCCAAGGCGGAGGCGGAAAAGGCGGAGGACGAGATCACCGGTATTGCTCTCAACCCCAAGTACACCTTTGATACCTTCGTGGTCGGCGGCGGCAACCGTTTTGCCCATGCGGCCTCCCTGGCTGTTGCGGAAGCTCCTGCGCAGGCATACAACCCGCTGTTCATCTATGGCGGCGTGGGCCTGGGCAAGACGCACCTGATGCACGCTATCGGCCATTTCATCCTGGAGGTGGACCCCACCAAGCGCATCCTCTACATCCCCGGCGAGCAGTTCACCACCGAGCTGATCACTGCCATCCAGCAGAACCGCAACATCCAGTTCCGCAACCGCTTCCGCAATGTGGACGTGCTGATGGTGGATGATATCCAGTTCATTGCCGGTAAGGAAAGCACCCAGGAGGAATTCTTCCACACCTTCAATGCCCTGCACACTGCGGGCAAGCAGATCATCCTCACCTCTGACCGGCCGCCGCAGGAGATCGCTCGTCTGGAGGAACGGCTGAAGAGCCGCTTTGCCTGGGGCCTGCTGGCGGACATCAAGAAGCCGGATTTCGAGACCCGCATTGCCATCCTCAAGCGCAAGGCCGAGAGCGAGCACATCAAGGTGGAGACGGAGATCCTGGAAACCATCGCCAGCCATGTGGATTCCAACATCCGTGAGCTGGAGGGCAGCCTGACCCGTCTGGTGGCCTACTCCAACCTGACCCAGAAGCCTCTGACGGTCTCCCTGTGCAACGAGGCTCTGCGGGATCTGTTCTCCACCCAGTCCCGCAAGGAGATTACCCCCCAAGCCATCATGCAGACCGTTGCGGATTACTATTCCATCACGGTGAACGACCTCATCTGCCATTCCCGTCGCCGGGAGATCACCGTGCCCCGGCAGATCGCCATGTACCTCACTCGCGAGATGACGAATCTGTCCCTGCCCCAGATTGGCCAGGTGTTCGGCAACCGTGACCACACCACCGTCCTGCACGGCTGCGACAAGATCGCCGCCGGCGTCAAGGATACTGCCAGCGGCATGGGCAATGTCATCAATGACATCAAGAACCTTATCGCTGAGGGAAAGTAAACATTTCTGCACAAAGCGTCGCTTCCTGACTGTGGCGGCGCTTTTTGATGGACAGAACCGGGCGATTCTGCGGCAAAAGAAGCATATCTTTGCATGCTGTCCGGCAGGAAAAAGGTTGAGTGCTGTCGAAATAGAATTAAGAAAGAAACCCCTTACATACTTCAAGGGAGGAACAGAATATGAACAAGGCCAATAACCTGAACATCGCCTACATCGGCGGCGGCAGCCGCGGCTGGGCATGGGGCTTCATGATGGATCTGGCGATGGACGAGCAGCTTTGCGGTACCGTCCGTCTGTACGACATCGACAAGGACGCTGCCAGGCGCAATGAGATCATCGGTCAGAAGATCAGCGCTCATCCCGACGCAAAGTCCAAGTGGCAGTATGAGGTGTCCGACTCTCTCAAGGACGCCCTCACCGGCGCGGACTTTGTGGTCATCTCCATCCTGCCCGGCACCTTTGACGAGATGGCTTCCGACGTGCATCTGCCTGAGCGTGTGGGCGTGTACCAGCCCGTGGGCGACACCGTGGGCCCCGGCGGCTTCATGCGCGCGATGCGTACTATCCCCATGTTCGTGGAGATCGGCGAGGCGATCCGCGATTACGCCCCCAAGGCCTGGGTCATCAACTACACAAACCCCATGACGCTGTGTATCCGCACGCTGTATGAGGTGTTCCCGGAAATCAAGGCCTTTGGCTGCTGCCACGAGGTCTTTGGCACCCAGCACCTGATGTGCGACATGCTGGCGGAGGAAATGGGCATCGAGGGCGTTGACCGCCATGAGATCCACACCACGGTCACCGGTATCAATCACTTCACCTGGCTGACCAGTGCCACCTACAAGGATATCGACCTCTACCCCCTGTATGCCAAGTTCGCAGAGAAATATGCTGACGGCTACGACAAGGGCGGCGACAACAACTGGATGAACTCCTCCTTCTCCAGCGCGCAGATGGTCAAATTCGACCTCTTCCGCAAGTACGGCGTGATCGCCGCGGCAGGCGACCGTCACCTGACAGAGTTCATGCCTCCGTGGTACAACAAGAATCCCGAGGTGGTTCGCAGCTGGAAGTTCGGCCTGACCAGCGTGGATTGGCGCAAGGAAGACCTCAAGCGCCGCATGCAGCGGTCTGATGACCTGATCTCCGGCAAGGAGGAGCTGAAGCTGAAGGCCTCCGGCGAGGAAGGCCACCTGCTGCTCAAGGCTATCCTTGGCTTGGGGGATCTGGTCAGCAATGTCAACATCCCCAACCGGGGCCAGATCCCGAACCTCCCCCTGGGCGCGGTGGTGGAGACCAATGCCATCTTCGGCTTTGACCGCATCGAGCCCGTGTACGCCGGCCCCGTGCCCGCCAACATCCTGCCCCTGATTGCCCGTCATGTGTACAACCAGGAGAACACACTGCGCGCGGCACTCACCTGTGACCGCAAGCTGGGCTTCACTACCTTCATGAATGATCCGCTGATGGGCGCGGTCATGCCCGATGAAGGCCTCGAGCTGTTCAACAACATGCTGGAGAATCAGAAAAAGTACCTGCCTGCCAAGTGGTTTGAATAAGCATTCCGGGCCCGCCATCCCTGCAAGGGGAGGCGGGCATTTTGTTTCTTGCCTTCAAAGAAAATAAAACTTGCAATTTCCTGCCACTCATTGTATACTGGTGTTACGAAACCGGTTTAGTGATTTCATGTTTCGAGCATCTACCCTTATTTTGCAAAGGAGGACTTGAAAATGGCTGTGACGATCAAGGACGTGGCGGCAAAGTGCGGCCTGTCGATTTCTACGGTCAGCAAGGCCTTTAATAATTATGCCGACATCAGCGCAGAGACCCGCGAGGTTGTTCAGCGGGCGGCCAAGGAGATCGGCTATTATCCCAATGCCATCGCCCGCACGCTGAAAACGAACCGTTCCTTCAACCTGGGCGTGCTGTTCCAGGAGGAGCGGGGCACGGGCCTGACCCATTCCTTCTTTGCGTCGGTGCTGGATGCATTCAAGTCCGAGGCGGAAAAGAATGGGTATGATATCACCTTCATCAACCACAACATCGGCAGAAACGGCATGACCTACCTGGAGCACTGCCGCTACCGCAATGTGGACGGCGTATGTGTGGTGTGCGGCAGCTTCTACGCGCCGGAGGTGGTTGAGCTGGTGGACAGCGATATCCCCGTGGTGACCGTTGACCATGCCTTCGCCAACCGCTCCTGTGTGCTGTCGGAGAACCGGGAAGGCATGCAGTCGCTGGTGGAATATGCCGCCTCCCTGGGGCATGAGCGCATCGCTTATGTTCACGGCGAAAAAGCCAGCGTGACGGAGAACCGCATCACCGGCTACTACCGCGGCCTTGCGGAAAGCGGCCTGGAAGCCCGGCCGGAATACCTGCTTCCCGCCGTGTATGACAGCCCGGAGGCGGGCGCAGAGGCGGTGAAGAAGCTCATGACCCTGCCCGAGCCGCCCACCTGCATCCTTCTGCCGGATGACCACAATGCCCTGGGTGCGCTGGATGCGGCGGCTGAGCTGGGATTGCGCGTGCCGGAGGATCTGTCCATCGCGGGCTATGACGGGAGCCGCATTGCCGCGCTGACCCGCCCCCGGCTGACCACCGTTGCCCAGGATGCCGACCGCATGGGCAGTCAGGCAGCCCGATATCTGATCGAACGGATCGAAAACCCGCGCACTGCTGTGAGCGAGACCGGGCTGATCCCCACGAGGCTGGTGAAGGGAGAATCGGTGGGGAAGGTAAAGGGGTAATGAAGCAGGGAACAGTGAAGTTTGAGCCTATGCTTCCATTTCTGAAACGCATCCGCCAGGAGCCGGAGGTGATCAGCCGGTATCCGTTGGTCGTATATCTTTGCCCACGTCTGTGGCGCGCCCATCTGTGGCGCATGCTACTGACTATCATGACGATTGGGCCGTTGATGGCGATTGTCGCACTGCTGGTAGGGGTGTTCAGCATGGGGGATCTGTCCCAGAAATGTACGTCGGCTCTGATTATGCTGTGCGCACTCGAAAGCGGCACGATTTATCTGTGCTGGGGTGCTGCAAGGGTTTGGCAAGCGGGCATGTCCACGGTGACATTTGGGGAGGCGAGCCTCCTTGTGCAGAACCGGCGCGGGAAGCTGTGGAGGGAGATTCGCTATGACGAAATCAGCCGCATCCGCCGGGAACCTTGCGCGGGCTACCTCTTTGGCAACCATAACCGAACGGAGGATATGCGTACCCCGTTTATTTCTTTGTGCCTGCATGGTATGACGAAGAAACCTGCCGCCATGTACCCGAACCAGTTTTTCCGGCATCAGGATTACTTCATGATCCAAGAAGTGCCAGAGGTGTGGGCAGAGCTGGAAAAGCGCATGCAGGAGCTGCATCAATAATCGACTCATCGAACCTTCTGGCGAAATATCCGTCGGGAGGTTTTTTTGTTTTTGCCTTTCACGTCCCAAATCTGCCGCAAGTTACCGTCAAACTTCGGAATTTTTTTTACAAGGTGTTGCAACAATTCGCGTTCAGGTGTATAATAACCGAAGAATACTGTCCATAAGGAGGTTTTCCATCCAATGATTAAGCTCACTTGCGACGGCAATACTGCTGTCAGCCATGTCGCTTATGCATTCAGCGATGTGGCCGCCATCTACCCCATCACGCCTTCCTCCCCCATGGCGGAAGTTGCTGATGAGTGGTCCGCTCAGAAGCGCGAGAACCTGTTCGGCCAGACGGTGAAGATTGCTGAAATGCAGTCTGAGGCCGGTGCTGCCGGCGCTGTCCACGGCTCCCTGGCCGCTGGCGCCCTGACCACCACCTTCACCGCTTCCCAGGGTCTGCTGCTGATGATCCCCAACATGTACAAGATCGCTGGCGAGCTGACGCCCTCCGTGTTCCACGTGAGCGCCCGTGCTCTGGCTTACCACGCTCTGTCCATCTTCGGCGATCACTCCGACGTCATGGCCTGCCGTCAGACCGGCTTCGCCATGCTGGCGTCCAACTCCGTCCAGGAAGCCTGTGACATGGCGCTGGTCTCCCATGTGGCGACCCTGAAGAGCTCCGTGCCCTTCCTGCACTTCTTCGATGGCTTCCGTACCTCTCACGAGATCCAGAAGATCGACGCTCCCACCTACGAGGAGATCGGCACCATCATGCCCTGGGACAAGGTTGCTGAGTTCCGCGCCCGCGGCCTGAACCCCGAGCATCCCCATCAGGCTGGTACCGCCCAGAACCCCGACATCTACTTCCAGGGCCGCGAGGCTGGCAACAAGTTCTACCTGGCTGTGCCGGAAATCGTGGAAGAGACCATGAAGCAGGTCGAGGAACTGACCGGCCGCAAGTACAACCTGTTTGACTACGTCGGCGCTCCCGATGCTGAGAAGGTCATCATCGCCATGGGTTCCGGCTGTGACGTTGCTCACGAGGCCGTCAACAAGATGGTCGCCATGGGCGAGAAGGTCGGCCTGATCAAGGTCCACCTGTTCCGTCCCTTCTCCGTGAAGCACTTCCTGGGCGCCATCCCCGCGACCTGCAAGAAGATCGCTGTGCTGGACCGCACCAAGGAATCCGGCTCCCTGGGCGAGCCCCTGTACCTGGACGTCTGCGCCGCTCTGCTGGAGTCCGGCCGCAATGACATCAAGGTGGTCGGCGGCCGCTACGGCCTGGGCTCCAAGGAGTTCACCCCCACCCATGTGAAGGCTGTCTTCAACAACCTGGACGGCGAGTGCAAGAACCACTTCACCGTTGGCATCAACGATGACGTGACCGGCACCTCCCTGCCCATGCCCGAGCTGTTCAACGCGGCTCCCGAAGGCGCCATCTCCTGCAAGTTCTATGGTCTGGGCTCCGACGGTACCGTTGGCGCCAACAAGAACTCCATCAAGATCATCGGCGACCACACCGATCTGTACGCTCAGGCTTACTTCTCCTACGACTCCAAGAAGTCCGGCGGTCTGACCGTTTCCCACCTGCGTTTCGGCAAGACCCCCATCCAGAGCCCCTACCTGATCGACGCGGCCGACTTCATCGCCTGCCACAACCCCGCCTACGTGACCATGTACGACATGGTGTCCTCCCTGAAGGACAATGGCGTGTTCCTGCTGAACTGCCAGTGGGGCGCTGATGAGCTGGACGCTCACCTGCCCGCTGAGATGAAGCAGCTGCTGGCCAAGAAGAACGCCAAGATGTACATCATCAACGCCATCGAGCTGGCTGCCAAGGTCGGCATGGGCAACCGCATCAACACCATCATGCAGGCTGCCTTCTTCAAGCTGGCGGACGTCATCCCCTACGAGCAGGCTGACGAGTACATGAAGGCCTATGCCAAGAAGACTTACGGCAAGAAGGGTGACGCCATCGTTCAGAAGAACTGGGATGCCATCGACATCGCCATCTCCGGCCTGGTGAAGGTTGACGTGCCCGCCGAGTGGGCCAACGCCACCACCGGCGCTGTGGCTGCCAAGGTTGAAGGCACCACCAAGTACTTCGACGAGTTTGTCAAGCCCGTCCTGTCCCAGGAAGGCGACAAGCTGCCCGTTTCTGCGCTGGATCCCCGCGGCGTCGTGCCCACCGGCACCACCAAGTTTGAGAAGCGCGGCATCGGCGTGAAGGTTCCCATGTGGATCCCCGAGAACTGCATCCAGTGCGGCAACTGCGCCCTGGTCTGCCCCCATGCCTGCATCCGTCCCATCTACACTGAGGATGGCGTCGAGCTGCCCGAGGGCTATGTGACCAAGAAGGCCACCGGTAAGGAATTCGCCGGCATGCAGTACCGTATGCAGGTCAGCCCCCTGGACTGCACCGGCTGCGGCAACTGTGTTGAGGTCTGCCCCGCCAAGGTCAAGGCCCTGTCCATGGAGCCCCTGGCTTCTCAGCTGGCCGAGCAGGACAACTGGACCTTCGCCATGGCTCAGCCCGAGGTGAACGACAAGGTCGTCAACAAGGCCACCGTCAAGAACTCCCAGGCCCTCAAGCCCCTGTTCGAGTTCTCCGGCGCCTGCGCTGGCTGCGGCGAGACTCCCTACGTCAAGCTCGTTACCCAGCTGTTCGGCGATCGCATGATCGTTGCCAACGCTACCGGCTGTTCCTCCATCTACGGCGGTTCCGCCCCCACCTGCCCCTACACCACCAACAACGCTGGTCACGGCCCCGCCTGGGCGAACTCCCTGTTCGAGGACAACGCTGAGTTCGGCTTCGGCATGAACCTGGCTGTGCAGCAGCGCCGCGCCAAGCTGGCTGACCTGATCAAGGCTCTGGCCGAGAAGTGCCCCGACTGGGCTGAGTACCAGGAGGCTGCTTCCGAGTGGCTGGCTGGCAAGGACAACGCTGAGGCCTCCAAGGCTGCGGCTGCCAAGATCATCGCCTGCGTCGAAGGCTGCAAGGACTGCGGCTGCGAGTGCGACGAGCTCTGCAAGGAAATCTACGGCATGAAGGACATGCTGGTCAAGAAGTCCGTGTGGATCTTCGGCGGCGACGGCTGGGCTTACGACATCGGTTACGGCGGCGTTGACCACGTGCTGGCTCAGAACCAGGACGTCAACATCCTGGTGCTGGATACCGAGGTGTACTCCAACACCGGCGGTCAGGCCTCCAAGTCCACCCCCACCGGCTCCGTGGCGAAGTTCGCTGCTGCCGGCAAGCGCACCAAGAAGAAGGACCTGGGCATGATGGCCATGAGCTACGGCTACGTTTACGTTGCCACCGTCGCCATGGGCGCCAATCCCCAGCAGCTGCTGAAGGCCATGACCGAGGCTGAGGCCTACAATGGTCCCTCCCTGATCATCGCCTACGCTCCCTGCATCAACCACGGCATCAACATGGGCAAGGCCCAGGCTGAGCAGAAGAAGGCTGTGGAGTGCGGCTACTGGCCCCTGTACCGCTTCAACCCCGACAACGAGCAGCCCATGACCATCGACTCCAAGGAGCCCACCGGCGATTACCAGGAGTTCATCAAGGGCGAGACCCGTTACACCACCCTGGCCAAGATGTTCCCCGAAGCCGCCGAGAAGCTCTTCGCGCAGGCTGAGGAGGACGCCAAGTACCGTCTGGCTTCCTACAAGAAGCTGGCCGGTCAGGAGTAATCTTCTGACTTATCGGTAAAATCAGGCTCCCTGCTGGAAACAGCAGGGAGCCTACTTATTTGTATCCGAGAGGGTGGAGGGGGCGATCGGAAAGCCCCCGCCTCGCGTCCGCAGGAGCGAACCTCTGCAACAAAAAACGCCGCAGCATTTGCCGCAGCGTCGTAAATCATTTACGCAATCGCGTCCTCACCCTTGACGGTAATCGGGCACTCGCCCTCCCACTTGTACTCGTCAATGATGATCTCGCCGATGGAGTCCGCCGTGATGGAGCCGGACGCGGGGTTCTTCACGCTGTCGATGTGGCCGTTCACCGTGGCGGTGACCTCGCTGTTCTCGAAGCTCAGGTCGCAGCCTTCCATCGTGCAGTCCTCCAGGATCAGACCCTTGCAGTAGCACAGGGGCTGGGTGCCGGAGATATTGCAGCGCACGAAGCGGATGTTCGAGGAGTACCAGGCCAGGTATTCACCCTTGACCACGCTGTCATACACGGTGATGTTCTCCGCGTGCCAAAAGGCGTCCTTGGTGTCCAGCACGCAGTTGCGGAACACGAGATTCTTCGTGTACTGGAAAGAGTACTTGCCCTTGAGGCGGAAGCCGTCGAATTCGGCGTTTTCCGTGTGCAGGAAGGGGTATTCGCTGGTGAGGGCGAAGTCGCGCACGGTGAGGTCATGGCACATCCAGCCGAACTCGGTGGAGTTGCCCGTGCCGCCCTCGATCGTGATATCGCGGCACTCGCGCAGGGCCTTGATGCCGCCCAGATCGCAGTCCTTAATGGTGAGGTTGTCGTCATACCACAGGGCCGCGCGGCAGGTGTCGGTCATGCGGCAGTTGGTCAGCGAGCCGCCGGACACATGCCACAGGGGGTAGCGCAGCTTCAGGTCGCAGTCGGTCAGGTGGACGTTCTTGCACTCCTTCAGCGCGGATTCGCCGTCGGCGGGGCCTTCAAATACACAGCGGACGACCTCAGCGCCGTTCAGGCCATACAGGGCGCGCTCCTCGTCCAGCGTGAGAGCTTCGTAGCGTTTCATGGGGATTCTCCTTGCAAATATTGTTATATCCTGATTATCATACCATCAAATTCGGACGGATGCAAGGGGAACAATGGAATAACGCCTGTTCTTCAGTGTCTGCCGAGGTAGCGGCATACTTGGCTTTCGTAGGCGCGGTAATCCTTGCCAAAGACCATGCGCAGGAAGGGCTCTTCTACCCGGGTAATCTGCACGTGAAGCACGATGATCGCAAAGACCGTGAGTGCCGCCAGCCACCAGCTGAAGAAGGTCAGCAGTATGCCGGCATAAACCAGATCAAAGCCGAGAAACGCTGGATTCCGGCTGATGCTGTAGATCCCCGCGGTGATCAGGTCGGTCTTGTCAGTTTCCGCCACGCCGGCGCGCCAGCTGTCCCGCATAGTGACCACGGAGACAATGAATACGCCTGTACCTATTGCTGTAAGAATTAGCCCGGCCCAACGCAGGCCGTCCGGAAGCACTGTGATACCCAGCAGGAGACTGATTGCCTCTCCTGCAACGACGGCGATGGTCGTCAGTTTCAATGTGCGCTCGATGTGCAGTGCAGTCCCGGTTTTTCCCTTGCCCATCTGGTCGGTCTGGATGCCCTTGCGCTTCTGAAGCAGCATCTTGCCGAAATAGCAGCCATAAAAGGCGAGCAGCAGCATGGCTGCGACGATCTGATACATCATTGTCCGTTCTCCTGTTACCAGTTTGTCTTTCCCGGCCGCATCTCCAGCTCCTGGTTCTTGACGGACACGCGGGTGCCGGGCGCGATGCTGCTGGTGATAAACGCATTGCCGCCGATGACCGCATCATGCCCGATGACGGTATCTCCGCCCAGCACCGACGCGCCGGAGTAGATCGTCACCCGATCTTCGATGGTGGGATGGCGGCGCTTGCCGCGCAGGCTCTGTCCGCCGCGGGTGGAGAGTGCGCCCAGCGTCACACCCTGGTAGATCTTCACATAATCGCCGATCACCGTGGTTTCGCCGATGACGATGCCCGTGCCGTGGTCGATGAAGAAGTATCGCCCGATGGTCGCGCCGGGGTGGATATCGATGCCGGTGCGGGAATGAGCATGCTCGGTCATGATGCGGGGGATGAGGGGCACCCGGAGTTCAAAGAGCACATGGGCCAGCCGGTTGACGAGGATGGCCTGCAGGCCGGGGTAGGCGATGATGATCTCATCCAGCGAGGTGGCGGCGGGGTCGCCGTCAAAGAAGGCTTCCAGATCAGTCTGCAGCAGAGCGCGTACCTCCGGCAGCCGCTCGAGAAACTGCACTGTCAGCTCCTGTGCCTGAGCGTCCAGCTCGCGGGCGCGCTCGTCATCCACCGAGGCTCCAAGGCGCAGAGCGATGGCAATCTGATGCCCCAGATGGTAGGCCACGTCCTCCATCAGCACGGCCAGGCTGTGCTGCATGGAATACACCCGATAGCTGGGGTCGCGGAAATAGCCGGGGAAGAGCAGCCGCTTCAGCTTGTTGATCAGGCTGATGATGACTTCCCTGTCCGGCTGGGAAAAGGGCTCGATGCGGTCAATGTCGCGGCCCTGCTGATAATCGTTGAGCAGCGCGTCAGTCAGCGCGCCGATGGATGCATCAATGGTGCGGTGGGCGTCGGTCATGGGGAAAGCCTCCTTCTATATGGAGATGAATGCATTTTATTACATCATCACGCTAAAGTCAAGGCGAATACACAAGAGATACCGTCCGTCTGCCTTGCGCAAACCTCCAAATGATGGTATACTGGTGGGCAGAATGAAGCAGGTCAGCAGACCTGATAATGAAAGGAATGTATCATATGCGTCAGCAGCTGGTTGACCTCCGCGCGGTGATGGAAAAGCATGGTGCGGATTATTGTCTTGTTCCCTCCAACGACTTCCATGGTTCGGAGTATCTGTCTGATCATTTCAAGGCCCGCAAGTGGATGAGCGGCTTCACCGGCAGCGCCGGTACGCTGCTGGTCGGCAAGGAGTGGGCTGGCCTGTGGACGGATGGCCGATATTTCCTGCAGGCGGCGGATCAGCTGGCGGGCTCCGGCATCGACCTGATGAAGATGGGCGAGCCCGGCGTCCCCACGCTGAATGAGTATCTGGAGAAGCATCTGCAAAAGGGCGCCACGCTGGCCTTCGACGGCCGCGTGGTATCGACCCGTCAGGCGGATCGCCTCCGCGAGCTGGCGGAGAAGTGCGGCGCAGCCATCGCCTGCGAGGACGACCTGGTGGGCGAAATCTGGGCGGAACGTCCGGCGCTGTCCGCCGAGCCTGCCTTCGAGCTGGCGGCAGAGGTGGTGGGCAAATCCCGCGCGGAAAAGCTGATGGAGCTGCGGGCTGCCCTGGTGAAGGAAAATGCGGATACAGTGGTCATCGCGAGCCTCATGGACGTGTGCTGGCTGATGAACCTGCGCGGTGCGGACGTGGCCTGCACGCCCGTGATGCTGAGCTTTGCGGCGGTCACGGCGGAGAAAGCGGTGCTGTTCGTCAACCCCGCGGTGCTGAGTGAGGAAATCCGCCGTAATCTGGAGAATGACGGCGTGACCATTCGCGCGTATGAGGATGTGTATGACTTCGTCCGGAACCTGGCTGACGGCAGCAAGGTCATGATGAACCTGAACGTCGTCAACAGCAAGCTGGAGGCCTGCGTTCCTGCGGGCGTGAAGATCATCGACAAGGTGAGCCCCACTAATCTGCCCAAGGCCTGCAAGAATGAGAAGGAAGTCGATAACTTCCGCATCGCCCACATCAAGGACGGCGCGGCGGTGACGAAGTTCATGCGCTGGGTGAAGACGAATGTCGGCAAGATCGACATGGACGAGATCAGCGTGGCAGAAAAGCTGGAGGAGTTCCGCCGCGAGCAGCCCGGCTACATCGGCCCGAGCTTCTCTCCCATTATGGGATATGGCGCACACGGCGCGATCGTGCATTATTCCGCGACGGAGGAAAGCTGTGCCAAGCTGGAGCCGAAGTCCTTCCTGCTCTCAGACACCGGCGCGCACTTCATCGAGGGCAGCACGGACATCACCCGCACTTACGCCCTGGGCGAGCTGACCGATGACGAGAAGCGCTTCTACACCCTGGTGCTCAAGGGCAACCTGCAGCTGGGCAACGCTCAGTGGAAGGCCGGCTGTACTGGCGCCAACCTGGACTACCTGGCTCGCGAGCCCCTGTGGCGGCTGGAGGCGGACTACAACCACGGCACCGGCCACGGCGTGGGCTACATCCTGAGCGTCCATGAGGGCCCGCAGAGCATCCACTGGGGACGCGCCAACACCACGCCCCTGGAGGTCGGCATGATCACCTCCAATGAGCCGGGCTTCTATCTGGAAGGTGCGTTTGGCGTGCGCCTGGAGAACCTCACCGCCGTCAAGGAGGTCGCCACCAACGGTTATGGCCGCTTCCTGCGCTTTGAGACGCTGACAATGGTGCCCTTCGACCTGGATGCGATCATCCCTGAGCTGCTGGGCGAGGAGTGCCGCGGCATCCTGAACGCCTACCATGCCAAGGTGCGCCAGACCCTCGCGCCCTACATGACCGCCGAGGAGAACGCCTGGCTGGCGGACGCGACCAGGGCGATCTGAACCGAAATCAGTGCCGACACTATTCCGCCGGCCTCCGCAGGAGGTCGCCGCCTCTCACAACTGTGATAGAATAGACGAGGCGGCGCGACGCGAGGACTCTGTGAACTTGTTCACAGATCCGAGCCAAAGCTCACACAACCATGTGTTCAGTAACTAAAAGCGCCGCATGATCGCGCAGCCGTGCAGTCCGCGCGATAGCGAGCGCGGCCAGTCAACTTCACACCCCGCGTGCACCAACACGCGCGTTCAACCCCAAAGGAACCACGCAACTCAATTGCGAAGAGGGTGTCGAGAGGGTCGAAGACCCTTCGCAGGTGCAGGGCAGCGCCCTGCCCGCCGGAGGCACCCCACGAAAGGAGAAACACACGATGAAGCACCTCCACATGGGCCCCGCCAACTGTTCCCTCGACTTGGGTGACGGCAGCGAGCGCGCCGAGTATGTCAACCAGGACTACATCCTGCATAAGCTGGGCCGTCCGCATCGCGGCGTGAACATCATGTACACCTACTATCCCAATGACAAGGAGTGGCCCGCGCGCATCTCCAAGTACTACAAGGACAAGGACATCTCCGGCGCGTGGGATTACCCCTATGACGATTATTTCCCCTACGGCGCGGATGGCCATCCCTTTGACCAGATGGCGGATATTCGCAAGCACGGCCAGGAAGTCCTGCTGACCCTGACGCTGGACTGCGGTCTGTCCGACGAGCAGCTGCGCGAGGTGGCCCGTCAGCTGCGCCCCTATGGCCGCATGATGATCCGTATCAACCATGAGTGCTGCGGCAGCTGGTTCCAGCACAACAAGCGCTACACCTATGAGCAGGTCGGCGCGTTCTTCGTGAAGTTCGCGGGCATCATCCGCGAGGAAGCCCCCAATGTGCGCATCATCTTCTGCGGCGGCTGGGGCAAGGAAGACGGCCACATGGAGCAGGAAGAGGCCTTCAAAAACTGCTACGACGTGGCGGATATGTGGAGCTGCGACACCTACCTGGCGCTGCACTACGGCTGGCCCGTGGATGTGGCGGAGCCGGAGAATGTCAGCCGGAGCTGGAAGGCCGACTCCGTGCAGAAGCTGGTGGATCAGTTCACCCGCACCTACAAGCGCGCCTGCGAGCTGACTCCCGTGCCCAAGCCCATGATCACCGCTGAATTCAACACCGACGGCGACGTCACCGGCCCCCGCATGCAGGGCGAAAGTGTGGTGCGCTTTGCCCACTACTGGCGCGACAACAAGATCGACTGGTTCAAGTCCATCAGCATGTATCAGTTCCGTGACCGCGGCCGTCTGGGCCTGGAAATCGAGGATCCCAACAACGATGCGGTGGGCATCGAGCAGCCCATGCTGAAACAGTACCGCGACGAAGTGCTGAATGATCCCTGGTTCATGCCCAAGATGGAGGAGGGGGAGGACGCCGCTTTCCCGGCCAAGCTGCGCTGGGGCAGCTCCGAGGACGCGGATGGTCTGGCCATCCCGATCGAATTTGAGGGCAATCCCGAGTTCTGCGAGATGACCGTGGAGCAGAACATCGGCCTGATGGTGGAACTGAACGGCCGTTGGTTCTACAAGGCCCCCGGTACGCAGACCATCGACATGATGAGCGCCTTCTTCGACAAGCCCCTCGACGGCCCCTGCACGCTGACGATGAAGCTCTTCGCGCCTCCCGCCGACGGCCTGAACGTCAACGACGGCAGCGTGGACTGGAACATCAACTACCGCGCCACCCTGGAGGAAGCGCCCAAGATGCGCATCCGGTATCAGGCGCCGGGCGTTGTGGGGTAATTGAGTTTCATCTGCCGGAAAAGCGGGTATTGTATTACTGTAGAGCTGTTTCAGTTGTGGAAGACACCTCATCACCGCCTGCGGGCGGATCTTCCCCTCAAGGGGAAGCCAAGGAATGGCAGTTGTGCAGCCTTCCCCTTGAGGGAAAGGTGGATTCGCCGATAAGGCGAAAACGGATGAGGTGGAAACTCATCCACCCGCAATATCACGAAAAGGAACGAATGACGATATGAAACTCATCTCCTGGAACGTCAACGGCCTGCGGGCCATCCTCGGCAAGAACTTCATGGAGGCCTTCACGGCGCTGGACGCGGACGTATTCTGCCTGCAGGAAACCAAGCTGCAGGCGGGCCAGCATGACCTGGATCTGCCCGGCTATCACCAGTACTGGAACTACGCCGAGAAGAAGGGCTACTCCGGCACGGCGATCTTCACGAAGGTGGAGCCGCTCTCCGTCCGCTACGGCATCGGAGTGGAGGAGCATGACCACGAGGGCCGCGTCATCACGCTGGAATATGCGGATTTCTACCTGGTGTGCGTGTATGTGCCCAACTCCCAGCGCGAGCTGACCCGCCTGGACTACCGCATGACCTGGGAGGATGCGTTCCTTGCATACATCAAGGGGCTGGAGCAGCATAAGCCCGTCATCTACTGCGGCGACCTTAATGTGGCCCATAAGCCCATCGACCTGAAGAACCCCAAGTCTAACACCCGCAACGCCGGCTTTACCCAGGAGGAGCGCGACAAGCTCACCGCGGTGATCGACGCGGGCTATGTGGACACCTTCCGCCATTTCCACCCCGACCAGACCGACGCCTACACCTGGTGGAGCTACATGTTCAAGGCCCGGGAAAAGAACGTCGGCTGGCGCATTGATTACTTCATCGCCTCTCAGAAGCTGACAGACAGGCTGCAAAGCGCCTGCATCCACCCGGATGTGATGGGTTCCGACCATTGCCCGGTGGAGCTGGTCATCGAATAAATGCATATCCATGGAGTCGCCCGGCGTGACCGGGCGGCTTTTTTGCTGAATTGTAAAAAGTGCGGCCGGTGCTGACAAAAAATGCCGAAGGGCTTGAAAAAACCGTGGAAAAATGGTATTGTAAAGTGAAAAAGTATGGCGTGAATGGCGCTGCTTTTTCAGCCTGCAAAAGATATGGATGGCTGAATAGCCAGCGCATGGAAAAGAGGATTGTGTCAAAATGCACCTGAAGAAAGCGTGGATCTGGCTGAGTGTGATTCTTCTGCTGTGTCTGGTACCCAGCGTGGCCGGAGCAGATGGCCTGCGCGGCTACATCAAGGGACAGGGATGGAAATTCGTCTCACTGGGAGAGTATCCCTATGAGGAGGATGGCAGGGTCAAACCTGTGCTGTGGCGTATGCTCCAGCTGGAGAATGATCAGGCGCTGCTGCTGACGGAGTACGTTATTGATACGCAGCAGGTCATCTTTGAAACGGATGAAGTGAAGATCGCCAACAACGATTATCGCCGCATCACCCGCTATGATGAGAGCGACCTGTATACCTGGCTGAACACCGTGGCGATTAATACCATGTTCGGCAACAGCCCGGAGCGCAGCGCCCTGATCGAGGAGCCGGGCGGCGGCAAGCTGTTTATCCTGACCAGCGAGCAGTTCCTGGACCCAACCTACGGCTTCTCCGCCAGCCGCTGGGGCAACCAGACGACCCGCCATGCCATCGGTACGCCTTACGCGATCGAGAAGCGCGGCCTCTATGTGGATAACAGCAACGGCAAGAGTCCCTACTGGGCGTCCACGGTGCGCGCCCCGGAGATGTATCACCTGCAGCTGATCGGCTACAACGGCCACCTGAGCTATGGCGGGTATACCCGCACGAATGTGGGCCTTCGCCTGTCGGTGCGCGTGGATATGACGCAGCTGACCGTTACGGGCGGGCAGGGCACGAGGAAGAATCCCTTCGTGCTGGTCAGCAAGAGCCGCGATCCTTATGTTCTCAGCGCGGAGGAAGCAGCCCTGACGCCCCGTCCTACGGCGACGCCTACGCCCGTACCTACCGCAACGCCTACCCCGCGTCCCACGCCGACCCGCATTCCCAACAGCGACGGCGAGGTGCTCCTCTCCTTTGTGGGCGATTGCTCCATCGGCGATTCGGAGCAGTTCGTCACCTATACTGATTCCTATCACAATACCGTGGACGAGAAGGGCTATGACTGGATCTTCTCCCTGGTGAAGGATTATCTTGCGGAGGACGATCTGACCATCGCCAACCTGGAATCCGTCCTCACCACCAAGCTGGCTCACAGCAGCAAGATGTACAACCTCAAGGCTGCTCCCGACCATGTGAACATCCTCACCGCAGGCAGCATCGAGATGGTCAGTACTGTCAACAACCATTGTATGGACTTCTACCGCAACGGCTACGTGGACATGCTCGAACATCTGGACAATGCAGGTGTGGATCATTTCGGTTCGGTGTATACCACCCAGCCTGACGGCTTTGACGAGCTGGCGGTGCAGGAGATCAAGGGTATCCGAATTGGCTTTGTGGGCTTCTCGCTGCCCCAGGAGAGCGATAAAAAGAAGATCGCCAACCGCGTGCGGATCCTCAAGGAGGAGCAGGATTGCGACCTGGTCGTGGTCAGCCTTCACTGGGGAGAGAATGAAGCCCAGCCCAGCGCCGGGCAGGTGGCCTTCGCCAAGGCGGCCATCGATGCAGGCGCGGACGTCATCTGGGGCCATCATCCCCATGTGATCCAGCCCATCATGTTCTACAAAGGCAAGCCTGTCATGTTCTCCACCGGCAGCTTTACCTTCGGCACTGCCTTCAATGCGGACCCCGCAACGGGCATCTTCCAGCTGGCGTATGAAAAGGTGAATGGCGAGGTTTTCCTGACCCGCCTGCAGGTGATCCCCTGCCAGACTCAGGACGGGCCTGACTATCGTCCCTTTGTACTCACGGATGAAAAAGCGCGCCGCAGCGTGTTCAAAAAGCTGCGGATGCGAAATAGTTATGCCAAGTGCGTCAACCTGCCGGATTCCTTCCTGGAGACCGGCGTGGTCTGGTTTGAAAACGGCGAAATGCTGCCGTGATGCAGAAAAGGAGACTGAATGATGAAGCATATTCTGCGGATCGTCGCGATCCTGCTGGCGCTGATTTGCCTGCTGGTGCTGATCCCCTCCGGCACCATCGTGGCTCAGGCGGAGATCATCGAGTATGACCTGAAGGCCAAGAAGGGCGTGCCCCTGCAGGCTGACGGCTACAACCTGGAGGAGATGACCTACGAGGATCCCTCCATCTCCGTGAAGATCGAGACCGGCCGCTTTATGGAGACCAACTATATGGTTGCCCGGGTGAAGATTGCAGGCCCGACGCAGCTGCGCTCCACCATGTCCGGCAGCTACTATTCTCCTTCCACCATCGTGGGCACCTCCATGGCCAAGAGCGTCAATGCGGCGCTGGCTATCAACGGCGATTACTTCTCCGCCCGCAACGGCGTGGGCTATGTGGCCCGCATGGGCAAGGAATACCGCAACCGCTGCAACGGCAAATTCGATGTGCTGGCCATTGATAACCTGGGCGATCTGCATATCATCCAGACGCCGCTGAAGGAGGATATGACGGCCTTCAAGGCGCAGCTGGAGGCGGAGGGAAAGTCCATCGTCAACGGTTACACCTTCGGCCCCGGCCTGGTCATCAACGGGGAACGGCAGCTGAATCTGACGGCGGATATGGATGATTCCCTGATCAACGCTTTTGCTGCCCTGCGCTCTGCCCAGCGGATGTGCCTGGCCCAGGTGGGCCCGCTGGAGTATCTGTGCATTTGCTCCGAGGGCCCGGAGGACCCCGGTTCCACAGGCTTGACGCTGGATCAGTTCAGCGAGCTGGTCGCCTCCTTTGAGGGCATCCAGAATGCCTATAACCTGGATGGTGGCTCCTCCACCACCATGGTTTTCAACCGGGACAAGGTCAATTCCCCCAACAACCCCAAGCGCCGGCCCCTGAATGATATCATCTACTTCGCCAGCGCCTGGCAGCCTGAATAAGGAGCTGTCCTGATGGAAATGAAGCATGTCCTGTTTACTCTCTTCGGCTTGCCGGTGACGCTGTATGCCCTGTGCGTGGTGATCGCGCTGGCGCTGGGTCTGCTGATGCTGGCGCTGGGGCAGAGAAAGCACCGCCTCCGCGCGGATACAGCGGAGATCTTCGCCCTGCTGGCGCTGCCGCTGGGGCTGATCGGCGCGAGACTGTTCTACTGCCTGAGCCGCTTGACCCTCTACATGGAGATGGGCCTTGGCAGCATCCTGCGCCTGTGGGACGGCGGATACGCCCTGTGGGGCGCGGTCGGCGGCGCGGTGATCGCGGCGATCCTGACGGCGAAGTTCACGAAGCAGTCCGCCGTGCAGCTGCTGGACGCTCTGTCCGCCCCGGCTGCGCTGGTGATCGCGCTGTGCCGCTTTGCGGAGCTGGCTAATGGCGAGGGCATCGGCATTGAGGTGTATAACCCGGTCTTCCAGCGCTTCCCCTTTGCGGTGTTCAATGCGGACTGGGAGGTCTGGTGCTGGGCGATCTGCATGCTGGAGGGCGTTGTCGCGCTGGGGATCGCAGCCATCCTGCTGGCCAGGAAACCCAGCAAGTCCGGCGATCACGCCAGGCTGTTCTGCATCCTGTACTGTTCCAGTCAGATCCTGCTGGAAAGCCTGCGTCGGGATCAGTTCCTGCGGTGGCTGTTTGTGCGCGTGTCCCAGCTGACGGCGGTGCTGGTGCTGGGCGGGCTGATGTTCTGGGCACTGTACAAGTGGGTGAAGGCTCCCGCCGATCAGCGGATGCTGAAAAAGCAGCTGATCCTTAACTGGGTGTTGTTCCTCCTGTGCGTGGGCGTTGCCATCGCGATGGAGTTCGCGGTGGACAAGGCAGCCTTCATGCCCGTGTGGCTGTGCTACACGATCATGACGGTGTGCTGCGTGGTGTTCGGGTGGACATCTTATCGGCTGATCATGAAGGGCACGAAGAAATAAGTGCATATGAAAGGGCCGTCCGGTACATGGGGTATCGGACGGCCCTTGTGATATAAGTGTGCAATTTCCTATGGCAGGGGCAAGATCTTCCTCTACAATGGTTACGCGCAACCTGGTAGCCCGCGCGATGAGCGCGCGGAAGCCCCCCAATCAAAGCCCCAACAAACACGCGATAGGTCCATGATAGCAAAGTCAAACCAATCGCGAGCCGCCCGCCGGGGCAGCCCGGCTCACTTCCGGCGTAGCCACACGAGCATTTCGCCCTCGCCGCGGTTGGCCCAGGCGTAGTAGGGGATGAGGTGGATCTTGGTGGTCTCCTCCTTGGGCGGCTGCCAGATGGTGTACAGGGAGTCGCTTTCCGGTGGAAGCAGGCGCTTGGCGGGCACGTGCAGCTTCACGGTCTCGTGGCCGAAGGTGGTTTCGTCGAATTCCCATTCAATGCCCTCGCCGTGGTCGCCGATGTAGCGGGTGTCCACGCGCAGAAGGTGGAGGTTGTCGCCGTTGTCCGCCTGCTCAGCGCAGAAGGTCACCGGTCCGCGGCGGAAGGCCACCTTGTCCACGTCCGCGCGGACGGCGGGGTTCGCAGCCAGCATGCGCACCTGCATGGGCAGGTGGAGGGTGATCATGTCGCCCTCATGCCATTCGCCGGTGATGTAGGCATAACCGTCCTTGTACACGGGGGCCTTATCGCCGCAGGTGATGACTGCATCCTGGGCCCAGTGGGGGATGCGGAAGGCGAGGGTGCCATTCACTGCTTCGGCGCAGTGGAGCGTCACATATACATGGCCGTGCCAGGGCATGCGGGCCTTGACTTCCATGGTCAGCCTTTTACCTGCGAAGTCCTTCTCCACCTTGCCGCCCATGTAGAGGTGGGTGAAGAGGGTGGCTTCATTCTCGGTGTAGGCGTAGGCAGCGATGGAGGCCACGATGCGGGCGATGTTGGGCGGGCAGCAGGCGCAGCCGAACCATTTCTGTCGAGAGGGCTTGACATGTGCCAGCCGCTGATCCTTCCGGCAGGCGTCCGGAACGACTGCCAGAGGGTTGACGTAGAAGAAGCTCTTGCCGTCCAGCGCCATGCCGGAGAGCACGGTGTTGTACAGAGCCAGCTCCATGATGTCGCCGTACTTGCTGTCGGGCCGGATTTGCAGCATTCTGCGGGCGAAGAATGCCAGACCGATGGCCGCGCAGGTTTCGGAATAGGCAGTGTCATTGGGCAGGTCGTAATCGTAAGTGAAAGCTTCGCCGTGGACCGTCGCACCGATGCCACCGGTGACATACAGCTGCTTGCTGACGATGTTATCCCAAAGACGGTCGCAGGCGGCCAGCAGGGAATCATCGCCGGTCATTCGGGCCACATCCGCCATGCCGGAGTACAGGTACACCGCGCGAACGGCATGACCGGTGGCCACATTTTGCTCGCGGACGGGCGCAGCGGCCTGGTGATATTCGGAGCCCTGATTGAGGTCGCCCTTCCAGGTGCGACCTTCCTTTTCGGCACGGGCCTTGTCCTCATGAGCGAAGTAGAAGGGCTTCTGACCGCGCTGATCCACAAAGAACCTGCTCAGGCGCAGATACTTCTCTTCGCCCGTCACTTCGTACAGGCGGACGAGGGCCATTTCGGCGATTTCGTGGCCGGGATAGCCCTTGCACTTGCCCTCTTCGGGGCCGAAGCGCTCCTCGATAAAGTCCGCAAAGCGGGCAGCGGCGCGCAGCAGCTTGTCCTTGCCAGTGGCTTGATAATAGGCCACTGCGCCCTCGACCAGATGACCCAGACAGTAAAGCTCATGGTTGTCACGCAAATTGGTCAGCGCGGCGTCCATTCCGTTGATGATATAGTAGGTGTCCAGATAGCCGTCAGGCATCTGGGCGGCGCAGACCACGTCAATGGCCTCGTCAGCGATCTTCTCCAGCTCCGGGTCGGGATGTTGGGTCAGGCTGTACCCCACGGCCTCGATCCACTTGGAGAAGTCCGTATCCTGGAACAGGAAGCCATAAAACTTGTCGTCCTCAGGATGGGCCGGATCCTCCGGCAGAGCCTGGAAGCCACGGTTGGTATACTTGGGCGGCACATACTGCGCGCCCAAACGGCGCTGATCCGCCATCATCCGCCCGGCTACGCGGAAATTGCGCATGCACCAGGAGGGTTCCGCACCGGGAACACGGTCGTTCAGCGCTTCCCACTGGTAGGGGATGACCTCCTTGCGTACCAACTCCATTTCGCGCTGCCAGAAGGGATCGGTCACGATGACTTTTTTCAGATCAATGGGGGAGGAGAATACCTGCTTGTTCATAAGGGACGCCTCTCCTTTTGTCGAATATGCTGTAAATATAGTATACAGGCAAATTGCTGGAAATTCAAGGTGCGGGGGTGCGATTATTTTCCCGATGCGAATTGTTACATTTCCCATCGGCGCTTTCCTTGACATCTCAGAGAAAATGCGGTAACATATATTTTGCATTGAATGCAATCTACGTCTGAATCTGGAGAATTGTGATGAAGAATCTTGTGAAGATACTGCTTGTCATCCTGCTGGCGCTGCTGCCTGTGTTCGCCCTGGGAGAGGCTGCGGAAACTGCTGAAACGGCGGAAGTGCCTGCGTTTGCCGACTTCTCTGAAAAGTTCGCAGAGAAATTCCTTCTGGAGGGCTCCGAACCCATCTGGACGGAGAATTCCTACCAGTCCGATGATGTGAACATCACCATCTCCACCCGCCGTGTGGAGCGTTCCGATGTGTATGTTGTGGATATCTACGTCCGCTCGGTGGAGTGCTTTCAGCGCGTGCATGCGGGCGGCTCCTATGGCAAGACGACTGCCAAGGTGCGCAAGCTGGCGGCGGAGAGCGACGCCATCGTCGCCATGACCGGTGACAGCGGCCACTACTTCTCCAAGGGTTGGGCGGTCAGCAATGGCCATATCAACCGCGATACGGAAAACCGCAAGCGCGATCTGGGCATCGTCTACCGTGATGGCACGATGGTCACCGTTCCAAATGCGGAGCTGGATTACGCGCAGATCCGTGCGGACGCAGATGCGGGCAAGATCTGGCATATCTTCCTCTTTGGCCCGGCGCTGCTGGATGCGGAGGGTAAGGCATCCTTTGATTTCAGTGAAAATGAGGTGCGTTATCCCAATCCCCGCTCTGCGATTGGCTACTTTGAGCCTGGCCACTACTGCTTTGTGCAGGTGGACGGCCGTGGCACCAAGAGCGCGCTGGAAGCCAAAAAGACCAGTGTTGGCCTGGAAATGGACCAGCTGGCCAAGCTGATGGAGGACATTGGCTGCAAAGCGGCCTATAACCTGGATGGCGGCCAGTCCTCCATGCTGGTGTTCAACGGCGAGATTCATTCCACGCCCTATCATGGCGGACGCAATGTGGGCGACGTGGTGATCATCAAGGATCTGCCCAATGAGGCTGCTCCTGCCGAGGTGGAAGCCACCAAATAAACTGCATATGAAAACCAGCCCTCACCGGATGAATGGTGGGGGCTGGTTTTGTGTGAAATAAAAACTCGGGGAAATGGCTTTCACCATTTCCCCGAAGCTGTCAGGCGCAATTACGCCCAGGGATTCTCGGTGGGGTAGGGCAGGGACTTGGGCTGGTTGTAGGCGATATCCTGCACGCCCAGGTACTTGAAGACCTCGAACAGGGCCTTCGCGCAGTGAGAGAAGGCAACCGCGCCGTGATGGGGGTAGCGCTTCTGCACCAGCACGTGACGGTAGAAGCGGTCCATCTCCTTGATGGCGAAGATGCCGATGCCGCCGAAGGACTGGGTTGCCACGGGCAGAACCTCGCCCTGAGCGATGTAGGAGCGGAGCACGCCGTCGGAGTCGCACTGCAGACGGTAGAAGGTGATGTCGGAAGCAGCGATGTCGCCTTCCAGGGTGCCGCGGGAGATGTCGGGCTCGGAGCCTTCGGGTTCAAGCACGCGGTGCTGGATCAGCTGATACTTGACCGCGCGGTCAGCGCACATCTTGCAGGAGGGGGTGTTGCCGCAGTGGAAGCCCATGAAGGTCTCGTTCAGGCGGTAGTCGAACTTGCCGGCGATGTCCTTGTCGTAGATGTAGCC
This sequence comes from Christensenellales bacterium, assembly GCA_045132495.1. Classification (GTDB taxonomy): domain Bacteria; phylum Bacillota; class Clostridia; order Christensenellales; family Aristaeellaceae; genus UBA11524. The sequence continues at coordinate 9,579 of JBGUSK010000121.1, read as the reverse complement.
GGGCACGGAGTTGTTGATGTCCAGCAGGGTGACGGCGTCGCCGGTGATGCAGGCGCCGATGTACTCGGAAACAGCACCGTAGATGTCCACTTCGCAGGCCACCGGGATGCCGCGGGAAGCCAGACGGGAGTTGACGTAGCAGGGCTCAAAGCCGAACTGGGAGGGGAAGGCGGGCCAGCACTTGTCAGCGAAGACAACGTACTTACGGGCGCCCTTGTGGTTCTCAGCCCAATCCAGCAGGGTCAGCTCAAACTGAGCCATGCGCTCGCACAGGTCGGGGTAGTACTTGCCCTCGCCCATTTCGGCGGCCATGTCAGCGCAGATAGCGGGGATGCGGGGATCGTTCTTGTGCTCGCGGTAGGAGACCAGCAGATCCAGCTCGGAGTTCTCCTCGATCTCGATGCCCAGCTCGTACAGGCCCTTGATGGGGGCGTTGCAGGCAAAGAAGTCCTGGGGACGGGGGCCGAAGGTGATGACCTTCAGGTTCTTCACACCGATGATGGCGCGGGCGATCGGGATGAACTCGGCGATCTTGTCAGCCAGCTCTTCAGCGGTGCCCACGGGGTACTCGGGGATGTAGCCCTTCAGGTGGCGCATGCCCAGGTTGTAGGAGCAGTTCAGCATGCCGCAGTAAGCGTCGCCGCGGCCGTTGATCATGTCGCCATCGCCTTCAGCGGCGGCCACGAACATGCAGGGGCCGTCGAAGTACTTGGCGATCAGGGTCTCGGGGGTTTCGGGGCCGAAGTTGCCCAGGAACACCACGCAGGCGTTGCACTCGTTGGCCTTGAGCTCTTCAACGGCCTTGAGCATGTCCTTCTCGTTCTCAACGGTGGTCTTGATCTCGACGATCTCGAGATTCTTCTGGCCGCACTTTTCAGCGATGGCAGCACGGCGCTTCTCGCTCAGGGTGATCGGGAAGCAGTCACGGGACACGGCCACAAGGCCAAGCTTCACAACAGGAATGTTCTGCATATCCATTTTCCTCCTTATTTTCGGCCATCACCGCTGACGCGATGCTGGCTACACTTGACGAATACAAGTATTCGTCTACGTTAGTCGAGCAGAGCTCGACCTCATGAATGCCCAATCTGGGACATTAACTACGTTAAGTATACCAAGTTCGCGGGGTTTCGTCAATGCATATTATGCGGGGGAATACGCATTTTTTGTTATATGTACGAGAAACAGGGGAATGCAGCCGAAGGTTTCCAAAGGGCGATCGGAAAGCCCTTTGGTCGCCTCCGCAGAGGCGATACTTTACTTCCTCATCACCGCTTCGATATCCTCCACCGTCCGCGGGATGGCCGCCGACAGGTTCTCGCAGCCGTCCTCGGTGACCAGGCAGTTGTCCTCCAGGCGGAAGCCGATTCCCCATTCCTCGTGGTAAATGCCCACGTCCACGCAGAACACCATGCCCGGAGCAACCTTTTCAGGCCGGGCCACCACGTCATGCACGTCGTAGCCGATATGATGCGCGCCGCCGTGCCACATGTACTTGCCCACGTTCTCAGCCTTGTCCAGGACGCCGGCGTCCACCAGCAGTTGGGCGTTGTAGCGGCGGATCTCGCCGTCCACCTCCGCCATGGAGTAGCCCGGCTTGATGATTTCAAACAGGTGGTTCGAGGTCTGCAGTGCGCAGTTGTACAGGAGCTTCTGACTCTCGGTGAAGCGGCCATTGCAGGGGAATCCCCGGCTGACGTCGGTGATCAGGCCATCGTGCTGGGCGCCTACGTCATTGAGGATCATATCGCCGTCGCGGGCCTGCCCGGTGTAGCTGTAGTAGTGGATGCAGAAGTTGTTCGCGCCTGCGCTGATGATGGACGGGAAGCCCGGCCCGCAGGGGCTGTGCTGGCTGAGGGCGTAGTCGAATTCCGCCTTGTACTGGTACTCGTACATGCCGGGGCGGCTGGCCTTCATCATCGCCAGGATGCCCTCGCCCGTGACCTTCTCCGCCTCTCGGAGGGCAGCGATCTCGCAGGGCTGCTTGATCAGCCGCAGCTGACGGAGAATTGCATTGGCGTTTTCCACCTGCAGGTAGGGATATTCCGCCTGAATCCGCCGCAGCAGCTTGTGGGCAGGACGGTCGATGTCCCTGGGGCTGACCCGGAACAGGTCGAGGTAGATGTGGGCGATGTCGCTGCTCCCGGCGGAGTAATGACCGCCTGCACACAGGGCATGCAGGTCGTCCTCGAAGCGCTCCACGAAGCGCACGTCCCGGATGCCGGAGAGGGCTTCGGCCTCGTAGGGCTTGATGCGGCGGCCCGTCCAGCGCTCGGCCATCATGTCCGGCGGGAGGATGTACACCCGCTCGCTGACTGCACCGGCGGCGTCCTTCACCGCCATCAGCACAAAGTCGCGGCTGTCCAGGCCGGTCAGGTAGTAGAAATTTCGGTCGGTGAAGAAGGGCCAGTATTCATCGTTGGTCTTGCGGATGTCCTCGCCGGAGAACATGACGAGGATGGAAGCAGGCTTCATCGCGGCATACAGGCGCTCGCGGTTGCCGGTGTGGAAGGACTTGTCCATGGATTGCCTCCTTGGTGCAACGTATGTGATCGTTGCCCCCATTATACCGCGGAAGGCCCGCCTTGACAATCCCACGCTTAAGGGCTACAATACATAAATACACACAAAAGGACTGTGGTGAAACATGACGCTTTTTCTGACCTCCAGCCCCTGCGATGACAATGTGCTCGAGGGCTGTGAACTGCCCTGTATCTACTATGAGCGCAATGGATTTGTCGCCAATCTGCAGCGGTTTGTTGCGCCCGGCGGACGCTTTCTTGTCATCGCCGCATACCCCGATGAGCATGCCCGCAATGACGAAATGGCAGATACCTTCGCCGGCTGCTTTGCCTGGCATGGCATGGGCTTTTCTGCCGTGAATGTGCTGGACAGCCGCAATCAGGAGCATGCCGCCGAAATGGTCGCAGCCAGCGATGTGATCCTCCTTGCGGGCGGCCATGTTCCCACGGAGAACGCCTTCTTCAAGCAGATCGGCCTGCGGGAACTGCTGGCTGACTATCCCGGCGTGATCATGGGCGTCTCTGCCGGCAGCATGAACGCGGCAGATACCGTGTACGTTCAGCCTGAGGAGGCGGGCGAGGCCACTGATCCTAACTTCATCCGCTGGACGCAGGGCCTGGGCCTGACTGACAAGAACATCCTGCCCCACTACAATCAGGTGCGCGACAATATTCTTGACGGCCTGCGGCTATTTGAGGATGTCACCTACCCTGACAGCCTGGGGCATCCGCTGTATGTGCTCATGGACGGCAGCTACATTCTGGAGCATGAGAATCAAAGTACGCTCTGCGGCGAGGCATATCTTCTGCACAACGGCGTGATGGAGCAGATCTGCTGCGACGGCGAGTGCATCACCCTGAACTGAGGTGAAACATATGGAAATGCAATTTGACTTTGCCTATGGAAACGGAACCATTCCGCTGACGGTGAAAGCTGGTCACATCGACGTGATCGAGTCCATCACCCCTGCCCCCATCGACGATCTGGCAGAAGCCTTCCGCCGCGCAGTCGAGGAGGACGTCATCGGTTCTGCCCCCCTCAAGGCCCTGGTCTCGGCGGATGATCTGGTCACCGTCGTCATCAGCGACATTACCCGCGCCTACATGCACCAGGAGCGCATCTGTCCGCTGATCCTGGATTACCTGCACGATGTATGCCAGGTGCCCTATCAGAACATCGTATACCTGGTGGCGGTTGGTACCCACCGCGCTCAGACTGCGGAGGAATTCGCCCGCATCGCGTCACCCTATGTGGCGGAGCGGGTGCAGATCGTCAACCACGACTGCGACGGCGAACTCGTCCGTGTGGGCGTGACCTCCCGCGGCACGAAGGTGGACGTGAATCCCCTGGTGGTCGGGCGGAAGGTCATCCTGCTGGGCGGCACGGTGCACCACTTCTTCGCAGGCTACGGCGGCGGGCGCAAGTCCATCCTGCCCGGTGTGGCGGGCCGCGCGACCATCATGCAGAACCATGCCCACGCCCTTGACCCGATGGCAGCCCAGCCCAATCCCCTGTGCGGCCTGGGCGTGACCCATCTCAACCCCGTCCATGAGGACATGGCGGAGGCTGCAGCCCTGGTGAACCCTGTTTTCGGAATCAACATGATCGCCGACGGTCAAGGACGGCACCTGGCGCTGCCCAGCGGTCACTGGCTCCGCGCATGGGAAAAGAGCTGTGAGCTGGTGGACGCCTTCAACGGCGTGGACATCCCCGAAAAGGCAGATGCAGTGGTCGTATGCGCCGGCGGCTTCCCCAAGGACATCAACCTGTATCAGAGCTGCAAGAGCCTGATCAACGGCTGCCAGGCAGTGAAGCCCGGCGGAAAGCTGATTTTCATCAGCGAATGCCGTGAGGGCGGCGGCCCGGCGGAGTTTTTCGGTTGGAGCAAATACCTGCCGGACAGCACGCTGGACGCGGCCCTGCGCGCGGATTTCACCGTCGCAGGCTATATCTTCTACGAGTGCGTCGCCATCGCGGACGCAGCGGAGGTTCATGTGCTTTCCGCGCTGAATCCCGATGACCTGACAGCAATGCACATGCATCCCCATTCCGACCTGGCGGAAATCCAAAAGCTGCTGGACTTCGGTGATCAGCATGTGATCGTCATGCCCCGTGGCGCAAACACTGTTCCCATGACAAAGTAAGCAGGAGGAAATGAATATGGCAAACAAGAAGCAGGTTGCCCGTGCGGCGGCGGAGGCGGCGAAAAAGGCCGAGCAGGCAAAGGCCGACAAGCGCAATATGATCATCGGCATCATCGCGGTGCTGCTGGTGGCGGGTGCGGCGCTGTTTTTCGTGCTGGGCGGCAATGGCACCCCGGCTGATCAGCCCGGTCAGATGACTGTCAGCGGTCCCACGGCGGCCAACGAAATCACCGAGAAGGTCACCCATGATGTGGTGATCGAGGTGGAAAATTACGGAACGATCAAGGCCGTGCTTTACGGCGAGACCGCGCCCATTACTGTTGCGAATTTCGTTAAGCTGGCAGGGGAGGGCTTCTACGACGGATTAACCTTCCACCGCATCATCAGCGGCTTCATGATTCAGGGCGGCGATCCCAAGGGCAACGGCACCGGCGGCTCCGATGAGGAGATCAAAGGCGAATTTAAGGCCAACGGCGTGGACAACCCCATTCCTCACAAGCGCGGCGTGCTGTCGATGGCCCGCTCCATGGACATGAACAGCGCCAGCAGTCAGTTCTTCATCATGCATGACCGGGCCACCCATCTGGACGGCCAGTATGCGGCCTTCGGCTGCGTGGTGGAGGGCATCGAGGTGGTGGATGCCATCTGCGCCAGCACACCTGTGACCGATGGCAACGGCACAGTGGCCAAGGCGAATCAGCCGAAGATCCTGAGCATCAAAGTGGCCGAAAAGGCAGAATAAAGGAGCGATACCTATGAAAAAACTCATCAAGCTGATCCTGTGCCTGACGCTGGCGCTGGTTCTCTGCCCCTTCGCCCTGGCGGAGGAGACCGACCCGGCAACCCGACTGACTACCCTGGAAGCCGACATCGCTGACGCCGAGACGAAGCTGGCACAGCTCAAGGCGGAATACGCTGAGACCCTTGTCCAGCACAAACTGGCCCAGGGCGCGGTGCTGGTGCAGATCGACATTGCCAATTACGGCGTGATCACCCTCGAATTGCTCCCGGAGGCAGCGCCCATCACGGTGGCGAACTTCGTCAAGCTGGCGAAGGAGGGCTTCTATGACGGGGTGACCTTCCACCGCATCATCAGCGGCTTTATGATCCAGGGCGGCGACCCCAACGGCAACGGCACCGGCGGCTCCAGCGAGCGCATCAAGGGCGAATTCAGCCAGAATGGCGTTGAAAACCCCCTCAAGCACGAGCGCGGCGTGATTTCCATGGCCCGTTCCAGCTCCCCGGACAGTGCCAGCAGCCAGTTCTTCATCATGCATGAGGACTCGCCCCATCTGGACGGCGCGTATGCTGCTTTCGGCAAGGTGCTCAGCGGCATTGAGGTGGTAGACGCCATCTGCGACAACACGCCCGTGATCGACTACAACGGCACGGTGGCTCCCGGCTATGCGCCGGTGATCACCAGCGTCAGGGTGCTCGAAAAGGCGGAGTGACTTTAGTCCCGGCCTGTGATGGGTCGGGACTTTTCCCGTTGCATGTTGAACTGTTTTATGGCATAATAGACCCATCCCAAACCAAGGAGGACACCCCATGGCAACCGCCCTGTGGCTGCGCACCATCAAGCATCAGCGGATGGATCGCCAGCATGTGGAACCCTGCACCCGTGACAATCCGCAAGTCGCCCTCGAGGAGGCCTGCCGAAAGCTCGATATCGGCCGTCCTATCTGGCTGGACAAACACGATCGCGAGTGGGAGGAGTTCGGCCAGACCCGCTTTTTGCCGGATGATTTTTTGGAGGCCGTTGATTTCCAGCGGCTGGAGATCGAGTTTATCGACCCCGATGCGAAGAAGAAAAAGTCCACTGATTATAGAAACGCCTTCTGAGGAGGAATGATTATGGACAAGAAGCTCTACGACCTGGTTGATTCCTACGCCGATGCATTCGCAGCCCACCTGACCCGCTGGATCCAGGTGCCCTCCGTCAAGGACGAGACCGGCGCCACCGTAGCCCCCGGCGCTCCCTTTGGCGCGGAGGTTCGCAAAATGTACGAGATGGCCCTGGCCGACTGCGAGGCGGAAGGCTTCGTGACCCGCGGCTTTGAGGGCTACGCGCTGGACGCAACCCTTGCGGGCGAATCCGACGAAGCCATCGCTGTCCTGGGCCACCTGGACGTGGTGCCTGCGGGTGACGGCTGGCCGATGGATCCTTTCGCCGCCGTGCGTGAGGGCGACAAGATCTATGGCCGCGGCACCAGCGATGACAAGGGCCCGTCCCTGTGCGCGCTGTACGCCATGAAGGCCATCAAGGAAGCCGACGTTCCGCTGAAGAAGAGCATCCGCCTGATCCTGGGCTGCGACGAGGAGTCCGGCTGGGAAGACATGGCCTACTATGCCCAGCATGTGGGCTTGCCGGACGTGGGCTTCTCCCCCGATGCGTCCTTCCCGCTGATCAACACCGAGAAGGCCATGCTGCACATGAAATTCACCGCCCCTGTGGCCAAGGACGGCCTGCAGGTGAAGGAGATGTTCACCGGCGAGCGCACCAACGTTATCCCCGGCGAAAGCAAGGCGCTGCTGGAGGGCGGTGAGGAAATCGCCGCGCAAGTCGCTGCCTACGCTGAGAAGACCGGCCTGCCCTACACCGTTGAGGTCACCTCTGACGGCGTGTGGGTCACTGCCGAGGGCATCCCCGGCCACAGCGCCTACCCCGAAGGCCGCCGCAATGCCATCGGCATGATGCTGCTTCTGTTCAAGGAGCTGGGCGTCAAGGGCGCTTTCGCGACCCTGGCGGACGCGGTTGGCATGGAGAGCCACGGCGAATCCCTGGGCTGTGCCTGCGAGGATGAAGTCTCCGGCCCGCTGACCTGCAATATGGGCATCCTGCACCTTGAGAATGGCGTTATTTTCTGCACGCTGGATATGCGCGTGCCGATCACCGCCGACATGGATAAGCTGGCCGCCAATGCCAAGACTGCTCTGCCCGGCTTCACTGTGGTGCATGAGTCCCAGAAGGAGCCCCACCATGTTCCCGCTGAGAGCGAGCTGGTGTCGAACCTGCTGGCGGCCTACCACGAGGAGACCGGCCTGCCCGCCGAGCCCCAGTCTACCGGCGGCGGCACCTACGCCAAGTGCCTCAAGCAGGGCGTGGCCTTCGGCGCGTCCTTCCCGGATGACGAGGATCTGGCCCACCAGGCGGGCGAGTACGTCTACCTGTCCAAGATGATCACCGCCACCAAGATCTATGCCAATGCGCTGGTGCGCCTGGCGGGGAAGTAAATAGCATTCAGCGCAGTCTGCTGCACGGGCGGACTGCGTTTTTTGTTGGAGAACAATGAAAAATCAATATGTATCGGGTGAGAAAGAACGGTTATCCTTGCGTATTTTCCCATTTTATCGTATAATACTCCTGATAACGACTGTTTTCAGGAGTGAAGGCCATGAAGTATGATTACCTGATCGTCGGCGCGGGCCTGTTCGGCTGTGTCTTTGCACGGGAAATGACCGATGCGGGCAAGAAGTGCCTCGTCATCGACCGCCGCGACCACATCGGCGGCAATGTGTACTGCGCGGACATCGAGGGCGTGTGCGTCCACCGTTACGGTGCGCATATCTTCCATACCGCCGACGAGGAGGTCTGGCAGTACGTCCAGCGCTTCGTGACCTTCAATAACTATGTCAACTCTCCCATGGCCCGCATCGGCGATAAAATCTACAACATGCCCTTCAACATGAACACGTTCTCGAAGCTGTGGGGCGTAAAGACCCCCGCCGAGGCCATGGCGAAGATCGCCGAGCAGACTGCGCCTTACAAGGACGTCGAGCCCGCCAACCTCGAAGAACAGGCCCTCAAGCTCGTGGGCCGCGACATCTACGAGAAGCTGGTCAAGTCCTACACCGAGAAGCAGTGGGGCCGCAAGTGCACTGAGCTTCCGGCGTTCATCATCCGCCGTCTGCCTCTGCGCTTCACCTATGACAACAACTACTTCACCCACCCCCATCAGGGCATCCCGGTAGAGGGCTACAACGCCCTGGCGGAGAAGCTTCTCGAGGGCAGCGACGTGAAGACCGGCGTGGAATACCGCACGTTTATCGCGGAGAACCCCGGCATTACCGAAAAGACCGTCTACACCGGCGCGATTGATGAATTCTTCGACTACCAGCTGGGCCACCTGCAGTACCGCACCGTGCGCTTCGAAGACGAAGTCATCGACACCTCAAACTGGCAGGGCGTGGCGGTCGTCAACTACACCGGCGACACCGAGGCCTACACCCGCATCATTGAGCATAAGCACTTCACCTTCATGCAGGGCCAGAATCCGGACAAGACCGTCATCAGCCGTGAGTACCCCACCGAGTGGACTCCCGGCATGGAGCCTTACTATCCTGTGAACGACGAGCGCAATTCCGCGCTGTTCGCCCAGTACCAGGAGCTGGCCAAGACCCGTCCCGACGTGATCTTCGGCGGACGGCTGGGCAATTATCGCTACTACGACATGGATCAGGTCATCCGCGCCGCGCTGGATGCGGTAAAAGCCGAGAAAACTCCCTCAGTCATCGGCTAAAGACGATGACAGCTCCCTCGGAGAGGGAGCCTTTTTGCCCGAGTATATCCCGTACCCCTCCGCAGGAGGGGGCCGCCTCTCACTACTCCAAAAGAAAAGCCGAGTATGCGCGACGCGAGGACTCTGTGAACGCCGTACAAGTGTGGATAAATCCTACTCCAGCGTTCACAGATCCGAGCCAAAGCTTACGAACAAAACGAAAACAGAGAGCAAGTCGGCAGCCCGCGCCATGAGTGCGCGGAGAGACCCCCTCAGTCATCGGACTGCGTCCGCTGACAGCTCCCCCCAAGGTGGAGCCTTTGGGAACGCGTGCTGCACGCGCGCACAGCCCCCAAAGGAAACCTGCGAGAAAGATCGCGAAAAGGGGTTCTTAGGGGCGTAACGCCCCTAAG
>JBGUSK010000120.1:0-3948 GCA_045132495.1 Christensenellales bacterium | reverse complement strand
CGGGGGCTATGTGTTTCGCCCTGCGGCCTATGTACGCCGTCACCCACTGAAGCACGTTGTCGGGATGGTCGCGGCCGGGGCGGCCCACGACGGTCTCCTTGGGGGCATAGTGCTTGCGGCGGAAATTCAGCAGGTCGTCGCGGGTATAGGCTTCGATCTGCTCCGCCGGGCCGAGAATGGGCTGACCTGGGCTCTGCTCGCCAAACTGGGCGGTTTGAAGCAGATCATGCACCAGATCCTCCGGGGAATCCTCGTCCATGGAGATCTCCTCGAGGATGACGCCGCGTTCCTTTTCCAGCTCGGTCTCATCCATCGTGGCGCCCGTGACCAGATCGGCAAGGATATCCACCGCCAATTCGAGGTTTTCGTCGATCACCTTGGCGTAAAAGCAGGTGCAGTCGCGCCCGGTAAAGGCGTTGAGCTGGCCGCCGACAGCGTCCATTTCCTCGGCAATCTGCCGGGCGGTGCGCTTTTCGGTTCCCTTGAAGACCATGTGCTCCAGGAAATGGCTCAGGCCATTTTCGGAGGGTTCTTCCATCATGGAGCCGACGTGCATCCACGCGCCGATGGATACCGAGCGCAGATAGGGCAGCCGTTCGCCGACCACGCGCAAACCATTGGGCAGAAGCCATTCGTCATGCATTCGATCATTCGCTCCCAATTCATTTGGGGTTATCTTTTCCATGAGCTTCCTTTCTTATGCAAACGATGGGTTATTGTTATGAAAAAGCCGCAAAAGCCCGTGTTGTGGACTTTTGCGGCGGGGGGACTTCGTCCCTTTTATTTGGCTTGATTGAAGTCAACCGTGCAGCCCGCGCGATAGCGAGCGCGGCAAGACAACGCCAGCTACAGCCCCAACTCTCACGCGGTAGGTCTCCAAAGGAGAAGTCTACTCAATCGCGAGCTGGGTCCAGGGCTCAGCCCTGGCGACGGGGAGGACGGTTGCCGCGGAAGCCTTCGGAGCGGCGGGGCTCCTCAGAGCGGGCGGTGTACTCGATGTCGTTGCGGATCAGGTTGATACGGCCCTGAGCGTCGATCTCGTTGACCTTGACCTCGATCTCGTCGCCGATGTTCACCACATCCTCGACCTTCTCCACACGCTTGTTGTCCAGCTTGGAGATGTGGATCATGCCGTCCTTGCCGGGCAGCAGTTCCACGAAGGCGCCGAAGTTCATGATGCGCACGACCTTACCGGTGTACACCTCGCCAACCTCGATGTCCTTGGCGATGCCCATGATGATGCTCTTGGCCTTGGCGGCAGCCTCGGCGTCGGGGGTGGAGATGAACACGCGGCCATCGTCCTCGATGTCGATCTTCACGCCGGTCTCGGCAATGATCTTGTTGATCATCTTGCCGCCGGGTCCAATGACCTCGCGGATCTTCTCGGGATTGATGGTGAACTGGCTGATCTTGGGCGCCCACTTGTTGACCTCAGCACGAGGCTCGCCCAGGCAATCCAGCATCTTGCCCAGGATGAACAGACGGCCCTGCAGCGCCTGCGCCAGCGCGGTCTGCAGAATGTCGCGGTCGATGCCAGCGATCTTGATGTCCATCTGGATGGCGGTGATGCCGTTCATGGAGCCGGCGACCTTGAAGTCCATATCGCCCAGGAAGTCTTCCAGGCCCTGAATATCGGTCAGCACGACGACCTTGCCGGACTCAGTGTCCTTGATCAGGCCCATGGCCACGCCCGCAACGGGAGCGGTGATCGGCACGCCCGCGTCCATCAGGGACAGGGTGGAGCCGCACACGGAAGCCATGGAGGAAGAACCGTTGGAGGACAGGATTTCGCTCACCAGACGCAGGGCGTAGGGGAACTTCTCCTCCGCGGGGATGACGGGCAGCAGAGCGCGCTCCGCCAGAGCGCCGTGGCCGATCTCGCGGCGGCCGGGGCTCTTCAGACGGCCAGCCTCGCCGGTGGCGTAGGGCGGCATGTTGTAGTGGTGGATGTAGCGCTTGAAGTCCTCATTGGACAGGCCGTCCAACACCTGGCCCTCGGACACGGAGCCCAGGGTGGTCACGGTCAGCGCCTGGGTCTGGCCGCGGGTGAAGATGGCAGAGCCGTGGGTGCGGGGCAGCACGCCGACTTCGCACCAGATGGGACGGATGTCGGTGACGCCGCGGCCGTCGGGACGCACGCCCTCTTCGATGATCTTCTTGCGCATGATCTCCTTGTTCAGGTAGTACAGCGCATCGCCGATTTCGCTCTCGCGGCCCTCGAACTGGGCACCCAGCGCCTCGAGGGTCTCAGCCTTGACCTGAGCCTCGCGGTTCTGACGCTCCTCGCGCACGGTGGTGTCGAACACCCACTTGCACTTGTCGTAGGCAAACTCGCGGACAGCTGCCTTCACGTCGTCGCCGGTGACGACCAGTGCGACCTCGGCCTTTTCCTTGCCGATCTCAGCGATGATCTCATCCTGGAAGGCGATGATCTTCTTGATCCAGTCGTGGCCGAACATGATGGCGTCCAGCATGACCTTCTCGGACACTTCCTTGGCGCCGGCTTCAACCATCAGCACAGCGTCGCGGGTGCCGGACACGGTCAGGTGCATCTGGGACTTCTCCATCTGCTCCTCGGTGGGGCAGCAGACGAACTCGCCGTCGATCAGGCCCACCACAACAGAGCCGGTGGGGCCGCCCCACGGAATATCGGACACCGCCAGAGCGATGGAAGAGCCGATCATGGCGGGGATCTCCGGGGGATTCTGCTTATCAACGCTCAGGATGGTGGCAACCACCTGCACGTCGTTGCGCATGCCCTTGGGGAACAGAGGACGCAGGGGACGGTCGATCAGGCGGCAGGTCAGGGTCGCCTTCTCGGTGGGACGGCCTTCACGCTTGATGAAGCCGCCGGGGATCTTGCCGGCAGCGTACTGCTTCTCCTCGACGTCAACAGCCAGAGGGAAGAAGTCCACGCCGGGACGGGCCACGGGGGACATGGTGGCATTGACCATCACGACGGTGTCATCCAGCGACACCCACACGGAGCCGGCAGCCTGCTCGCAGTACTTGCCGAATTCCAGGCTGAGCTTGTGGCCTGCCAGGTCCATTGTATACTTCTTGGCTTCCATTTTCTCTCTCCTTCTTCAACACACAGACAGAGCGCCTCGCCCTGCCCCATCAGCCGGGAGATGCTATCGTTTGAAAACCCCTAAGGATTTTCATGGGATAACATCCCCCAGACTTGCTTACACACTGATTTGTCCGTTGCATAGCAGGACCGCCGTAAGGAATTGCTTCCCCGCGGCGGCCCTGGCTATACAAACCGCCAGTCGATCGCTGCCCCGCCATTTGCCAGCGTCGGACGAGTTCAGTCGCGTGTACGCAACCCAAACGTCAACCGAGGTTGGCGGAAATGGCCGCGGGGCCTGCCCCGCATTACTTACGCAGGTTCAGCTTGGCGATCAGAGCACGGTAGCGCTCGATGTCGGTCTTCTTGAGGTACTCCAGCAGACCACGACGCTGACCAACCATCAGCAGCAGGCCGCGGTTGGAGTGATGGTCGTTGCGGTTCTTCTTCAGATGCTCGTTCAGGTGATTGATGCGAGCAGTCAGCAGAGCAACCTGCACCTCAGGGGAGCCGGTGTCGCCCTCGTGCTGGGCAAAAGCGGCAATGATCTCGGACTTGGTCATTTCGGCCAGATTCATGGGGATTCCTCCATTTTCTTGCAGCAATGTGACGCTGCTTTATTCGCGGGCAATCGCCTTTCCACGAAGTGCGCCGTCGGAGTGATCGGTCGCCTGCGCGGAAGGTTCACAGACCCACACGCTATTGTATCAGATTTCACGCTGTTTGTAAATGGGTTTTCGCGGATTATTTTCGCCAGGAAGGGGGAAATTATGCGAAAACACCAGGTGAAATGTCACTGTTCAAAGCACCTGTGTCTTGGCAGGCTTTTCAGGCTGACGGAACATCGCCATCACCACAGCGTGTGCACCAATGACTGC
>JBGUSK010000119.1:0-9238 GCA_045132495.1 Christensenellales bacterium | reverse complement strand
ACTATAATGCATTTCGACACGAGGAGCGAAAATCCTGCATGGCAGATTATTCCGCTGCCTGGACCGCCTGGGGGCGGCGGATTTCCTCGTATACACAGGCAATAATGACCCACCCGGTCATGGACAGCCCGACCTCTGCCGCGAAGCTGAACAGGGCGGAGGGCAGCGCCAGCGCGGGCAGGAAAGCGGAAGCCGCGTTCAGAGCGATGTCTGCCAGGATGACCACCAGCAGCGGCCAGGCCACCCGTGCGATCCCGCTCACGGTGAAGAAACGCACGTCTGCATCGCAGCGGGTGAGACATTCCTCCGCCGTGGCGCTGCCGTCCGCCAGACAGGGCATGGCAAGGGCATAGCGCATGCGGGCCCAGCATGTAACTGCCATCAGCATGAAAGTCGCCAAAACCTGACCCACCGGCCCCCAGTAAGCGCTCAGCATGGCTGCAGGCAGCAGCGGGATCAGCAGCCAACCCAGCATGCATACCGTGATGCGCAGCTTCAGCCAAACGGCGGTCGTCCAGCGGCGGAAGCCGGAAAAAATGCGGATAGGCTCTCCGCTGCCGCGCAGGACGCCCAGCAGCCCGTGGTACATGCCCGTCAGGATGACGGCGCTGAACAGCCCGGCAGCCAGCTCAATGCCGCTGCCGATGAGGCTCCACAGCCGCTCGGCGCGTTCGCCCTGGATGTCCGCGCTGCTGAAATAGGCATGGACAATGCGCTCGGTTTCCCAGTCCTCCAGGGCGGCAGGGTCGGCAGGGCGTGGGTTCTCCGCCTCGAATTCAGCAAAGACGGCCTGCTCGATGCGCTCAGCAGCTACCTCGCCATAGCGATTGGCCAGGTCGCCGCAGGAGGAGAGCAGCGTGGTCAGCAGCGCCGCCAGCAGCAGTGGCAGGAAGCATCTCCGCATCAGGGCAAGACTCTTGCGGCGCAGCTGGGCGGGAGTCAGACGAGCATCAGACATGGGTGATCTTCCTTTCGGTATCGGCGGCAAGGGCACGGGCGCGCGCCAGGCCCTCATTGGCTGGGAGAGCTTCTTCAGCCGCCCGGATGCGCTGACGGATCTCGTCATAGATGCAGACGAAACAGGCGTATTTCAGCGCCAGGATCAGAAGACTGCAAAGCACCTGGAGGAGCAGTGCAGGAATGACCAGCACAGGGACAAATGCAGCCGCAGTGGAAACCGTTACATGGAAGGCAAAGGGGAGTGCCATCGGCCACAGCACCTTACACATCTGCCAAATCCCGAAGGCGTCGGAGTCGTCCACGGCCAGGCGGAGACATTCCCGGGCGGTACGGCAACCGTCGGGATCATCTGCCAGATGCACCACGGCCAGTGCGTAGTACAGGCTGACCCAGACGGACACCGCCAGGATCAAACATCGCCCGAGCAACTCGCCCCAGTCCCCGAATACGTAAGCCAGAGACAGGCTGACCAGCAGCGGCAGCAGTCCCCATGCCAGGAGACGCAGCGTCGTCTGGATGGACAGCCAGCAGGCGGTGCCTAAGCGCGGCCAACCCAGCACAAGACAATGGGGCGTGGATTCTCCGCTTCGCAGGGCATTCAGCAGCCCGTGGCACAGGCCGATTGCAATGATGCAGGAGAACATCGTACCGATCAGGTCGATGCCGCCAGCTAACCAGTCCCAGGGGCGGAAGGCTGCGTTGTATTGTTCGGTGGCGTCGTGCTGGGCAAGACCCTCGCGGGCCTCGTAGAGGCTGGCATAACGCATGTCATCCGTCCATTCAGGCATTTCGTGATCTGGGCGATAGGTAGCTCTCCATACAATGAGTGCAGCAACAGCTTCTTCTGCAGGCGGCTCGTTTTCTGCGTAGAAGGTCTCCATGCGGGCGTGATAGGCGTTCATACCCAGCCTGTCGCCATGCGCTTCGACAGCCGCGCCAGCCCAGTCAAACAGACTCATCAGCACTGCCGCGATCAGCATCGTCAGCCAGCACTGCCGCATGAGGAAATAAGCCCTGCGGCGGATGTCGCGGGGCCTCAGGGGGGCACGGGCGGATTCGTACATGGTGTGACCTCCTTTGTGCGGGAAACCTTCTCAGTCAGCCTTGCGGCTGCCAGCTCTCCCAAGGAGAGTGCCGTTTGCTTAGCTGAACATCTTCTCCAGTTCCTCATACTTCTCGTGGGTAATGAGCGCGTCCTGGGTGATGCCGGTCAGGCGGACGATGTAGGTCCAGCGGCCGTAAGGCGTGATGTTGGAGATGTGGTTCAGGTTGATGATGTAGCTTTTGTGGCTGCGGAAGAACACCGCCGGATCGAGGCGCGCTTCGGTCTCGGCGAGGGAATCACCGGTGACATACCGGCCGCCATCCTTTGTGTAGATGACGGTGGCGCGATCCTCCCGCTGCACGAGCACGATATCCAGCATATTGATGAAAGTCACGCCATCCCGGTGGTGGAGCATCATGCGGGAGGGAGTGCCGGCGGGCTTTGCGGGAGCGGCGTGGGGCAGGGGGGCCTCATCCCGGTCAGGAAGCAGGCGGTCACGAGCTCTTTGGAGGGTCTGCATCACCCGGCTGACCTTGAAGGGCTTGACCAGGTAGTCAAAGGCGTACACCTCAAAGGCGTCGCCCATGTACTGGTCGTGGGCGGTGGCAAAGATGAGGATGATGGAGGGATCCATGTCCTGAATGACGCGGGCAGCCTCCACGCCGGTTTTGCCGGGCATTTCCACGTCCAGGAAGACAATTTGCGGGCGGAGCTTCTCCACCAGCTCGATGCATTCCAGGCCGTCCTTTGCTTCGCCCACCAGGTCGAAGCCTTCCACCTTTTCGATCATTTTGCGCTCGATCACGCGCATGGCGTCGTTGTCGTCGGCGATGATGACGCGAATTTTATCCATCGTTGGTGCTCCTTCAAAACAGCTTCAATAATAATACGAATGAAAGAGGAAAAACATTTCAAATCAGCATGAATTTTTTGAATCGGTAAAGGGGAGCCGCCACAATGCTGACAGCTCCCCTCGGTTTGTTCGTCCGTGATCACCTGGTCCGCTGAGCAGGACGTGTGAGCACCTCCTGCATAACGAAGGCCTTCACCATGTTCTGGCCCGACCAGTCGAAGGTCAGTCCGCCCTCTGCCGGAGCCGATTCCCTGTAGGTGCGCTCCAGTGTCAGCTGATCCTCATGGCAGGGATCCTTGCCCTCGCTGCTGGTGACGCCCAGGCTGCCCGGTGCATCGTGCGTCGCGCAGTCCGGCTGGATGTGAGCGTGCACGGTGGGGGCGATCACCTGGCCGGGGATGTCCGAAAAGGACATGGGCGGCAGCACGGTGGGCTGAGCGGGCTTGTAGGGATGGCTGGACTTTGCCGCAGGCTGCTTCTTCACGGGGGAAGCGGCCTGGCGGGCTGCTTCAGCTTCCCTGCGCTTCCGGGCCTTCGCGGCTGAGGAAATAAGGCTCGCGCCAATGGCGATGAATACAAAGATGACTTCGATCAGGTCTTCCAAGTCGATCCCTCCTTCCGGGGGAGGGGCGTCGCCCCATTATTTCTTGTCAGTTGCGGGTGCAGAAGGCTGGCTGGCCTTGGCGATGGAATCGCGCATGGTGGTGTCCGCAATGGTGTTCTGCATCTGGTAGTAGTCCATCACGCCCAGCTTGCCTTCGCGCAGGGCGGTGGCCATGGCGCGCGGCACTTCGGCCTCAGCCTCGACGACCTTGGCGCGCATTTCCTGCACGGCTGCTTTCATTTCCTGCTCATGGGCGACGGCCATTGCGCGGCGTTCCTCAGCCTTCGCCTGGGCGATGCGGCGGTCAGCCTCAGCCTGATCCATGGCCAGCTGGGCGCCGATGTTGCGGCCCACGTCCACGTCCGCGATGTCGATGGACAGAATTTCGTAAGCAGTACCGGCGTCCAGGCCCTTGGCCAGCACGGTGCGGCTGATGGAGTCGGGGTTTTCCAGCACGGCCTTGTGGTTCTCCGCAGAGCCGACGGTGGTGACGATGCCTTCGCCGACACGGGCGACGACGGTTTCCTCGCCAGCGCCGCCAACCAGACGAGAGATGTCAGTGCGCACGGTCACGCGGGCCTTGGCGCGCAGCTCGATGCCATCCTTGGCGATGGCGGCGACCACGGGGGTCTCGATGACCTTGGGGGTAACGCTCATCTGCACGGCCTCGAACACGTCGCGGCCAGCCAGGTCGATGGCGCAGGCCTTCTCAAAGGGCAGGTCGATATTGGCGCGCTGGGCGGCGATGAGGGCGTTGATGACCCGGTCGATGTTGCCGCCGGCCAGGAAGTGGGTTTCCAGCTGGCCGATGGTCAGCTTCAGACCGGCCTTGGTCGCCTTGATCAGCGGATACACAAGACGCTTGGGCTGGATGCGGCGGATCTTCATGCCGATCAGGGTGCCCCAGCTGACGTGCACGCCGGAAGCCAGTGCGCTGATCCACAGACCAACGGGCACGAAGCTCAGGAAGATGCACAGCAGAATGAAAACCAGTGCCACGATACCAACGATGTAGATGCTCAGATCCATACAGAGTTCCTCCCTATTTCCTATTTACAGGCATATGCCTGGATGAAACGCTTACAAGGGCTTGACAAGGATCTTGGCGCCCTCGACCTTGATGATGCGCACCTTTGTGCCTGCGGGGATATAGTCGCCCTCGGAGGACACATTCAGGCGGACACCGTCAAAATCCGCGATACCGGTGGGCCGCAGGACGCTGGTGGCGGTGCCTTCGCGATCCATAAAGACCGCCAGATCTTCGACGGAACGGTAGCCGTCCTCGTTGCTTTCGGTTTCCGAATGCACCAGGCTGGACTTGCTCAGCCGACCCGAGGTGATTGACCTCAAACTTGTCGAGATGGCGATGGCCAGCACCAGCAGCACGATCAGCAGCATCGCCAGCGTGGCGATGGGGCCGTGCTCAAACCAGGTCATGACCAGCGTGATGACCTCCAGGATGATGCCTGTGATACCCGGCGCGCCAAATCCCGGCATAAACGCTTCCAGAATCAGCAATCCGATGCCGATGACAAAGCAGATGATGATCGGCAGATTCGCAGCGATAAACTCCAACATGGGGATTCCTCCTTACGGGGCTTTCACCCGCTTGTTTACGATGTCAGCATACCACAAGGATATTTGCGACGCAATGGGTTTTGCTCCAATTATACATTTTGCTGTCTGAAATGTCAGGCCGCTGAGGCTCCCCCTTGGGGGGAACTGTCGCCAGAAGGCGACTGAGGGGGTCTCTCGTAGCTTCTTGTTGCGCATGAAGCACGGGGAAAGCGCATCTGCGGATGTGCAGAGACCCCCTCAGTCATCCGCAAGCGGCTGCCAGCTCCCCCAAGAGGGGAGCCTTTACGCATCAGTCCAGCACATTCTTCAGCGTTTGCAAGTCTCCGTCATAGACTTCCTGCAGGCTGCGGTTGTAGATGATGCTTGCCGGGTGGTACAGTGGGAACAGCGCGAACTCCGCCTCCTGCTTTTCGTGCTTCACGGTGACGTGTGTCTCCTGCCCGTGCATGTCGCCGATGATGGCCTTCGGGCCGCACAGGGCTTTGAGTGCCACGTTGCCCAGCGTCACGATCATCCTCGGCTGCACGCGCAGGATCTCCTCCATCAGGTAGGGGGTGAATAGTGCCAGCTCCTCCCTGTTCGGCGGACGGTTCGAGGTGCGCCCCTTGTCGGACACCTTCGTTGGGCGGATCTTCACCACGTTGGTGATGTAGATATCCTCACGGTTCAGTTCGAGCACCTGCAAAAAGCCGTCCAGGTTCTTGCCGGCCTTGCCCACGAAGGGCCGGCCCTGGAGGCTTTCCTGCTCGCCGGGCGCCTCGCCGATGAGCATCACCGGCGGATGATCCGTGTTGCCCTCGCCCAGCACGATGGGCTTTTCCTCTGCAGGCCAGAGGGCCTGAAAAAACCGGCACATTTTTGTGTTGAAGGATTGCATGGTCGTCCTCCGGAAAATGAAATCGTAACTGAGGCTCCCCCTTGGGGGGAGCTGTCCCGCAAGGGACTGAGGGGGTCATTTCGCAGCTTGCAAGGGGAACCCCCTCAGGCTGCTTCGCATCCAGCTCCCCCCAAGGGGGAGCCTTATTTGCTCATGGATATTGCAAGGTTATGGTCATGCCATCGGTGGCAACGTCTGTATCAGGGAAAATCTCCCGTGCGTTGCTGATGTACTCCTCCGGCTCCTCAATCGAGGTGGAAAAGTGCGTCAGCAGCAGTCGTCCGGCCTCTGCATCCCTCGCCAGCGCAGCAGCCTCGCGGTAGAGCATGTGGTGGTTCTTCACTGCCAGGGGGAATTTCTCCTCCGAGCCATACATACCCTCAAGGATCATCAAATCGCACCGGAAGCCCAGATCAGGGATGGCGTCCACAGGCCTTGTGTCCGTGGCGTAGAGCACCGTGATGCCCTGACGCGGCGCACCCATCACATCTGCGGGAAGGATGATGCGGCCGTCCACCTCGGCGGATTCGCCCCTTTGCAGCTGCTTCCACATCGGGATCGGCACGTTCAGCGCCTTCGCCTTCTCCGGGTCGAAGGCGGCCTTTCGCGGCAGATGCAGCCGGAAACCCAGGCAGGGCATGCCATGATCCAGCGGGAAGGCCACGACTTTCATGCCGATCAGCTCAAATTCAGTCTGCCCCGTCAGCTCGTGCAGTACAACAGGGAATGTCAATTGAGGCGCGATCACCCGCAATCCGTTGACCACCTGCGTCAGCCCAACCGGCCCGTAGATATGCAGCGGCTCGGTGCGCAGCGCTTTGGTGAGCGCCAGCAGCATGCCGGGGAGTCCCGAGCAGTGATCCGCGTGGAAGTGGCTGATCAGGAGACCGTCGATGCACTGCATGCCCCAGCCGAGCCTTTGTACGCCCACCTGCGTGCCCTCGCCGCAGTCGATGAGGATGGCGCGGCCGTTCACGCGGGCGTAAAGGGCGGAGAGCGCCCGGTCAGGCATGGGCATCGTGCCGCCGGTTCCAAGGGTGCACAGGTCAAGCATGGGTGATTCCTCCAATTCCGGGATGGGAGAGTATTCGTTGCCGAGCGGGAAAAATCCTGCTTGACAGACCTGTATGTGCTGACGTATAATATCGTTGAAAATCGCATCCACCGCTGGGGGTGCGGCAGGGGAGATATCTCAACCTGCTGCTGAGAGAGCGCGAGCTCGACCCTTGGAACCTGTGTAGGTCATCCTACCGTAGGGAAGCGGCGCCGCATCGCGGCATTTCTTCACGAAACCTGGCCAGGCGTGAAAAAGTGCTTCGTCGGCAACTGCTTTCCCGCGTACATTACGCGGGTTTTTCATTTGCGGGGGAGGCTTCGCCTCTTTTTTGTGGAGAAGCTTACCCGGGGATGCGTCGCAAAGGAGGTAATATACCAATGAATGAATTTCTCAAGAACATGTTTGGCGACCTGACCGAGCTTCCCTGGTGGGGCTGGCTGATCGTGGCAGCGCTGCTCATTGGCGGCGCGGTGGCCTTCAGGAAGGTACGCGGCAGCCAGAAGGTCGTCTGGAATGCCCGGATGCTGGCAGTCGGCGCGATGTGCATCGCCCTGTCCAGCGTTCTGAGCAATGTGAAGCTCTTTTCGATGCCCGCGGGCGGCTCGGTGACGGCAGCCTCCATGCTGCCGATCATGCTTTTTGCCTTCGTGTACGGCCCTGTTCCGGGCCTGACGGTGGGCTTCGTGCATGGCGTGCTGCAGTTCCTCATGGGTGGCTGGTTCCTCAATGTGTGGCAGATGCTGCTGGAATATCCCATCGCCTTTGGCGTGCTGGGCCTGGCGGGTCTGACGTGGAAGATGAAGAATCAGCACGTTGGCCTGATCATCGGCTTCGTGATCGCCTGTGCAGCCCGGTGGTTCTGTTCGACCCTGGCGGGTATCGTCTTCTGGGGGGACTTCACCAATGGAGCCTGGGCGGCGATCACCTATTCCATCGGGTACAACGCGTCCTATATGGTACCCGAGTGCATCATCTGCGCGGCACTGGGCCTGCTGATGGGCAAGCGGCTGGTGACGGAACTCCGCAAAGTCAAGTAAGCAAGACGCATTGGCGGCTTCCTGGATAAGGAAGTCGCTTTTCTGTTGCCATTCGCCCCGTTTTCTGCTACAATAAATCAGCAAACGACAAACAAAGGAGCAAACTCCATGAAGCACCACTTTTTCGCTTATGTCAGCCGCCTGCGCTATATCCGCAGGTGGGGCCTGATGCGTTCTGTCATGCCGGAAAACGACGCGGAGCATTCCCTGCAGGTGGCAATGATCGCCCACGCCATTGCCATCATCGGCCGGGATCGCTACGGTCGCAGCATTGATCCTGAGCACGTGCTGGCCCTGGGCGTGTATCATGACGTCAGCGAGGTCATCACCGGCGATATGCCCACGCCTGTCAAGTATCAGACGGATGAGCTGCGCAAGTCCTATAAGGATGTGGAGCGCATGGCCAACGAGCGTCTGCTGTCCATGCTGCCCGAGGGGATGCGGCCTGCTTATGCACCATATCTCAGTGCCCCGGCGGATTATGACCGGCAGATCCTCAAGGCGGCGGATTCCATCAGCGCGTATTTGAAGTGCCTGGAGGAGAAGCGCGCCGGCAACCGGGAGTTCGATGCGGCAGGGGAGTCCATCAAGGCGGGCCTGGCCCTGATCGACCTGCCGGAGGTGCAGGACTTCATCCGTGAGTTTGTGCCCTCCTTCGAGCTCTCCCTGGATGAGCTCAATCAGCCGACAAGGAAGTAAGGAAACTGTTGCGCAGGTGTAACAATTCCCGGCACGATATTGCAATTTCGGCAAAATCCTATTATAATGTAGGAGATACCTCAAACAAGGAGGCAAAACGGATGAATCTGATGAAGCGTATGCTTGCTTTTATGCTGATGCTTTGCATGCTGCTGCCCTTGGCTGCTGCAGAGGAAATGGAAGACTCCTTCGGCGATCTGGAGGATGCGGTCGTCATTGAAGAAGGGGAGGCCCAGGCGGCTGACGAGGATGAAGTCTACATCCCCGAGGAGGATGAGGAGCTCGCCTCCGCCATTGAGATCCTTGACGCGGAGATCGACGAATCCGTTGATCCCACCAAGCTGGACATCAATGAAAACCTGCCGGACAATGTGGTCAATATTCTGCTGATCGGCATTGATGGCCGCACTGCAGATATGGACAACAAGAAAAGCACCCAGCACGGCGATGTGCAGATCATCGTATCCATCAACAAGGATGAGGGCACCATCAAGCTCACCAGCGTCCTGCGTGATCTGTATGTAACGA
>JBGUSK010000118.1:0-51655 GCA_045132495.1 Christensenellales bacterium | reverse complement strand
AATGATGTGATCGCTGCGTTATCCACGACCCGGGTCATTGCGACGGAGGACGGAACGATCCGCGGTATATTTGCAGCTGAAGGTGACAGCGCAGAGAATACGGTGATGTATCTTGCGCCTGTGAGCAAATTCACCGTTTCTGCCAACATCAGCAAGGCGTATGAATCTGCGGAAACGACCTTTGTAACGATCGGTGAAAAGGTTTATTTGCGCTGCAGTAAGGATGGCAGCCACCGTGCGGTGGGCGTTGTGACAGCCGTAAAGGGCTCCTCCTATACCGTGCAGACGACAGCAGGTGAACTCTACATGGAGGAAACCGTCGATATCTACCGCACAGCGGATTATGCGGCCAAGCAGTGCATCGGCAGTGGCACGGTATCACGCACAGACGCGATGGCTATCTCCGGTACGGGCAGTATCCTGAAACTGCATGTAGCGGATGGAGAGGAAGTGGAGCGTGGCCAGCTTCTCTTTGAAACCGTGTCAGGGGATATTTCCGGGCGCGTTTTCGAGGACGGTAATGTGCGCTCCAATGTAGCTGGCGTGATTGCAGAGATCAAGGTAAAGGCCGGCCAGCAAATCAACCAGAACGATGTACTGCTGACAGTATATCAGCCGGGTGGATACCAAATCAGCATGCAGATTCCTGAGGACATGCTCTCTACTGTAAAAGCGGGTGATCCTTGCAGCATCTACTTTAACTGGAACGAGGGGCAAAGCGAGCCTTTCCAGGGCACCATTACAGAGATCTCCTATATGAGCAGTTCGACTGAAACCGGAACTGAAACGACCTATACCGCTTATGCATCCTTTCAGGCTGACGAAACCGTCCGCCTTGGAATGACGGTCACGGTCGTTCTGCCTTGAGAAAGGGGAACTTGTTATGAAAAGAATCGTTGCACTGCTGCTGGCACTGTGTATGCTGTCCAGCTTGTCTTTAGCCGATGGCGAGATTCGAACTTCCAGTTGAACCGACGGCAGAACCCACAGCAGAACCCACCGCTGAGCCGACGGCAGAACCCACAGCAGACCCCACCGCTGAGCCGACGGCAGAACCCATAGCAGAACCCACTGCTGAGCCAAAGGCAGAACCCATAGCAGAACCCACCGCCGAGCCGACGGCAGAACCCATAGCAGAACCCACTGCTGAACCAACGGCAGAACCCACAGCAGACCCTACCGCCGAGCCGACGGCAGAACCCACAGCAGACCCCACCGCTGAGCCAACGGCAGAACCCACAGCAGACCCCACCGCCGAGCCGACAGCAGACCCCACAGCAGACCCCACCGCTGAGCTGACAGCAGAACCCACAGCAGACCCTACCGCCGAGCCGACAGCAGAACCCACAGCAGACCCCACTGCTGAGCCGACGGGAGAACCCACAGCAGACCCCACCGCCGAGCCGACAGCAGAACCCACAGCAGACTCCACTGCTGAGCCGGCAACAGAACCGACCACAGAACCCGTTACCGAGCCAACTGCTGAACCAACTGTAGAGCCAACTGCCGAACCCACGCCAGAGCCGATGAAGACTTCCTCCCCTGCAGATGGTCCGCTATATGTAATTGAGGAGGGCGTCAGAATCTACGGTAAGCCGGATACCCTGATCCCGCTGGGCAAGGTGATCTATCTGTACATCAATTCAGTGATAGAATTGGTCGGATATACAGCAGAAGAGTTGTCTGCTGTGCGGTTTGCGCTGGATACAGAGGTGTTTGTTGATAAGGATGACTGCATCTTCCTGTCCGTCCGCGATCCAAATGGTTTCGTAAAAAAAGACACCTTTTTCCTGTGGGTTGGGAAAAAGGGGGATATGTCTACCCCGACGCCTGCGCCGATGGACAAAGAAGAAATCATTGAGCATGAAATCCTTGTGACAGCCCTTGATTATGCTGCATCGGCACCTTGTATGCCTACCTTCAAACTTGCTGCAACACCTGACCTGGAAAAAGGCATGGCTTTTTCGGTGATCATTAACGGAGGAGCACCGCAAATCTTGTCTGGCAGCAGCTACACCCCCAAAGCCAGCGGCGCTTATCGGTTTGCGTTGCTGAGCGCTGAAGGCAAGGTGCTGCATCGTTCTGCAGAATTCTCTGTAACGATCCCGGAACCCACTGCGACGCCGGAACCCACAGCTGAGCCCACGGCTGTACCCACAGCCGAGCCCACAGCTGAACTGACGGCTGAGCCCACGGCTGTACCCACAGCCGAGCCCACAGCGGAACTGACGGCTGAGCCCACGGCGGAACCGACACCGGAACCCACAGCTGAACCCACGGCTGAGCCCACGGCGGAACCGACACCGGAACCCACAGCTGAACCCACGGCTGAGACCACAGCTGAACCCACAGCTGAACCCACGCCGGAACCGACGGCTGAACCCACAGCCGAACCCACGGCGGAGCCTACGCCGGAACCGACGGCTGAACCCACGGCTGAACCTACGGCTGAGCCCACAGCTGAGCCCACGGCTGAGCCCACGGCTGAGCCTACGCCGGAACCGACGGCTGAGCCCACAGCTGAACCCACGGCGGAACCCACAGCTGAACCCACGGCGGAGCCTACGGCCGAGCCCACGGCGGAACCGACACCGGAACCCACAGCTGAGCCCACAGCCGAGCCCACGGTGGAGCCCACGGCGGAGCCTACGCCGGAACCAAATGTTGAGCCAGCAGCCCCAGTGGTTCCTGTTCCGGTGCAAGCATGGATCGTTTCGGGCGACATGCGGATCGATGGTAATCTGGAGGATCTGCTGGCGTCCGATGCCACTGTGGTTTATATCAGTACGGATCGCATCATTGTCATGGATGGTGGCAATGCGAAGCTGTCGGGTAAAACACTGCTGCCCGATCCGGATGTTTTCGGTGCGGATTATGTGGTGCGCGTATCTGTGGATAATGTGGACGTCGCTCGTGATGAATCCCTGTTTGTATGGGTGGAACCCAAGGGAGAGTCGGAAGAAATCAATGCGACCCTGTCAGTTGCAGCGGATCATTACGTAGAGAACTCCTGGTCCGCTGTTGCGCCAATGTTCCATCTGTACAGTGAGCCTGCGATGGATACGCTGGAGGAAGACTACGCTTTTGCGGTTTCCGTCAACGACAGCGCCCCCATTATCCTTAATGACCGTATATATACCGCGACAGAGGAGGGGAGCTACTCCCTGCATTTTGTGATTCTTGCCCCGGATGGCAGCGTTGCTGCAAGGTCTGATACATATCGTGTCTGCCTGGATTTCACAGCTCCGCTGGTGCAGATCAGAACGGGCAATGGCACGATGCAGATCACCGTGGGAGATATTCTGAGCGGGGGCAGTGCTGTGTCATTGGACGGCGGTATTACCTGGAAAGAGCTGACTGAAAGCGAGAACGGCGTAACGACCTATTCCTATACCACAAAGAAGACAGAAACCTTTGCT
This sequence comes from Christensenellales bacterium, assembly GCA_045132495.1. GTDB lineage: Bacteria > Bacillota > Clostridia > Christensenellales > Aristaeellaceae > UBA11524. The sequence continues at coordinate 48,236 of JBGUSK010000118.1, read as the reverse complement.
GCTGGCATGATTCTTGTGCGTGATAGGGCAGGCGGAATGACTTTCTACCCGGAAGCGGTTACGGTCAAAAAAATGTCCAGCTATCGGGGGGGAAGCAGTCGCTCCACAAGCCATTCTGCTTCCACAGAGGAAAATGTCACGGCATACAACGGCGTAGAGCTGATCCTGGAAGCGGGCAGCATGACGGAACTGACCTTTGGTGAAGACGTGTTGGACCTGACCTTGAACTGGAATGGTAAGACGCCGCTGCCGGCGGGGACTGTGCCCTCCTTTACAGCGCAGTTTGAAGATCTGACCCAGGATGGCGTTCAGGACACGCTGATTCTTACGGCGGTCGGCGCATCAGATGAGAATTGGAAAAACTACGCCTGGCAATTCAATGGTCTGGTGTGCAAGAAGCTTTCAGCCTCCGGCATTGAATACCTGATGCTGCGCGCGGGTGAACAACTGACAGTACTGACAACAGCTGGCTTTACTGCAGGTTTGCGGTATAATATGTACCGTACGGATGGCATGGTGAGCAAAGATTTCCAATACTCCCTGACAATGGATGAAGCAAATGGACTGAAACTTTCCGTAGCAGTTGATGGGATTTCTTATCTCATGAGCAGCGATCCAACCGCTGAAATGTACTATTACGATCTTTTCCATGGAGACAGAGTTGAATTTGAAGAATTGGTGCTCCAATTTCGCAGGGGGTTGATGCAATGACCGTGAAAAAACGAAGGAAACGCTTCCGCCGGGTTAAGCGTTTGCTGCTCTGGCTGATGCTGCTGGCTGTTGTCCTGCTTGCGGTCAGGTTTATCCTGCTGCCCCGGCTGGAGGCCGACTCAACTATTACATACAACAGCTATTCCGCCCGAATTGGCACGATTTCTAACGCCATGTCCTTTTCTGGCTCCATTTCCGTGCAGAACAATGAAACCATCACGTCGGATTCAGCAGCTACGGTGCGTCAGATCTATGTAGCAGAGGGCGACAGGGTAACCCGCGGCCAGCGATTGATACGCCTTTCCACTGGCGATACGCTCAAGGCCAGCTTTGACGGTGAGGTCAACAAAATCAGCGTGCAGGTTGGGGATGAGGTGAGTAGCAACGCCAACCTGATCCAGATCGTGGACTTTGAGAACATGCAGGTTTCCATGCGGGTAGATGAATACTCGATCTCTGATCTGCAAGTCGGTCAGAATTGCAGGATCACAGTTACTGCCCTTGGTCAAACCTTTGAATCAAAGATTTCCCACATCAACCGGATCTCCTCGGGTGGCGGAAATACAGCTTACTACACCGTGACTGCGGAGCTCAAGGTGACCAGCGACGTCCTGCCAGGGATGGCCGCTACCGTGACCATCCCCCAGGAGGAGGCGATCGATACCATTGTGCTTAATAAGAGTGCACTCTCCTTCGCAAGGGATAACAGTGCCTATGTCCTCATGTACGACGATCAGCAGATACTGCAGCAGGTGCCCGTCACCATTGGCCTTGACAATGATAACTATGTGGAGATCACCTCCGGCCTGAAGGTGGGAGATGTCGTCTACGCAGCGGTGGACACCAAGGCGCAGTCTGGCGGGTTGCTGGAGTCGCTTTTCTCCGGTTTCGGCGGAGGGGGGACCAATAACCGGAACAACCAGATGAATCAGAACAATCGCAACAACTGGAACAACCAAAACAATCGCAACGGCAACTGGCGCTGAGGAGGAAAGAGTATGGATGAAATCTTCTTTCAGATGCGCAAGATCGTCAAGCAGTATCCGCTGGGCGAAGAAGTTGCGACCGTACTCCGGGATGTAGACCTGGAGGTACAGAAGGGCGAATATCTTTCTGTGCTGGGCCCCTCTGGCTCTGGTAAATCCACGCTGATGAACATCATCGGCTGCCTGGATCTGCCTACCTCCGGTGAGTATATCCTGCGCGGCCAGATGGTGGAGGAGCTGGATGAAAAAGAACTTGCTCATATCCGCCGCCGGGAGATCGGTTTTATCTTTCAGAACAGCCAGATGCTTAAGCGGATGGACGCGATGAAGAATGTTGAACTTCCACTCATTTACGCCGGCGTCCGTCCCCGGGAGCGAGCCCGTCGTGCAGAGGAAATGCTGGTCAAGGTAGGCCTGCAGGATCGTCTGCACCACTATCCAAACCAGCTCTCCGGCGGCCAGCAGCAGCGCGTGGCTATCGCCCGTGCGCTGGTGACGCGTCCCAGCCTCCTCCTGGCGGACGAGCCCACCGGCGCGCTGGATCAGACTACCGGCAAGCAGATCATGGAGCTTTTCAGTGAGCTGAACCGTGATGGCCATACCATCATCATGATCACGCATGACATCAACATTGCAAAACATGCAAAACGCGTGGTGAACATCGTTGACGGTGTGCTGACAGAATCGGAGGGTGAGGTGACCTTCGCATGATGCATCCCATCCGCAGTCTGGCAGCAAATGTGAGCATGTTTACAGAGAGCGTGTCAATGGCTGTTGCCAATATCACAGCCAATAAGCTGCGCTCCTTCCTGACGATTCTGGGTATCATGATCGGCGTAACGGCGGTTATTGCGCTGATCACTACGATCTCCGGCGTCTCGACCTCCATATCGGATTCCTTCCTGTCCATGGGTGCGGGCAGCCTGACCGTGTCCTCCCCTGGCAGCGACCTGAAGGCAGGCCTCTCCAGTGCCGACCTGGATGAGATCGCTGCCCTCGATGACATCCAGGGCGTGACCCCCAGCGTCAGCCTGAGTGTGAAGGGCGCCCGGGGCAAGGTGTCGCAGACCCGTCTGAGCGTTTCGGGCGTGAACGAATTCTACTTCGTCAACCATCCCGACGCTCTGGAGTCCGGGCGCACCATCAACCCCATCGACATTGCGGATATGTCCCGCGTGTGCCTGATCGGCAGCGATATGGTGGAGAGTTTCTTCTATGGGGTCAACCCCATCGGCCAGAGCATCTACCTTAATGCGGTCGAATTCACCGTCATCGGCATCCTCAAGGAGAACACGGACACCTCCATCACCAGCATGCTGGCAGGTTCGACGGATATCCTGATGCCTTACACCACAGCGATGAAGATGAACGGCCAGTCCCTCGTGACGGGCATCACCGTCTACATGACCGACGCGGACGCCTCCGCCCGTGTCAAAGCCACGCTGGAGGAGCATCTGGACGCCCTGTTCAGCTACGAGGATGACACCTACTCCATCACCACCATGGATTCCATTGAATCCACCATGGACAGTATGCTGTCCATGATGTCAGCGCTGTTGGCTGGCATTGCCTCCATCGCGCTGGTTGTCGGCGGTATCGGCATTATGAACATGATGCTTACCTCTGTCACGGAGCGTACGGTGGAGATCGGATTAAAGAAGGCGATCGGTGCAGAGCCGGGGCAGATCCAGATCCAGTTCCTGATAGAGTCTTTCCTGCTTTCGATGATCGGCGGCATTGCCGGAGTCATCCTGGGCCTGGTGGTTTCAGCCATCATGTGCTCCCTTATGGGGACTGCATTCACCATTTCCTACGGTGCGATCGCCCTGGGCGTGGGCTTCTCCGCCGCAGTAGGCATCATCTTCGGCTGGAGCCCGGCACGCAAGGCATCCAAACTCAGCCCCATCGACGCGCTGCGGCGCATGTAAAGGAGTGTTTCTCATGAAAAGAATCCTGGCGATCATGTTGGCTTTGATGTTCCTGCCCGTCCTCGCCCTGGCAGAAACGACCTTTGACGGCAAGGTGGTGGCGGGGGATGCGGTCAGCGTCACGGCGCCATTCGGCGGCACGGTGTCCAATTTCCGTCTGCGGGCAGGCAGCCGCATCAGCGTCGGTGATGCCGTGGCTACCATCAACACGACCAAGGTTTATGCCCCTGCTGATGGTACGGTTGCCGGTGTGTTTGCCCAGACTGGCGATGCAGTGGAGGATGTCAAAGCCCGTTGGGGTGCGGTCATGTATATCATGCCCAGCCATAAGTACACTATCACAGCAGACATTGAGAAGGCATACAACTCCAGCGAGACCAAGTATGTCAACATTGGAGAAACTGTGTACATCGCCTGTACGGCAGCCAGTGACCATACCGCCGTAGGCGTGGTAACGGCCGCATCCGGCAACACTTACACCGTTGAAACCACCTCCGGCACACTGATGATGGAAGAAACCGTCAACATTTACCGCACGGCGGATTATGCGGCCAAGTCCCGCATTGGCCGCGGCACAGTAGGCCGTACCCCGGAGATCTCCGTGGGTGGCAGCGGCAGCATCATCAAGCTCCATGTAAAGGACGGGGATCAGGTCGAGCGCGGTCAGCTGCTGTTTGAAACCGTCACCGGTACGCTGGATGGGCTGTTTGCCACCAGTAATGAGATTCTCTCAGATGTTGAGGGCGTGATCGCTACGATCAATACCTCCGCTGGCGCGAATGTCAACAAGGGAGATACGCTGCTGACGGTGTACACCATGGATACCCTTCAGATTGAAATCAGTGTAAATGAATACGATCTGGCCTCCATTTCCGAAGGGGATGCGGTGGAAATCACCTTTAACTATGATCCGGACCTCCCGACACGGATGACGGGAAAGGTCTCCATGATATCCCACCTGTCCACCTCACAGGACAGCGAAGCCAGTTACCTGGCGTATGTTGACTTTGTGCCCAACGAGGATGTGCGTATCGGTATGACGGCGGTCGTTACAACAATCGACCAACCCGCAAATGAATAACAGCAGGGATCACTTTTTCAACCAGGGGTGATGTAAAAGGAAGGTTTGATCCTTCTGACACATCATGACTGCAGTTTATTTGTGGTGAATGGGAGCGGTTATGACGAAAGAGAAACTTCGTCATAACCGCTGTTTTCATTGCAAAAGGAGATGCAGCACGAACAACGAGCTTGAATCCAATGTGACCATCGCCTATCCCAATTTAGCTCTCGTATTCTTAAGAGAAACTCGTTACAATCAATCGGAGATATATATTCATCTTTGACAGAGCTTCCTCCGGGAGGCTGGAGTCCGGCTGACAAATGCCGTTGTCCGCAGGCGACTGAGGGAGAACGCCGAAAGCTGAGATACGATCCAACTGCAAAAGAAAAGACCTGATATGCATTGTACATACCAGGTCATGGGGGCAACCTATTTCTTATTCTTCAGTTACCGGCACGGTTTCCTCAGCGGGAGTTTCGCTGGGCTCTGCAGCCTCGCCGTTCATCTCAGCGACGATTTCTGCCACATCGGCTTCCTCTTCCTTCTCCGCGCGGGCCACGCCGATGACCTTGCTGTCCTCGGCCAGGCGCATGACGCGCACGCCCTGGGTGTTACGGCCGCACAGGCGCACGTCCGCCGCGGGGGTACGGATGATGGTGCCGTCGTCGGTGATGAGCAGGATGTCCTCCTCCTCGTGCACCAGGAGCAGCGCGGCCAGGTCGCCGGTCTTTTCGGTGAGGTTGATGGCGCGGATGCCCTTGCCATTGCGGCCCTGCTCGCGGTACTCGTCGGGGCTGGTGCGCTTGCCGTAGCCGCCCTCGGTGATGGCCAGCACGGTCGCGCCCTCCTCGATGGGCGCCATGTCGATGACCACGTCGTCCTCAGCCAGCTTCATGGACTTCACGCCCATGGAGGCGCGGCCCATCGGGCGGATGTGCTTTTCATTGAAGCGGATACACATGCCCTTGCGGGTGCCCAGGAGCAGCTCATCCTCGCCGGAGGACAGCTCCACGCCGATCAGCTCGTCGCCCTCCTTGAGGACGATGGCGATCAGGCCGTTCTTGCGCAGGTTGCGGAAGTCCTCGAAGGGGGTCTTCTTGATCATGCCCTCGCGGGTCGCCATGACGATGTTGTACTCCGTCTTGTCGCTGCCCTTGGGCACGGGCACCATGCGGGTGACCTTCTCGCCCGAGCCGATTTGCAGCAGATTGACCATCGCCGTGCCGCGGGCCTGACGGCCAGCCTCGGGGATCTGGTAGCACTTGATCATGTAAACGCGGCCGAGGTTGGTGAAGAACATGATCTCGTCATGGGTGCCCACAACGCGCATCTGCACCGCGTAGTCCTCGTCCTTGGTGGTCATGCCGGACACGCCGCGTCCGCCGCGGTTCTGGCTGCGGTAGGCGGACTTGGTGATGCGCTTGATGTAGCCCTGCTTGGTCATGGTGACGACCATGCCCTCCTCGGCGATCAGGTCTTCCACGTCGATCTCGCCGTCGATGGTGGTCAGCTCGGTGCGGCGCTTGTCGGCGAACTTCTCCTTGATGGCCAGGATCTCGGTCTTGATGACCTCCATCAGCTTGGCTTCGTCCGCCAGGATGCCCTGCAGGCGCAGGATTTCCAGCTGCAGCTCGTCGAATTCCGCCTGCAGACGGTCGCGCTCCAAACCGGTCAGGCGAGCCAGACGCATGTCCAGGATGGCCTGAGCCTGCTTCTCGGAGAAGTCAAAGCGCTCGATCAGCGCGGTCTTGGCGGTGGAAGTGTCCTTGCTGCCGCGGATGATGGCGACGATTTCGTCGATGTGATCCAGCGCCTTCAGCAGGCCCTCCAAGATGTGGGCGCGGGCCTGGGCCTTGTTCAGCTCAAACTTGGTGCGGCGGGTGACAACGTCCTTCTGATGCTCCAGGTAGTAGTACACCATGTCGCGCAGAGGCAGCACCTTGGGCTGGCCATTGACCAGGGCCAGCATGTTTGCGCCGAAGGTCTCCTGCAGGCTGGTGTGCTTGTACAGGAAGTTCAGCACCACCTGGGGGTAGACGTCCTTCTTCAGCTCGATGACGATGCGCATGCCCTCGCGGTCGGACTCATCGCGGATGTCGCTGATGCCCTCCACGCGCTTTTCGTGCACCAGCTCTGCGATCTTCTCCACCAGTCGGGCCTTGTTGACCTGATAGGGGATCTCGGTGACGACGATGCGGCAGCGGTTATTGGGCATCTGCTCGATGTTGGTTTTGGCGCGCACCTCGATGCGGCCGTGGCCGGTGTAGTACGCCTCGCGGATGCCGCGGCGGCCCAGGATGATGCCGCCGGTGGGGAAGTCGGGGCCCTTGATGTGCTCCATCAGGTCGTCGATGGTGCAGTCAGGGTTGTCGATCATGCAGATAACGCCGTCGATCACCTCGCCCAGGTTGTGGGGCGGGATGTTGGTGGCCATGCCGACCGCGATGCCGCTGGAACCGTTCACCAGCAAATTGGGGAAGCGGGCCGGCAGGACAGCAGGCTGCATCAGCGTCTCGTCGAAGTTCGGGTAGAAATCGACGGTGTCCTTCTCAATGCCGTCCAGCAAGTGGGGGGTCAGCTTGGTCATGCGGGCTTCGGTGTAACGCATGGCGGCCGCGCCGTCGCCGTCCACGGAGCCGTAGTTGCCCTGACCGTCCACCAGGCAGTAGCGGATGTTGAAGGGCTGGGCCAGGCGAACCATCGCGTCATAGACGGAGGAGTCGCCGTGGGGGTGGAACTTACCCAGCACGTCGCCCACCAGACGGGCGGACTTACGGTAGGGCTTGTCGGGTGTCATGCCCAGCTCGTGCATGTCATACAGGATGCGGCGATGCACGGGCTTCAGGCCGTCGCGCACATCCGGCAGCGCGCGGTCAATGATAACGGCCATGGCGTAGGAGATGAAGGACTTCTTCATCTCCTGTTCCAGGTTGACCGGAATGAGTTTATCTTGAATGTTGCTCATGATCTATCTCCATCAAAACACTTTAACACTTGGGGCCCGAAGGGGTGCAGGGGGCGATCGGAAAGCCCCCTGCCCGCGCCGCAGCGCGGAACCCTGCGTGCAGTGAGCATCACCAGCATATGAAAGATCAAATATCCAGATCCTTCACCAGATCCGCGTTCTCCTCGATGAACTTGCGGCGGGGTTCGACCTGATCGCCCATGAGCAGGGTGAAGATCTGATCGGCCTCGGCGGCGTCCTCGGGGGTGATGCGCATCATCGTGCGGGTCTCGGGGTTCATGGTGGTCATCCACAGCTGCTCGGCGGACATTTCGCCCAGACCCTTGTAGCGCTGGATCTCCGGCTTGGGATCGCGGCCGATCTCGTCCAGCAGGGCCTGCAGCTCGTCGTCGTTGTACACGTACTTCTCGAACTTACCCTTGGTGACCTTGTACAGAGGCGGCATGGCGGCGTAGACATAGCCCTTTTCCACCAGGGGACGCATGTAGCGGTAGAAGAAGGTCAGCATCAGGATGCGGATGTGCGCGCCGTCCACGTCCGCGTCGGTCATGCAGACGATGCGGTGGTAGCGGAGCTTGCTCTCGTCGAATTCATCGCCGAAGCCGCAGCCGAAGGCCGTCAGCATGGATTTGATTTCGTTGTTGCCCAGCGCCTTGTCCAGGCGGGTCTTTTCCACGTTGAGGATCTTGCCGCGCAGGGGCAGGATGGCCTGGAAGTGGCGGTCGCGGCCCTCCTTGGCGGAGCCGCCTGCGGAGTCACCCTCGACGAGGAAGATCTCGCATTTGCTGGGGTCGCGCTCGGAGCAGTCCGCCAGCTTGCCGGGCAGGGAAGCGCTCTCCAGCACGGTCTTGCGACGGGTGGCCTCACGGGCCTTGCGGGCCGCCTCACGGGCACGTTGGGCGCTCACACAGCGCTCCACGATGCCGCGGGCCACGGAGGGATTCTCCTCCAAATAGGTGGACAGCTCTTCCTTGACCAGGTCGTTGACGATGCCGCGCACATGGCCGGAGCCGAGCTTCGACTTGGTCTGGGATTCAAACTGGGGATCCTCCATCTTGACGGAGACAACGGCGGTGAGGCTCTCCTTGACGTCCTCGGACTTGAGGTTTGGCTCGTTGTCGCGCAGCACCTTGTACTTGCGGCCATAATCGTTGATCGCGCTGGTCAGCGCGGTGGTGAAGCCGGTGAGGTGGGTACCGCCGTCGGGGGTGGCGATGTTGTTGACGAAGGGGTAGATGTTCTCGTTGTAGGAGTCGTTGTACTGCATCGCGACCTCGACCAGCACGCCGTCCTTGATGCCCTCGGTGTAGATGGGCTCAGGGAAGAGCACTTCCTTGTTGCGGTTGAGGTACTTGACGAACTCCTTGAGGCCGCCCTCGTAATAATAATCGTGGACGATGGGCTCTTCGTTTTGGCTGGGGCCCTGCCCCCGCTCGTCGGTGAACACGATGCGGATGCCCTTGTTGAGGAAAGCCATCTCCCGCAGGCGCTTCTTGAGCACGTCATGCTCGAAGGTCACGCCGCGCTCGAAGATGCCGTCGGGGTTCTCGTCGGAAATAATATCGGGCAGGAAGCGGATGGTGGTGCCGGTCACATCGGTCTCGCCGATGACCTTGAGGTCGTACAGGTACTTGCCGCGGGCGTACTCCTGCTGGTGGATCTTGCCGTCCTGGTATACGGTGACGGTCAGGTTCTTCGAAAGTGCGTTCACCACAGATGCGCCCACGCCGTGCAGGCCGCCGGACACCTTGTAGCCGCCGCCGCCGAACTTGCCGCCGGCATGCAGCACCGTCAGACAGACCTCGACCGCCGGGCGGCCCATCTTGGGGTGGATGCCCACGGGGAAGCCGCGGCCGTCATCCTTGACGGAGACGGAGCCATCCTTGTGCAGCGTCACGTCGATGCGCTTGCAGAAGCCGGCCAGGGCCTCGTCCACGGAGTTATCCACGATTTCATACACCAGATGGTGCAGACCGCGGGCGTCGGTGGAACCGATGTACATGCCCGGGCGCTTGCGGACGGCCTCGAGGCCCTCCAGCACCTGGATCTGCTCCTCGCTGTATTCGCCGGTGGCCTGGGTGGCCTGATCTGCCAGCCTGGCGTTGTCGATTTCCTGATTGAGTTCGAGTTCGTTTGCCATGATACACCTCATGAAATATCGAAAGGTCAAATCCTGCAAAGCAGGGAAAATAAACCGTTTTCGCGGTAGCTGGGATAAGCAGAAAAACAGATTCCCCAGCTTGATAATTATATCACCTTTTGGGCCAAAAGGGAAGAGGGTTTCTTCATTAATATTACGCGCGCGCGCGAAGAAATTTGCAAAAAGCAGGGATTTTTATCAAAATCGGGAATATTTCCCTTGTCAGAAACGTCTTTATGGGTGAGAGTACCTTTTGAGGAGGCTGCACGGATGAAAAAGCTGACTGCCCTTCTTTGCCTCGTTTTGGCCCTTGTGAGCCTTTCTGCCCTGGCGGCGGAGGCAGAGACGGAGACGACCCTGTGGCCCGCCTACGACCCCGTAACGGGGCTGTGGGGATATATTACGGAAGACGGGGCGTGGGGGATTGAGCCGCAGTACCGCCACGCCTATGATTTCATAAACGGCTATGCAGCGGTAGGGATGAATGACCACTTTACTGCTTCTGGCATCATTGATGAAACGGGTGCGTATATCTTTCAGCCGGCATACTTTGTGGAGCGGGGTGAAGTCGGTTATGACACCTGGGTATATAACGATGTGTACATACTTGAAAAAGACGAGAAGTGGGGCTGGTTTGATACGGAGAGCGGCTATATCTCCGGGCTGTGCTGGACGTATGTTGCTTCGTATGACAACTCGCCCTATGTCATAGCCAGCGTGGGAGATATGACTACCTTTGTCAACCGTGCCACCGGCGAACGGCTGCTGCCGCTGATGGACATGTTTACCTATGGCTTCCGCGAGGGTGTGGCTGTGACCTGGCTGGAAGAAGAACGGAAAACTGTTCTGATTGGTGTTGACGGAAGCATTACTGAATTGCCTGAGGGTATTGGTGCGGCGGATTGGTACATATGCGACGGGCTGTTGCTTGTGAAGGACGGGAATCAACGGTATGGTTACGTTGACGTGCATGGGAATGTCGTCATTGAGCCGCAGTACACATCTGCATGGAACTTTTCTCATGGCTATGGTGCAGTGGAAAAAGACGGAGAAAGGCTGCTCATCAACCGGGAGAACCGTGTCATCGCCACGGGCTGGGATTACATCTGCGGCTCCTGGGGGGACGGCGGTATCGCCGTGGGGGGCGACGACTGCTGGGCAGTGCTGAATCCCGATGGCACAGAGCGCTTCCGTATTGAACTGGAACCCTACGAATACGGCCGGTTCGTGGTAACGTATGAACCGCTGGCGGAAGACAGCCCTTGTTGGGTCGAGTATCGCTACCCTGCTGTAGGTAGTGACTTTGGTTTGATGACTGCAGAGGGCAAGTGGATTTGTCAGGCGGATACCGGCGCTGATGGCGTTGTGTTGGCGGATGAAATGTTTTCCGACGACCCGATGGGCTGGCATGCCGCCTGGCATCAGGGCAAGTGGGGCTTCATTGACGGCGCAGGCAGCACCGTGCTGCCCTTCATCTACGAGGACGCAGGGCATTTCGATGGCCCCCTCGCCCGCGTCCAGTTCGACGCATCCACCGAAGCCTACATCAACCGTGCGGGCGAAATCGTGTATCAGTGGCCCATGCCATAGGAGGAATAACGAATGAAAAAGCTGATTTGCTGTCTGCTGCTTGCGGCGCTGTGCGGCCTTTCCGCCCTTGCGGCGAAGGCTGACGCGGAAACGACCCTCTGGCCCGCCTACGACCCCGAAACGGGGCTGTGGGGGTATATCACGGAAGACGGAGCGTGGGGGATCGAGCCGAAGTGGGAGAGGGCCTATCATTTCCACGGTGGCTGTGCGATTGTGGACACCATGGATGTGCCCTCGTGGGAGGGAAAGTGCACCCAGGGCATCATTGATGAAATGGGCGCGTACCTGCTGGAGCCGGACTACCACATTGGCGACGCCTGCTGCCTGGATGGTGCGGGAGCGCTGTATCTGGTCAATCAGTATGATGATGAGCGCGGAAGCGGCTGGTTCAACATCCCGAATCGGTATTTTTCCGGTCTGCACTGGACGGAATGCTATGCCACGAAGGATACGCCCTACATTCAGATCAATGACGACTATGCGGTCAGCGGCCTGGCAGACCGGGCCACGGGGGAAGTTGTCCTGCCCATGGAATATACCTATTCCGGCCTGTACGACCAGGGGATTGAGAACGGCTTCATTGTGGCGCCGCAAGTCAATACTGACGGCTGTGAGCTGATTGAGATCGGCTGGGGGCCGGTGGAACTGCCGGAGGGCGTTTACCTGGATTATGCGGTGGGGGTGTCGGACGGGCTGGTGGTTTTCCGCGCAGAGGATGGCCTGTACGGCTACATCAACACGGAAGGGGAGATCGTCATCCCGGCGCAGTTCGATGCTGCCCACGATTTCCGGGATGGCTACGCCGAGGTCGGCCTGCTGGAAGAGGTGAGAACCAGCGCCATCATCGACCGCGACGGCACGGTGATCATTTCCGGGCTGGATGTTTATTATGGCATGGTCGCGGACGCGCTGTTTGTGGAGTGGCCCGACCACACCTGGGGGCTGGTGGAGACAGACGGCACCATCCGCTGCCGCCACACCCTGCCGGAGGAGGCCTGCGATGCATGGGTGTACGAATTCACGCAGGACGGCCCCCTCTGGGTGGAATACTCCCTGGGGGATGACGAATACCTGTGTGGGCTGATGTCCCGTGAGGGCGAGTTGCTGGGCGAGCCGCAGTGGACGCAGGTTTTCTTCCGTCAGCCGGAGGAACCCTGGGTGACTGTGTGCGAGGGCGGTTTCTGGGACTGGGCTGATTATGTGGGCACCTGGGGCTATGCGGACGCATATGGCAGCGTCGTGCTGCCCGTCCGGTATGAGGAGGCGGAGCTCTTCCGGGGCGCGCTGGCCCGCGTCCAGTTCGACGCATCCACCGAGGGCTACATCAACCGTTCCGGCGAGATCGTGTACCAGTGGCCTGTGCAGGAGGAATGAATACCCTCTCAGTCCGCTTTCGCGGCCAGCACTCCCAAAGGGAGAGCCTTTTGGAATCGTGCATTGACCCCACTGCCAAAATGCAGTATAATGAACCCAAACGAAAAGTACTGCGCGGTGACTGCCGCGATTTATCAGGAGGCCAAGTATGAATCAGCAGAAAAAGTGGATCAGGCGCAAGCCTGAGACCATGCTGGACTGGATGATCATCATTTTTTCCGCCATCGCGTTTTATATGGTGCTCTTGAAGGGCGGGTATGTGCTGGGTCTGCTGGACGGCATTGTGGATATCCTCACGCCCTTCGCCGGCGGTGTGGTGATCGCTTATGCCATAAACCCCATTGACCGGTGGCTGATGAAGAATGTCTTCCGCGGGCAAAAGCGGCTGCACTGGCTGTCGATGCTGATCGGCTACCTGGTCGCGATCCTGCTGGTGGGCGGGCTGATCTACCTGATCGTCACCCAGGTGCTGACCTCCATCATGACCTTCGCCAGCAATCTGGGCGGCTATACCAAGAATCTGGAAGCGGCGCTGCTGGCCCTGACTGAGCGCTGGCCTGACCTGCAGCCCTACCTCGCCACGGCGATCGAATACGTGCAGGATCTGTCGATGATCGTCAGCGATCTGCTGAAAATGGCGATGAATTACATCCCGCAGCTGATGAGCTACTTCTCCGATGTGACGAGCACTTTCGTGGCGGTGTTCACGGCGCTGGCGTCCTCCATTTACCTGCTCACGCAGAAGGATAAGCTGCTGCGGCATTCGCGCATATTGACCCGTGCCTTCCTGCCCCGCAGCGTGGCGGAGACAGCCCTTCGCATCTGCCACACCGCCAACCGGAACCTGTCGGGCTTCTTTACGGGCAAGATCATTGATTCCGCTATCATCGGCGTGCTGACCTATGTGTGTATGCTGATTTTCGGCATGCCCTATGCGCCGCTGATTTCCATCATCGTGGGCATCACCAACATCATTCCCGTGTTCGGCCCCTTCATCGGCGCTGTGCCAGGCATTATCATCCTGCTGTTCCTGGACCCCGGCAAGGCGCTGGGCTTTGCGTTCCTGATCCTGGTCATCCAGCAGCTGGACGGCAATGTCATCGGCCCGAAGATCCTGGGCGATTCCATTGGCATCAGCGCCCTGTGGGTGCTGTTCTCCATCGTCGTGTTCGGCGATCTGTTCGGCCTGGTCGGCATGGTCGTGGGTGTACCGATCTTCGCGACGCTGCTGAGTCTGGTGAAGGAATTTGCCGAGTGGTGCCTGCGCTACCGCGGCATCGACAAGGAGGGCCGTCCGCTGAATCCAGACGGCACGCCCCAGCCGCCCGAAGAACCGGAAAAGCCTGTGGAAAAGCATACTACCATGGTGCAGCAGGTGAAGCAGAACATGCAGCAGAAGATCCGGCAGAAGCAGAACCATAGAGCACGAAAGTAAGCGACCAACAGCCCGGGGGCAAGACCTTCGGGCTGATTCTGTTATGGAAGAAGGCCTCACAGGAGGTAACGCCATGGAACAAACTACATTTTTTTCCGAAGATACCGCGCCCCAGCCCCTGGCCTCCCGTCTGCGGCCGCAGAGCCTGGAGGAGTTTGTTGGACAGAGCCACCTCCTCGGCCCGGGGAAGGTGCTGCGCCGGCTGATCGAGGGGGACGCGGTGTCCTCGATGATTTTCTGGGGCCCGCCTGGGGTGGGGAAGACCACCCTGGCCCGCATTATCGCGAACCGCACAAAGTCTGCCTTTATTGATTTCTCTGCCGTTACCAGCGGCATCAAGGAGATCCGCACGGTCATGCAGCAGGCGGAGGACAACCGCCGCTTCGGCGAGCGCACGATCGTGTTCGTGGACGAGATCCACCGCTTCAACAAGGCCCAGCAGGACGCATTTTTGCCCTTTGTGGAGAAGGGGAGCATCATCCTCATCGGCGCGACGACGGAGAATCCCTCCTTTGAGGTCAACAGCGCGCTTTTGTCCCGGTGCAAGGTGTTTGTGCTGCAGGCGCTCAAGACGGAGGAACTGGTGGGTCTGCTGCGGCGGGCGCTGATGGATGCAAGGGGGTTCGGCGGACAGACCATCCGCATGCCTGACGAATTGCTGGAAGCCATCGCGGTCTTTGCCAACGGCGATGCGCGTACGGCCCTGTCCACGCTGGAGATGGTCGTGCTCAACGGCGATGTGCAGGCGGACGGCTCCACCCTCGTCACCGAGGAAACGGTGCTGCAGTGCACCTCCAGGCGCTCACTGCTCTACGACAAAAAGGGCGACGGGCATTACGATCTGATCAGCGCGCTGCATAAGTCCATGCGCAACTCCGACCCGGATGCGGCGGTCTACTGGATGGCCCGCATGCTGGAGGGCGGCGAAGACCCGCTCTACATCGCCCGCCGCGTGACCCGGTTTGCGTCGGAGGATATCGGTATGGCGGATCCCCGTGCGCTGGAGATCGCTGTGGCGGCGTACCAGGCCTGCCACTTTATCGGCATGCCGGAGTGCTCCGTCCACCTGACACAGGCGGTGGTGTACATGTCCATGGCGCCCAAGTCCAATGCGCTGTATGTGGCGTATGAGTCTGCCAAAAAGGACGCTGCCAGCCAGATTGCCGAGCCGGTGCCGCTGCAAATCCGCAACGCCCCGACCACCCTGATGAAGCAGCTCGACTACGGCAAGGGCTACCAGTACGCCCACGATACCAAGGAGAAGCTCACCGCCATGGAATGCCTGCCCGACAGCCTGCGCGGCAAGGAATACTACCGCCCCACCGACGAAGGTCTTGAAGCGCGCTACAAGCAGCGTCTGGACGAGATCAAGGCGTGGAAGGCCAAGGCACGTCAAGTGGCGAAAAAGAAGGAACAGTGAGTATGAGCAGAATCCTGTGCTCCACCGGAGCACTCCTTACAAGGCGCAACAACCGCGACTACACTCAGCTGCGTACGATCGTCCCACAGATGAAGTGCGACGGCATCGAATTCATGATGTACCAGAGCTGGTATGAGGGTCATGTTGAACCGCTGAAACGGACGCTGGTGGACTTTTCCGTCCCCGTGTTCCACATGACCAAGCACATCGGCGAGTGGGTCAGCCTCGGGCAGATGGAGGAGGCCGTGCCTCTGTTCCGCGCGGACTGCGAGCTGGCGAAGGCCATCGGCGCTGATCTGCTGGTGCTGCACCTGTGGTCGGGCCGTGCGTCCGATCAGCACATCGAGCGCAACATCGCGGCGTACCCCGTTCTGCGGGACATCGCGGAGGAATACGGCCTCCTCCTCACCGTGGAGAACGTGCTGTGCAACACCCGCGATCCCATGACCCACATGCACACGCTGGTGGATGCCTACCCCGACATCGCCTTCACCTACGACACCAAGATGGCGGCCTTCCACAGCCAGGAAGAGGAGCTTTACAAGCCGGAGAATGCCTGGCTCTGGCCGCATATCCGGCACTTCCACGTCAACGACTACGCCGGCGGCCACATGGATTGGGCCAACATGAACGTCAGGCAGCTGGGCAAGGGGCATATCGACTTTGACAGGTTCTTCGCCTTTGTGCGGGAGATGGGCTATACCGGCGATTTCACCTGCGAAGCCACCGCCGTCAACGGGGATGGCTCCATCCGCTATGACGAAATGAACACCAGCCTGGAACGGATCAGAAAGGAGACCACCCGATGAAGCTGCTCTTTATCTTCGGCGCCCACGCGGCGGGCAAGATGACCGTCGGCCAGGCCGTCAACCGCATCACGCCCCTGAAGCTCTTTCACAACCACATGACCATCGAGCCGGTGATCGAGCTTTTCGGCGCGTACAACGGCGCGGTGACGCAACGCCTGCGCCAGGTGGTGTTCGAGGAGTTTGCCAAAACCGATAATTACGGTCTCATCTTCACCTTCATCTGGGCCTTCGACGTGCCCTGCGACACGGAGTACGTCCGCGCGCTGACCAAGCTCTATGAGGATGCGGGCGCGCAGGTGGACTATGTGGAGCTGATCTGCCCGCAGGATGTGCGCCTTGTCCGCAACCGCACGGAGAATCGCCTGAAGGAGAAGGCATCCAAGCGGGATGTGGAATTGTCCGAGATGCGGATGCTGTCCGCGGAGGATAAGTACCGCTGCGTGTCCGAGCCGGGCGAAATTGTGGAATTGCTGGGTATTGCGCCGGAGCGCTATCTGCGCATTGACAACACAAGTTTGTCGCCCGAGGAGACCGCGGAGAGGATCGTCAGCCACTTCGGATACGACCGGATCGAATAAGCACACAAGCACTTCGTCGGCATAGGTTGAAGCAGGGGTTCGCCCCCACCAACCAATGCGAGGAAGTGCTTTTTGTATGCAGAATAAAGGCAAGAATGGCTGCTATCAGGGCTTTGTACCTGTGACGGATAACTGGGATTTCAATTGCTGCGATCAGTATCAGCAGAACTATGGCCGCCGGAATCGCCGGACCGACGAACGCGGCTGTGACGAGCGCGGGAAGAGCGACGCCCGTTCCCGCAGCAATGACGGCTGCCAGTGTGATCGCTGCAACGACAGCCGTAAAGTTGAGTACTGCGACCAGAATACCTATATCCGCAGGAATGACTGTGACTGCCAGTACGACCGCGATCAGGACGAGCGCACGGGCAATGATCGTGGCCGAAACAATGGCTGTCAGAAGCGTGATGAGTGCGAGTGCGCCTATCAACGTGGCTGCTCCGCCTGCACCGGCCGCGACGACTGCCAGTGCGAGACTTGCGTCCGCAGCCGTAACCGCAGCAGCAACAGCTGTGAGAAGGATTGCGGGTGCGATGAAAACAAGTATGAAAACCGCAGCCGTTCCGGTGATTGCGGCTGCAAAAAGGATGATGGAAAGGACTACTCCTGGAATCGCTCCAACTGCGGCTGCAACAAGGACAATGACAACGTCACCACCTACGCCCGCTCCGGCAAGAACCGCAAGGTGGGCATGGTGAACGTGCAGCGGCAGGAGATCGACGACGTCTTCGAGTCCGAGAGCGCGCTGCGGGCAGGAACGCTCTTCCCCGAGCTGCACAAGCCCATGAACGGCTATTGCCCTTACGACAAAAACTGCGGCACCTGTAAGCAGCAGGCAGCCTTCGCGGCCTGGGAAATGCGCCTCTACCTGAACACCCATCCCAACGACAAGGAAGCCCTCGCGCTCTTCTGCAAGCTGTGCAATGAGGCAGAGGAAGAGAACTACGCCACCACCTTCCTCACCGACGAGTGCTGCACGAACGTATGGAACTGGGTCAAGAATCCCTGGCCCTGGGAATATGACTGTCAGTGCGGCGACTAACGGGAATGAAGGAGGATATGCGACATGTTTGTGTATGAAAAGAAGCTGCAGTACCCTGTGCGCATCGCCCGGCCTGACCCGAAGATGGCTGCACGCATCATCAGCCAGTACGGCGGTCCGGACGGCGAGCTGGGCGCGTCGCTGCGTTATCTCAGCCAGCGCTACACCATGCCCTGCGGCGAGCTCAAGGGTCTGCTGACGGACATTGGCGTGGAAGAACTTGGCCATCTGGAGATCGTGGGCGCGATGATCCAGCAGCTGACCCGCAACCTGAGCTGCGACGATATCACCAAGGCCGGCTTCGACGCGTATTTCGTGGATCATGGCGTCGGCGTGTACCCCACTTCTGCCGGCGGCCACCCCTATCACGCTGCTGCCATGCAGTCCAAGGGCGATGCAATCACCGACCTGCATGAGGATATCGCAGCAGAGCAGAAGGCCCGCACCACCTACGAGAACCTGCTTCTCCAGGCGGACGACCCGGACGTGATCGACGTGCTGCGCTACCTGCGCCAGCGGGAGATCGTTCACTACCAGCGCTTCGCTGAGGGCCTCGAAATGGTCAAGGATCAGCTGGACGAGAAGAACTTCTACGCCTTTAATCTGAGCCTGCCCTTTGAGAGCAACTGCACCGGCAATGGCTGCGGCTGCAAAAAGAAGAACTGTGCCTGTAACGACTGACGCTGACAGCTCCGGCGCTCCGCGGAATGCGGAGCGCCTTTTGCATCCTTGCGTTTAGGGGGGAAACATGATATGATATCATTGGATAAAAATAGCCCCCTTTGGGAGGAATGCGATATGAAGCCAGCAGATGGCCAGACCCCTGTGCGGGTGCTGACGGTTGGCATGACGTCCACCGCCGGCGGCGTGGAAAACTTCCTGATGTCCTACTGCGGATGCATCGACAAGCGCCGTGTCCGCTTTGATTTCCTGTCCCGCTATGCGGACGCTGCCTACCCCGAGAAACGCGGCAGCATCGGCAAAACCTATGTGATCCCCTGCCGCAGTGAGGACCCGGTGAAGTATTACCGGGAGATCCGCGCCTTCTTTGAGCAGCATGCCAGGGAATACGACGTGATCTGGGACAACGAGTGCATGTTCAACGACATGACGCCCCTCAAGCTTGCGGCGGAGTACGGCATCCCCGTGCGCATCGCCCACAGTCATATGCCTCAGAATATGGATCCCTCCCTGGCGGGCAAGGGATGGGGAGTGCTCCACCGGGCTCAGCGGCGCGGTCTGGCGAGGTATGCCAATGTGCTCTGGGCCTGCTCGGAGGAATCGGCCCGTTGGGCATGCCCGGCAATGGATCTGCCCTTCACCATCGTCCCCCATGCCATCGATGCGGCGGCATACCGCTTTGATGCAGCTGTCCGCGATGAGGTACGAGCCCATTATGGCTTGCAGGACTGTCTGGTTGTGGGCCATGTCGGCCGATTGCAGTACCAGAAGAACCACGCCTTCCTCCTGGAGGCCTTTGCCCGCCTTCATACCCGCGAGCCCCGCGCCCGGCTGATGCTGGTGGGCGACGGCCCGAACCTGCTGACCCTGGAAGCCAAGGCTGTTGAGCTGGGCGTGGAGAACGAGGTGCTCTTCCTCGGCCAGCGGGATGATGTGTCCCGCCTGCTGCAGGCGGTCGACCTGTTTGCGATGCCCTCTCGCTTTGAGGGGCTTGGCATGGCGGCGGTGGAAGCACAGGCGGCGGGTTTGCCCTGCCTGCTCTCCGACGCATTTCCCCGGGCGGCGAAGATCACCGATCAAGTGACCTTCCTGGAGCCGGAGGATCCGGACGTATGGGCAGAGCGCATGCTGGACGTGTTGGAGAGCCTTCCGGAGGCAGTCCGTCCAGATACCACACCAGATATCACCCGCGCCGGACACGAACTCTCCGAGGCCGCAGAACGCCTGACGCAGCGCTTTGAGCAGCTGGTGACGGAGAAACCCTCCTTCAAACGGCGTTTCCTGCTGCATGCGCAGACATTCACCAAGGATGATCCGTTGACCGAACAGGCTCGCGGAGATGTGCAGCGCATCGCGGCGGAAGAGGGCTATGTGCTGATCAATCCGCCGCCGGAAAGGAAGATCGACAAGTGGTGGCAGCATATCCCCCAAATGGGGCAGGTGCTGCTGACCTGGGGCAAGCTGTTCTTCAAGCTCCACCATGGCGATCTGCTGCTGGTGCAGTACCCCTGGTATCCGCAGAAGGCTGCGCCCATTGCCCGGTATGCCCTGCACCTCCTGCAGTGGAAGGGCGCGAAGACTGCTGCCTTCGTTCATGATCTGGACAGCCTGCGTCGTCTGGAGGATGAGGATGCACGATGGAGCGATCAGGAGCTGCTGCCCCGCTTTGACCGGGTGATCGTCCATACAGGACGTATGGCGGACTATATTGCCGGACAGGGTGTGCAGGAGGATGCGGTCGTCGAATTGCAGCTCTTCGACCGCCTGACAGATGCGCCCATCCCTGAGCGCACGCTGGAAATGTCCGTGTGCGTGGCGGGGAACCTGACCCGCAAGCGCAGCCGCTACCTCCACGATCTGCCCCGCGGCAAGGTGCAGTGGCACCTCTTTGGAGACAGCTGGAAGGGCAAGGCCAAGCGCACTGATATCATCTACCACGGCGGAAAATACGAGGGCCTGGAGGGCTCCTTCGGCCTGTGCTGGGCAGGGATGAGCACCCGTGTGGTTTCCGGCGCACAGGGCGCTTACATGATGCTCACATCCCCTCGGGTGATCAGCCTGTACCTGACTCAGGGTATGCCGGTGATCGTTTGGAAGTGGTCGGCAATGGCGGACTATGTCCGGGAGAATAAGCTGGGTCTGGTGGTGGACTCCATCGACCAGATCCCCCGTGCCATTGGAGCGCTGACGGCAGAGGAATACACCGAAATGGCCGCTTCTGCCCGCGCATGGGGCGAGAAGCTCCGCAGGGGCGACATGACCCGCGCGGCGCTGGAAAAGCTGGGATAAACCCAAACAAATCAAGGCGTGCAGCCCCAAAACTGCACGCCTTTTGTCGTGCCCCAAACCCGAACAATCTGACAAAAATTTTCTTTGGGAATCGGCAGGAGAGAAAAAAACGAATATAAATGTAATCCGATAAATGTTAGGAGGTTTTCCTATGCGTAAATGGTTCCCCCTGCTCCTGGCCTTGGCGCTGTGCCTGCTGTGCACGGCTGCGATGGCGGAATGTGACCACCGAGATTTAGGGCTCGTCCCCAATACGGACGGCACCCACAGCCACATCTGCAATGTCTGCGGTGAGGATAATGGCAAAGAAGAATGCGCCGACTCCTGTGACGACGGTGACACCGCCTGTGATTGGTGCGGCTCCACCGCTGGCAAGGAGAATAACTACCACTTTGACGATCCGACCTGCAGGGTCGAGGGCGGCAAGCATGTTGTCACCTGCGGCTGCGGTGTAGTGGTCGGCACCTACGAGCCTATTGCCATGGATAATGGCAACAAGCTGTTCCATGACATGGGCTGCTGGTATTGCTTCGGTGCGAACGGCACGCCGGAGTTCCACACCGGCATGGGCTCCGGCTCTGCCAACGGCGCGGACGGCTGCTCCTTCACCTGCTCTGACTGCGGCTATACCCATAACGGCAGCCACTACGCGGCCATGGGCGGCGGCGATGGTTTCCACGGCACAAGCTGCTACGTCTGCGGCTACTGGACCTGGAAGGAAGATTGCTACGAGAATTGCGCCGACAAGGACGGCGAGTGCGATGTGTGCGGTTCTGCCGACTTGACCGTCATCCACGGCGAGACCACCAGCGCCATCTCCGGCGGCAAGTGCAATCATGTCTGCAATGACTGCGGCGAGACGCTGGAATCCTGCGACCTGGATTGGATCCCCGAGGAAGCCCGCCCCAGCGGCAAGACCGGCCACTTCGCCGAATGCCCTGAGTGCGGCAAGGAGGGCGCTAACGAAACGCCCCACAACTACAAGTACAGCACCACTGCCGACACCCACCGGGCCGAGTGTACCGTCTGCGGCTGGGCGGAGGAGAAGGAAGAGCACACCTACACTGATGGCAACGATCTGGAATGCG
This sequence comes from Christensenellales bacterium, assembly GCA_045132495.1. GTDB lineage: Bacteria > Bacillota > Clostridia > Christensenellales > Aristaeellaceae > UBA11524. The sequence continues at coordinate 26,137 of JBGUSK010000118.1, read as the reverse complement.
ACGTCTGCGGCCTGCTGCGCGAATGTGAGCATGATGGCGAAACCGTCTGCACGCCCAATGGTAGCAAGCATGACGTGACCTGCGCCCGATGCGGCGAGGCGCTTGAGTCTGTTAAGCTGACTTGGGGCTACACCGAGGGCGGCCATTGCACCGAGTGTGCCGTCTGCGGCGAGACCTCCACTGAGGAAGCGCATACCATCACCTATAAGACGAGCAACACCACCCACGCTGCCAAGTGCGACGTCTGCGGCTATGAGGCTGCTGCTGAGGAGCATGTCTACGCCGACGAGAACGATAACGACTGCGACGTCTGCGGCAAGCAGAAGCAGTGTGAGCATACCCACTGGTACAAGGTGCCCAAGGCAGCCACCTGCACCGAGGACGGCATCCGCGTGAACTACTGCAACCTCTGTGGCAAGGAGCACAGCACCCAGTCCATCCCCGCCAAGGGCCATGACCTGACCAGCAAGGATATGGGCGACTACATCCTGGAGAGCTGCTCCCGCTGCGATTACAAGAACAAGATCGAGAAGCAGGCGGAGCAGCCTGTGGAGCAGACCGAGCAGGCTGCCGAAGCGGCTCCTGTGACCGACGGCCTGCAGGTGACCGACGTGGACATGGAGGCGGAAACCGCTATCCAGCTGCCTGAGAAAGTCTCTGCGGCCAAGGTGTTCAGCGTAGCCTACATGGAGGATGGCGAGGCTGTTCAGCCCGAAGCGGCCATGACCGTGACGCTGGCGCTGACCGAGGAGGACCTGTCCGCTGTTGAAGGCCTGAAGCTGATGCTGATCCTGGAGGACGGCACGATGGTCGAAGTTCCCTATGAGGTGATCGACGGTCAGATTGTCTTCACCGCCGAGCAGCTGGGCACCTTCGCGTTTGTTGCTGAGTAAAAAGCCAAAACAATCAAGGCGTGCAGCCTCAAAGCTGCACGCCTTTTGCTTTGCCTGTTTTTACTTCATCCTTGTATCCAGCCAGGCCCTGATCTCATCCAGCACCGCCTGGGACCAGAAGTTGCCCTCGTGCTCCGCGCCGGTGACACGCACAAATTCCGCATCGCAGCCCAGCTTGCAGAGCCTTTCATACATGCGCTCGCCCTGATCGAAGGGCACCACCGGGTCTGCGTCGCCGTAGAGCAGCTGCATGGGAGGGAGCGTTATGCCTTCGCGCAGCATTTGCAGCGGGCTCATCGCGTCTGCAGCTGCGCGGCCCTCCGCTGTCTTCCAGGACGCGCCCAGAATCCGGTTGAAGTAGGCTTCCTGACCGGGGTCAAGCTGCGCGGTTTCATAGTCGCCGAAGCGGGTGACGAAGAGACTCATCATGTCCGTGGGGCCAAAGACGTCCACCACGGCCTTGACTGCATCGGACTGCTCCGGGTGTACGCTGCTGACGTAGCGGGGATCATCCCCCGTCAGGCCCAGCAGCAGCGCAGTGTTGCCGCCGGAGGAGGTGCCCCAGGCGGCCACGCGGGTCGGGTCGATCTGATGTTCAGCCGCGTGGGCCCGCAGGTAGCGGACGGCGCTCTTTACGTCGATGAGGAACGTGGGGGCAGGGTGGCCGTCGTTGCAGGAACGGTGGGTGACCGTAGCTACCACATAGCCCGACGCGGCAAAGGTGCAGATCTGCGGCAGGTGGAAATTGATGTTGGGAGAGGTCCAGCCGCTGCCCTGGATGAAGACGATCAGCGGATACACGCGATCCTTGTTGAGATCGTTCTTCCAGGGCTTGACGATGCGCAGGGTGATATCCTGTCCAGCCTCACGGGCGAAGACGATATCCGGCGTGACCTCGGCGATGCCGTCCAGTGCGGGATTGAAGGGAATGGTCTTGATCGGCTTCATGGGAACTGCTCCTTTCAGGGTGGCGTTGGTCAGGGATTCAGCTGCCATCCGTGGTCGCCGTGGTAGATCATCAGGCGGGTCATGCCGCCGTCTATGCAGATGTTTTCGCCGGTGATGAAGCCCGCCCTTTCCGAGCAGAGGAAAAGCACCATGTGGGCAATGTCGAGGGGATTGCCGACCCGTCCGGCAGGCTGCTGGATGGCGTCGGGCCCCTCGTATACGGTGCAGGCGTTGTCGATCCAGCCGGGAGAAATCGAATTGACCCGCACCCGCCCGGCGAAGCTCACCGCCAGGGCGTGGGTCAGCGCCGAAATGCCGCCCTTGGCTGCGGTGTAGCTCTCCGACTGGGGCTGGCTCATCCGGTCGCGGCTGGAGGAAATGTTGATGATGCACGCTCCCGGCGCAAAGTGCGGCGCGAAGAGCTTTGACAGATAAAAAGGCGCAGTCACGCCGACCCGCTGGGCGTACTCAAATTCCTCATACGAGCACTCCTGGACGCCCTTGAATAGCGGCTTTGCGTTGTTGATGAGGTAATCCACATGGCCATAGTCTGCGATGACCCTGGCAGCAAAAAGTTCCAGTGTGTTTTTGTCCGCCAGATCGCCCACGAAATACGGGTTTTCCCTGACGTCAATGACGCACACTGCCGCGCCTGCCTTTGCAAATTCCTCGCAGATGCACTTGCCGATGCCCTGCGCGCCGCCGGTGACGACGGCGACCTTGCCCGTCAGCTTCTGTTCCATTGGATTGCCTCCGATCTTGATGTGTCTGCATTATAACATGGCGGGGCCGTTTGCGCAAGGTGAACCGCCCTCTGGCAACAGGCCGCATTGTAAAAACATGTAATGCACAATATGGATAACCTTGACGATTGCTGGGGTTTATGGTATGCTTTAGTATGTAAAAATGGGCTTGCTGTCTCAATATGGAGAAAACAGCCCGAAGCCGCTGCGATGATTTCCCTGTTCAGGCGGCAAAAGATGGCAGATGCACACTCCGGGGCGCCCCGGGGAGGGGACCTGAACGAAAGAGGTTGATGTGACGAAATGAGAATCATCCGGAACCTGATGAGCATGCTGAGCACCCTGGTGGTGATCGTCATGGTTGCGTTGGCGATCCTGCTGGTAGGGGTTCGTGCGGTGGGGCTGACGCCCTACACGGTGCTGTCGGGCTCCATGGAACCGACCTACCACGTTGGCTCGCTGATCTACGTCCGCGCGATCGACGCGCAGGATATCGAAGTCGGCACACCGCTGACCTTCAGGGCGGCAGGCGGCGCCATGGTCGCGACGCACCGGGTGAATGAGCTGGTCACCATCGATGGTGAGACCTGCTACATCACCAAGGGCGATGCGAACAACATGCCTGATCCGCCGGTGAGTTACGATCAGGTGATCGGCACCCCGGTATTTTCCATTCCGTATCTGGGTTATTTTTCAACCTGGCTGCAGTCAGGCGCAGGCGTGATCGCGGGCATTGCCCTCGCGGCGATGCTGCTGCTGTCCCTGCTGCTGTCGGAGCTGCTGCCCAAGGCGGAAAAGCCCACGCAACCTCACCCTGAGAGCGAGTGATCGCCCTCCGACCGCAGCGATGGCTGCAAAATCTGATTCCGAGGCGCATGCGCCCCGAAATAAAGTGCGTTCCCAATCGGTATCCCATATTATTGAAAGGAGGAATTCTCAGATGAAGAATTCCAAGCTCCGCCGCATCGTGATGCTGCTGGCTTGCGCGGTTCTGCTCGTGAGCCTGTCCGTCGGCGCAACCCTGGCTTACCTCACCAGCACCACCGGCACGGTCAAGAATACCTTCACGGTGGGTTCTGTCAACATCAAGCTTGATGAGGCGAAGGTGGATGAGTACGGCAAGCCTGAAGGCAGCACCCGTACCACGACCGGCAATGCCTACAAGCTGCTGCCTGGCCACACCTATACCAAGGACCCGACTGTGACGGTCGAATCGGGCAGTGAAAAGTGCTACGTCCGCATTCAGGTGACTGTGGATCAGCTGGACAGCCTGAAGGCCGCCTTCCCCCAGACGATCTACCCCACCTACTACGCAGGCGATGTGTTCCTGCTGCAGAACCTCGTCAATGGCTGGGACAACAAGACCTGGCTCTTCAACAGCTTCTCCGGCAGCACCTACGAGTTCTGGTACAAGGATGTTGTGGACGCTGGCGAGGCTGAAGTGAAGCTGGATGCGCTGTTTGACTCCATCACCATCCCCGGTGAGGTGAGCGAGAAGCAGCTGGCCCACATGGACAAGGTGGATATCAACATCGTGGCGCATGCCATCCAGGCTGATGGCTTCAATGCAGCGGCTGATGCGTGGGCGCAGTGGGGCAAGACCAACACCACTGTGACCGGCCCCGCTGTCGATACTCCTGCTGAAAACCAGTAATGATTTGAAAGGAGAACAAACATGAAGAACTACAAGAAGATCCTCGTGCTGGCCGTTGCTGCGCTGCTGCTGGTGGCGGTGTCTGTGGGTGGTACGCTGGCGTGGCTGACTGATAAGACTGATCCCGTGACCAATGCTTTTGCTCCTGCTCTTGTGGATATTTCTTTGACGGAAACTTGGAATACTGCATCAAAGGAAAACGGTGAGCTTGATAGCTGGACGGCCAAGATGATTCCCGGTGCAACCTATAAAAAAGATCCCAAAGTTACGGTGGAAACTGGCAGCGAAAAATGCTACCTCTTCATTGAAGTCGTTGAAACCGATACTGGCAATGCTATCAACTGGGAGCAGGCTGAAGGCTGGTCCAAGGTTGAGGGAGCTACGCCCAAGCATATTGGCGGTGTAGTGTACATGTGGAAGCAGCCCGAAGCAGCAGGCACCTCTGTTTACTTCCTGAAGGGTGAAGGCGAAGGCGATTTGAAAAACGGCAAGGTTACAATTGACAATGATGTGACTGCTGAGACTGCTAAAGCAGAACTGAAGTTCTATGCTTATGCAGTGCAGTCTGAGAACTTGAAGGAAGATTCCGGTGCGGCAATTACTGAACCTGGTGAGATTTGGAAGCTGACCCCCAGTGTTCCATAAGAAAGATGTGCAAAAGGAATAACGAATCGAGGACATAACACATGAACAAGCGCAAGATTCTGCTGCTGGCTGCGGCGGTGTGCATGATCGCCATCCTGGCCGTGGGCGGCACGCTGGCTTACTTCACCGATACCACCGATGTGAAGACGAATACCTTCACCGTCGGCAATGTTGACATTGAGCTCACCGAGCCCGAGTGGGATAAGCAGGGCTCCGAGGACGCGCCCGAGGTGTACCCCGGCGAAGCCCTCGCCAAGGACCCCACCGTCACCAATACCGGCGCAAACCCCTGCTTTGTGCGCGTGAAGGTCGAAGGCCTGGATTGCCTGAAGGAAGTGGGCGCGAGCGACATCATCGTCCGCACCGACTATACCGACAACAAGCTGGGCGACAACTGGGTGCTGCATACCGACGGCCTGTACTACTACACCAAGGTGCTGGCCAAGGGTGAGGTCACCGATGCCCTGTTTGACCAGATCGTGATCCCCACCGACCTGACCAACGGCGATGGCAAAACCGAGTTCGACATCGACGTGACTGCCTACGCTGTGCAGGCTCAGGGCGCGAAGTCTTCCTGGGCGGATGTGCAGAAGATGGAGGTTGCGGATATTGCGGCCTGGTTCGAAACCTGCGGCATGAATAAGTAATGTCTCTGCCTCCCGTCCTGCCATCCGGTGGGACGGGGGCACACGAGGGTATCTGCACTGGCGGATATCCCCCTGTGCCCTGCGGTACATGCATGATGATGTTATTTTCCCCATGGGGATTTTATGGGCCCTTTTTGAGAGGAGAAACCCGATGAGTAAGAAATGGAAGAAGCGCATCCTCTGCCTGGCGCTGATCGCGACGGGGCTGGCGATCCTGGCCAGCGGCACCGCAGCTTATTTCGTGGCGGAGGATACGGCGTATAATGTGATCACCACCGGCTGTCTTTATATGGATCTGGTGGAGGAAACCGAGGACGGCAAGCCCTGGCCGGAAGAGGGCGTGTCCGACGTGGTGCCCGCAACGAGTGTGGGCAAGGTTGCTTATGTGGTCAATAAGGGCAGCGTGCCGTTTTTCACCCGTGTGCTGGTGGAAAAGAAGATCACCCCGGCGCAGGGCGTGGAGACCGAGCTGAATGCAGATTATATCAGCCTCAATGTGAACACCGAGTTCTGGACGGAGCAGAATGGTTTCTACTATTACAATCGCATCCTGAAGCCGGGCCAGAGGACGGAGCCGTTGTTCACCAAGGTCACCTTCGCGCCTGAGATGGGCAATGAATACATGAACGCCCAGGTGGAGATCGCGGTGCTGGCCCAGGCGGTGCAGAGCGCGAACAACGGCACAGATCCGCTGTATGCGTTGGGCTGGTCTGAGGCCACCAAGACGCTGATCGTGGATGAAAATCAGTAAGGAGGAGAACAGAACATGATGCGCAGAGGAATGGCGCTGCTGCTGACCGCAGGGCTGCTCATGACCATGCTCCCCATGGGCGCGCTGGCAGAAGAAGACATGGAGCTTACTTTCTCCCCCAATGAGATGGTGCAGGAAAAGGGCGAGCAGGACGAATCGGAAAAAAGCGAGCTGGACAAGATCAAGGACACGGCTGCATCCCTCATCACCGGCCTGGGCAGAAAGGACTGGGAAGCGCTGGCAAAGCAGGTCAGGCTGACCGGCGACTGGCGCGAGGATATGGTTAATGTTGCCCAGAGTCAGCTGGGTTATCAGGAAGAGAAGGACGGCATGACCCTCTACACCCGCTGGGCAGGGCTTGAGAAGGAAAAGGAAGATCAGGACATCGAGTGGACGGCCCTGTTCATCGGCTGGGTGGCTGACAGGATCGGCCTGAGCAGCAAGGAGTTCCCCCAGAGCGAGACGTACAAGAACCTGTGCTCCAGGATGAAGAACATCGGTGCGCTGAAGAAGATCAGCCGGGCTGCTTACCCTGTTATCGGCGACTTGGCCCTGATCGAGATCGACGGCCGCAAGCTGGTGGGCGTGGTGATCTATGTCAGCAATGATTATGCATCTGTCGTCCATGGCGACGACAATGGCCGCGTCACCAAGGAGACCTACAAGGTCGGCGGCCCTGTGTTCAAGCAGTATATCGACCTGAATGTGCTGATGGAGCGCGCAGGCGTTGAAGTGGGCAAGGGCGGCGCAGTGCCGGTGATTCCCGAGGGCGGCGTTGCTGCCTGGACGAACACCAACGCGGTCTACCTGCGCAAGGAACCCACCACCGCCAGCAAGAGCCTGACGACGATCAAGAAGGCTAAAACTGCCGTGCTGGTCACCAGCGCGGAAATGCAGGAAGACGGGTACATCTGGTACGGCGTCCAGTACAAGAAGCATGAGGGCTTCATCCGCGGCGATCTGCTGAACCTGGACAGGTCGGCGCTCCCTGCGGTCACCCCCATGCCAGAAAAGACGCCGGAACCCACGCCTGTCCCCGGCTGCACGTATTGCAACGGCGCTTCCCTGGGCCTGGCGCTGCCTGTGGAGTGCTGCTATGAGCACCTGACCTCCATGTCTGTGGAGGATGCGTCCACGTTCATGAAGGCGCTGCTGAAGGACGATCCCTCTGCATTTGCGCAGTACCTGAGCTGCACGGCGGCCCATGTGAAGGCCGGTGCAGCAGAGATCCTTTGCCTGGGCAAGGAATGCGGCGCGGCAGCCTGGGGCAGGCCCGGCCCGCTGCACAGCGAAAGCTGCCCCTGGCACCGTGAAGGCCTCGCGGCCCAGGAGCGCGTGATCAACCTGGAGATCCGGGAGGCCCGCAAGGGACAGGAGCTGCTGATCACCTTTGACGTCTACGGCGCCAGCGCCTACAAATGGCATGAGGTGAAGAGCGTTGTGAACGCCGACGGCACCGTTGCCGTGACGGACAGTGTCCTGACGGGTGAGAACGCTGCCTCCATTGTCGTGACGGCGAAAAACGAGGTCAATACCACCTATAGCTACTACTGCATGGCGACGATCATCGCGGGCGAAAACGTCATTGAGATCGCCAGCAAGGAAACTGCGCTGAGCGTGGCGTCTGCTCCCGTTGTGGCGCAGGCGATCCTGGGCGAGGAAGTTAACTTTACCTACACCAACTCCCGCGCGGTGAAGTATCAGTGGTACGTTCAGGCGGATGAAAACAGCACAGCAGCGGCGATCTCCGCGGAGAATACGGCCTATGCCGGCGCGGACACCTCCAAGCTGACCTTTTATGCGACGGCGGAAAATTCCGGTGCGCTTTATTCCTGTGCCGCGCTGGACATGAATGGCCGCGAAATCAGCCGCAGCGGCTTCTATGCGTATGCGATCAACCTGTACACAGAAGCGCCCGACGCAACCGTGTGCGAGGGCCACGACCTGTGCAAGTATGTGGAAGAGCTGGCGCAGATGACCCTGGAGGAGCGCTGCACCGCGCTGAACTTCACCTGGTATGTGAGCACGGCGGATGTCACCGCTGACGCTTCCGCTGCAGACTGCCTGGCAGAGCATGTCATGCTGCACTGGTTCCTGTGCCATCAGGGCACCTATCCGAATCTGATTTGCACCTGCGCTCCCACGGCTGAGGATCGCCTGGTTCTTCATCCCTATGATGAGCTTCACGAGGCGGAATGCCCCTGGTATGCGGCGCCTGTGAAGGCTGCATCGGGCGAAAACGAGAGCGTTCAGCGGGCGGATCAGGAGGAATTTGACAAGTGGGCAGCGACGGCAACCGCTGATATGATCAAGCGCGCCCGGACTGTCCCCACCCTTGACCATGCTGTCTTTGAGCAGAAGGAAGACGGTACCCGTGATGTGTACATCGCCCGATATGCGGAGCCGGTGGGCCTGGTGGATGCCCAGGGTTACCTGACCTACGGCGACCCGTCCCTGGTGATCGCCTGGGTGGACTTCTCAACCGGCACGGTCTACGCGATGAACAACCTGCCCAGCCATGCGCCTGCCTGCGCAAACTGACGCAAGAGCCACAGAATGGAGGAATGATCAATGAAATACATTTCCAGACTGACGGCTCTGCTGCTGGCGGTGATGCTGATGGTTTCATCTGCCGGGGCAATGTCGGTGGATGATTTGACGCTGGGCACGATGAACATGCTCTACGAGTCAGTATCCGAGGATGCATACACGAATCTCGAAGCAGGCGTTCTGGGTGAAGAATATGAGCTCGAAGCCTTCACGGACATGACAAACAAGGAGCTGTATTCCTTCCAGTGGTACGATGTGGATGGTAACGCGCTCCCCTCGGCTGATAACCCTTGGTGCATGAACGCCACTGTGACCATGGAAGAGCAGCAGTTCTACTGTGTGGCCACTGACGCAGACAACGTTAGCCTCAAAAGCGCCATTATGGTTCTTCCGGCTGCGCAGATAACGGAACTGGATGAGTATGTAGGCTATCTGAGCAGTGTTGCGTTGGACAATGATACAGGACTGTACAACAAAGAGCAAATCTACTACTTCTTGACAAATACATGGAATGTGGACAGCAACGGTATCAATCTGGGTGCTGGCGTTGTGTCTGAATGGCGCAATGAGTGGAGCGATTCTGAGTGGTACTTTGATATGATGTGCACCTGCGTGGTGGACGGCAAGGTTGAGGCGGATACCTGCGTGCTTTATCCTGGTACCAGCCTGCATGCCGAAGGCTGTGAATGGGCAGGCGAGGGCGAGGTCATTGAGCCCGATATTCCCCAGCCGCCGCTGTATTACGGCGATCCTCAAGGCAATCAGTATATTGCCAGTGCGGAATACACGCTGCCGATGAACGGCGGCCGTGCTGTCATTCTGCCCAAAGGCGGCCGAGCGTTCATCAATGCTGAGGCTGCGGATGGCGCGCAGTGGCAGGTATATGATGGCGTCCATTGGGCTGATATCGCAGGTGAGACCAGCGCTTGCCTGACGGTCACGAACGGCAAGCTGAATACGATCTTTGAATTGACAGGCGTGGCGGAGCTTCGTTATTTCAGCAAGGACAGCCAAACGGTGCTGGCCTCTGTTTCTGTGACCTCTGAGGAGATCGCCAATGGTGATTATGCTGAGCCTGTGGAGGAACAGCTCTCTCTCTTTGCGGTGGAACGTGCTGAAACGGACAAGCATACCATCGTGATCAACTACCTGTTCAGCGGCAGCGGTGAGATCGTCACATCCCCCTATACCGCCACGATCGAAAAGGGCGGCAACTTCAATGCGGATGTCCCCAATCCCACCGTGCGCGGCTATAAGCTTGCGGAAACGAATAAAGACAACGTGCCGCAGGGCTTCAACTACGCGGCTGATAAGGTTACCATCAATGTCGAGAATATTCAGGCAGACATGGTGCTGGACGTGTATTATGAGCCCACGCAGGTCAGCTACACGGTCATCCACTATAAGCAGAACATTGGTGACGACAACTACGTCGAGGCGGCCCGTGAAACCATGACGGGCCTGACCAAGTCCCAGGTGCCGGAGGTGGCGCTGGACAGCGAACACCGCACGGCAGCGAACAATACCGGCTTTGACCCCACTGGTTTCTACTCGCTGCTGTATGAGAAGGCTGCCATTGCCGCGGACGGCAGCACCGTTGTAGAAGTGTATTATGACCGCGAGTATTACCTGCTGAGCTTTGACTTGGGCGGCGGCTACGGCGTGGAGCCTATCTATGCCCGTTTTGAGACGCCGGTTGGTGTTGTTCCTGACCCTGTCCGGGCGGGTTATAAATTCGAGGATTGGTCGCTGGATGGAAAGACTGTGGAACTGCCTGATACTGTACCTGCGGAGAACAGGAAATATAGGGCTTTATGGGATGCGCAGAAGGCCAGATACACGGTGGTGTACTGGAATGCAGATGTAAAAGACGACCCGGATGTTACGACTTACAGCTATTGGGGACAGAAAACCGTTGATAGTGTAGCTGGAACCGTGCTGACTCCTTCCGATGTAGGCAAGGCGCATCCGGCTTCGGCGGTTGATACAATCGAAGATGCTGACTACTTTACCTATGATGAAATTAGTACCAAGTATTTCAACGCGGGTGGTGGGCAGGTCACTGTCGCCGGCGACGGCTCCACTGTTGTTAACGTGTATTATTCCCGCAATGAGTACGAGATTCGGTATATCTATGCAAGGGAAAATGGGGATGATATACAAATTGCCTCATTGACAAGGGATGGCCGGCTTGATAATTGCCAATGGGAGAACGTCGATGATGGAGCAATGCCGGAAGTTACGGACACCCGATTCACCAGGAAAACGGAGGTAATTGGAGGATATACATACTATTATCTCTCTATTCAAGCGGAGTATGGTGCGAATATTGAGGCGATCTGGCCTGCAGCGGCTCTTGGCAATACTACACAATGGCAGGATCATGGCTGGATAAAAACCTTCGTATGGGGCAGTTGGGCTGCTGAAGCGGGCACAGGGTACCGTAAAACATACGGCGATGATCACGCCAACATTGTCGGTTCCTATCCTGTGATGTCTGCTGATATGATCAAAGATCCTGACGATCCTGTTGCACAACGAATGATTGCGTGGTGGGGGGCATCGTGGGAGAATATTTCTGAACATCGTTATCATATTTACTTTGAGGTTCTTCCCGGACAAACGGCGGATAAGACGTATGATGACAAATCGTACGTATTGGTAGATACTGCTGTGTTTACCTGTGCGCATAATGACAACACCCGCGTTGACCCATTTGAGTATACAGGCTTTGAGTGCGTGAACGACACCCGCGACACCAACGATGATGCTCAGTACAAGTCCAAGAATTATGCGCAAGGAAGCAAATATTATCAGTGCCCGGATAATGCGTGTGCCTATTGCAATGTCTTTTACTATAAGCGGAACACCTACACGCTCTCCTTTTTCAACCACAATAAGGAATCTGATGCACCGTTAAACCAAACGCTGATGTTCGATCAGTCCTTCAGTACATACAACCCCGGTAAACCTGAATATCCTGTCGGATTGGAGAAGGACGCATACGAGTTCGTAGGCTGGTATACCACCCCGGAATGCTATACTGGTACAGAGGTCAACTGGAACAGCACGATGCCCGCGAGCAATGTGACGTTCTACGCTAAGTGGCAGCCCGTTACCCACAATGTGTACTTCTACCAGACCAAGGGCGATGTAGATAGCAATGAGCAACTGGAAAACGGCGAACTGAGCAAGAATGTGCCCCATGGCACGGTGTTGACCGAAGGCCAGGTGCCCGGCCATGGCACTAACGGCGGCCTGACCTTTATCGGCTGGTTCTACGAGGACGATGGCATCGAAAAGGCCATCGACTTCGAAAGCATGCCCATCACCCAGGATTTGAAGGTCTACGGTAAATGGTCCTCCAACATCCTGAAGGCGTACACGGTATACTTCAAAATCAAGGGTGAGGATACCGAGATCGCTGACCCGATCACCGGTTCCACTCTGGCTGGCATGACCAAGACCTTCGACGCCAAGGGCGGTGAGGAGCTCAAGCCGGATTACCGTACGGGCTATTTCCCCGAAGTCAAGAGCCACTCCATCACCCTCAGCATTGATGATGCGGATAATACCGGCGCCAATACCTTTACCTTCTGGTATGTGCCGAAGATTGCAGTGCCATATATCGTGCGCTACTGGGTGCAGGAGGCTGATGGCACTACCAAAATGCAGGAACAGGTGCTCCACAGCGACAATAAAAAGGCAGTCGTCACTGAGACCTTCAAGGTTTTTACGGGCTATATGCCTGATGCCTACCAGAAACGCCTGGTGATCTCCGAGGAGGCGCTTGGCGAGGGAGAAGAATGGATTAAGGTTGACGGTGTATCAGTGCACCCGGATAATGTCATCAACTTCTACTATAAGAAAGATGAAGTAAACGCATATTACAAGGTGTCGCACTGGCTTGAACCTCTGACGGGCAGCAATTGGACCGAATACGGTACTGGCACGCAGGCGCAGGGGAAAATCAATACGACGCAGTTGAAGGCTGAAGATTTCGATCTGGCGTTGGACGGCTACACGTTCGATGTTGCAAGGACGGAATGCATCTATGGCGGTGTTGAGACCAGCAAGGAAGTGGTCGGAAACGGCTCGGTCACGCTGCCGCAGGAAGGCCTCGAACTGAAGCTGTACTACGTGCGCAATGAGTATCCCTATGAGATCCGCCATGTGGAGCTCAATACGGGCGTTATGCTGGAACAGACAGAAACGGGCAAAGCCAGGTATGGTGATACGAAGAGCGGCGCTCCGAAGACAATCCCTGGTTATACCTACAAGCAGGTGAATCCGCAGGAGGGTCAGATCAGCATCCGCGTCGAGAAGAGCGACACGGTCAAGCTGAACATCATTACCTACTACTATGTGGAGAATGATGTGGAGATCAAGTACGTAGGTGTTGCACCGAATGGAACAACGTTCGATGTCTGTGGCACCCTGAGTGCGGATGCGGAGACCGTCAAGGTGATGTCTGGTACTGCGCTGGGGTCTACTGCTGCGGCGAAGCTCCCTGCTTTCGAGTTTGTGGGATGGTTCACAGATGAAGACTGCACACATCCTGTTGAGGCGGAGTGGATTACCACAAATACGGATGGAACTGTAAAAATCATTCCGGAAAAGACTCAAAAGATCGCTGTTAACGGTGAAGAGAAGGATGCATACGCAAGCGCCACCTACTATGCCAAGTTTGAGTGGAAGCTGGCTGATCTGTCCATCACCAAAACGGTTGTGGAGCAGGTGGGCTTCAAGGCGCCAGAGGGTACTGAGTTTGTCTTCACGGTCAAGCTGACCGGTGTGCTCCCGGGCAACACCATCAGTGTCAGCATTGCTGGTGCGGCCGCAACGCCGATGACACTGCAGGACAATATGCTGACCTTCTCCCTGACGGACGGTCAGACTGCGATCCTCCAAAACCTGCCGGTAGGTACCCAGTATTCTGTGGAGGAAGCCGTGCCGGATAACTTCTCTGTCGAGTACGATGGAAAAGAAAAGGGTGCGATCCCTGAAAACGGCGTGAGCACGACAGTCACCAACCATTATCCCCTGCGGTATGGTGAGCTGAAGGTCACCAAGTCTGGCCTGAAGAACAACGAGAGCGCCATCGTGGATGTGGAGATTACCACAAACAATGTGCCGACTACCTATACCCTGGTGCTCAACAACGACAATCCCTCTGCGACCATTACCAAACTCCAGGTGGGCAGCACCTACACTGTGACCGAGCGCACCGGATGGACCTGGCTGTACAGCGATGAACCGTCGTACGATAAGGCCGATGGCACCATCGGTGATGAGCCGACAACCTGCACGATTACCAATCACAGCTATTCCGACCAGTGGATGCACGATGAGAGCTACCTTGTCAACAACTTTGGCACGGGCAGCAATGCTGGCGTAAATGAGTAAGGAGGATGGGCAGATAATGAAGAAATTCAGCAAGAAGAGCCTCATGCTGCTCATCGCGGTCACTCTGCTGCTGACCTGCACGGTCAGCGGCACGGTGGCGTTCCTGGCGGTTGGCTCGGGCCCGGTGACCAATACCTTCACGCCGGTACAGGTGGATACAAAGATCGTCGAAAATGTCCAGGAAGTCAATGGTATTCAGACCAAAAGCAGCATTCAGGTGCTGAACAAGAACCTCTCAACCAATATCCCTGCGTATGTCCGTGTGGCGATATACGGCAACTGGGTGGATGCTGCCGGACGTATTATTGCGCCCTGGAGTGGCATGAGCAGCTACAACACAGAGCATTGGACAAAGGTGGGCAACTACTATTATTACAATGGCGAGCTTGCTGTTGGAGCCACTACAGAAAACCTGCTGGCAGCAGATGCTCCGATCCGTGAAGAAAACAAGCCTGAGGGTGTTCATCGCCTTGAAGTGACCGTGGTCCACCAGGCCATCCAGTCCCAGCCTGCAGACGCTGTGAAGAATGCATGGGGCTGGACTCCGCCGACCACAGCGCAGTAAGGAGGTCAGAAGATGAAAAAGAAATTATCTTTCGTCCTGACCCTCCTGATGCTGCTGGGCTGCGTGACGGCGCAGGCGGTTTCGCTGGTGCGGTACGAGGGCGGCGCGGAGAAATTCGTGTTCCTGCCGGGTACAGCTTTTTCGGAGAGCGACCTGTTTGAGAATTTCAAGATGGTCATGCCGGGCGATGTGCTGACCCAGCGCATCACCGTGCGCAACAGTTCCGACAAGCAGATGCGTATCTACCTGCGCGCAGAGCCGGTGGATGAAAAGTATCAGGAGTTCCTCAGCCGGATGAATCTGCAGGTGTCCACCAAGGATGGGCAGATTTTCGACGCTGCGGTTTCTGAGACTGGTCAGCTGACGGAAAATACGCTCCTGGGCACCTTCAAGAGAAATGGCTCGACCGACCTGGTGCTGACCCTTACCGTCCCCTTTGACCTGAGTAACGAGTTCATGTGCACGATGGGGATTGTACCGTGGACATTCATGGTGGAGGAGGTCATTGAGGTGCCGGATACGCCCCATACTGGCGATGATTTTGATCTGAGCACCTGGCTGCTGGCTGCGGCGATGATCCTCGCGGCGATTGCGTATGTGCTCATCCAGATGAAGCGTCAGAAGGCGGCAAACTGAATAACCCATGGAGGCCGGGGCGGAGTAGCCTCCGGCCTCCTGCTGATATGCAGGGGGTTCGGCAGCCTGCAAATACACTTGCAGGACAAGGAGTTTTATGAAGAAAAACAATCATGCAAAGCTGCTCAAGCTGATATTGCTGGTGCTGATCCTCGCGCTGATCGCAGTGGTGGGGTACATTCTGTGGCAGGAGTACCAGTATGGCGTGAGCGAGGACTACTACGACAGCCTGCGCAATACCGGGCTGATGAAGGGCGGGTGGAAGCTGTGAAACGGCTGCTGCTGATACTGCTGTTGATACTGCTGACTGCGTCACTTGTATTGGCGGATGAGCCAGCGGAAAAGGACGCCCGATGGTTCTACCCGATGCTGTATGCTGATGGAAGCCTGATGCATCTGCTGACGGATGCGCAGCTGGAGGTGATCGCGCAGCTGCCGTCGGAGGACGTGCACGCCATCGTGGAGGCGATGTTCCAGGCAGCGGCAGGTGTGAAGGAACGGGAAGAGCTTGCCCTGTGGAAGACCTTCAGGAAGCAGGCGGAACGCGATGTCCGCAGCGCGGAGAACGCTGCATACCGCGTCAATACGCTGCCCTGGCTGCAGGCGGTATTCGCGCCGGGAAACCGTCCTGATGGGATGAAGGCGGGCGTTGACGCCGCCATTCGCCCGACGGCTACGCCATTTGCGACCGCCACACCCGCTTCGGCGGTCACACCTGCCCCGACGCCTGCTGCAACAGCGGAATCTGCGGTTCCCGCAGCGGAACCCGCGTGGCAGATCGCGGACAGTATGGCAGCCTTTGAAGGAAATCCCCATGGCAAGGCTTATCTGGATATGCTGGTTCCGTACGGAGGCGTGGAGGGCGAGCACTGCCTGGCGGTGATGCAGGCGATCCTCCAGCGTTGGCTGGCAGAGATCGAACATGACAGGTTGCGTGAGATCAACGGGCACTATCAGTTCTGGCTGTACGCGGCGGGCACCCCCATCGACTACCCGGTGGTGCAGGGCGGCAACAACAGCTTCTACATTGACCATATGTTCAATCGGAGGGCGAACAGGGCGGGCACGCTGTTTGTGGATTATCGCAACCTGACGGATTTCCGCGACCCCAACACGCTGATCTACGGACACCATATGCGGGACAGCTCCATGTTCCACGGCCTGACGGACTACGAAAGCCGGGGCTTCTTTGACGCACATCCCTTCATGGTGGCGGTGGGCAGAGATGAGATCTATGTGATTGAGGTTTTCGCGGGCTATGTCACCGATGGGCATGACCACTGCTACGACATTGCCATTTCAGATGAGAATGACATGCAGAAGTTTGTTGCCGAAGCGGAGAAGAAGTCCAATTTTGACGCTCACGTGGAGATCGACTGCCGGAAGGATCATCTGGTCACGCTGTCCACCTGCGCCTACAATTTTGAGAATGCACGCTATATTGTCATTGGCAGGCTCGGACTGGCGTGGGAAAGGAACCCGCTTTTTTCGGAAGAATAGAGCAAATACACAATGCGCCTGACGCCTGCGGGAGTCGGGCGTTTTTGCTTGACGCACCTGGTGGGACATGCTACAATGTATCCGTCAACTGAATATGCGGAATACGGTTTGTGCCCGATGCGGCACAGAGCAAAAGGGAATCCGGTGCGAAACCGGAGCAGCCGCCACTACTGTAACTGATCAGAAGGCACGACGAACCCATTGGAGAGTGATCTCTGAGAAGGGCGTGCCGCCGTCCCCGGTCATCGGGGCGTCATCACAAGCCAGGAGACCTGCCGTAGCATCCGCGTGTGGCACAGTTTGGCGAGAGGTGTGCAGCCGACCCATCGCAGCGTTCGCAAGGAGCGCGGCGCGGTTTTGCTGTACTCTCCCGACCTGTGTGTCGGGGGTTTTTGTTTGCAGCCGGTCAGGGCGTGTTGACCGGCGACAACGACGACCAAAGGAGGTCGAAATCCATGAAGAAGATCCTTTCAACCCTGCTTGCCCTTGCGATGCTGGTCTCGCTCACCGCATTTGCCGAGGAAGCGCCCACGGTGTATGTGTCCATCACCACTGATACCGGTGCGCTGGTCATGACCTATGCGCCCGTGCCCCTCACCGATGCGGACGGCGACGGCGCGCTGACCATCTGCGATGCGCTGATGGCGGCCCATACGGCTTATCATCCCGATGGCGCGGAGGCCTTCCTCGCGGAGGACACCGAGTGGGGCAAGTCCATGTACCGGCTGTGGGGCGTGGAAAACGGCGGCAGCTACGGCTACTGCGTCAACGATGCGTCCGCGGTGAGTCTGGTGGACCCCGTCAAGGCGGGCGACCACGTGAAAGCCTATGCATTCACTGACCTGACGAATTTCAGCGATACCTACTCGTACTTCAACGCGCCTGTGGCGGCAGCTGCGGTGAATACTGAGATCACGCTGACTCTCTCTGCTGCCGGATACGACGAAGTATGGAATCCTGTGACCTACGCGGTGCAGGGGGCTTTCCTCATCGTGGACGGCGAGGTGTACGACGATGTCGCGACCGATACGGAGGGCCAATTTGTGCTGACCTTCCCGGAGGCGGGTGTATACACCATTTCCGCCGTGAGCAACGACCTGACCCTGGTGCCCCCTGTGTGCATCGTGACTGTAACGGAGTAAACCATGCTGAAACGCGTTTTTGCGCTGCTCTGCGTCCTGCTGCTGGCCCTCCCGCTGGCAGCAGGCGCGGAGCGCTCGATCCTCGATTTCAAGGCAACCCAGTCCGGCACGGACGTTTGGGCAGAAGACGGCCTTCCCGACATGATGGGCAAAGGCGGCGAGTGGTATGCCATTGCGCTGGCCCAGGCTGGCAGCTATGACCTGTCCGCCTGTCGCACAGTACTGGAGGACTATGTCACCAGCACCAAGGTGCGCTCGGCGACCACCCGGCAGAAGCTCGCCCTGACCCTCCTGGCCCTGGGCAGCGATCATCCCTTTGTGGAAACGACCCTGGCGGATTCCATTGGCAAGCAGGGTGTGATGAGCTGGGCCTGGGGGCTGCACCTGCTGAACAATGTCTGCCAGGGGCCGACATACACCGATGATGAGGTCGTCAGCACCCTGCTGACCCTCCGCAAGGCGGACGGCGGCTGGGCCGTCACCGGCGATGTGTCTGACGTGGACGCCACTGCCATGGTGCTGCAGGCGCTCGCGCCCCACCAGGACGATGGGAAAGTCACCGCTGCCATTGATGGTGCGGTCGCGCTGCTTGCTTCCCGGCAGACGGCAAATGGCGGATTCTCTTCCTACGGTGTGGAGAATGCCGAGAGTGCTGCGCAGGTCATCATCGCTCTGTGCGCGTTGAATATTGACCCGGCGGCCCCTCAATTTGTCAAGAACGGTGCGTCACCGCTGGATGCGCTGGCGGCCTTCCGCCTGGAGGACGGCTCCTTCAGCCATGAAATGG
This sequence comes from Christensenellales bacterium, assembly GCA_045132495.1. Taxonomy (GTDB): domain Bacteria; phylum Bacillota; class Clostridia; order Christensenellales; family Aristaeellaceae; genus UBA11524. The sequence continues at coordinate 7,270 of JBGUSK010000118.1, read as the reverse complement.
GCGGTGCGTACAACGAGAATGCCACGGCGCAGGCGTTTCTGGCGGCAGCGGCATATGCCCGCTTCAAAGCGGGGGAGGACAGCATCTTCCTGCTGGATGGTGATCAGCAGCCTGGCCAGCTCAAGGCGCAGCTGAGCTACAAGGCGGTGGCGGCCGTGGTCATCGGCGGTGCGGCGGTATTGGCCTGCATCGCGCTGCTGATCGCAGGTAAGCGTCACCCGAAGAAATTCCTTGCCGTGGCGATGATCGCGGCGGCGTTGCTGGCTGTCCTGCTCATGACAGATATCCAGTCGGCGAAGGATTATTATGCTGTCATCGCCGTTACCAAGGATGACGCCATCGGCAGCATTACCTTGACCATCCGCTGCGACAAGGTGGCGGGCAGGGCAGCCCACATCCCGGAAAACGGCGTGATCCTTGAGGAGACGTCGCTGCCCATTGCATCCGGCGATACGGTCTATACCATTCTCACCGATGCGGCGCGGATGAAGGGCTTCCACATGGAGGCCAGCGGCGCGCAAGGGATGATGTATGTTCACGGAATCGGCAACATCTATGAGTTCGACTTCGGCGATCTGTCCGGCTGGCTGTACACGGTGAATGGGGAAACTTATTCTGTGGGCGTTGACCAGTATGTCCTCAAGGACGGCGACCGGGTGGAGCTGCGATATACTCTGGAGCTCGGAAGAGATATGGATTGATCAACCAGAAAGGAGGATGACCATGCGGCGCTTTGCAGACCACAACCCGGCAGCGGTGGCGGTATATTTTCTGTGTACGGCAGGTATCGCCATGTTTACGATGGAGCCGGTCATCCTCGGCCTTTCGGCGCTCGGCGCACTCGTCAGCCTGGGGGTGACAGGACTGCTGCGGCAGTGGCGCATCCACCTGTACACGCTGCTGCTGTTTGCAGGCATGGCGCTGATCAACCCCTTCATCTCCCACAACGGCGTGACGGTGCTCTTCGTCGTCAACCACAACCCCGTCACGCTGGAGGCCTTCGTCTACGGCGTGGCGGCAGGCGGTATGATCGTGACGGTGATGACCTGGTTCCGCAGCTTTACCGCCGTCATGACCAGCGACAAGCTCCTGTACATCTTCGGCTCGCTTTCGCCCAAGCTTGCGCTGATGCTCTCCATGGCCTTGCGCTATGTGCCGCTGTTCACCGCGCAGGTGCATAAGGTCAGCCTGAGCCAGAAGGCCCTGGGCCTGTACAAGGAGGACAACCTGATCGACCGGGTACGCGGCGGTATGCGGGTCTTCTCCGTCATGGTCACGTGGACGCTGGAGAACGGCATCATCACCGCGGACAGCATGACTGCCCGCGGCTACGGCACAGGGCGGCGGACGCGCTTTTCCATCTTCCGCTGGACGCGCGACGACGTGTTGCTGCTGATTTCGTCCCTGCTGCTGATGTCGGTGACCCTGTGGGGCCTCGCGGACCGGACGTTCACCTACTACCCGGCCATCACCGCAACGCCAGTCACGGCACAGGTTTGGACGGGGTTCCTTGCTTACGGGCTGCTGACCTGGCTGCCCGCCATTATTACCGGAAAGGAGGCGCTCAAATGGCACATCTTGCGGTCAAGGATCTGACTTTCACCTACCCGAATTGTACAAAGCCTGCCATCAAGGGTGTTTCCCTGTCGGTGGAGAAGGGGGAATTTCTGGCGGTATGCGGGCCGACAGGCTGCGGCAAGTCAACGCTGCTGCGGCTGATGAAGCGCGAGCTGGCCCCGCTGGGGACGCTGTCCGGAGAGATCACGGTAGACGGCATGGCTCAAACTCCCCTGTCCGAGCGGGATGAAGCCTGCCGGATCGGCTACGTCATGCAGAAGCCGGAACATCAGATCGTGACCGACAAGGTCTGGCATGAGCTGGCCTTCGGGCTGGAAAACATGGGCCTGCCCCAGCCGGTGATCGCCCGACGCGTGGCGGAAATGGCGGCTTATTTCGGCATCGAGGATTGGTTCGACAAGGACGTTTCGACCCTTTCCGGCGGTCAGAAGCAGCTGCTGAACCTCGCCGCTGTGATGGTCATGCAGCCGGAGCTGCTCATCCTCGACGAGCCCACTGCCCAGCTTGACCCCATCGCCGCGTCGGAGTTTATCGCCACCGTGCGTAAGATCAACCGGGAGCTGGGTCTGACGGTTATCATCACCGAGCACCGGCTGGAGGAGGTCATCCCCGTATGCGACCGGCTTCTGGTGCTGCGGAATGGCCGCGTACTGGATTGCGCCGCCCCGCGAACCGTCGTGGGCCGACTGGCGGATGATCCGGCCTTGATGTGCTTCATGCCGGCTGCTGCGCGGCTGTTCCACGCGGTGGACGCGGCAGGCGACTGCCCCCTGGATGTGCGCGAGGGCCGCGCCTTCATCGAGGCGCGCGGCTGCACGGACAATCTGCCGGAGGAAGCGCCGCTGGATGAATCCGCCGCGCCGGCGCTGGCCTTCCGCGATGTGTACTTCCGCTATGAGCGAAACACCCCGGATGTACTCTCCGGCATGAGCTTTACTGTGCGGGAGGGCGAAATCTGCTGCATTCTGGGCGGCAACGGCAGCGGCAAGTCCACCACATTGTCTGTGGCTGCTGCGCTGCATAAGGCGTACTCGGGCGAAGTGCAGGTTTTCGGCAAAAAGCTGCGGGAGTACAGGAATCAATCCCTCTACCGCAGCTGCCTGACGTTGCTGCCGCAGGACGTGCAGAGCGTTTTCCTGTGCAATACTGTCCGCGATGAGCTGGCGGAGTGCGGCGCGACGTCTGACCTCCTGCCCATCGACTTCACGCCCCTGCTGGACAAGCACCCCTACGACCTCTCCGGCGGCGAGCAGCAGCTGGTGGCCCTGGCGAAGGTGTTGGCCACAAAGCCGCGCCTCCTCCTGCTGGATGAGCCGACCAAGGGGGTGGATGCTGCCGCCAAATCCCGGCTTATCGGCGTTTTGAAGGCACTGAAGGTCCAGGGCATGACCCTCGTCATTGTGACCCACGATGTGGAGTTCGCCGCTGAATGCGCTGACCGGTGCTGCTTCGTGTTCCGGGGGCAGATCGTTTCCGAGGGCAGGCCCAGAGCGTTCTTCCGGCAGAATAATTTCTACACCACGGCCATCAGCCGTATGACGCGCGGCCTCATTGATGGCGCGGTCACGGTGGCGGATGCGGCGAACTTCCTGCGAGGGGAGGCGAAGGCATGATCGTTATCCGATCGAAGCGCGCCCGTGATGTGCTGCGGGTGGCACTGCCTTTCATCGTCATGCCGGCGCTGGTTCTGCTGGGAGCGCTGGTTTTCAGCGAGAAGCAGCACCTCCTGGTGTCTCTGGGGATGGCCTGCATGGCACTGCTGTTCTTCCTGACTGGCTTCGAGCGCAAAAAGACGGGCGGGCGGCGCATGGTCATCGTCTCGGTGATGACGGCGCTGTGCGTGGTGGGACGGTTCATCCCGCTGTTCAAGCCCATCACCGCGCTGACGGTCATCACTGCGATATACCTGGGCGGGGAGGCGGGCTTCCTGGTGGGTGCGCTGAGCGCCGCACTGAGCAATTTCTACTTCGGCCAGGGCCCGTGGACGCCGTTCCAGATGCTGGCGTGGGGCTTCATCGGGCTGATCGCCGGATGGATGGCGAACCCGCTGAAAACGCATCGTTGGCTGCTGCTGATCTATGGCGTACTGGCGGGCGCGGCGTACTCACTGATCATGGATGTGTGGAATGTGCTGTGGTACGGCGGCGGCTTCGACTGGGCGCTGTACGCGGCCTCGGTCATGACGGCGCTGCCTCATACGGCGCTGTACGCCGTGAGCAACTTCGTGTTCCTGTACTTCCTGGCGAGGCCCTTCGGCGAGAAGATGGAGCGCGTCAAGGTCAAATACGGGGTGTGACGAAAGTCCGCCCCTTTTTGTATTTCCAATTGGCGCGGAGTGTGGTATAATCAAAAAGATACGATCACTTGGAGGGCTGCTTATGTGCACCAACCACTGGGCCAGCATCTGGGGCAACGCGGTTTCCATCGCGGAGAACCGCCCCGAGCGTTATGCCAAAAACATCACCATCCGCTATCCCATCCGTGTGCCCTTCGACGGAGAGGCACTGCGGTTGACCTTCGACAACTACTGCGGCACCGAGTCCGTCACCCTCAACAAGACCACGCTGCTGGTTTGTGGTGAGTTTATCCCGGTGACCTTCGGCGGCGAGCGTGCTGTCACCATCGGGGAGGGGGAGAATGTCACCTGCGACCCGGTTGAGGTTGAACTCCACGCGGGTGAGACCGTCCACGTCAGCTTCTACCTGGCGGACTTCACCCTCATGCGGTCGGTGGTGTTCACCTGCGGCAAGCTGTCCGGCGGTCTTTATGCCAACGGCGACGAGACTGAAACGGTGGACATCGACGTCAACACGTCCCGCGCGACGAAGCTGAACTATTTCCTCTCCAACGTGTCCATCCTGACGGAGAAGGCCAACCGCACCATCGTCTGCTACGGCGATTCCATCACCGCCCAGGACTGGCCGGACGACCTGCAGATTCGCTGCCAGCGGGAGGGCTTCGGACACACGTCGATCATCCGCCGCGCCGCCAGCGGAACCCGCATCCTCCGGGAATACTCCTGCCTGACCTACGAATCCTACGGCCTGATGGGCAGCCGCCGCTTCCGGCACGAGGTGCCCACCGACGGCGCGGACGCGGTCATCATCCAGCAGGGCATCAACGACATCATCCACCCGGTGGGTGAGGATGTGAATATCTTCCGCCCGATGAGCGATCTGCCCACGGTGGAGGAGCTCATTGAGGGCCTCAAAACCTACATTGCCCAGGCCCGGGAGATGGGGCTGAAGGTCTACGTCGGCACGCTGATCCCCATGGGCGGCTGGCGCACGGACGCGCCTTTCCGCCAGGAAATGCGCCATGCATACAATGATTTCATCCGCACGACCGACCTGATCGATGGCTGCATCGACTTCGACAAGGCGCTGCGCGATCCTAAACGGCCCGACTGGTTCCTGCCGGAATATGACTCCGGCGACCACCTGCATCCCTCCAAGAAGGGCTACGAGCGCATGGCGGCAGAGGTGCCGGCAGAATTACTGAGGTAATTCTGCAATTCGGAATGCAGAATTCGGAATTCGGAATTTGATTTGTGGAACGAAAGAAGCATTTTTATGAAGAAGGTTCTTGACTATTTCCGCCATGAGGTCGTGCTGACGGTGGCCCTCATCGCGGCAGTGCTTTCCTTTCTGCTGGTGCCGCCGGGGGCGCACACGCTGGCGGGCATCGACACGACCACCCTGCTGATGCTCTTTTCTCTGATGACCATCGTGGCGGGCTTCCGGCACATGGGCGCGTTTGACAAGCTTGCGGGCGCGGTGACGGCGAAAATCCACACCCTGCGGGGACTGGCGATGGTGCTGACCACCGCGAATTTCCTGCTGGCGATGGTCGCCACCAACGACGTGGCGCTGATCACGCTGGTGCCCTTTACGCTGCTGCTAATGAAAGGAACGAAGATTCAGCACCTCACCCTGACCGTGGTGCTGGAGACCATCGCGGCGAACCTTGGCAGCATGGTCACCCCCATCGGCAATCCGCAGAATCTGTACCTGTATTCCTCCGGCAGGCTGGATGCAATGGCCTTTCCGGAGCTGACCTGGCCTTACGCGGCCGTGGCCTTTGCTATGCTGATGGGCTGCTGCCTGCTGATTCCGGCGGAAAGGTTTGCGTCCTCCGACGCGGCAGAAGGAAAGCTGCCCGCCCGGAAGCTTTGGCTGTACGCCGCGCTGACGGTGATCGCGCTGCTGGCCCTGGCGAAGAGCATCCCGGCATGGCTGCTGGCAGCCGTGGTTGCTGTGGCGGTGTTCATGGTGGACAGGCCGGTGCTGAAGCAGGTCGATTACACCCTGCTGGCGACCTTCGTGTGCTTCTTCGTGTTCGTGGCCTCGGTGAAGGCCTACGCGCCCATCTCCGCCTGGCTGGAAGGCCTGATGGCCGGTTCTCCGTTGATAACGAGTCTGCTGGTCAGCCAGGTCATCAGCAATGTGCCGGCGTGCCTGCTGCTCTCGCCCTTTACAAAGAGCACTTCCGCGCTGATGCTGGGCGTGAACATCGGCGGACTGGGTACGCTGGTGGCTTCGCTGGCGAGCCTGATCTCCTTCCGGCTCTATGGCGCGGCAGAGGGGACGCGCAAGGGCCTGTTCATGGGCGTATTCACCGCGCTGAACCTGTTTTTCCTCGCGGTGATGCTCCTTCTTGCATGGATGCTGGGGGCAATATGATAAAATGAAGCGGAAAATGCAAGCTGATGAAGCAAAAATTGCATTTTTACCGCTTTTCGCTTGCAAAAATGGCGGAAATCCGATATAATGAGTTTCAAGTGCCCCAACGGCGATGAACCGTCCGCTGGGGAATACAGGAAACGGAGAACCGCCGCCATGCAGGATATGCAGGATATGATCGACCGGCTGAATCAGTCGGGCAAACGGCTCTCAAAGGGCCATCGGAAGATCGCACAGTACATTGTTGAACACTATGAGAAGGCCGTGTTCATGACCGCCAGCAAGCTGGGCGAGAGCGTGGGTGTGAGCGAATCCACCGTGGTGCGCTTTGCCTCCGCCATGGGCTATGAGGGCTATCCCCAGCTGCAGCGCAGCCTGCAGGAGCTGGTCAGCCATCGCCTGACCGCCAATCAGCGCTTTGAAATGTCTACGGAGATCGACCCCCGCGAGGCGTTGGGCGTGGTGCTCAAGAGCGATATGCAGAACCTGCGCGCTACGATGGAGCAGATGGATGCCGCCGTCTTTGAGGACGTGGTCAACCGTCTGCTCTCGGCAAAGAGCATCTATGTGATGGGCCTGCGTTCGGCGGCGCCGCTGGCGCAGTTCATGGGCTACTATCTCAACTACATTTTTGACAATGTGCATCTGGTGTCCTCCGGCGCGACGGACGTGTTCGAGGAGATCTCCAAGCTGAAGGAAAACGACGTGCTGGTGGGCATTTCCTTCCCGCGCTACTCCAACCGAACGCTGGAAGCCATGCGTTTTGCCAAGCGCTGCGGCGCCCAGGTGGTGGCCATCACCGACGGTCCTATGTCTCCTTTGGCGGACATGGCCGACGCAACCTTGACCGCCCGCACCGACATGGCATCCTTCGTGGACAGCCTGGCAGCCCCTCTGTCGCTGATCAACGCGCTGCTGGTGGCCCTGGGCCTGCATCGCAAGGAGGCCCTGAAGGAGCACTTCCGCCAGCTGGAATCCATTTGGGAGACCTATGAGGTGTATCTGGAGGA
>JBGUSK010000117.1:0-14175 GCA_045132495.1 Christensenellales bacterium | reverse complement strand
CTGGACGGCGCGGCAGACGAGACTGTTCCTACGGCTGCTGGCGGTTACGAGAGCACTGCTTGGGTTGCCACCTTCGTGAACCTGCCGAAGTATCAGGCAGACGGTGTGACGGAGATCGATTACACCGTTAAGGAGACGACGAGCTTTACGGGCTATATCGTATCCTATCCGAATGATCAGGACTACGCGCTGGACGGCGAAACCATCACCAACACCCTTGAAGTGACGGAAGTCTCTATCACCAAGGTCTGGGAGGGCGTCACGCCTGCCGATGCGGACCTGACCAACAGTCTGAAGCTGTACATTCGCACTGTTGACAGCGAGGGACAGGAAGTCTTTACCCCGGTGGACGATACCGTGCCCACCCGGAACGGCGAAGTCTACACCTGGTCCAACCTGCTCAAGTATGATAAGCAGGAGAACCCGATCGTCTACGTTGTCAAGGAAAGTGAAGTTCCCGCTGGATACACTGTGTCCTACGAGTCGCTGAACATCGGCGAGGACGAGGGTCAGGAAGTGGCGAAGGATTTCGCGTTGAATGGCGAGACCTTCACGAACACCTACGCAGCGGACGGCGAAATCGTGCTGAGCGGCACGAAGACGCTGACCGGCCGCGCACTGAAGGCTGACGAGTTCGAGTTCGAGCTGGTTGACGCGAAGGGCAATGTCATTGAGACCGTGAAGAACGGAGCGGACGGCAGCATCGTGTTCAGCGCGATCGAGTACACCGCAGCGGGCGAGTACAGCTACACGATCCGCGAAGTCAAGGGCGAGCTTGCTGGTGTGACCTACGACGAGAACGAGATCAACGTGACAGTAACGGTCACCGACGACGGTAAGGGGAACCTGACTGCAACGGCGGACAAGACTGCGGATGAAATCACCTTCACAAACACCTACAGCGCTACGGCGGCTCTGCTGCTCAATGCAGTCAAGACAGTCAATGGTGCTGAGCCCACTGAGAATCAGGTGTTCGACTTCGTCCTGAAGGGCGATGGCTTGGAGTTGACGGCCCAGAACGTCAAGGGCAGCATCGAATTCGGCACCATCTACTTCGATTTGGAGGATGTAGGTAAGACATTCCGCTACACCATCGAAGAAACGACCAAGTCTTCTGTGTTGATGATTGCGGATCAGAGGATCTACGAAGTCAACGTGACGGTTGCTGACAACGGCGATGGTAGCCTGAAGCTCGATAAGGTCATTACCTGTGACGGCGAACCGACGAATGGTGTTGTATTCGACAACAAACAGATCGGAACGTTGACCATCTCCAAGAAGGTCGAAGGCATCAAGACGGACGAGACCTTCAACATGGTTGTTACGCTTTACGATGCGGAGGGCAAGGAGCTCACTGGCGAGTATGAGTACACCGGCAATGTGACTGGCAAGATCACCAGCGGCGGCACCATCGCCCTGGCGGATAGCCAGAGTGTCACCATTCAGGGCCTGCCTGAAGGTGCGACGTACATTGTTGAGGAGAACGTCAGCGGCGTTTATACCACTACGGTGAACGGCGCGTCTGGCACCAAGGCGGAGGGTACCATCAATGGCGATGCTGCCCGTGTGGACTTCGTCAACACGATGGAAGTCACCACCTTCTCGGTGACCAAGATCTGGGATGGCGCTGATCTGGGTGCAATCACTCTGACTCTCTATGCAGACGGTCAGGAGATGGTTCCCCAGCCTGAGGTCACCCGCGCTGGCGACAAGTACACCTACTACGATCTGCCCAAGTACAACGAGGAGGGCGAGGAAATCGTCTACTCCGCGAAGGAACGCGGCATTGAAGGTTACATTCGCATCTACAACAACGTGGCTCCCTACGAGGATGTGACGAAGTTCATCCATGATGGCGGCACGATCATCAACCGTGCGGAGAAGAAGGTATCCTTCAAGATTCACAAGAGCTGGACTGGCCTGGATGAGGGCGACGTCAAGCCGGACATCACGCTGACGCTGTACTGCAACGGCGAGAAGCTGGATGTGCCCACGCCCAAGCCTGACAGCGATGGCTGGTACAAGTATTACGACCTGCCCACGAGCGTCAACGGTGTGCCTGCGGTCTACACGGTGGAGGAGGAGCCGATCCCCGGCTACACCATCACCTACATGGATGCCAGCGGCGAAATCGTTGAGACGGGCATCAATGGTGGCGAGATCATCAATAACAAGATCCCGCAGACCGGCGACAGTGCCTCTCTGGGCCTGTGGATCACCCTGATGGGCGCATCTGCAGCGCTGCTAATGGTGCTTCAGCGTCGTAAAAAGGTATAACCCAAAACAAGCCAGGGCTGCTGTGATCTTCGGATCGCAGCAGCCCTTTGGATGAGGGAGAATGTTTCGATGAATCGGATTTTGTTTGTTTGCCACGGCAATATCTGCTGAAGTGCCGAAAAGCCAGCAAAATCAAGGGTTTCCGGGTTTCTGAAAAGTGCTACTACACCATTACTACACCAATTTCAAATTGGAACCTCGGTGTGACGACGAAAAAACGGAGCAAATTCTCCGAAGAACGAGGTATGTAGAATGAAGGCTATGATCACGGAAAACGGCTTGAATTACGTTCTGGTTGGCGACTACTATTTTCCCCTGCTGACGCTACCGGAGGAGAACAGATCCATCGGGTATTGGGGACGGAAGCACCTGGAGTACATCAGGAAGAATCGTCCGATACTGTTCAACCAGCTCGCGCTCAGCGGAAAGTTAAAGACCTATCTGGCAGATCTGAACGAGCAGTCACATGATCGTCTGGAGCTGATTATGCAGCAGATGAAGAAGACCGAGGGCATCACGGAGGCTTTGAAGGCCAGCGACCAGATGGCTTGGGTGCGGGCAATGAACAGTATCCGCAGCCGGGCAGAGGAAATCATCCTCCACGAGATGATCTACGGGGAGGATGCGGTGTGAGAATCCTTGAAGAACTGTGGTATGGCAATATTGAGCCGACGGAGTTTGGATCTTCGACGAGTTCGGAATACAAGGAGCTGCGTCGGCTGGTTGATCGAAATGAAACAGACCTCCGCGCCACCATGACGGATACACAGAAGGAACTGTTCAACCGGTATCTGGAGAGTGTGCTGGAGTATCAGACGATGTCCGAGCTGATGTTGTTTCAGAACAGCTTTAAGCTTGGAGCAAGGCTGATGGTTGAGGTCATGAACGAATAACTGCAAATTGAAAGCCGCCTGCTGGTTGGGAAATCAGCAGGCGGCTGTTTGTCATATGACAAGTAAACATGAACGAGACAGCAGGCGGACGTTATTACGCCCAATTATGCCATTCAATGCAGAACGATGTGATCATAGTTCCTCCTTTGAAGCGCATCGCACGGCTACTTTGATCACCCCATCCCGGCGATTTTCAAACAGCTCATAGGCTGCTTCAATATCCTTCAGGTCATAGGTATGGGTGATCAGCGGCGTGGTGTCCAACTTTCCGGCTGCGATGAGGGCAAGGGTTTCCTTACAATTGCAGCCATCCACACCGCCGGTTTTGAAGATCAGGTTCTTGCCGTACATGTCCGGCAGTGGAAGCATCTGCGGGCCATCATAGAGTGCAACCACCGTCACGATGGCATTGGGGCGTGCGCACTCCCATGCCATGCGGAAGGTTTGCTCACTGCCGGCAACCTCCAGCACCACATCTGCGCCGCCGTGATCGGAATGTGCGCGGACGAAATCAACCAGACCATCAGGCGTGGTGGTCAGTACCTCTGGGTAATGCTTGTTGACAAAGGCAAGACGGCTTTCGTCGATGTCACAGACAATGATACGCTTGGGCTGCAGCAACCGCACACATTGCAGCGTGCACAGACCAGTCGGGCCTGCACCGATGATCAGCACCGTGTCACGCTGCTTGATCTCAGAAATCCGTGCGGCCCAATAGCCGGTGGCCAGTACATCACCGACCAGCAGCGCCTGCTCGTCTGTGACACAATCCGGGATCTTGTCCAGCCCCTGATCTGCGTAGGGCACGCGGACATACTCGGCCTGTCCACCGTCAATACGGCAACCCAGTGCCCATCCACCGTGAGGATCGGTGCAGTTGTTCACCCAGCCATTCTGGCAGAAGAAACACTCGCCGCAGAAGGTTTCCACGTTAACAGTGACACGGTCGCCGGGCTTCACGCTTGTAACGGCAGCGCCGACTTCCTCAACAACGCCAACCATTTCGTGGCCGACCGTGATACCGGGTACTGCACGCGGCACGGAGCCGTGCTTGATGTGCAGATCACTGGAGCAGATACTTGCAAGGGTGACGCGCACGATTGCGTCGCGATCATTTTGCAGGGTAGGCCTGGACTTTTCCTGAAGAGCGAAATGGTTGTGTGAAACGTAGGTATATGCCAGCATTGCTCTGACTCCTTTGTTTGCAATATGCAAGCAGTGTATTTGTGGCCACAAATACGATTTTGCTTGTTGGGGCGTACCCCAAGCCCTGTTTGCATCACGGATGATGCAGCTGCTCCGATGTTGCTGAACCAAATCAACTTCGCGCCAACTTGGCACGAAGTTGTTGTTCACGGCAAAGCTTTTATGAATAGGTCAAAAATGAGCGACTATGTTTCCGCTGTCGTCTCGTATTTCGCCGTAAAGGAAGCCGTCATTCCTTTGAATCAGGAACATATGGTACTGCAGTGTATTGTTCAAATCAGGTGACTGATAGAATCGTACATTGCAGTAATCACTTGTGCCACCGTACAGAATGAGCAACAGCAAGAAACGTTTCATATATGCGCAGCAATAACCAGTACAAGGCATGGAAAGCCAAGTCCTTCACCGACGGCGATATCACGCTGCACTTCATCCTGTTTGACATTCTTCATACTCCCGAGGTCAAACTGACGCTGGCTGAGCTGGTGGAAGAGATCGACCGGTATCTGAGCTTGACGGAAAGCGACATGACCTTCGATGAGTCCACCGTGCGCAAGAAGCTGAAGGAGTATGCGGAGAACGGCATCATCCGGGTGGAAAAGCAGGGCCGCACCGTGCTGTACAGCCGCGCACCGGACGTGCAGTGGGAGCAGCTGGCGGATGCGGTGGATTTTTTCAGCGAGGTCGCGCCTATTGGTGTGGCAGGCTCCTTCTTGCAGGATAAACTGGCGGAGCACGAGAGCGTCTTCCATTTCAAGCACCATTACATCACCCAGGCCATGGACAGCGGCATTCTGGCACAGCTGTTCCATGCCATCCGGGAACAGCGGCATATCACCATCGAAAACCTGAGCCGCCATCTGGGCGAGGTGCGCACCATTCAGCTGGTGCCCATCAAGATCTACATCAGCGCGCAGAACGGCCGGCAGTACCTCATCGCTCTGCACGAAAAGACCAACCGGCTTAACGCTTACCGTCTTGACTACATTCTCAGTGTCTCTGAGGGAGATGTCTGTGAAAAGTATGACCGGCTGATGAATACCTTCCGGAAGATCGAGCCCTATGCCTGGGGCGTCAATTTCCGCTGGGCAACTCATCGCATGGAGCATGTGGAGTTTGATGTACAGGTCGCGGAGGACGAGCACTTTATCGTCAAGCGTCTGGAGCGTGAGAAGCGCTGCGGCAGCGTGACACAGGTGGATGAAAACACCTGGCGCTATACCGCAGAAGTCTTCGACACCAAGGAGATGCTGCCGTGGATCCGCACGTTCATCTCCCGCATCAGCCGAATGAACTTCTCCAACCGCACGGTGGAGAACCAGTTCAAGCATGACCTGCAGGAGATGTACCGCATGTATGGCCTGGACGGAGGTGAGGACGAATGATCTTCAGCGAGCTGTATTCGGCTTACTACAATACAGTGGCGAGAATCATCGAAGCTGCCTTCCAGCCCGGCGTGATGGAGAAGGATCTGCAGCAGCATGTGATCGAATGCGCCTTCTCCGAGAGCGTACTGACCATTCTGCCTGCGCTGAAAAGCGGCAGATGGCCCCTGCTGAAGAAGGATCTCACGCCGGTGCTGAAGCATACCCCGACCATGCCGCTGACGCTGCTGGAGAAGCAGTGGCTCAAGGCGATCTGTGAGGATCCGCGGGTGAAGCTCTTCGGCGTGGAACTGCCGGAGTTGACGGATGTGGAGCCCCTCTTCACCCGGGAGAACTACCGCATCTTCGATCAGTATGCGGACGGCGATCCCTTTGAGGATGAAGGCTATATTCGCAACTTCCGGCTGGTGCTGAACGCCATCCGGGAGAAGAAGCCCATCCAGATCACCCTGATCAACCGCCACGGCAAGGAAGCCTGGGTGCGGCTGGTGCCGGTGGGGCTGGAGTATTCCATGAAGGACGACAAGATTCGTGTCATTGCCAGCCGGTGCAAATTCCGCACCTTCAATCTGGGGCGGATCACCAGCTGCGAGTACTACACCGGCAACGGCCCGTGGCGATTGCCGCCGCCCCGGGAGGATCGGGTGGGCCTGACCATGGAGATCACCGACGAGCGCAATGCTCTGGAGCGGGTGCTGCTGCATTTTGCTCATTTCGAAAAGCAATGCGAGCGCCTGAGCGACAACCGCTACCGGCTGCACCTGAAGTACTACGAGAATGACGAGACGGAGCTGGTCATCCGTATTCTGTCCTTTGGCCCCTGTGTGCAGGTGACAGAGCCTGCGCATGTGGTGGAGCATGTGAAAAAGCGATTGATCGCACAGAAAAACTGCGGACTCAGATGAGTTGTGGACAAGGTCGTGCCCAACATCGTGGGCGTGGATATCGGCTGCGGCATGTACACTGTCGAGTTGGGCCAGGTCGATATCGACTTTGAGCGCGTGGATGAGGCTGCTCATTATATCCCCAGCGGTAAGAACGTCTGGGAGGGCCGCCAGGAGCGCTTCGATCTCACAGAGCTGCGCTGCTACCGTGCCCTGAAGGACGCCAAGCGCCTGGAGCGCAGCCTGGGCACACTGGGCGGCGGCAACCACTTCATCGAGATCGATGTGGCAGCAGACGGAACGAAGTACCTGGTGATCCACTCCGGCAGCCGTAACCTGGGCCTGCAGGTGGCCAACCACTACCAACAGCTGGCGGTGGATCTGAACCTGGGAAAGGAGGAATTCTTCGCCGCCCGGGAGGAGCTGATTCGCACCTACAAGGAGCAGGGCCGCCGCAAGGAGATCCAGAAGGAGCTCCGCGCCATGGAGAAGGCTTTCCAGCTGAAGGAGCCTACCATTCCTGCTGACCTGTGCTATCTGTACGGGCGCTTCATGGAGGATTACCTTCACGATGTGGAGCTCTGTCAGCGCTTTGCCCGCCGCAGCCGTGAGAAGATGGCGGAGATCATCCTCCAGCGTACTGGCATGGAAGCGAAGTCAGCCTTCCACACCATCCACAACTACATCAATGTGGATGAGCGCATCCTGCGCAAGGGTGCTATCGCTGCCCACGAGGGCGAGCTGGTGCTGATCCCCATCAACATGCGGGACGGCAGCGTGCTGGCCCGGGGCCGCGGCAATGCGGAGTGGAACTACTCTGCGCCTCATGGGGCAGGGCGGCTCATGTCCCGCTCCAAGGCCCGTGAGACCCTCGACATGGAGGCCTATCGTGCCACTATGGCAGGCGTATACACCACCTCTGTCAACGAGCGCACCATCGACGAGGCCCCCATGGCCTACAAGTCACTGGATGACATCATTGATGTCATCCGCGATTCCGTGGATGTGATCGAAGTCCTCAAGCCCATTTATAACTTCAAGGCGTCAGACTGATTCTGAGCAGCTGCGCCTTATCGAGGTCGGGCAAGGCCCGACTAACGACAGCGAATGCTTGCATTCGCCGAGCGTAGCCAGCGCCGGCGGCAACGCCGGTGATGGCCGAAGACGAAAGGAGCAACTGCTATGTTGAATCATCTGAAGAACGAAGCTAATATGACCATTACTGAAAACGGTGCGGCAACCTACGCCAGCACCCTGTCCGATTGCCTCGACCTGTTCGCCACCATCGGCGCGATCCGCCAGGAGTCTGACGAGGAGATCATCACCCGCTTCAGCCGTGCCTTTGCGGAGAACGCCGATATCGCCATGAAGATCCTCTTCTTCGGGCGCGATGTGCGGGGCGGTCTGGGTGAGCGACGGGTGTTCCGCGTCATCGTGAACTGGCTGGCTGGCCACGAGCCTGCTGCCCTGCGTCGGAACATCGCCCTCATCCCTGAGTATGGCCGCTTTGACGACCTCATCGCGCTGATGGGTACTTGCTGCGAAAAGGACGCGCTGGCTGTCATCCGGGAGCAGCTTCGCAAGGATCTGGCCTCCCAGGAGGGCGTGTCCCTGCTGGCCAAATGGCTGCCCTCGGTGAATGCCTCCAATATGGAGACCGTCCGCATGGGCAAGAAGATCGCCCGCGCGCTGGGCATGACCGACGCGGAGTACCGCCGCACGCTGGTGAAGCTGCGCGCCCGGATCCGCATCATCGAGAACAACCTGCGCGAGAAGGACTACACCTTCGACTACGCTGCCCAGCCCTCCAAGGCCATGTTCAAGTACCGCGCCGCCTTCATCCGCAACGACGGCGAGCGCTACAGCGCCTTCATGGAGCAGGTGGAAAAGGGCGAGAAGACCCTGCACACCGGCGCGCTGGCGCCCTATGAGATCATCGCCCCCTGCGTGCGGCTCTGGGATGAGCCTGAGCTGTCCGCCGAGGAGCGCAAGGCCATGGACGTGACCTGGAACGCGCTGGAGGATTTCACCACCGGTGAAAATGCCTTGGCCGTGGTGGATGGCTCCGGCTCCATGTACAACGGTGACAAGCCCATGCCTGCGGCGGTGGCGATGTCCCTGGGCATCTACTTTGCCGAGCGCAACACCGGTGCGTTCAAGGGGGACTTCATCACCTTTTCGGAGAATCCCCGTCTGGTGGAGATCAAAGGCCGGGATATCGCGGAGAAGGTGCGATACTGCATGGGCTACAACGAGGTGGCCAACACCAACATCCAGCGGGTGTTTGAGCTGATCCTCAATGCAGCGCTGAAGAACCGTGTCCCCCAGGCGGAAATGCCTGCCCGCATCTACATTGTTTCCGACATGGAGTTCGACTGGTGTGCCCAGGACGCCGGCCTGACGAACTTCGAGTACGCGAAGCAGCTGTTTGCCGAGAACGGCTACAAGCTGCCCGAGGTAGTGTTCTGGAATGTGGCCAGCCGCCATGCCAACCAGCCCGTGACTATGAACGAGCAGGGGGTGGCGCTGGTGTCCGGCTGCACGCCCCGGATCTTCTCCATGGTTGCCGGTGGCAACATGTCGCCCTACACGGTGATGATGGAGGTGCTTCAGAGCGAGCGGTATTCGAGGATCTCGGCGTAAGAAATTCAATAGAGAAAGAGCTCCAACAGCTTCTTGGAACGAAGCTGTTGGAGCTCTTTTGCGTTGGTGCGACGCATTTTTCCTAAATCGTCTAGACGATTTACGCAAAATCTATTGACAGGAACGATTGTTTGCGTATATCATTATACACGAACGGATGATCTCGTGTCAAGAGGGCTTCTGGAGATGCTGAAGAGATTGGCAGCAGACTGCATGCAATCCGGCAGCATTGAAACATCGTAAGGAGAGTGAAGAATGGCAAACCCCGCCAGACGTCCTGGAACCGAATACAAGGAATCTCATGTGATTGGCAAAGGTCAAATGCCACCATAATGCAGAAAGCCACTGCTGAAGGTAAGGCATGACAGATAGACGCCAACCGCGACTATTTGCCATGCCTGTTTTTTTGACCTTTTTTTGAGGTCAAGCACGGGAAACAAAGTCTGTTCATAGCTACACACAACTGAAATGGAGGTGGAATCAGAGCATGATGCTGTTTGAAGCCGTGAAGCAATCTGTCACCACGCGGCAGGCTGCGGAGTATTATCAGCTCCGGGTCGACCGAAAGGGACTCGTTGCCTGTCCGTTTCACAACGACCGGACGCCCAGCATGAAGGTGGATGCACGATTCCACTGTTTCGGATGCGGTGCGGATGGTGATGTGATCGACTTCACGGCGCGGCTTCATGGGCTGGATGTGAAGGCTGCCGCCGAAAAGCTGGCTGCAGATTTTCACATTCCTTATGAAGAAACAGGACGCAAGCAAAAGCACAAGCGACCGGTCAGGAGCGAAGAACAGCTCTACCGGCAGCTGGAGGAGCGGTGCTTCCGGGTACTGTCCAATTACTTGCTCTTGCTCCGGCAATGGGAAACGGAGTACGCCCCCCAGCCGGAGGATGAAACCTGGCATCCGCTGTTTGCGGAGGCCTTGCAGAAAAAAGACCACATCGAATATTTGCTGGACGTGCTGCTGAACGAACCTATGGCGGAACGGGCAGCACTGATCCGCGAATACGGAAGGGAAGTGATGAAAATTGAGCAACGATTATCAGAACCTGCAGCCGGAGCTGCGGGAAGAATTGATGCTGCTGGCAGAGAACCAGCCCTACCAGACGGTGGAAGACGTGAAGCGGCGTCTTGAGTATAACGATAAGGGGCAGGTCAAGAACACCATCCAGAATGCCTACACGGTATTCACCTGTGACCCGGCGCTGCGGGGAGCCATCGCCTACAACATCCTCACGGGGCGCAGCGACATCTGCAGGCCGGTTTGGTGGGATCGCCCAACCCCGGCCATCAATGACACGGATTTCAACTACCTGATGCTGTACTTGGAGAAGCATTACGGGCTGAACAACGAGAACCGCATCCGTAAGGCGCTGACTGTGGTGGCGCATCAGAACCAGTATCATCCGATCCGTGACTACCTGAACGCCCTTCAATGGGACGGCACCGAGCGCATTCCCTATGTACTGCACCATTTTCTCGGCGCGGAGATCAGTGACTACACCCGCGAGGTGATGAAGCTGTTCCTGCTGGGGGCGATCAGCCGGGTGTTCAAGCCAGGCTGCAAATTCGAAACCATGCTCTGTCTGGTGGGTGGGCAGGGGGCAGGCAAGTCTACATTCTTTCGGCTACTGGCATGCCGGGATGAATGGTTCTCTGATGACCTGAAGCGGCTGGACGACGAGAACGTCTTTCGCAAGATGCAGGGCCACTGGATCATCGAAATGTCGGAGATGATTGCCACGGCTAACGCCAAGAGCATTGAGGACATCAAGTCCTTCCTCAGTCGGCAGAAGGAGACCTACAAGGTGCCCTACGCTACCGAGCCGGAGGACAGGTTGCGGCAGTGTGTGTTCGGCGGTACATCCAACGCGCTGGATTTCCTGCCCCTGGATCGCAGCGGCAATCGCCGGTTTCTGCCAGTGATGGTGCATCCTGAACAGGCGGAGGTGCACATTCTGGCGGATGAGGCAACCTCCCGCCGGTATATCGACCAGGTGTGGGCAGAAGCTATGACAATCTACCGCAAGGGTAAGGTATCTCTGCGGCTGCCGGCGGAGATGCACGCCCACCTGACGCAACTGCAAAAGGACTTCATGCCGGAGGACACCAAGGTCGGTCAGATACAGGCGTTCCTGGATAACTTTGAGGGCGACATGGTCTGCTCCAAGCTGCTGCACCATGAAGCGCTGGGGCGCTTTGAAGAACCGAAGACCTGGGAGATCCGCGAGATCAACGAGATCATGAACCAGTCCGTCACTGGCTGGACGGCTTACCCCAATCCACGAAGCTACCGCAAGTATGGAAAGCAACGGGGCTGGATGCGCGGAAACAAAGTGCCGGCAACGCCGGAGGGCTGTCATGTTCTGACGCCTGCGGAATGCAAGCAGGTCGGAATGCCGTTTTGAACAGAGAACTTCGTCACGGCAATGGTTGTAGGTGTGTTGCCGGGTTGGTTGCGGATGAATCCCTTGATTTATAAGGCTTTCGCCCATCCTGGAAACCAAAGCAACAATCAATAACTAAAATGGGATAAAAGAAGAGAACAAGCGCGAGGGCGCAGCTATAGGGTTTGTTGGCCGTTGTTGCCAGGTTCTGTTGCCGCGTCTGCTCACGATACAATGAAGATTAACTACTGGAGGTGATCCCTATGGCAAAGGAAGTTCCGATTTGGCAGAAAAGCAATCTGACGCTGGAGGAGGCTGCCGCTTATTCCGGTATCGGCATGGGAAAGCTGCGGGAGCTGACCAACTCAAGCAACTGCGCCTTTGTTCTGTGGGTCGGGAATAAGCGGCTGATCAAGAAGCGGCTCTTTGATCAGTTCGTGGAACAGACCTATTCGCTCTGATAATTGAGCGGAGTATATGGAAAAAAGAGCGTCGGTGTGATATCATATATACGTCACACCGACGTTCCTTTCGTTTGAAGGGAGGTCGAAACAATGAGCCAAAAACGCAAAGACCACAAGGGCCGTATCCTGAAGGAGGGAGAAAGCCAGAGAAAGGACTTGATCTACCAGTACCGCTATACAGATGGCAAAGGGGTGCGCCGCACCATCTATGATGCGGATCTGCAGGAGCTTCGCCGAAAGGCCAAGCACATCCAAACGGTGATGGATGACGGCATCGACTACGAGGCCGGACAGATCACCGTGATGGAGCTGCTCAAGAGGTACGTTGCCCTCAAGCAGGGTGTGCGCTACAATACCAAGGTGGGCTACAACTTCGTGCTGAACCTGGTGGCGAAGGAAGAATTCGGTCACCGCAGGATCAACACCATCAGGGTGTCGGACGCGAAGCTGTGGTTCAGGAAGCTGCACATGGATGGTCGCGGTTACAGCACCATCACCACCGTCCGGGGCGTGGTGAAGCCCGCGTTCCAGATGGCCTGCGATGAGGACGCCGTGCGCAAGAACCCGTTCATCTTCAAGCTGACCGACGTGGTGCCCAACGATTCGGAGAAGCGGATCGCCCTGACGGAGGATGAGCTGAACACCTGGATGACCTTCATCCGCGAGGACGAGGTGTTCTCCAAGTACTACGACGAGTTTGTGGTGCTGCTGGAAACGGGGATGCGCGTCAGCGAATTCTGCGGTCTGACCAGGGATGACCTGGACTTCCAGAACCGCCGCATCCGGGTGGATCATCAGCTGTTGCGGGAAAAGGGCGGCAAACTCCATGTAGAGATGACCAAGACCGCCAGCGGCCGCCGGTTCATACCCATGACGAACGCTGTGTACGAGAACCTGCAGCACATGCTGGCCCGCCGACCCAAGGTGAAGAAGGAGCCGGTGGTGGATGGCCGCAGCGGATTCATCATGCTGGATCAGAAGGGCAACCCCAAGGTGGCGCTCCACATTGAGAACGAGATGCGCTGGGCGATGCAGAAGTACACCAAGCTCCATCCGGACAAGCCCTTGCCGCATATCACGCCCCATGTGTTCCGCCACACCTTCTGCACCAACTTCGCCAACGCGGGCATGGACATCAAGAACCTGCAGTACCTGATGGGCCACTCCGACGCAGGGGTCACGCTGAATGTGTATGCCCACGCCAGCTATCAGCACGCTGCAGATCAGATGGTACAGATCAAAGACTTTCAAGCAGAGAGTGCTGCCCGCATTGCAGCAGATATGTGGGCGGTATCTTGAGTGAATGATGATCAAAACATCATGAATTTTCTACACCATTACTACACCAATTGCGCGAAAAGCTGCGTAGAGCGGTGTAGGTTTATGGTAAGGTGCAAGAAAATGCCAAATGGCGCAAACCCTTGAAAATCAAGGGTTTCAGAGATTTTCGGAGGCTTACGGAGACCATGAAAAAAGTGCTTTTCATCTGCCACGGCAATATCTGCCGCAGCCCCATGGCGGAGATGATCTTCAAGCACCTGGTGCGTGAGCACGGCCTGAACGACTATGTAATCGGTTCGGCGGCGGTCAGCCGGGAAGAGATTGGCAATGGCATATACCCGCCTGCAAAGCGCGAACTGGCGGCTCATGGGGTTCGCTGTGAGCCCCATCGGGCACGACAGATCACTGCTGATGAGTATGACCAGTGGGATTATCTGATCTGTATGGACATGTCCAATGTTACGCGGATTCTACGCACTTTGGGGCGCGATGATGAACGCAAGGTACACCGGCTACTGGACTTCACCGGGAGACCGGCAGATGTGGCGGACCCCTGGTATTCAGACCGGTTCGATATTGCGTATGCCGACATCCTGAGGGGCTGCGAGGCACTGTTGGCACATTTGGAAAATTAATAGGGAGGCTTGGGATGTGTAGAGCATCCCGGATTATTCATGAAAAAAAGCGGACAGTTCTACTCTGTCCGCTGATCGGTTTCTGTTGATTGAAGAGTCAGGCAGCAGCTCGGT
>JBGUSK010000116.1:0-17461 GCA_045132495.1 Christensenellales bacterium | reverse complement strand
CCGTGAATGCAAAGGGCGATGTGCGGTTGCGATCGGTATTATCCTGGGGGAACTTCGGCAGCACGCTCACGCCGATCTCAAGATCCTTCCGGGCGGCAGCATGGTATTCGCTGTCGCTGATCAGGCTGTCTACGATGGCAGTCAGCTCGTCGCCCAGGAAAATGGAAATGATCGCAGGCGGCGCTTCGCACGCGCCCAGACGGTGATCGTTGCCGGCGGAGGCAGTGGAGATGCGCAGCAGGTCGGCATGCATATCGACGGCTTTGATCATCGCCGTCAGGAACAACAGGAACTGGGCGGAGGATGCCGGATCATCACCGGGATTGAGCAGATTGTAGCCCGTGTTGGTGGACATGGACCAGTTGTTGTGCTTGCCCGAGCCGTTCACGCCCGCAAAGGGCTTCTCGTGCAGCAGGCACACCAGACCGTGGCGCAGGGCAACCTTCTTCATCATCTCCATCGTGAGCTGATTGTGGTCGGTGGCCAGGGTGGTCACAGTGTAGATGGGGGCCATTTCGTGCTGGGCAGGAGCGGCCTCGTTGTGCTCGGTCTTGGCCAGCACGCCCAGCTTCCACAGCTCCTCGTCCAGTTCAGTCATGAAGGCCTTCACGCGGGGCTTGATCGCACCGGAATAGTGGTCATCCAGCTCCTGTCCCTTGGGCGGCTTCGCGCCAAAGAGGGTGCGTCCGGTGAAAATCAGATCCTTGCGCTTGTCGTAGAGCTTTTTGTCCACGAGGAAGTATTCCTGTTCCGGGCCTACGGTGGAGGTCACGCGGGTAGCGTCCCGGCCAAAAAGCCGCAAAATGCGCACCGCCTGCTTATTCAGCGCCTCCATGGAGCGCAGCAGGGGGGTCTTGGCGTCCAGTGCCTCACCGCTGTAGGAGCAGAAGGCGGTGGGGATGCACAGCACGCCGTCCTTGATAAAGGCATAGCTGGTAGGATCCCAGGCGGTATAGCCGCGGGCTTCAAAGGTAGCGCGCAGTCCGCCGGAAGGGAAGGAGGAAGCGTCGCTTTCGCCGTGCACCAGCTCCTTGCCGGAGAACTCCAGGATAATTTTTCCGTTCTCCCGGGGGCTGATGAAGCTGTCGTGCTTCTCGGCGGTAACGCCGTTCATCGGCTGGAACCAGTGGGTATAATGGGTCACGCCCTTTTCTACAGCCCAGTCACGCATCGCACAGGCGACGATGTTCGCCACCTCGGGCTTCAGAGGGCGGCCGTCGGCGATGGTCTTGTGCAGCGCCTTGTAGGTATCCTTGGGCAGACGCTTCTGCATCACCTCATCGCTGAATACGTTGACGCCAAAGAGCTCTTCCAGTCGGGACATGGCGTTGACCTCCTGTCTGAAACGGATATTTTGTCCGGAAAATCACAGATAAAAACAGGTAGAGTATAGCCTTTGTCCCCGATGTTTGTCAAGCCTTTTCTTCCTAAACATTTTATAGGTTGAAAAGCTGTTCAACGGACGAAATGTGTGATATAATGGTTGCATCCGTATGCTAAAGCGTGAAAGGAGCGCGGCACCATGTTTGAGCCCAAGATCAGGAACGAGCAGACCGACCTGCTGATGGAGGCGGTTTTGCATTTGGAATCCACAGAAGACGCGTATCGCTTTTTTGAGGATATCTGCACCATTGCCGAGGTGAAGAGCATGGCCCAGCGCATTGAGGTGGCACGTCTGCTTCGTGCAGGAGTGACTTATCAGGAGATTGCCAGGGAGACCGGCGCGTCCTCTGCAACCATCAGCCGGGTGAACCGCGCGCTTCTTTATGGCGCGGACGGGTATCGCCGCGTGTTGGACGCACTGGAAGGTGGTTCGGCATCGGAGTGACAGTCATTCTTCCCATTTATAGAAAGATTGAGGTATATTTATGGACCTGAGCATGCTCAATCCTCAGCAGCGGCTGGCTGCTGAAACGCTGGAGGGCCCCGTCCTTATTCTTGCGGGCGCCGGCTCCGGCAAGACCCGCGCGCTGACCTGCCGAGTGGCCAATCTCCTTGACCACGGCGTGCCTGCGTGGAATATCCTGGCCCTGACCTTTACCAACAAGGCCGCCAAGGAAATGAAGGAGCGCATTGCCAACCTTGTGGGGGATTCCGCAGAGGATGCGTGGATCTCCACCTTCCACTCCACCTGCGCAAGGATGCTCCGCCGTGATATCGAAAAGCTGGGCTATACCCGCTCCTTTGTGATTTATGACGATGATGACCAGAAGGCCGTGCTGAAGGAGATCCTCAAGCGCCTGAACATCGACGAGAAATTCCTGCCGACTCGCGAGTTGTCCTCGAAGATATCCGATGCAAAGAACAAGCTTATGGGCCCTGACGAGTGGTTCAGAGAGTCGGAGAAGGACTACCGCTGCCAGATGATCCACAACGTCTTCCTGGAGTACGAGACCCGGCTGAAGGCTAACAACGCGCTTGATTTCGATGATCTGCTGGTCAAAACCCTTGAGCTGCTGGCGGATCATCCGCCTGTGCTGGAGAGCTATCGAAAGCGCTTCCGCTATGTCATGGTGGACGAGTATCAGGATACCAACTACGCCCAGTACATGATGATCAAGCTGCTGACTGACGAGAGCCGCAACCTCTGTGTTGTGGGTGACGACGATCAGTCCATCTACGGCTGGCGCGGCGCAGATATCCGCAATATCCTTGATTTTGAGAAGGATTACCCCGACGCAACGGTCATCAAGCTGGAGCAGAATTACCGCTCCTCTGCGAATATCCTCGACGCAGCCAATCAGGTTATCGCCCACAACGCGGGCCGCAAGGAAAAGGCCCTGTGGACCGAACGCGGCGAGGGCGAACCCATCCGCCTGTATGCTGCCGGTGACGAGCGCGACGAGGCTGCCTGGATCGCCGATCGCATCCGTCAGCTGAACCGTCAGGGGGATAACTACGGCAACACGGCCGTTTTGTACCGCACCAACGCCCAGTCTCGCGTGGTGGAAGAAATGCTGATGCGCTCCAGCATCCCGTACAAGGTCTTTGGCGGGCAGAAATTCTATGATCGCAAGGAAGTTCGCGATGTGGTTGCTTATCTGCGCGTCATTGTCAACCCGGCGGATGACGTGAGCCTGCGCCGCATCATCAACGTGCCCAAACGCGCCATTGGCGACAGCACTGTGCAGGAGTTGATGCAGCATGCCATGGAAAACGGCATGCCCCTGTACAGCGCGCTGAGCGATATGCCGGAAAGCCTTGGCTCCCGCCCGCGCAAGAGCGTCACGGAGTTTTTTATGCTCATGACCATGTTGATGGCTATGAAGGAAGCTATGCCTGTGTCCGAGTTTGTGCCCATGCTGGTGGAAAAGACCGGCCTGATGGAACAATACAAAAAGGAAGACACCGACGAAGCACGCTCCCGTGTGGAGAACATCCAGGAATTCCTGGGCGCTGTGGAGGAGTACTGCAAGTCCACCGAAAACCCGACGTTGGAGGACTACCTGGAGAACGTGTCCCTCGTCACCGACCTTGATCAGGCGGAGGATCAGGGCCGCGGCTACGTGACCCTGATGACGCTGCATAGCGCAAAGGGCCTTGAGTTCCCCAATGTATTCATGACTGGCCTGGAAGAAGGCATTTTCCCCTCCAGCCGCAGTCTCATGGATGACGAACGCATGGAGGAGGAGCGCCGTCTGTGCTATGTGGGTATTACCCGTGCGCAGAAGCGGCTGTTCATTTCGCGTGCCAAGCAGCGTATGCTGTATAATCAGGTGAATCACAATGCGCCCAGCCGCTTCCTGGAGGAGATTCCGGAGCGTCTGCTGGTGGATGAGATGGCGAGCATGAATGCAGCCTTTGGCAGCCGTACACAGCAGGAGAATCGCGGCCGCGCCGGTTACGGCAATCGTGGCATGCAGCAGACCGCTGCCCGTCCTGGTATGGGAATGGGTATGGGACGTTCTGCCAGCCTCGGCGGGCTGAACATTCCGGGTGTGCAGAAGGGCTTTGTGGGTTCTGCTGCCCGCAGTGCTGCGCCCAATGTGATGCAGAACCTATATAAGCCCGGCGACCGGGTGCGTCACTTGAAGTTCGGCGAGGGCCATGTGGTGTCTGTCACCGGCAGCGGCGCGCAGGCTCGCATCAAGATCGTATTTACGGCATACGGGGTGAAGGAATTTGCCCTGAGTGTCGTCCCCATCGTGAAGCTGGAGGATTAAACCATGACCGAGCAGATGCGCCTTCTGGTGGACAAGCTCAATGAGGCAGCCCGTGCCTATTACTATTCTGGCGAACCCATCATGTCCGACAAGGACTATGACGCGATGTATGACGAGCTGCTGCGGCTCGAAAAGGAATCTGGCATGACGTTGCCAGACAGCCCGACCCACCGTGTCGGAGCAGAGGCGCTTTCTTCCTTTGAACCGCATATGCACATCAGTCGCCTGTGGTCGATGGACAAGGTCCAGAGCCTTGACGAGCTGGACGAGTGGATCAAGCGTACCGAGAAGCTGGCAGACCGCACTGATCTGCAGTATTATGTGGAATACAAGTTCGACGGCCTGACACTGAACCTGACGTATCGCGACGGCGTGCTTGTCCAGGCGGCGACCCGTGGCAACGGCGTGATCGGCGAGGCGATCCTGCCTCAGGCGAGAACCATCCGCACGGTGCCGCTGACGATTCCCTACAAGGGTCTGCTTGAGGTACAGGGCGAGTGCATCATGCGCCTGTCTACGCTGGAAAAGTACAATGCCACTGCTGCCGAACCTTTGAAGAATGCCCGCAATGCTGCTGCCGGCGCGATCCGCAACCTGGATCCTGCCGTGACGGCGTCCCGCAAGCTGGACGCCTTCTTCTACCAGGTTGGCACGATTGATCATCCGCCCTATGAGGATCAGCCGGTCATGCTGGACTTCCTCAAGGCGAATGGCTTCCCGGTGAGCGAGTATCTGGGCCGCCCTCATGACCGGGAGAGTCTGATCGCCTGCATCAAGGAGATTGAGACAGCCCGTCCGACACTGGATTACCTGATCGACGGCGTCCTGGTCAAGGTGGGCGACTTTTCCCTGCGCGACCAGATGGGCTATACGGATCGTTTCCCGCGCTGGGCTGTGGCCTACAAGTTTGAGGCGGAAGAAACCACCACCACCCTCAATGAAGTCACCTGGGAGTTGGGCCGCACTGGCAAGCTGACCCCTCTGGCCCATGTGGAGCCGGTTGATTTCTATGGTGTAACCGTTCGCAAGGCAACGCTGAACAACTACGGTGACATCCAGCGCAAGCGCGTCGCTATCGGCGCGCCGGTATGGATCCGTCGCTCAAATGACGTGATCCCCGAGATCATGGGCCGTGTCGGCGAACCGTCGGAAGGGGAGAAGCCCATTGTTCCGCCGACCCATTGTCCTGCCTGCGGGAGTGAACTGGTGGAACGCGGTGCGCATCTTTTCTGCCTGAACCGGGCAGGATGCCGTCCGCAGGCCATCGCACGTATGAGTCACTTCTCCAGCCGCGAAGCGATGGATATTGAGGGATTGTCCGAGAAAACCATCGCCCAGCTATATGACCAGATGAACGTCCGTGACTGCGCCGATCTGTATCAGATCACGCTGGAAGAGGCGCTTACTCTCGAGGGCTTCAAGCAGCGCAAGGCGGAAAAGCTGCTCTCTGCGCTCGACAAGAGCAAGTCCTGCGCACTGGATGCATTTTTACATGCCATCGGCATTCCGAACGTTGGCCGTAAAACTGCCCGCGACCTCGCGAACACCTTTGGTACGCTCCAAAAGATGCAGGACGCCACGCTGGAGCAGCTGATTGCCATCCCCGACGTGGGCGATATCGTTGCCCAGAGCGTTATCGAGTTCTTCTCCTTCCCGGAGAATCGGGAAATGATTGAACGCCTCCTTGGTGCCGGCGTGAAGCCCCAGGAGGCTGCTGGCAAGGCGGAGGGGGCGTTTACAGGTCTGAGTATCGTTGTAACGGGTACGCTGCCCACGCTTTCCCGCAAGGATGCGGAGGAACTGATTCGCTCCTGCGGCGGAACGGCGGCGGGATCGGTCAGCAAAAAGACCGCCTTCGTCGTTGCAGGCGAGGCGGCCGGTTCCAAGCTGACCAAAGCGCAGTCTCTGGGCATTGAGGTTATTGATGAGGCAGAGCTGCTTCGTCGTTGCGGACGTTAAAACCGCGCAGACGGATTGCGACGCGTTGCGTGCGCATATGCAGCCTGGGAGGGTGTGAATGCACCAGCTTCCACGGCGGGGGTGTCGGCGGAGGAACTGCCCTGTACGGCAGTCTGATCCAGCGTTGGGTAGGTCGATGCACTGCGAGCTTCAAGGAAGGTCACAAACTTTACCGAGAAGATGTCGCAGACAACAAAGCGCGACTCAAACTCGTCATAGAGCACCAGGAACTGCGCGCCGACGTAGTACAGCATGCCCTGGCGGCTTGTCAGGCTTCCTGTGCCGATGAGGAATTCCACAATGACATACTTGCCTACGTTCTCTTGCAGCACCTGCTGCATTGAGCCCTGGAAGCTGATGGTGTCAAAATCCTGATCCGGCGGCACGGTAAAGGTGCCATTCGTGTTGGTCATTTCACTCATTTTGAATCGCCTCCTTATCTTGGTGATCCACTTTATGCGTCCAGTTGACGCCTTATGATGAAAAGAGGAAAGCAATGTTTGACAGACTCCAAACCTATATTGAGCAGCTGCAGGCTGACCCGATGGGCTTCCTGATTACGATGGCCTATACCTGGGGAGTGATCCTGATCAGCCTGATCCTGCATGAGTGCGCACATGGCTATGTGGCCCTCAAATGCGGCGATCCCACAGCGAAGATGCTGGGGCGCTTGTCGCTGAATCCGGCGCGCCACCTGCATCCTCTCGGAACGCTTTGCATGTTCCTGTTTGGCTTTGGCTGGGCAAAGCCGGTGCCGGTCAATCCGCGCAACTTCCGTGATTACCGGAGGGATGATTTCCTCGTGTCCATCGCGGGCATTACGGTGAATCTGACGATCTTTATCGCCGCGACGCTGCTGTCCTGCATTGTCAACCGCTTCCTGTGGTCGCAGGAAATGTTGGAAATCATGATGGAGGAGTTCGGCGAGATCGACATTCTGCTCAACCCCTTCTATGGCTGGGTCCTGACTTTTGAGGGACGGGAGGGCTCTATCGCTGCGACAAGCATCATGAATTATGGGCATGAGATGATCGGGTCCTTTGGCGAGTTCATGCGTTTCCCCTGGCTGATCTGGGTACAGCGCCTACTTTTGCTCCTTGCACAGGTTAACCTGACGCTGGCGATCTTCAACCTGCTGCCTATTCCGCCGCTGGATGGATTTCATGTGCTCAATGACACGCTGCTCAAGGGCAGGCTCCGTCTGTCCGGGCAGATGTTCCAGATCACCCACTTTGTGCTGATGGCGTTGCTGCTCAGCGGTGCACTGGACAAGGTGCTTTCCTTCTGTGTTTCCAATCTGTATGAGGCTGTTCTCAGGATATTCCTCCTGCTGACCGGCCAGATGTAAGGGAGAATCATAATGGCCCTGACCTTCCAACTCAAGGATTTTGACGGCCCCCTTGACTTGCTGCTCTTCCTGATCAACAAGGAAAAGATCGACATCAAGGACATCTTCGTTAGTCAGATTACCGACCAGTACATATCCCTTGTCCGCAGCGCCTCTGATCTGGACATGGACGAAGCAACTGACTTTCTCGTCATGGCGGCTACGCTGCTGGAAATCAAGTCCCGTGCGATGCTGCCGCGTCCGCCCAAGGTGGAGGAGGGAGAGGAAGATCCCGAGGCTGCATTGATTCGGCAACTGGAGGAATACAAGCGTTTCCGCGAAACGGCGGACGCGATGAAGCAGTTCGAGAAGGCGGCAGGCAATCTCTTTACAAAGCTGCCGGAGGAATACCCGCTTCCGCCCCAGGAGACAGAACTGGTCGGCTTGACCCTTGAAGGACTAACAGCGGCCTTCCTGCGTATCTGGCAGCGCAAGCCTGCGGTGGAGGAAGAAGCCACCGAGGTCAATCACTATGCGCCCCGCGACATCCGCCGGGATGAACACAATGTGCAGGATTGCATGCTGTCACTCATGAAGGGCATCCGCCGGAAGGGACGCATGACCTTTGAGGAAGCATTCAGTGCAGCGCCGACAAAGGAAGAGGTCGTGACCTACTTTCTGGCACTGCTGGAGCTGCTGAAGCTGGGCGAGACCCATCTTGAACAGGAAGGCATCTATGGCGAGATCGTCCTATATCCCGGACGGCGCGAAGATACACCGGAGGAAAACGCATGACTGATATGGAACGTGATATCGAAATTGAAGAAACCGATGAAGAAACAAGCGAGGCCGGCGGCACGCTGTCCGGGCGGATCGAGGCGATCCTGTTTGTGGCTGGCGAACCTGTCCGCATTGAAGACCTGGCAAAGGCGCTGAATGTCACCGTCCGCGCGGTTGAAAATGAGATCACCAAGCTCCGCGACGAGTATGATTTCCATCAGCGGGGATTCACCCTCAAGCGCTTCGGTCATCAGGTTCAATTGGCGACCCGGGCGCTTTACGCGACGGACGTGGTACATCTGCTGCAGCCGGTACAGAAGCAAAGCCTGACTCAGGCGGCGATGGAGACCCTCGCGGTGGTTGCCTACAAGCAGCCCGTGACCCGTGCGGAGGTGGAGCAGGTGCGCGGCGTGAAATGCGACTATTCCATCCAGTCGCTGGTCAACAAGGAGCTCATTATGGAGGTGGGCCGCAAGGATACCCTGGGTCGCCCCATTCTCTACGGCACGACGGAGAACTTCCTGTCCCACTTCGGCCTGACCACCCTGGAGGATCTCCCGCCCATGCCGGAGGCACCCCAGCCTGAAAAGCCCGAAGAACCGGACTTCGATGTGCCGGAATTGACGCCATAATTGAGGAAATATGATTTACTACAAGGATGAAGAAGTGGTCATTCGCGACATGGAAGCGGCGGATGCTCAGGTATTCGACGATGAATACACTGCCCAGGGCTGGCACCCGGATATAGAATACTACCTGATGCGCATCAGAGAAGCGGCTGAGGGAAAGTGCGTCGCCCTGACGGCGGAATATCAAGGCCATCCGGCAGGTAGCCTGTATCTGTATCTGAACGCCAATGAGGGCCCTTTCAAAGGAATAGGCTGGCCGGAGATCGTCGATTTCAATGTGCTGAAGAAATACCAGCGTAAAGGTATCGGCAACCGCCTGATGGACGCGGCAGAGCAGATCGCCGCCCAGCATGCGGATACCGTCTGCCTGGGTGTTGGCCTGTGCCGCGAATATGGCAGCGCCCAGCGGATTTACGTCAAGCGTGGGTATGTCCCGGATGGTTCCGGCATTTGGTATCAGGGTAAACAATGTGTCCAGTATGAGACGGTCTGCACCGTTGATGACGATCTGGTGCTGTTCCTGTCAAAGAAACTGCGTGGTTAATCAAATTCAAATATAAAAGGAGGACAAAACTATGGAAAAGATGCTCAATGTGGAAGGCATGATGTGCATGCACTGCAAGGCCAGTGTGGAGAAGGTGCTGGGCGCTGTTCCCGGCGTGACGGCTGTGACCGTTGACCTGGAAGCCAAAACCGCCGCTGTCACCTGCGAGGCGAGCGTTCTTGACGCTGACCTCATCGCTGCGGTGGAGAAAAAAGGCTTTAAAGCCCAGTTGGTGTAAGTCATGCTGTGGTTAAGGCCTTACAAGCCATGCGATGCACAGATAATCGTTTCCTGGTGCAAGGATGAAGGCAGCTTTCGTCGATGGACCTCAGACAGATACCCGCACTATCCTATTACGCCTGGTGACATGAACCACAAGTACATTGATTGCAATGGCGATTGCGTTGAGACGGATAATTTTTACCCCATGACAGCGGTTGATGAAAGCGGGGTGGCAGGCCATCTCATTCTGCGCTATACGGATGCGAAAAAGAGGGAACTGCGATTTGGCTTTGTGATCGTTGATGATTCAAAGCGTGGCAGGGGATATGGAAAGGAGATGCTCCGACTGGCTCTTAAGTACGCATTTGAGATTCTCAGAGCGGAAAAGGTCACACTTGGTGTCTTCGAGCATAACGAACCTGCTTACCACTGCTACAAGGCTGTTGGATTCAAGGATGTTCCGATGGATGTATCCAATGTTTGCGAGGTTTTCGGCGAATGTTGGCACATTCTCGAAATGGAAATGACGAAAGAAGAATACATGGGTTGATCCACCAAACGTCCGACATAATCCTGCCGGACGTTTTTTCTTTTGCACACAACCTCCGCCCCGACATAGTTTGCTCGTGAAGGCTCCGCAAGGCACAAGGCCCTGCACGAAGCCGAACGAATAAGGAGGCGTGATGCAATGTCCTTCTACAGTTACAAGAACGCCAATGCGTCCTGCTGCCCCGGTATGATCGCCGGCGATGCTACCAACGGCCTGCAGGAGAAGGTCTGCGTGCAGGTGAAACGGGTCTACGACAGTGCCATGTGGCAGGAGCAGATCGACAATGCCGTGGTGACCATCACCAGCTTTGCTCAGGTGAACAACTGCGGCTGCGGTGGTGCCGGCGGCCCTTGCGGTAATGCCTGCAACCAGTGTGGTTCCTGCAATGGTTGCTGCAACGGCTGTAATCCCTGCGGGTGCAATCCCTGCACCAATAATGGATGCAGCACAAATGGCAATTGCGATTGCGGCGACACCATCGCCCCGACCTCTGCGCCCGTGCCGCCCATCACCTTTGAAAGCTGCCGTTCTTCCACGACGGAAGCATCCATCCGCAATCTGTCTGTCGAGCGCCTGTGCGATCGCCCCTGCTTCGCCCGTGTGCGCTGCACGGTGGATGTTCCCATCGACATCCTCTTCGTGGACAGCCGCTGCATTGAGTACATCGGCAAGGGCGTGGTCAGCGTGGACCGCGACGTGCTTCTTTCCATTCCCGACGAGTCCATCGTGCCCTATACCCTGGAGGCCATGGCCAGCGCAATCTGCGTATCAGGCTGCTTCGTAGGCAACAATCAGTTCAAGATGACCGTTTGCGTCACCATCATCCTGAAAGTGCTGGCGGATGTGGAGATTCTCGTGCCCAGCTACGGCTACTGCGCCATTCCTCCGGCAGAGGAGTTTGCGGACAGCGTTTGCACGGAATTCTTCTCCCTGCCGCTCTTCCCGACGGCGTCTGCCTGCAACACGGGCAATGTCAGTGCGAGCAACGTGGGCTGTACCTGCGGAGGTTCATGCCGCTGCAACTGCACCAGCAATGGCTGCGGTCATGGCAACAGCTGCAACTGTCGCTGCTAAACAAAAAGAGCGCCGCTTCCGGAGTTCGGAGGCGGCGCTTGGTCATTATTTGGCTGCATCGCTGACGGGACGGACATTTTGCAGGCTTTCCTGCTTTTCAGGCAGATCCACATAGAAGGTCGATCCTACGCCAACTTTGCTGCGGACGCGTAGCTTGCCTCCGTGTGCCATCACAATGATGCGTGCAATGGACAAGCCCAAACCATGTCCGCCGCCCTCGGAACGGCGGGCTGCATCGGCTCGGTAAAAGCGGTCGAAAATTTTCGGCAGATCCTCCTGGGAGATGCCTGGTCCGTTGTCCTGCACGGATAGTGTCACCCAACCGGGCTTCCGTTCGATACCAAGGTTGATGACGCCGCCCTTGGGGGTGTATTTCACCGCATTGTCGCACAGGATGCGCATCACCTGCTTGACCATACTGCGATCGCCCTCCATGGGGCAGCTCTCAGCAGCGTTGAGGATGAAAGTATCCTCCGGAGAGACCATGGCAGCCTCGCGGTGCAGTTCCGTCAGAACATCCAGCGCATCAAAGGCTTCCATTTCCATCATGAGGGTCTTTTTGTCGTGACGGGCAAGGAAGAGAAGGCTCTCCACCAGCTCCTTCATGCTTTGCGTTTCCTGAGCGATGGCATTGATGCCCTCATCCAGCACCTCGGGATCGCTCTTGCCCCACCGCTTCAGCATGTTGATGTATCCCTGCAGCACGGCGATGGGAGTGCGCAGCTCATGGCTGGCGTCGGAAACAAATTGCTTCTGGCTGTTATAGCTGCGCTCAATGCGGTCAAGCATGCTGTTGATGACAACTGCCAGGTCCTTCAGCTCATTTTTTGTTCCTGCGATGTTGATGCGGTTGGAAAGATTGGAAGCAGACAGTGTGGAGGCCAGCTCGGTGATGTCGCGGATCGGCGCGAGGACTGTTTTGTGAAGACGTTCCCGCTGCCGGATGAAGGAAATGATGCGCACCGCATCGCACAGCAGCAACGCAGCCATAATGGCAGCCCAGGTATACGCAGCGCGGGAAAGACCATAGCAGAGTTCAATGGTGGCGGAAGCGTGATGCCTGGCCCGGACATTCAAGCTCCCACTATCAAAATCAATGATGCAGAAATCCAGCAGGGGCAGGTCATCCTGCTCATGTGGATAGGGGAGAAGGGCTGCATGCTTCACTGCCGGATGACGGATGTCTCCCTGCGAGAAGCTGCCGTCAGCGGCTGCGCTGCTGTTTTGCAGGTGACTGACGATATCGTTCACATCAGCCAGCGTCAGGCAGGTCAAAACCACGGACATCAGCAGCATCACCAGCAGCGTTGTACGCAGGAGCTGCCAGGAATAGTGCAGCGCAATGCGGAATGTCAGCGACAGGCGGAAGCTGCTCATCACATGCTTCACTCGTCCGTGGAGACCGTGTATCTTCTGCTGGTTGGCTTTGCGGAGCCGACGCTTTTCCCGCCGCAGCTCCTGTCTTGTTTGCTTACTCATAGCTGAACATGTACCCCACAGCACGGATGGTGTGGATGGTCTTCACCTGGAAGGGCTCGTCAATCTTGTGGCGAAGGTAGCGGATGTAAACGTCCACCACGTTGGTGTCGCCGGCATAGTCGTATCCCCACACATCGGAAAGCAGCGCATCGCGGGTAACAGCCTGTCCCTTGTGCTCCATCAGGTATTTGAGCAGGTCAAATTCCTTCTTGGTCAGAGCGATGGGCCTGCTATCCCAGGCAACAGCATACTTGGCAGGGTCAAGTACCAGCTTGCCCGCTGTGAGCACAGCGGAGGCAGGTGCGGCGGAGGAACGATGCTTCTTCAGACCGACGCGGATGCGCGCAAGCAGTTCCTCGATGGCGAAGGGCTTGGTCATATAGTCGTCCGCGCCCATGTCGAGTCCCATAACCTTGTCGGAGACATCGTCCTTTGCCGTCAGCATGATGATGGGCAGGTCGCTTTCGTGACGCAGGCGGCGGCAGACTTCGATGCCGCTCAGTTCGGGCAGCATCAGGTCAAGGATCATCAGGTCGGGTTTCCAGGTCAGGGCCTTTTCCAAGCCAGTACGGCCGTCGCCAGCAGTATCGACTTCGTAGCCCTCATGCTGCAGCTCCAGTTCGAGGAACCGAGCGATCTTGCGTTCGTCCTCCACGATCAGAATCCGGCTCATTTGAATTGACTCCTTTGCTCAATGATATGCAAAAGGGAATGCGCAGAATAACTGTGCATTCCGAAGGGGTTACTCAACGGTTGCGCTGGAATAGCCCTCGTTGTCAGACTCAATGGTCACATTGCCGTCCTGGCTTTCCACCTGAACAGGCACGTTCATGGTCGGATAGCTGGGACGATAGGTGGGTTCGGGGCGGTTGGCAGCGTAGTAGCTGCGGTCATCCGCACCGGAAGCGTCAGCTTTGGTTTCGGCCTTTTCAGTGCTGGAAGCAGTCTGGAAGCTCCTGGTGAAGTCGCTGACGGAATGCTTGACGTTTTCCGCCGCACTGCGGACGGTACGCTCCAGGTTTTCACCGTCAAAGGCATGGTCGTGCTTGTCAAAGGAGAACTTGTAACCCAGCACCAGGGCGATGATCAGGCCGATAATGACCAGGTGGGGGCTGATCAGCAGTGCCAGAACGGCAAACAATGCGCTGACGTTGAGGATGGGGGTTTCTTCACGGCGAATTTTGACGCGGGCGCGGAAACACTTGTGTACCAGATCCATCACGGAGGATTTGGTGACGGGCTTTCCATTCACCGTAGCAGAGAAACCGGTTTTCTCCCGGACAGGTTCAGCAGCGCCCTCTTTGATGCGGCCATTGCGTTCCAGGTCAACCAGTGCGCGGGCGACGTTACCGTTGTGATAATCCAGCAGGGCGACGGCCTCCTGATAGGAGATACCGCTCTTGCGGCGGATGAGTTCGATGTCTTCGATGGTGTAGGCAGCCATGGTGTTTACCCCTTTCATTCTGTGAAGTGGATTTGTTTGATTGACGATATCATCATAGCACATCATGAAGACCTTTGCTTGAGAAACAGGCAAGGAAATCATGAGAAACAAATGAGAAATCACGCCAATTCTTATCAGAAAAGCCTCCGCACATCAGCACGGAGGCCAGAGGTTACAGCTCGTAGTCCTCGTAGCAGTTGGCAAGCACTTCACAATCGCAGTAGCCGCCCATGTCCTCCAGCTCGGTCAGAACTGCGTCGTGCTTCATGAAGTCCACATGCTGTTCCAGCCATTCCTGAGTGAAGCGGTGATTGTGCTTGCAGGTATGATACTGCAAACGGAGCTCCACATACTGCAGCAGTGAAGCCGCCTGATCTGCGGTGAGGAGGTGCGCCTTTTTCTGCTGTGCTTTGTATTCCATCTTCATTATTTTGCTGCGATCATCCATGACGATTGCTCCTTACTTGACGTAGCGGTTTTTGTTTCTGGGCAGACGTGCGTAATGACGCTTGTAGCTGCGGACGATGGCACGGATGATCAGAATCACCGCCGTCACAATCAGCAGCGGAGAGAGCACGATCAACGCGATCTCCAGGGTGAGGGGCGGGAAGGGGTTCGGATCAGCCTCGGTGGCGGCGATGATCTCCGACAGAGACGGCGGACGATTCTTTCTTGCAACGACCGATCGCGTTGCCAGCAGGTTGTAGACGATTGCCTCGCCGCTTTCTGTGACGTAAGTCATTTTGCCAATGATCTCGCCTGCGGAGATGGGTGCTTTAAGCTCTCTTGTGTACTGCACAAGTACCATATTGCGCAGGTTTTGCGTCAGCTGCTCAATTTCGTCGTAGGTGCCGCTGATTTCAACGGTCTTCGTGGGATCGACCGGGGATGCGCTCAGCTCCAGCTCGCCGAGCCCGATATCATCCTTGTCATAGCCGGAGGTGTAAACCTTCAGGGGGTTCTCAAGATACATTTCTGTCAGCGTGGTGTGGGTGTACTGGCTGAAGCCATATTCAAAGAGCTTCTTGGTGTCGCGCCAGACATTGTAGCGGTCTGAATACAGCACGACAGAGATCAGCTCCACGCCATCTTTTTCCGCTGCGCCGACGTAACAGTAGCCTGCCGCATCGGTGGTACCGGATTTGATGCCCTGGATATACTCGTAGTAGTAGCTGTTGTCTTTTCCGTCGTAGGTTTTGAGCATGATGCGGTGACCGGTGGAGATCATCCGCTCCTTCTGCATATTGGTGGCGCTCATCTGATGGCGGTCTGAACGGACGATCTCACGGAAGGTCTCGTTTTTCATGGCTTCATAGGAGAGCGTTGCCAGATCACGGGCGGTAGTATAATGGTAGTCATGATGCAGGCCGTGAGGGTTCATGAAGTTGGTATTGGACATCCCAAAGGCACGTGCGGTCTGATTCATCAGTTTGACGAACTCCGCCTCGCTGCCGCTGACATGTTCCGCCACAGCGATGGCAGCATCGTTACCGGAACGCAGGATCGTACCATAGAGCAGATCTTCCATGGTCAGCTGTTCGCCTTCCTTCAGGCCAAGCACGGAGGATTTCGGGTCAAGCATCGTACGGACGCCGGTTTTAGAGCCGTTGTAGCTGACGTTGACCAGTTCGTTCAGATCATCGGTGGCAAGCAATCCGAGCAGTACGGTCATGATCTTGGTGGTGGAAGCGGGGTACATCAGTTTATCCGCGTCCTTCTCAAAGATCACGTCACCGGAGGTCTGCTCGATCAGGATGCAGGAGACAGCGGTGATGTCATCCTCGGTGAGCAACTCGGGATGCTCCGCGTCATATTCGGCAAAAGCCGTCAAGGGAGACGTCAGCACAAGTGCGATCATCAGCATACAGATCGCACGAGTAATATAAGTCATCAAGCGCTGCAAACAGTCCGCCCCCTTTCGATAGCATAATAACACAAAATACATTATAACATTTCCGGAAGGATTTGTACAGCCGAACTTGTCCAGAAAGCTGAAAAATCCTGCTGATTTCATTCGAAATTCACGCATGTTGTGAACCTCCGATCCTCATAGCGATAAGCGCCTTCCAACAATAGACGAATCAGGAGGCATAATTTGTCGGTTTGTCTGGAAAAATTTACACTTGTTACACTGAAAAAGCCTGCCCGGATGGGACAGGCCATGAGTTACAGTGCAGCGAGAGCAACAAGGACGGCGGCGCTCTCTGCGGGCGGAGCGAAGGGAGTTACACCGGGGAAGCCAAAGAGCTGCAGCGCGAGGAACAGCACACCCAGGATCGCCACATACAGAGCGAACCAGTTCAGGCTGACCTTGGTCACGAGCTTGAGCATGAAGCGGATGGCGAGATATCCCACTACGGCAGAGACGATTACGCCAACAATGGTCGGACCAACGGCAAGATCCTTGATCCACCCATTTTCGATGGCGTCCTTGCCTTCCAACAGCAGCGCGCCAGCAATGGCAGGGGCGCTCATCATAAAGGAAAACTTTGCCGCGCTCTTTCGATCCAGGCCGGACAGCAAGCCGCCTGCAAGTGTGGAACCGCTGCGGCTCACGCCAGGAAGCAACGCAATGCCCTGCATACAGCCCATCATGATGGCATGCAGGAAGCCAGGTTTATCGGTCTTGTGGGCCTTTTTGCCGCTGACGTATTCAGCTGCCAGCAGGAACACAGCCGTCATCAGGAAGCTGACGCCCAGGAACCAGCCCGTGTCGCAGCCATCAATAAAATCATCAAAGACAACCTTCACCACCAGTGTGGGCATGGAGGCGATAAAGAGAAGCAGCAGTGTTTTGGACTTGAAGGGGTTCCTCAAAATGGCCCACCAGTCCTTCCAGAACACGATGATCACCGGGATCAAAGTGCCGACATGCAAAAGGATATCCAGCATCTTGTAAGCAGGTGATTCGTCGATTGTCAGGTCGAGGATCATGCGGCCCAGCAGCAGATGACCGGAGGAAGAAATGGGCAGGAACTCGCCAAGTCCCTGCAGGAGGCCAAGCAGCGCAGCCTGAATAGCGTCCATGATGAATAGCTCCTTTCAGAACCTAATACCGAAGCAGTATATCATATTCCGCTTGATTTGTCATCAGCAACATGGGAAAATGCAGAAATTCTCCCTTCCGAGCGCATGAACGTTGCAACCTCGACTGAAATATGATACAATACATTGAATCACTTTGAATCTCCTTGAAAGGTTGCTGCATATGTCTGAACCGAAGAAGGATACGCGCCGAAAGCTGCAAACGGCGCTGCTTATGCTCATGGACGGAGCGCTGGCCTGTCTGT
>JBGUSK010000115.1:0-15700 GCA_045132495.1 Christensenellales bacterium | reverse complement strand
GGAGGAATGTGAGATGAAAGAAAAAATTAAAAAATGGCTGAAGCCAGTTCTTTTTACCGCAGGCGGCGCATTAGTTGGCCTTGCATATTACTACTTTGTGGGATGCCCCACTGGAGCTTCTGCCAGCCACTTTTTCAGCGATGCCAGCCGTGACTTCAACGATTGCAGCACACGGTTGAACTGCTTGATTTCCTCGTTGTACTGACCGATTTCTGTGCGAATGCCCTGTTGTTCCAGATAAGTGACAACTGGCCCCATATGGACAGTGGGAATCAGATCAACTCCCTGCCTCTCGTATGAACGGAGATCAAGCCGAACGTCTTCTCCGGCACGTTCCACTTCACAGGAGAAATCCGAACCTGATTCCAGTTGGAAGCGGGTTCGGATTTTTCTTTGGAAAATGAGACGCAAATAAAATGGTATGATCGCGAAAAGGCCATCAGGAAGGAAGCCGCAGCTTTTCTCCCCGATGGCCTTTGGTTTAGCCGCAGCTGAAACCGGGCAGGTTAACCCTGCACAGCCTCCTTGGCATCTTCCTTGCCAAAGAGCTTCTTCACGCCCTGCACGGCAACCAGCACGCCCAGCACGAACAGCGCTACGGCAAAGCTGCCCTGCAGCAAATCGCCGCCCAGGTTGGCGGTAGTGCCGGCGAAGATACCGCCGAACTTGCCCACGATGGTCATGGACAGGGCGGTCAGGGTCACTGCCAGCATGATGCCCATGGGCGCCCACAGCATCCAGCCCTTGCGGTTGGTCCGCTTGAGGAACACGGCGCAGGCGATGAGCGCCAGCGCGCTGAGCAGCTGGTTGGCAGAGCCGAACAGGGGCCAGATGTTGGCATAACCGGCCTTGGCCAGGGCGTACGCCATCACCAGGGTAGCGACGGTGGCGGTGTACTTGTTGGTGAGGAATTTCTTGACGGGGCTCATGTTTCCCTCGGTGTCGGTGGAATCCAGGAAAAACTCCTGGAAGGCCAGACGGCCGACGCGGGCCACGGAGTCCAGGGAGGTCAGGGCAAAGGCGGAAACAGCCAGGTTGATCAGCGTAAAGGCCACATTCTGCGGGATGCCGATCTTGCTAAGGAAGCCGGAGATGGCGGAGGCAAACACCACGGCGGGGGTGCCGGAGGCCACCTGTGCACCGCTGGACACTGCGCCCACGGCGATCAGCGCGATCACGGCCAGCAGGCTTTCCATCAGCATGGCGCCAAAGGAGATGGGCAGCATGTGCTTCTCGTTCTGCACCTGCTTGGAGGCGGTGCCGGAGGACACCAACGAATGGAAGCCGGACACAGCGCCGCAGGCGATGGTCACAAAGAGGATGGGGAACATGTGCTGACCGTTGACGGTAAAGCCGTTGAAGGCGTTCAGGTTCATCTGGGGATTGGCAACGAACACACCCACCACCGCTGCAGCGATCATCGCCACCAGCAGGTAGCTGTTCAGGTAGTCGCGGGGCTGCAGCAGCGCCCATACGGGCACGATGGAGGCGATGGCGATGTAGACAAACACCAGCAGATGCCAGGTTCCGGTGGGCACATACATGGGCAGCGCCATGCCAAGCACGATGCACAGCACCAGCAGACCCACCGCAACGGCGGTATTCACCAGCGGCTTGAAGCGGCACATCTTCAGCACGAAGCCCAGCGTAACAGCTGCAAGGATGAACAGCATGGAGGTGGTCGCTACCTGGCCGTTGGCCAGGGAAACATCGGGCGTAGCGGCAAAGCCGTTGAAGGTGTTGGCGACCACGTCCGCAAAGGCGGCAACTACCAGGATGGAGAACAGCCAGGTGAACAGGGTGAAGAGCTTCTTGCCGATCTTGCCGATGTACAGCTCAATGATATAGCCGATGGTACGGCCTTTGTTGCGGACGGAGGCGAACATGGACACAAAGTCCTGCACAGCGCCGAAGAACAAGCCGCCGACCAGCACCCACAGCAGCACGGGCACCCAGCCGAAGACAGCGGCCTGAATGGGGCCGTTGATGGGGCCGGCACCGGCGATGGAGGCAAACTGGTGGCCGAAGACCACGCCGGGCGTGGTGGGGGTATAATCCACGCCGTCCTCCATTTCATAGGCAGGAGTCTTGGCCTCGGGGTCTACGCCCCAGGTTTTGGCCAGCCAACGGCCGTAGAGAAGATAACCCGCTCCCAACACAACAAGAGCGATGAGCATGATGGTGATCCCATTCATTTGCAAAACATCCTTTCTGCTTTGTGTCTTCTCGCGCTTCTCTGGCATATGCGCCGCGGTCGCATCCGTCGGGGAAAGCGTATGTATATAAAAACCCGTCCCTCACCGATCTGAAAACAGATCTGCAAGAGACGGGCTGTAATTCCCGCGATACCACTCTCATTGCTGCACCCGGTGCAGCCTCTCTGTCACATCGACCGCAAGCGGTGAATGTGCTCTCCTGTAACGTGGAGACGACGGTCTGACCTACCGCCTCCCGGACCCGGGCAGGCTTCGGCGGACTGCTCATGAGGGATACGCTGACCTTTCATGCTCGTCATGCCTCGCACCAACCGGCATTTCTCTGGGGACGCTGTGAAAGCGCGCATGTCTCAATCACTGCATTGCGTATGTGGTTTATGTGTATAAAATACGCCTGTTTTGCCCGATTTGTCAACAGTTTTTTCAGAAAAACATTGCAAAAACATTTTGCAATGCATGCCTTCCGGTGCTAAAATGCTTACGGAAAAACTGATTCCATCGATTGGCGGTGATGCTCCAGAGTTGTGAGTAACACGGGGAATGAACTTCTTCGCAATCTGTTACGGACAGGTGTCGTTGAAAAAGACGCTATTGATAATTACTCACGGAACTATCGCCGTTTTAGTGAATTGATCGATGATGCAGCCAACAACAGTCCCTTGATGATTTACGATTTCATCTACGCGCTGTTAAACCAGGCGATTCTCATGCCGATTACTGCAGATACTCAAGATACAGCCCTAACAATCTTCTCGACTTTGAATGACCGTGGTATGCCGTTGTCTGATGCAGATATATTCAAAGCGCAGATATATAGTAAAAAGCCGGATAGCAAAAAAAGTACATTCATTGAGATGTGGAAGGATCTTGATGAGATGGCTACATATGCTGGCGAAAGCATTCAGCAGCTGTTCTATTACTATATGTTCTATCTCCGCGCGCTCAACGGTGACAGCAACTCAACAACACCGGGTATTCGAAAATACTATCTGGACGACAAGAGTCGATTGCTGTCAGATGACTTGATTGATAATCTCAAAGTGATCCTTAACCTCTGGATTGTCATCAACAAGCGCGAAGTGATCGCTGATGAAGTATGGGGTAACAATCTCG
Source organism: Christensenellales bacterium (assembly GCA_045132495.1). Lineage (GTDB taxonomy): Bacteria > Bacillota > Clostridia > Christensenellales > Aristaeellaceae > UBA11524. The sequence continues at coordinate 12,371 of JBGUSK010000115.1, read as the reverse complement.
ACATCCTGCGCGCATTAGACATTTTGACTTCGTATCCGAATGAGTATTGGAAATACCCTGTGGTTATCTATTATCTGAAGCACCGAAATGACGATCAATTTGAAACATTCTTCCTCCGATTCCTGCATAAACTGATTGCAGAATTGCTGACTCGCTATCTGCTATCACCCACGATCAATACTGTCAAAGCAGACATCCTCAAATTGAACGTCTCAATAGCCAACGCAACCCTGCCAGAGTTCAAGTTTAAGGACATGAATGACTCGTTGCTGCCAATGGCAATCAAGATTCCTAATCGCAATGCAGTTCGAATGATGCTAAAGGTGCTCGCATATCAAGACAAGGAGCAACAAGGGTTACTCCCTGTTGTTTGGGAGATAGAGCATATCTTCCCCCAACGATGGCAAAGCAGCTATTTCGTAGATATGAGTGACGATATGATCAAGGAAAAGATCGAGCATATCGGCAACAAGACACCATTCGAGAAGCGGCTGAACATTGTTGCCGGCAATGGTTACTTTGGAAAAAAGAAGAAATATTATGCGGAATCGAAGATTGCGATGACACACGTACTTGCATCTTCAGCAATTCACGAATGGGGCTTGGATGACATCACCGAACGAGATGTGCATGTTACTGAATGCCTTCGTGATACACTCACCGTCTGGAGTAAAGAATACATTCAACAAGAATCGACTTCACCTGAACCGACTCCTGAGCAACTGGAAATGATTCGCAAGTTCAAGGAGAAACTAAATGTCAACAATACTTAAAGTGAACATGTAAAGTCCCCACCGAGAGCTCATGCCAACTACCACATGAGATAATCGGTGAGGACTTGTTTTGCTTTTTAGTTAACCAATGTCTGTTGGAAGTTCAAGGAGCGATTGGGGCAAGTTTCTGTGAAGCAGCTGACAAGGACTGCAAGAGAGCGTCGGCCAGGTCATTGGGATATGCCGAAGCGATGTTGATGTTCTATAACCGCCGGTGCAAGTACCGACTGTCAATGCGAAGGCTGTACAATGACAATGGAACGGAAGACTTGGACTTTGACGAAGCAGATGATGAAGATGACGAAACAATCTGAGAATAGGTTTATCCGAAAATGTTGGATATACCTCCTCACGAATGGGGGCTAACCGTCGTGGCAAGCAATGCATGTGGATAGCCAAATCCACAATTCTGCTTGTTGGGCAGCAGCCCAATCCCCTTGATCGCACACAAAAGTGTGCGGCTGGCTTGCTCGTCGTTTTCAAACATGAACGAGCAAATGCTGCATGATACCATCATGCAAAAACGGGTCTGGGGTGCTCCCCAGCAAGCAAAACGCCTTTGTGGCCACAAAGGCACTGCTTGCAACGAGTACATCATGTGTCCACCAGCCTCTTGAAACCGATGATTTGTTTCCTGTTTTTCTGAGCGTATCGCAATGTTGATGCTGCACCGCCCCAACTATAAAGGACGTAGGCAACTACTGTATCGGACTCGCGTACCATCCACTCATTTCGTTTGACAACCCAACAGTATTATTGTTCTAACTCAGCATGACAAAAAAACGCACCGGATTTACTGATAATCCGATGCGTTTTTTGTGGTTTTCCAGTTTTTCTCTGTCATTTTGTGCGGTTCATTTCCGCGATAACTGTCTCCATCATAGGAATGGAAGGCTCTGCACCTTTGCGAGAAACCGCGATGCCCGCCGCAACAGACGCAGTGCGTAGCGCCTGGGTTGCATCACCGTGGCGCAGGATTTCGGAAAGGAAAAAGCCGGTGAAGGTATCGCCTGCAGCTGTGGTATCCACTGCCTGCACCTTATGTACGCCGCAGTTGAAGCGCTGACCGTTGCAATTCTGATACACGGAGCCATCGCCACCCAGGGTCAGAACAATATTCAGCGCAGGATATCGCTCGTGCAAATTGTCCAGAATGCTGTCAGGATCGCTGCAACCTGACATACCCGCACCCTCCACCTCGTTGACAAGGAGGTAGTCCACGCAGGAAAGGTCGCAGTCGGCGATCTTCGCATCGTAGGGAGAGGGGTTGAAGGCCACGATCATCCCCTTTTCGCGCGCACGGCGCAGAATGTACGACACGCAGGAGATTTCATTCTGCAGCACGATCAGATCCCCCTCGCCGAAGCTCTCCAGGGTAGATTCCACGTCACTTTCAGTGATCTCACCGTTAGCGCCCGCCAGGATGATGATGCAGTTGCCGCCCTTCTTGTCCAGCTGGATGATAGCATGGCCGGTAGCGCCGTCGATCACCTTGACGTGATCACGGTTGATGCCATTGCGGTCAAGGTTCTCCAGCAGCATGCCGCCGTCCTGGCCCACAGCGCCGGCAAAGTACACCTCGTTGCCCGCGCGGCGCAAGGCGATGGCCTGATTGAAGCCCTTGCCGCCGCAGAACTGCTCCATCTTGCTTGCGGAGATGGTCTGGCCTGGGCGGACGAAGTCCTCCAGGGAGTAGGTCTTGTCAATGTTCAGGGAGCCGAAAACAACCATTTTCATGATGATTCTCCTCAGCTATTCAGCATCCGGGCCAGTTCGCAGGTATGCTTGCTCAGCTCGTAGATGCTCAATTTCTTGATATCGCGCATGTAGGTGTCCAGCTTGTCGCCGATGGGAGCAGTCCACTTTTCGTTCAGGTCAACCTTGTTGGCGGCAGCAATGACAGTCGCGATCTGGGCGGCGTTGCAGTCCACATCCCAACCGCACATGGCAATGATATGCATCGTCTCGTCGAAGTCGCCGTTGCCGAAGTACATCGCCACGACTTCCGCTGCCGCGTTGGGGTAGGCGTGGATCCAGTTGTAGCGCTCGTACTTCTTCTCACAGACCTTCCAGGCGGATTCCCAGTCCTCATGATTCTGGCACTCGTCCCAGGCAAACTTGACCACGGTGTAGTATTCGCTGTCGGTGGGGATCATGTCAATGGCCATCTTCACGATCTTGCGGATGTCCGTCTCCACATAGGACAGGGAGGCCATCACCGCGTTGAACACCTCGCCCAGGATACCGTTGTTATGGTGGGACACCTGGCCGTCCATCCAGGCCAGACGGGCCGCCTCGCGAGGCTTGCCGGGGAAGAGCTGGCCGCAGATCACACCGCGCATCTGAGCGCCGATCCACTCGCGGTAGGGGTTGTTCAGATAGCCGCTCATGGGCGGGAAGATGCCCAGTTTCAGGTTCGCCAGGGCGATTTCCTCCGCAGACCAGCCCATGGGAACCAGCGCCACCCACTGCTCGGCAATGTCGGCAGAGGTGATGTTCTTGCCAGCCTTTTCGACCGCCTTGATCAACGCCAGCTCGTAGGTGATATCGTCGTTGAAGGTGTTGGGGGTGCGGGGATAATCGTAGATCTCGCCAAAAACCTTACGGATGTTTTCCGTCACATAACCCTCCACCGCAGTACCGATGGCACCGGCGACGATCTGCCCCTGCCAGCCCAGGTGGGTGCGGCGCAGGAAGTCCTCGCTCTCCATGTCGTACTCATAGGTGGGGAAGGTGACCTTCTGCGCGTACTGCTCGAAGCTCTCGTAGATGGTGTTCTTCCAGTAGGGGTGATCGGAAATCTTGGGGGAGTTCATCATCACGTTCCAGACACGGGCGGTGTGACCGGCCAGGGCGGACTTGTTGCCCTCCTGGAGGTACTTGCGACCGGTCTCGATCATCGCTTCCGCAGCGGAGACATCATATCCCATGTTCTCCATATCCTGCATCGCGCCGATGATGACATGCTCCTCCGCGTGGGAGCCAGGAACGTTGCTGTGCCACTTCATAGCGACAGCGGCGTCCTCCACCATTTCCAGGGTCTCAGCGTAATTCCAGCCCTGCTCCGCCAGTTCAAGAGCCACAGGGATGGAATTCTGCATGGTTTCCAGTTCGATCTGCCAGGCTTTCTTGCTCATGGTCGTTCAGCCTCTTTCTTAAACTCAGTTCTTCTTTTTGTTGTGTGCCGCCGCGTAGATGGTCAGCGCCAGTAGGGTCATCAGGTAAGGCAGGGTGTTCAGCAGCTCATAGGGGAAGGAAAGCACCGTCTGGCCGCCCACGGCAAAGTAATCCACCGCGCCAAAGAGCAGCGCAAACAGCGTGGTCTTCACGGGCATACCCGCGCCCATGGCTTCTGCCGCAATGCCGATGAAGCCGCGGCCGGACACCATGCCGGCGGAGAAGTAGCCCAGGTTCGCCATGGACAGGTACGCGCCGCCCAGGCCCGCCATCGCGCCGCAGATGATCAGTGCGATCACGCGGGTGCGCTTGACGCTCACGCCCACGGATTCTCCCGCTTCGGGGTGGTAGCCCGCCGTCTTGATCTGCACGCCCAGACGGGTACAGTTCAGCAGAACGATCAGGAGGAACAACACTGCCAGCATGATGAAGAACAACAGGTTCTGACTGAAGACGGCCTTGCCGATGACGGGGATGTCGCTCAGGAAGGGGATGTTCACATTGGGCACCAGCACGCTCGGGGCAGTGGAGGAGTCCGTACGGCCGTCCAGCACACCCTTGACGATCAGCAGACACGCGCCGGTGGCGAAGGTGTTGAGCGCAATGCCGCTCAGGAAGGAATCCGCTTTAAGCTTGAGCGCGGACAGCGCCAGGAGCATCATCATGAGGATACCGGCGGACATCGCGCAGATGAGGCCAATCACCCAGGAATTCGCGAAGTGGCTTACCAGCGCACCGGTGACGGCGGCGACGCTCATCGCGCCCTCGATATTGATGGCGGAGATGCCAGCCTTGTTGGAGATCAGCGACGCGTAGGAAGCGAAGATGATAGGAATGGCATAAGCAATCACGTTAACAAGGAAGCTTTCAGAGAAGATCCAATCAAGCATGCTTCTTGCCTCCCTTCTTCATCTTGCCCAGCACGAACTGCGCGCCGAAGAGGATGATGATGATCGCCTGAATGACGTAGATGACCTCGTTGGGGATATCGCCCAGGCGGCTGACCTGCAGCGCGCCCACGCGCAGATAACCCAGGAACAGCGCCGCCAGTGGCACCGCGTAGGGATTGTTGCCCGCGATGGAGGCAATAACGAAGCCGTCAAAGCCGTAATTGGGCAGGCTCGCCCACTGGAAGCGGTAGTAATTGCCCAGCAGGAAGGACGCGCCGCCCATGCCAGCCAGCGCAGAGCCGATCACCTGGGAGGAGGTGACGTAGGACTGTGCCTTGATGCCGGAGTACACCGCAAAGTTCGGATTGTCACCGGTCATGCGCAGGGCATAGCCCCACTTGGTCTTGAACAGGAACAGGCCGCTGAGCAGCGCCACAACCAGGGCAATGATCAGGTTGGAGGACAGCTCGATATCCTCGTTGAGGAAGGGCAGACGCATCGCGTCCTCCAGGTAAAGGGTAGCGTTGGGATAGTCCGGGTCCGCAGCCACACCGTGGATCAGATACATGACCACCCAGTAGACGATGTAGTTGAGCATCAGGGAGGAAACGAACTCATTCACACCCAGGGAGGACTTCATCTTCGCCGGCACATAGCCGATCAAGCCCATGGCCACCGCCGCCGCCAGGATGGCGATCACGGGGGTGATGATGAAGTTCTCGCCCAGCATGGGGGCCAGCACGCCTGCCAGGAACGCGCCGCCAAAGAACGCGCCCTCCACGAACATGTTGAACTGACCGCAGCGCACCATCAGGGAGACAGCCACGCCGGTGAAGATCAGGGGCACCATCTCGCGAAGGATTTCCGCGATGGCGTACTCATCCTCAATCGGGCCCAGGAAGAAAGCCGTCATGACTTCTTCCATGTCGCCTTCCATCAGGATGCACGCGCCTGCCAGCACGATTGCCGCCACGGCCACAGCCAGCGCAAGGCGCAGAAGCAGGGTCAGCAGAGGCTTCACAAACTTCATATTCATTGCTTGGCCTCCATTCTGTCAATGCCGAGCATGTAGCGGCCCAGCTGCTGTTCAGAGCAATTCGCTACGTCGGTGATCTCCGCGGCGATGTGCCCCTCGTGGAACACGATGATGCGGTCCGCCAGGGAGAAGACCTCGCTCATGTCCGCCGACACCAGCACAATGCCACAGCCCTGGTCGCGCAGTTCAACCAGCTTCTCATGGATGAAGGCGATGGCGCCCACGTCCACGCCGCGGGTGGGCTGATTGGCAATGATGAGCTTGGCGCCCTTGGTCAGTTCGCGGGCGACGACAACCTTCTGCATGTTGCCGCCGGAGAGCATCGAAATGGGAGTCTGCCGCTCACCCTTGACCAGGAAATCCACCAGTTGCTGCTCGGAACGGACCTTGAGAGCCTTGTCCTTGAGGAAGCCAAGCTTCGTGTTGCGGTCAAAGTCCACAGAAATCAGATTCTCGTGCAGGGAAGCCTTCTGGTCAGTGCCCATGGTCATGCGGTCCTCGGGGATGTGGGCCATGCCCAGGTCGCGGATCTTGCGGATCGACTTGCCCCGCACTTCCGTGCCCAGGACGGTCACGCTGCCTTGATAAGCGATCTGGCCCGTCAGGCACTCGATGGCCTGCTGCTGACCGTTGCCTTCCACGCCAGCCAGACAGAGGATCTCCCCTGCCCGTGCCGTGAGGCTCACGCTGTCCAGTTTTGGTTTGCCCGCTCCGGGGACAGTTACGGCCTTCATTTCTGCCACGATTTCGCCGGGCTGAACGTCGGCCTTGTCCACCTTCAGGCGCACGGTACCGCCCACCATCAGTTCGGAGATCTGCTGCTCGGTCACATCGCACACATTCACCACACCCATGGTCTTGCCCTGGCGCATGATGGTGATGCGGTCGCACAGCTCCTTCATTTCCTTGAGCTTGTGGGTGATGATGACAATGGTGTGGTTCGCATCGCGCAAGATCCGCAGCTGCTTGAAGAGCTGTTCGGTCTCCTGAGGAGTGAGGACAGCGGTGGGCTCGTCCAGGATGATGATCTTTGCGCCGCGAGCCAGCACCTTGAGGATCTCCACCTTCTGGCGTAGGCCCACAGGCAGCTCGCCGCACAGAGCCAGGGGATCCACAGGCATGTCGTACTTTTCGCACAGGGCACGGGTCTCCTTGATCATAGCCTGCTTGTCCAGCAGCAGGCCTTTGCGCTTCTCCACGCCCAGGAAGACGTTAAGGTACACTGGCAGCTCGTCCACCAGCATGAAGTGCTGGTAGACCATGCCGATGCCAAGGCTGGTGGCAACCTTGGGGGAAGAGAGCTTCACGGGTTTGCCGCGCAGCTCGATCACGCCTGAGGTAGGCTGCTCCGCGCCGAAGAGGATCTTCATCAGCGTGGATTTGCCCGCGCCGTTTTCACCGGCGATGGCGTGGATTTCACCCTCGCGCAGGGAGAAGGAAGCGTCCTCGTTGGCAAGGACGCCTTTCCCGTAGCGCTTGGTGATGTTTTTCATCGAAAGGAGTTCACTCATGTTTGCGCTCCTTGGGTTTTCTTACTTGGTGGGGTCGAGGGAGTCGAACAGCTCATTGAGCACATCCTGCTTGGTGTAGCGCTTCAGGCCAGACTGGACGGTCAGGGTGCCATCGGCGATCTTCTGGGCTACGTCAGCCACATAGGCGCGGGTCTCCTCGGAAACCAGGGCATTGTAGTTGTCGTTCTCCACCAGGCCGATCATGCCGTCCTTGACGCCCAGGACATCCAGGTCGCCGTAAGTCAGCGTGCCGTTGAGGAAAGCTTCGCAGCAATCGTACAGGGCCAGGTCAACGCGCTTGAGCACGGAGGTGACGATGTGGGAGGCCTTCTCGGGGTCGGTCTCGGCGTAGTAAGCATACTGGTCGGAGTCAACGCCGATGATCAGCTTGTCGTTGTTCTTGGCGGAGTCGATGCAGCCCAGGCCGGCCTGGGAAGCAGCCGCAAACAGCACCTCCACGCCGGACTCATAGAAGGAAGTCGCCAGGGAAGAACCCTTGGGGCTGTTGACAAAGTCGCCGATGTAGGCATTGTAAGCGCCGACATTCGCAGCCTTGGCAGCATTCACGTCACGCACGCCCTGCATGAAGCCGAAGCCGAAGTCGTTGATGATGTCGTTCTTGGTGCCGCCCACGAAGGCAGTGTTCGCAGCGCCCTTCTCCAGAGAGGTCAGTGCAGCCACAGTGCCGGCCAGGTAGCCGCCCTCGTTCTGGGAGAACATGATAGAGTGCACAGTGGGGTAATCGGCAGCCTTGCCGTCCTTGATCTCGGTATCGAAGATGATGAAGCGGCGGTCAGCGTACTTCTTCTTCTTCGCGGCGCGCTGCAGAGGCTCGCGCATATCGGTGGAGCCGACGATGATCAGGTCGTAGGCGCCGTTGCAGGTCTTGGTGAGGGTAGACTCATACTTGGAGGTATCAGAGGAACCCATCTCGATGATGTCCACGACCACCTCGGGGTGATCGGCAGCGAACTTGGTCAGGCCGGCGTTGGCGCTGTCCCAGAAGGACATATCGCCCAGATCACCGGAGATCAGCAGGGCAATCTTGGTCACGCCGTCATCCAGGTTTTCCTCCTTGGCCATGGCGGTCAGGGGCAGCAGGGTGACGCACAGCATAAGAGCGATGAGACGCAGGAAATTCTTCATGGTGGCACTCCTTTAGCATCGTAGTCAAAAGGCGCAGACAAGCATTATGCCGGCCTGCGCCTTTGTGGTTCAGTTATTACTCGGCAGCGTAGGAAACGAAATCCCACTGCACATAGTCGCCGTCCAGCAGACGGAACTCATTGCAGGCGAAGGGCACGTACTTGCCGTTGATGGTGTTGGCCCAGTATACGTAGTTGCCATCGGCATCGGGACCGGCAACATACTCGCCCATGGAGGTAACGAAGCCAGCCTCCAGGCCCTCCTGGCCGCAGCCCACCTCGTAGATGGCAGCCATGGTGGCTTCAGCAACAGTCAGATTGTCGGAGGTCAGGGTGACGACGCCGTTGAACAGCACATCTTCACCAGCGGTGATCTTCATGTTGATGTGGGCAACGTTCCAGCCGGAAGCACCGTCCACGGTGTATTCGGTTTCATCCTCGCCAACCTCGAAGGGAGCAGCGAAGCCGCAGGGCAGCACGGCGGTGGTATCAAAGCCGGCATCCTCGTTATAGGTGATGAAATCCCAGTTGATATAGTCACCCTGCAGGATCTTCATCTCGCTGCAGATGTGGGGGACATACTTGCCGTTGACGGTGTTGGCCCAGTAGACGTAGTTGCCGTCAGCGTCGGTACCGGCAACGTAATCGCCGATGGAGGTGACGAAGCCGGCCTCCAGACCCTCCTGGCCGCAGCCGATCTCGTAGATGGCGCCCAGGGTGAACTCAGTAACAGTCAGGTTATCAGAGGTCACGGTGACGGGGCCGTTGAACAGCACGTCCTCACCGGCGGTGATCTTGACGTAGGCGGTCACGACGTTCCAACCGGAGGCACCGTCCACGACATACTCGGCCTCGTCCTCGCCAACCTCAAAGGTGGGGGCGGACATGTCAACCGCGGTCTCCGCAAAAGCGGTACAGGCAAAGAGCATCATCAGAGAGAGGAACAGAGCAAAGAACTTCTTCATGGTGTTGCTTCCTTTCTTGTATTGGTCGTTATTGCAAAGCCGGATATCCGGCTGGATGCATAGGGTTATGCGATGATGATGGGGTTGGTAATAGCATACTGGCAGCAGTCTTCACCCAGGACCTCCAGGAGGATCCAGTCGTTGCTTGCCCAGTCGCGCGTCAGGGTAACGGCTTCCTTGAAGGCTTCGCCGGTGACGGGAATCTGCTTGACGATCTCGCCATTGACGACCACGCGAATTTCCTTCAGTCCGTCGCGATTCCAGATGTCGCAGTTGAGGGAGAGTTCCTCGCCTGCGGCAGCCTCGACCTTTTCGCCGTAGATCTTGCCCTTCACGTCTGCCAGGACCATGGGGCCGCTGGTCACGAAGCTGTGGCCAGCCTTGACGGCCGCCATAGCATTCTCCATGGTCAGTTCCTTCTTACCGAAGTAGGTGTAGGTGGCGGGCATGCCGTTGTACTTGGCGGAGGCGACCCAGGTGTCGTAGTAGGACTGCAGGTCGGCAGGATTCTCAGCGATCTTGGCGCGGGCCTTGGCGGACGCAGCGCCGGAGACGTCGTGGTTGTCGGTGCCGCCGGTGATGGCATGGAAGGGATGGCCTTCTTTCATCGCATTGAGCAGACCGTACCAGAGTAGCTTGGAGGAGTAGTTCTGGTTCATGGAGTTCTGAGTGGTGAAAAGCGCACCGTCGGGCGGGCAGAAGTAGCCGTTCCAGAGCTCCATGGTATCATACATGTCAAAGACTTCGTAATCATTGGCATCGATCCAATTGGCCATGCCCATGGTGGTGGTGGAGTAAGGATGGTTCATCTGGGCGACACCGCCCACGCGGGCGATGCAGTCGGCGATATACTTGATCTTCTCGCGGACGATCTGCATCTTCTCGGCAGAATTGCGCTCCGCCTCGGTGAACTTGAGGTCGTAGGTTTCCAGGGTCAGGCCAGAACCCAGGGCGTTGTAGTGGCCAAACTCGGAGGTGACCTCCACGCCGTCCATGCCCTTGAAGTAGCGCACCTGGCCGTTCTCCGTGCGAACGGGGAACATGCACGCGCCGTTGTACTCCGGCACGCCGCGGGAAGTATTGTGATCGGTCAGGAAGCCGAAGTACACGCCGTTGGCGGCGTTGCCGATCATGACGTCCTCCACCGGATCCACACCGTCGGAATAGAAGGTGTGCTGGTGGCAGTCACCGGCAATCCAGCCCTTGGCGTAGGAATCGTACAGGGGCTGCAGGCGAACGTCCTGCTGGTAGTAGGTCTTGAGGCTCTCCACCTCCACCGTGCGGGTGACGGTGTTGTATTCATGACCCTTGGAGAAGGTCAATTTGTACTCACCGGGCTCCAGGCTGATGGCGTAGCCGCCCATGGCGTTGGTGAAGGCGCGGTAGGCGGTGCCGTCTGCCGCTTCCACCAGGATCACGGCAGGCATCATGCAGCTGTTGGTGTCGGTCACCTTGCCGCGGATGATGCCGGCGGTAGCCATCTTGCTGTTGCCGGCAGCTTCCGCAGTTGTGACAAAAGCAGGTGCTGCCGCAACGGCTGCACCGCCGAGAGCCACTTTACCGGCCATTTTCAGAAAATCGCGTCGGGTCTGCATCAGCTTCATCTTCATTCCTCCTAATCCATCAGAAAGCATGAATGTGCTTGTGTTGTTGCGTTGACATCTTCTACGAATATGATATATAATTAGTGTATCAATTTCCACGCAAAATCGAGGTGATCCTGTGCAATTTGAGTCATTGTTTGTCGATTTTGACCCGAGAAAGCTCACAAAAGAACATCCCTTCATGCCCGAAGGCTATTTGGATGACTATTACCTGTTCAACGAGCCCGAAGCGCTCCATTATCATGACTTCATGGAGATTGGCTACTGCATCAGCGGCAGCGGGCTTTTCTATGTGGATGGCAAGGTCATTCCTTTCTGTGCGCCCTGCTGCTCCATCATCTACGGCGGACAGGTACACATCGCCCAGAACGTCGGCCCCCAGCGCAGTCTGTGGCATTTCAGTTACATCAACCTCAAAAAGCTCTTTACCGACGCAGACCTGATGCAGGTCAGCCCCCTTAAGGCGATGTCTCCCCATCTGTACGACTTTCCTTCTGTTATCTCGCAGGCGGAGGACCCTATCCTGCATCAGCTGGTGGTCGCTATCCTGGACGAGACTGCCTGCCTTCAGGGAGATTATCTGACAGCCATGCGCGGGCTGATTACCGCGCTTTTGGCCCGCCACAGCCGCCGGATGACCCCCACGAAGAACCCTGCCGGATCAAAGCGGGACAGCCGGGAGCAACTGCTCTCCCGCCTGGGGGATGTGCTGCTCTACATCAACCAGCACTACACCGAGGATCTGACCATCGACCACCTGATCGATGCCAGCGGCGCCAGCAAATCCACCCTTCAGCGAGACATGATCGACTTCACCGGCCTGGCGCCCATGCAGTACATCCACCATCTGCGCATGAAGCGTGCCACGCTGCTGCTGACCGAAGATATTCCCGTAGCGGACGTAGCCTTTGACGTGGGATATAACACGCTCTCCTCTTTCAACCGGCACTTCCTGCGTACCTTCGGTATGTCCCCGACACAATGGCGGAGACAGCATAGGCATTAAGCAGCAGGGGTATCTCTCTTGGCGCGGTAGTGCGTACGGAAACATTCATTTTCATTATGAACTCCGACTCTGAAGGTCGCTGGTTCGAATCCAGTCGGGCGTACCACAAGAAAACCCCGTAGCTGAACCGAACCAGTAAAAACGGACAATAGACAAAAAGCCCCCTGATGTAGGATAATAGAACTACGTCAGGGGGTAAGATTATGTCAGGGAAAAAAGGACAGAAGCACTACAGTGAAGAGATAAAAAACGAAGTAAGGCGGA